>NHBP01000019.1 GCA_002168195.1 Planctomycetaceae bacterium TMED10
GGCATCAAGCCGGAGGAGGTTGACGATTTGATCGCCGAACTCTGCACGGAATACGGAGAGCGAAAAACAGCCTACGACATTGTTTACGATGCTGGAGGATATCGTATGGTGCTGCGCCCCGAATTTGAGAAAATCAGGGCACGTTTTTATGGACCCATTCGAGAAGCAAAACTGTCGCAGGCCGCTGTCGAAGTCTTGGCGTTAGTCGCTTACAATCAGCCTACGACGAGTGACAGTATTTCTCAACTTCGCGGCCATCCGAGCGGATCTATTCTTTCTCAACTGGTGCGAAGACAATTGCTGCGTTTTGAAAAACCGGAAAAAAAACCCCGCACACCGGTTTATCGAACCACCCCACGATTTTTGAAGTTATTCGGACTGACAAGTTTAGAAGAACTTCCCAAGAATCAGGAACTTGAAAACTGAGTTGCCGCTTCCATTGCCAGCAACCTTCCGCCGCCGGCCGCCGCCGGCCGCCGCCGGAAAGGCTTGAAGGGCCAACGCACGCGGCAGAAAAATCTTCGATCAGATTCGCCTAAAGCATCGCCAGATAATAAGTTGGAGAAGCTCGCCATGATGCCTGCAGACGCTAAGATCCCACATTGTTAGAATTGTCGCTTGGCTTTCACCGGCTGCGGGACTCCATAAATCATTGCATACTCAAGTTATTTCACACGGCACATAGAAACATTGCCGATGAGTATATCTCAGAGATTGACTCATACGCGTTGTTATTCACACATGCTCCACAAGTTGTCAGTCTATTCTTTGCGGCGATCGGCTACAGGATTTTTTTGAAAATTGGCTTGAGAAGTTTCGGCAGTCAACGAGAATCCATAATACGTTTAGAGGTTTAGTAAATAATGTTGCAGTTTTGGATTGTCCGTTCAGGAATCACGGAATTTGAGCGACAAGGACGGGTCTTAGGTACACTGGATGTCCCGTTGCATCTGGATGCCGCCAAAGAGATAGATGACATCATTCATCAATCCAGTGGGCAACCCATTAACGCGGTGTATACCTCGCCGAGACAGTCTTCGATCGAAACAGCAGAGCAACTTTGTGCGGCCTGGGGACTGCGATACAAACCAAGCGAACTTTTGCAAAATATTGATCTTGGCCTATGGCAAGGCCTGCTCTTTGAAGATGTGAAGCGCAAACAGCCAAAGGTTTTTAGGCAGTGGCAGGAGCATCCCGAAACGGTTTGTCCCCCCGAGGGTGAAATGCTACAGTCTGCCCGAGAGAGAATAGATATTTTTCTAATTAAAATATATAAAAAATATAAAAGTGGCGTGATCGTCATTGTGGTTCCCGATCCTTTTGCCGCGATTCTTGCCAGCGTACTTCATCAGACCCAAATCAAAGATATGCTTCCAACCGGCCCGGAGCATAGGGAAAGTATTCAGATCATTTCACCGGCCCTGACGAATGCCTAATAACTCAATACACGCAGACGCCTTCGGCTGCGAACAGAAAGACACCGCAAATGCAGAGTGCGCTTGCTGAGAAAAATATGACAAACCAAGACTTATCATCAAATAAAACCGGACCAAGTCGCCCGAAGAGGGGCGTTCCGGAAGGGCTCTGGAAAAAGTGTCCGGACTGTGGGGAGACTATTTATGGAAAGGAAGCCGATCAACAATTGGGGACCTGTCCCCAATGTGACCATCATTTTTATGTCACGGCCAAAGAGCGCATTCGGCAAGTTTTAGACGGTGGTACCTTTGAAGAACTGTTTTGTGATATGGCGGCCGCCGNTCCATTGAATTTTGCAGATAAAAAAGCTTATCGTGATCGACTCGTGGCCGAACAGAAACGAACAGGTCTCACCGAGGCTGCTGTCGTGGGGACCGGTATGATTCGCGCACGTCGCGTTGCGTTCGGAGTGACCGATTCCGCTTTTATCATGGGCAGTATGGGGGCGGTCGTCGGGGAAAAATTGACGCGTCTGATAGAACGTGCAACCGAACAAGATTTACCGTTGATTATCATCAGTGGGAGTGGCGGGGGCGCCCGCATGCATGAGGGCATTTTATCGCTTATGCAGATGGCCAAGGTCTCGGCGGCCCTCGCGAGGTACAGTGAATCGCGTGGNCTCTTTATTTCCGTTCTTACCAATCCAACAATGGGCGGTGTGGCAGCAAGTTTNGCATCCCTTGGTGATCTCGTCTTTGCAGAGCCCAAGGCGCTGATCGGTTTTGCGGGTCCCCGGACAATCAAGGCGACGATTAGAATTGCACTACCGGAAGGTTTTCAAACAAGCGAATTTTTACTGCAGCATGGATATATCGATCGCATCGTTCGTCGAGTCGATCTTAAGAGCGAGATTGCCCGCGCAATCGACTACTGTGGCAAATAGTGATGCACACGATTCCATCGACGCCACTATTTCTGTGCTTCAAGCTGCGAAGGCCACCGGACACACCATAAGGTCGAAACGATGAATTGGTGGAAAGGTTTTCAAGCACCGTGGGGAAAGCGCCCGGTTAACGTTGAAGATCGTTTTGAGTTGATCCGCGAAGCCGCCGCTGGAACCATGTCGCGATTTTATATGGCACGTGATCTGAAACTAGATCGCATTGTTGGCCTCAAATTACTCGACGGTGAAAAAACAAAAAAATTTGAGTCGCGGTTTTCCAGATTAAATAAGCCGACTGAAGGAGAAATTGCTTCTCATTTTGTGCATCCCGGAATTGTCGAAACGCTCGAGTATGGGAAGACAACCACCGGCATCGCTTATTTATTGATGGAATATCTGGATGGTCAGGGCATGAATACCTTGATTCATGTACAAGACGATCTCTTTGACCATCATCGTCAGCAATTGTTGACGCAAATGGCATCTGCTTTGAATGCGGTTCATGCAGCAGGATATATTCATCGCGATTTTTGTCCGAGAAATCTGATCGTTGCCAAAGACAGGATGACGGTGAAGTTAATTGACTTTGGCTTGAGCCTTCCAGATCGCCCGGAGTTCCGTCGCCCGGGGAATCGTACCGGCACCCCGCTTTATATGTCGCCAGAGATCGTCCGCCGCAAGGCTACCGATCACCGAGTAGATATTTTTTCCTTCGGGGTGAGCGCTTACGAAATGTACGCCGGTGCGCTGCCATGGAGTGCATCGGTGGTGACCGGTCGAGCAGCCATGGAGCACGACAAACCCCCTACGCCTATCGAAAATCATTGCCCCGGCCTGGATCAGCGGTTGGTACAACTGATTCATCGCTGTATCGCCGCAGATCCTGTAAATCGACCTCAATCGATGGAGGAGGTGGAGACGGCGCTCACCCAGATGGAGGGGAAGGACGCTTAACCGTCCCGGCCCTTGGCAGAGGGATATTCCGCGGGCTACAATAAATGCTTCGCGGTTTATTTGTCTCAAATCGGGCAGTTTCCGCTAGCGGAAACGCGATTCGATCATCGATGTCTGTTTAATACCGTATTTTTCTTTTGCGAAGAGCCCTTAGTGCTCGATGAGGAAGCGTCTGATGACTATTGATAAGAGCCTTAAAATTCGTCGTGGATTGATCCGCAGTCGCAACGTGCTGACACGTGCTGAGCGTATTGAGAAGCTCCGCGAGACCGATCGCTGGCAGGAGGGGGACTCCCCCACTGGTTTAGCGAAGGTTCGCGTCCAGACAGTCGTCATCAAGAAAAAGAAGAAGAAGGAAGAGTCCGACGAAGATTCCGAGGAAGGTTCCTCCGAGGCATCCGCCGCCAAGGAAAGCTAGGCGAATCCTCCAAGATTCCCCTGTGTTACGTTTCGTCGACTTCTAACACCTGCACGCGTTCGATTGGTTAATCGATTGGTTAATCGAAATCAGTCTGGTTGGCAGTAGGATAAAGCTAACAGGGCATAACCGGTGACCAGGTTCGGATCGGCTTCGAGCCATCTCGACTGGCTATTGATCCAGGAACCGTCCGCCTGTTGTTCGCTTGCAAGTTTTTCTGTCAATTCTTTCCGCCAGTCGTGCGGTACTCCATTACCATCAAGAAAATTCTTTTCCCCGATTGCGTCCAGTGCTTTGGCAAACGTGTGATAGTAGTAATAAAGCCCTTGTTGCCCGAGTCCCGGATTTTGATCAAGCCGATAGTTTTTTCGGATCCACTCGGTAGCGGATTTCACGCGGGGGTCATCCGCAGTCAGTCCTGCATAAATCAGACTTTTAAGTCCCATGTAGGTCATTGACCCATAGCTTCGCAGACCATGTTCTTCTTCGCTTTTACCTTCGGGCCATTTTGCCTGACTGCTTCCACCGGCGGCACCCGTATAGTAGAAGCCCCCATCNGGATTTTTCACGGACCACTTTGTATCGTTGTGCTCGGTTTCTAAATTTTGACATCGGGAAACAAAGATGAGCGCCTTACGAAGTGCTTCATCATTCGGACCGGAACCAGCAGCAACAAGAGCGTCAATCATGATCCCGGTATTGGATAGATCGGGTCGCTTATGTTTTCCGTACCCTGCCCCCCCATAGAAAGGATCTGACGGATCGCGATCACTGGATTCATCGTATTGCATGCCCTTCAGAAATTGGTCAGCACGAACGACGATCTCTTTGAATTTGTCAGGCTGTTTTTTTTCAGCCTCTGCAAAACACATGATGGCCATACTCGTTTCGTAATTTCGATAAATGCTACCAGTCGCATAAATCCCGCCATCTTTTTGGATAAATGTACGCAAGTAATCGAGGCTGCGGGCAACGAGCGGATCATTTGGCGTGTATCCATTACGGAGGATTGCTGTTGTCACCAATGCGGTTACGCCAGGACCGGATCCCGCACTGTAGGATCCATTACCCGCCTGACCTTGCGTCTGTAAATAACGGACCCCCCGCTGGATAATGTTTTGATGGAGTTGTTTGGCATCGGGACCCGCGTCTTCAGAAAATANCGGGGCACATATTAACGTCGATCCACAACAGACGACGAAGACAAGCATTGAGAAAATTGGCCGAAAACAGCTCGGACGATATTTTGTGGGCACAGTGTGAGCTCCCGAAAAAATCCTGAATCGCATGGTCAGATCCTATTGTATGTGTTCCTCAAGTGATCGGCCAGCTTTTCAAGCTTCCGGTCATCAAAAGGCGCAGATTCCAGGTCTAGGCAACGATCGCCAGAATATCATTCTCGCTCATAATCAGCAGCGATTCACCATCGACCGCTACCTCTGTTCCAGAATATTGGGAGTAGAGAACCCGGTCACCTTCCGTTACCTCGTGTTCGGAGCGAGAGCCATCCTGATTTAACCGTCCATCACCGACCGAGAGAATGCGTCCCTGCCGTGGTTTTTCTTGTGCGGCATCCGGAAGCACGATTCCCCCGGCGGTGGTCTCTTCAGCCTCCATCGGTCGCAACACGACCTTGTCTCCTAAGGGTATCAACTTCATCTTAAAATTAACTCCTTACAACACAAAAAATACAAAACGGAAAACTCGCCATCTCAAATAATCTCAAGGGCCATCAAGGATAAAAAAAACATCCAGAGCAACAAGGCTAAAGANCTTACGATCAGCTTCCAGCGCGTATTGTTTTTGATGGTCACCAACTAATATATCCCTTTTGAATCGGTTACCAACCACGCGTGTTATTCAGTCGCTGGGGGAATGCTGAAATTTTCAACGAGTTCGCGGTCGAAATCGAAAACATTTTCAAAATCTTCTAGCTTGTCGTGATCGGTTTTTTTCATCTGACCAATTTTTATTAAATTGAAGACAATATTTCCGAAATCACCGGTCTGATGGACGCCCCAGCTATTGAGTACGCATTTTGCCATGTAGCCATACTGCTCAAGTGCCAAGCTGCGAATCGCACCACATAGTTGCTGTCCGGTCACGTGTCGCTCAGGTTCATCNGGATCACTTTGTGATTCTGTTGCCGATTTTTCCAGATGTTCGACTTCTTCATCGACATCGGCATCCGCTATCTCCATTTCTTCGGCAAGGAGCAATTGCTCAATCTCCGCTGCTTCTGCTTCACACGTTTTCGGGTCATTTCCACGCTCCATTCCCGTGTGTGCATGATTCAGCGCTTCAAACACAAACGTGTAGGCGTCCACACGATAGCGACCGTCGTCGCGGGCAAGTTTGGAAATAGGATGATTGGGATCAAGCATTGAACAAGGTGGGTCTTCTTATTGGTGGATCAGATCAAATGCAGGCAGGATGAAGTGGAATGGCGTCTCTCTAAATTCTAGCAAATTTTGGCCGAGGAAACACGAACAGTAAACGGAAAAAGCGCCCACGGATAAATGCCTGAAGATACGGTTTTTTGGCTTCCGCATTGTTACCGTTCGGGATTATGCGCTGGGGATGATGTCAGGGGGATGAAAGGACTGAAAGGACTTCTTCTGAGCTGATCATGATGCGCCGCATATCCTCGGTTTGGACAAGCAGTTGGCCTGCTAGAATTTCATGCCCCAAAACTTTTCCCCGACCGGTATCGGTGACGATGGCGGATCCAATAGGCGGTAATTCTTGTTTGATTTCCTGATACGTATCATATTCATAACGCAAACAGCATTTGAGTCGTCCACAGCGTCCAGATATTTTACTGGGGTCCAGGGTAGCTTTTTGAAGTTTTGCCATTTTCATGGAAACCGGGGGCATTTCCGATAGATGGGTGTTGCAGCAGACCGGTTTTCCGCAATCCCCGTAATCAGCTAATAATTTTGCTTCGTCGCGAACGCCTATCTGTCGCATTTCAATCCGTGTGCCAAACTCGGCGGCCAGAATTTTCACCAGTTCGCGGAAATCAACGCGGTTTTCAGCCAGATAATAAACCAAAATGCGTTCCCCCCCAAAGACTTGCTCGACATCAATCAGACGCATCTCAAGATTCAACTTTTTGATTTGCTCTTGGCAGAATTCCCAGATTTGTCGCTCTGTCTTGTNGAGTTGGTTCAGTTGATCACGGTCCGTTTCACTGAACAGGCGAAGAATGCGACCGCCGTTCTCCTGCTGAAGATCCTGACTGGCACGGTCACTCGCTTCACAAAGCACTTCCGCTAATTCCACGCCTCGCGATGTTTTCGCGACAACCTGTTGATTGCGGACAAAGTGATCAGTGTCTCGGGCGGTAAAACTGCCCAAAAGTCGGAGCGACCCGTAGCGAAGGATGTAGTCTGCCATAGGAAAAACAGTGCGTTGCCAAATGGTGGGCCGCTGCGTTGACTGGACCTCACCGGATCGCACACACCCTACCGCAGACCAACAGCCAGAAACAGCGAGTGCCCACCAATCGATCGCGTAAATTGTGATCCGCGTTCATGTTTTGCGCCCGTAAAATTGTAGCCCATGTGGGGGGTTTATCTGTATGTTATAACTTACTTTTACGGGTAACCGCTATTTAATGAAAAATTAATATGTGGATAAATGGTCGCTGGAGCATTAGTAGACAATTAGTCGGAAATAAAGAGCATTCGCCAGCATCAACGCCCGCCAGATGAATTTAGATTGTTTGAAAATGCATTTGAGGGATTTGAGGGATTAAAGCACAGTTTTAAAACGCAGGGCCTTTTCATTTTGCACGCGGCAATTCAATAGCTTTTTATTCGTTGCCGTCGTTGCCGTCGTTGCCGTTTGTGATTTTTAAAACGTGTTTATTCATTCTTCGCTGCTGTGTTCAAGCGATTTGACGAACACGCAGGTGCGGTCTCCCTCAATTGAGCAAGCNNCGTANTAACAGTTCAATGACAGGGTGTTTTGATTTGATTCTGATATAGATACAAATTTTTATTAAGCCAGGGGGCACAGGTATGATTGCGATGGTGGTGAACAGTGGTTATCAGTGCGTATGCATGTCGGATGTCCCGCCGGTTTATAAAAATAATGGTCACGTTGCCGCAGATTATTCAGACACCGATACCGTCGTTCATATATCAGAAGGACAAGACGAGTGGACATCGGCGATCGACCTGTGCCTTTCCACACGGCAAGATACGGGTTGTGAATTTGTCAATGAATTTGAAACGGTGATTGCGCGTTGGCGCGCAAGTATGCGGTACCTAGAGTCAGATCGCGTGCTGGTAACGATGGCCAGGGTGCCGAGTGACATCCATAAGCTTTCAGCGCGGGAACACGATGTGCTCAAAGAGGTTGCCTTGGGGAAATCGAATTCTCAGGTCGCAGATTCGCTCGATATCTCTCTATCGACCGTAGAAAAGCATCGGAGCCATATTCGCCAGACGCTCCATCTGGAGTCCGAGCAGGAGTTGCAACTGTCCGCCTGGATGGTGGCAAATCGCGATATATTTCACCAACTGCCCTGACGGGCTTTTGAGCGAGCCTGTTCCATGTTACTGTGTTCTGAGACCTGCTGCTCGGTTATGATCCAATCGTTGGGATGGCCGGAGCAATCCATTGTGAGTCAGTTTGGGCTTTGAACGCTTTAGATTTTGGGAGATTCGTATGAGTGATGTGATTGAGTTTACAGATTCCGGATTTGACACCGATGTGTTAGGTGCCGATGCACCAGTTTTAGTTGATTTTTGGGCTCCCTGGTGTGGCCCCTGCCGCATGATCGCTCCGATGGTCGAAGAATTGGCTGTTGAGAACGCGGGGGCGGTTAAGGTTGGAAAGATCAATATCGATGATAATCCGCAGACAGCACAACAGTTTAATGTTTCGAGTATCCCGACCATGATGGTGTTTAAGGGTGGAGAAGTTGTGGGACGGATGGTTGGCGTCCAGCCAAAGCATAAGTTGCAGGAATTGTTGGACGAAGCAAAAGGCTAATACTCAAATTCTATGAGATGACTATAACGCCCCACTGGGGTGTTTATTCACATAGTCGGACAGTGACATGCGTATTGCGATTTCCGGGGCGACTGGGCTCGTCGGTTCTGCACTTGCCGAAGCGTTACGCGCGGAGGGTTCGGAGGTCGTTCGTTTGGTGCGAAGGGATCCGGAGGAGGCGGATATACTCTGGGATCCTACAGCAGGGTCTCTCGACGCAGCTGCATTAAGCGCACTTGGCGATTGCTCGGTCGTGGTGCACCTTGCCGGGGAAAACATTGCCACCGGACGGTGGACCGCCGATAAAAAAAGACGCATCCGCGAAAGTAGGGTGCATAGCACGCGGCTGCTTGCCGAAAGCCTAGCGACGCTCGAGCAAAAACCGCAAGCACTCATTAGTGCCTCGGCGATCGGTTACTATGGCGATGCGGGCGACCAACTCTTGAGCGAAAGCAGTCCAACCGGAGATGATTTTTTAGCTGAGGTTTGCGCGGCTTGGGAATCTGCCGCAGCGCCTGCTCGCGAGGCTGGCATCCGCGTTGTGAATGTGCGAATCGGCGTGGTGCTGAGCGACCAAGGCGGCGCACTGGCCAAAATGCTTACCCCTTTCCGGCTTGGACTGGGTGGCCGGGTCGGTTGTGGAAAACAGTATATGAGTTGGATTGCCTTGCCGGATCTTGTGGGCGCCATTCGGCATGCCATCCATAGCGATTCTCTTTCGGGACCCCTCAATAGCGTGGCCCCTGCTCCGGTGACCAACGCCGAGTTTACGCGGACTCTCGGAAAGGTATTGGGTCGACCCACGCTGTTTCCGATGCCCGCGTTCGTGGCCCGCACTATGTTCGGCGAGATGGGCGATGCGTTGCTGCTCTCCAGCACAAGGGTTTCGTCAGAAAAACTGCAGCAGAGCGGTTATCGCTTTGAGTTTCCGGATCTCGAATCCGCCCTCCGCGGGGTGATTGGATGATTGAGCCCGACCAAGAGGCCCCCTACGACAGTCTGTTGGTCGTATCTTTTGGTGGTCCGGAAGGCCCTGAGGAGGTGCTTCCTTTTTTAGAGAATGTGCTTCGCGGTCGAAATGTGCCGCGTGAGCGAATGCTTGAGGTTGGCAAGCACTATCAGGCGTTCGGTGGCAAAAGTCCGATCAACGATCAAAATCGGGCGCTGATCGCAGCGCTGGGCGATGAATTAGAAAAACATGGGCCGCGGTTGCCGATCTACTGGGGCAACCGAAATTGGCACCCTCTGCTTGCCGACACGATCGAACAAATGCGTGATGATGGTCGCCGCAAAACTCTTGCGTTCTTTACCTCTGCCTACAGTTCCTATTCTGGATGCCGCCAGTACAGGGAGAACATTCTCGAAGCCTGCACGCGTGTGGGTCCTGAATCGCCGGTGATTCATAAACTTCGTGCGTTTTATAACCACCCGGGGTTTATCTCCCCGATGATCGAGCGGGTCCGAGAATCGATCGCCAAGATTCCCGCGTCGGATCGGGGGCGAACCCAAGTGTTTTACACCGCGCACAGCATTCCCACCTCAATGTCCGATGGCTGTGACTATGTGCTTCAGCTGCAGGAGGCAACCCGACTGGTTAGTGAGGCACTGGATTTAGTTCATTACGATTTGGTNTTTCAGAGCCGCAGCGGTCCACCGCAGCAGCCTTGGCTGGAACCGGACATTTGCGATGCGATTTCCTCGGCACACACCACAGAACAAATCAAACATGCGGTGATTGTGCCCATCGGTTTTATTTCGGATCACATGGAAGTCCTCTTTGATCTTGATACCGAAGCACGGGAGCTATGCGATTCTCTGGGGGTTCAGTATTTACGAGCAGGCACGGTCGGTACGCACCCCGAATTTGTGTCGATGATCCGCAAACTGATCACCGAACGAACCGAAGGTGCGGAACGCGACACGTTAGGTTCGTTGGGGCCGCGAGCCGACTTTTGCCCCGAAAACTGTTGTCCTCCGCCACCGGCACGGCGCCCCTGAGTATGTGATCAGAGCATGTGTTCAGAGTATGTGATCAGAATTGCTCTGGTCCGGTTCTGTATTGTCCGCTTAGACTATGACCAGCGGATTCCGAGACCAGCGGATTCAGAAAAAATTCTATAGGGAGGCGGACCATGGAACAAAAAGTCTGGGACCAAGCTGCGCCGCAATATGACGAAGAGATCTTCGATACATTTGCCAATGATCGGGACAAAGTACTTCAGAGAGCCCTTGAGAAAGTTGTCCAGCCGCATGCTACCTGTTGTGATTTCGGTTGTGGAGTNGGTCGCACAGTGCCGTTTCTTGCCGAGCGGGCGAGGGAGGTTGTCGCGGTCGACTTTTCTGCTGCCTCACTGGAAATTGCAAAACAAAATAATAAAGATCGAGATAATGTGCGGATCCTGCAGCAAGATCTGGCCGAATCCAAACCGCCTTTCTGCCGTGCGGATGTCGGCTTATTAATGCAGGTTTTGATTATGCCCGATCCGCAGTTACGTGAGGGAATTTTAAGCACGGTTCATAAAAACTTGCGTCCTGGTGCGCACTTGGTGGCAGTGGTACCTTCGCTTGAGGTCACGTTGCTGACGTATCAAAGAATTGGTCAATGGTTTCGCCGAGATGGAAGCAGTTTTTCCGAAGCAGCGAAAGAGATGCGCGACTCGGCGCAGCACGAAGTGGTGTCGCTGGCCGAAGGAATTGTAAAAATATCAGATACGCCGACAAAACATTTTCTGCGAGAAGAAGTCTTGATGACCTTTGGCGATGCACGTTTTGAAATAGTGCAGCTGGATAAAATTGAATATTCCTGGGAAGCGGATTTTGAAGAGCCTCCCACCTGGATGCAGGACCCCTACCCCTGGGATTGGCTGGTGGTCGCTCGGAAGTCGCCGTAAATTGCCTGCAGTGATAACGAAACGAGTTCAGTGATCTCAAGCGATTGGCCTGACGATGCGAAGCGATATGCAACTAATATCTATCAATGTGGGTTCAACCAGGCGGATCGAGTTTGAGGGCAAACAATTCTCCACCGGAATTTTCAAGTTTCCCGTTGCCGGATCGGTTGCAGTCAGTCTGACGCAGATTCAGGGCGATGGGCAAGCCGATCTGGAGTCGCACGGCGGAGCGGATAAGGCAGTGTATCTCTATCCGCTTGAGCATTATTCGTTTTGGCGCAAGGAACTTGGTGAAGCGATTGAAGAACTCGGTAGTTTTGGTGAAAACTTCACCGCGCAAGGCATGCTCGAAGAAGATATTTGTATTGGTGATACTTTCAAGGTAGGCTCGACGATTGTTCAGGTTACCCAACCCAGAACGCCCTGCTATAAATTGGCGGCCCGTCTTAATCGCGTCGATCTTCCCCGGAAGTTTCTTAAAAGTTTGAAGTCCGGTTTTTATTTACGGGTCCTTCAACCCGGCCAAGTGACTGCGGAAGACCGTTTCATTCTTTGTGACCAGGATCCCAAACCGGTAACCGTTAGCGAAGTGGCCCGCACTTATCATTTTCAGCGCGATGATCGAAGTGCAATCGAAGGTGTTTTGGAAAATCGTTCGCTTGCAGCCGAATGGCGGCGCGACCTTCAGCAGCGGCTTGATAGGCTACCGTAACGATTTGTCGCTGCCGGACCGTGTGCGTTAGAGCTGGAAATTTTTTATCCACTCGTCGAGGTCTTCAGTGGATTTATTGTTGGGCTGCTCGTTCCCGGATTTTTGATTTTCTTTGCGTTTATTTTTGCTTTGCTTCCAATTATATTTATCCCACTTTCGGCCCTTCATCGCTTGGGAGAGTTTCTCTACGTCTTCGGATTGGCCCTGCCACTCGATGAGCAAATGGTTTTCCTCTCGTGTGATTTGCATTGCATCGAGCATTTTCTTCCCCAGTTTCTCCTTGCCCATTTTCATGCCCATCATGGTCCGCATTCCACTGATGGCGCCTTTCATCTTGGAGGCAAGTTCTTCGTCGTTTGCCTCAAGATCGTATTTCAACTGCATGGTATCGTCGTTGGCATCGAAAAACATGGTGGCTGATTGGCAACGCTGNAGCACGGGACATCGCGTTTTTGCTTGGTATTCTTCGGGGACGGCAATCGCCCTGCAAGCCAATATTGCGTCTTGATTGAACGAATCGAGCAGAGAAGAGTCATCTTGTAGGGCGGGCGCTTGCCCATCGATGACATCGATCGACGCTTTAATTTTTTGCGGGTTGTTTGCAATGAGCATAAGNGAATTGTCCATCAAACAACCGGATACAGAGTGTTCGCCTCGATAGGGAGAGTCAGTCGTCCAGGTACTGATGAAGCGATCCTGATAGCTTTCTGTTTTCGCCTCTGGATGTAATGTTTGAAAACGGGCAGCAATTTTGTCAGCATCAATATTACGGACATGTAAGGCAAGCACACCATTGAATCGCGCATATTCGTTGTCATACATCGAGACGCCTTCCAAATCCTTTGCCGGGTTCCAGCCATAAGCTTCAATCATTTCTTCAACTTTGTCTCGATACCACTCTTTGCTTTCCATTTGCTGCTGCCACTTCTGCATGAGATTCCAATCGCGTGCTTTTTCGACATCGAAATGGAGAAGCCATTTGGTGTCATTTGGGATCATGGCCGGGTCAAGTGGCGCGGCTTTAACGAGCGAAACACAAACAAGCAGGTACAACAGGGTCAAAATCGTGAGCGGGCGTGCTGGCAAAAACGGCATGGGTATGCTTTCTCAAAAAGAGCTGGCGGGACGATGGACGTGCTTCTACCACTGTAGCAAATTACGAAAAATATCGCACGTTTTTAAATTTTTCGGCTAATTTTTAGGCTCTGTTACAATGCCTGTTTGTCGGTATCGCGAGGCTATTGGGATGCTGATGACGGGAGACTATCCTATTAAGGGTGCGTCAACTTGTACGAGGGGCCTTATGATGCTGAAAAATCTTGCTCTTTCGGGCTGCTGCTTCCTATTCTTGCTTGCCGACACATCGTGGGCCGAAAAACCAGCACGCCCCAACATTGTGTTGATTATGTCGGACGATATGGGATACTCGGATATCGGCTGTTACGGTGGAGAAATCCAAACACCGAATCTCGATCAGCTTGCCGCGGACGGTTTGCGGTACACCCAATTTTACAATACCGCGCGTTGCTGCCCCACGCGAGCTTGCCTACTGACCGGCCTTTACCCGCATCAAACGGGCGTGGGTTATATGATGCAGGATCGTGGCTTCGACGGTTACCGGGGGGATTTAAATCGCAACTGTGTCACGATCGCAGAGGTCATGCGCGAGGCGGGCTACAACACCTACATGGCAGGGAAGTGGCATGTCTCAAAGATCACCCGCCCGAGAAATGACGGAGATAAATACAATTGGCCGGCGCAACGCGGTTTCGATCGTTTTTATGGGACGATCCATGGAGCCGGTTCGTTTTGGGATCCGTCCACGCTCTGTCGCGGAAACAAAATGATCTCCGCTTTTGCTGATGAAGAATATCAGCCTACGGATCCCTATTATTATACCGACGCGATTTCTAATCAGGCTGCCCGTTTCATCCATGAAAATCCGCCTACAGAACCGTTCTTTCTTTATGTGGCTTATACGGCAGCACATTGGCCACTCCATGCACGCGAGCGTGATATTGCGCATTACAAGGGCAAGTATGATGAGGGCTATCAAGCGGTACGCGAAGCACGCCTGAAAAAAATGAAACGATTGGGTGTCGTTAAAAAAGACGTCAAGCTTTCCAAAGCAGCCGGTGCTTGGGACTCTATTGAGCACAAGGACTGGGAAGCGGCCAATATGGAGGTGTATGCGGCCATGGTCGATGCGATGGATCAGGGCATCGGCGAGATCGTGAAAGCGCTCAAGGAAACCGGGCAGTACGACAATACGTTCCTTTGCTATCTACAAGACAACGGAGGTTGCGCTGAAGCTGCCGGCCGCAGCCTCAAAGCAAATCCACGGGCAGACAAGCCGACCTTGCCCCCGCTTGCAGATGACACGCTTCATTACTCGGGATCGACGCCGAAACAGACCCGTGATGGCTGGCCTGTTCGTAATGGTCGGGTGATGCCGGGACCGGCCGATACCTACATCGGCTACGGTAAAAACTGGGCAAATGTTTCAAATACCCCATTCAGGGAATATAAGCATTGGACACATGAGGGTGGTATTTCCACACCACTCATTGTGCACTGGCCTAACGGTTTTAAAGATAAAAATAAAATCAGAAATCAATTGTGCCATTTGATTGATTTGATGCCCACTTGCGTTGAGTTGGCTAGCGCCACATATCCGGATACATTCCAAGGGCAACCCATCAAACCGATGGAAGGGAAAAGCTTGGTGCCGACGTTAACCAATCAACCGCTTGAGCGGGGGCCTGTGTTTTGGGAACACGAGGGTAACCGTGCGGTGCGGGAAGGTCGGTGGAAACTGGTCGCCAAAAGAGGCCGCGGTGGATTGCCTCTGGACTGGGAACTCTACGACATTGACGAGGATCGGAGCGAGTCGAAAAACCTTATTTACATTCATTCGTTCATGGCGGCGAAGATGGTCAAGGCATGGAATGACTACGCCAAAAGAACCGGAGTTTTCCCGAGTCCCTGGTAACTACTTTTCTTTATTCTCGCTTTGGGCACCATTTCTTCTGTTACTGAAATCCGCTTAGCGTCTCACGACACATCCCCCCGGAAGTCTGCTTATCAGTTGCCGCACCTCCAGGACACTCAACGTTGAAAGCACACGCTGGGTGGGTAATTCAGTTTGCTGAACGATATGGTCGATGAGCGTGGGTTCGGTGCCAATCGTCTGCAGCACAGTCGTTTCATTTGCATTGAGTTGAAGTTCGGCAGGGTGGCGAATGGCGCGACCGTCGTCCCGTTGATTCTCTTCAACCAGGGGCCCGAGTGCATCAAGAATGTCCTCGACCGATTCGACTAAAATGGCCCCGTCGCGTAACAGCGCATGACAGCCTTTCGAGTTGCGACTGTCGACGGGCCCCGGAACTGCTAAGACATCGCGATTTTGTTCCACAGCTTGCCGAGCAGTGATCAGCGCCCCACTGCGCTCGGCTGCTTCGACGACTAACGTTCCGAGCGTCAGACCCGAGATGATGCGATTTCGTCGGGGAAATGCATGGCGGGTTGCCACATAGTTGGGTGGCATTTCCGAAATCAGACATCCCTGATCACGTATTTGCGCAGCTAATGGTACGTGTTCCGGAGGATACATTTTCAGTAGTCCGCCCCCCATCACCGCGAGCGTGCGTCCTCCGGCTGCTAACGCTGCGCGGTGCGCTGCCGCATCAATGCCTCGCGCCAGGCCAGCGATCACCGTTATCCCTGCATGAGCCAATCCGGTGGCAATACGTTCTGCTTGGGCGATACCGTATCGTGTTGCATTTCGCGATCCGACGACCGCAATCGCAACCGCATCGGCAGGCCGTAGGTCCCCTTGAATAAACAACACTCCCGGCGGGTCGGGAATTTCCCTTAGCAAGCGGGGATATTCTGCTGAGGAGCGTGATACGATTTGGATATTTGCGTTCCGGCAATCAGCGAATTCGTTCGCGAGGTCGATTTTTTGTTTCGCCGACGAGATCGCTTGAGCCAAACGATATCCGACGCCCTCGACCTGTTGCAGTTGCGTTGTACCCGCGGCAAGCACTGCCCCGGGAGTTTCAAAATGCGCGATCAATGCTGTGAGGATCCGAGGGCCGACGCCCGAAACCAGACACAACCGAAGCCAGTCTTCGGTTTGGTGATCGGACGGTTGCGTGGTGTTTTGCTGCACGTAACCACTCCAGGGTTAGGCCCCTAATTTCCAAGTGCTCCGAGGGCGTCCTGCGGATCAATATGTTCCACCAACTCTACTTTTCCAATACGACTCGGCAAGACAAACCGCAAATTGTTTCCTTCTGATTTTTTATCACTACGGAATGCCTTAAGAATATTTGCATGATCAACCTGTGGAACCGCAACTGGTAGCCCGAGGTTTTGAAGCAATGCGGCTTGCCGTTCGGTAGACGCATGATCAAATCGCCCCAGGTGCTCGGCCAGTCGGGAAGCACAGAGCATTCCAATCGATACCGCTTCACCGTGAAGCAATTCTCGGTAGCCGGTTACACTTTCCAGCGCATGGGCAAACGTGTGTCCATAATTCAATACGACTCGCAAGCCGCTCTCTTCGCGTTCATCTTCGGAAACGATTTTGGCTTTGAGTTGACAACTTCTTTCAACGATGTCGATGAGAACCGACGGCTTCCGTTGATTGATATCACGCTCGGTCCGTTCTAAATATTCAAAAAACTCTTCGTCAAGAATGACACCGTATTTCACAACCTCGGCCAGTCCGGCGCGGTATTCCCTTGCTGGAAGTGTGTCGAGCGTCGCAGTATCAATCAGTACCCCAGCAGGTTGCCAAAATGCACCAACCATGTTTTTTGCATCCGGTAAATTAATTCCAACTTTGCCGCCAACAGAGCTATCAACCTGCGCCAGAAGTGTAGTAGGAATTTGTAAAAATCGCAGCCCGCGGGCATAAGTCGCAGCAATAAATCCGGCAAGGTCTCCGATCACTCCACCGCCGACAGCGACGATGATGCTTTTTCGATTGACTTCAACCTCGAGACACTTCTTCCAGAGTTGCTCGGCAACTTCAATCGATTTGGTTGATTCCCCACTCGGAAGGACCACAAGATCTGTTTGGACTCCAGTTTCCTGTAGACTCTTCGCCACGTTCATAGCATGCGGTTGTTCAACGTTTTCGTCGGTGACTACAACCGCGTGCTGGGTGGGGCAACAGGATCCAACGACTGAGCCAACTCGATCGAGTATTCTCGTTCCAATCGAAATTTGATAACTTCGCGGGCCAAGGTCGACCTGAACAGAGTGCGTCGAATCAATCAAGAGACTGGGGTTCCTTCAACCGGGGGCGTCCCGGGAGGACGCCCGTTAGGCTCGACTCACTTGGAGTCGCTGTAAATCATCTTCTGTTACCGTGATTACGCGGCAAAAACCCGTGTGGGTTCGCTGATATTCTAACTCGCAGGCATCTTCTGCGGCAGTATGAAGTTTCGCGGCTATTTTTTCTTGTTCCGCAGGGTCAAATTCCTCATTCAGTGGCCCCCAAACAGTGACCTGCTCCATGACGAGGGCTTCACGATAGGGATCAAAGGCATTGGCCATGGTGGGTATCGTTAATCGCTAGGAAGGAACGGATGACTCAAAAGGCGCCCGGCAAGTTCTGCCATCGCCTCCAAAAGTAAGTATAATCCGCATGAGTGTGGCCACCTAGAGGGCCAATCGTGGGGCTGACAAGAAGGCTTTTATAAAGGATTTGCAAGAATGACGCGGGGAAAATTCTTTATCTTTCTGATCTTTTCATTGGCGCTGCTCCTTACAGGATTTGCTCTCCTTTATCGTTATACACAAACCCACGAAGTGATTGATTTTTGGGGACCTGAGGGCTGTCAAAGCATTTCCAGTCCCGATCACGTTGAACTTTGGCAATTGGTTCCGTGGACGGACCAATCGACCGATTTGCCTGAAGGCTCTACAATTTCAATACAGGATCGCCAATACATTGCGACAAAGAAAAAAAGTGTCACCAAAGCGCCAGGTTACATTAATGCCAGTGGCGCCCTGATCCTAAATCGGAACTACAATTGGAGTCCCCGTGAAGAGCAATTGGACTGTGTGCCGGCTTGGACGCATGCCCTGCTCTATCGTCGAGGTAAGCATACGACGGTGGTGGCGATCAGCCTGAATTGTGGTTGGGTCTACTCGAGAGAAGCCAATCGAGTGGCCGGTATCAATAAATCAATTGCCGAGGGGCTTGCCAGACTATTTCAGGAGCAGTTAGGTTCTTAGGGAAGTGCAGAAACAATTTTTATTCACAGAAATATTTAATATAGGGATGCATGTTTTATGGCTAGCGATGTAAAGGTGGGAATCATCATGGGAAGCGATAGCGATTGGCCGAAGATCAAGGCTGTGAAAGCCGCCTTGGATGAATTTGATGTGGCGTGTGAAGTACACGTGATGAGTGCACATCGGACACCCGGAATCGTAACCGAGTATGCATCCACCGCACGAGAGCGGGGTTTGGGGGTGGTGATTGCTGCCGCCGGAGGAGCGGCTCACTTGGCGGGGGTTGTGGCTGCCCATACGACATTGCCGGTCATCGGACTACCGGTCCCCACGCCGGATTTGGGTGGACTCGATTCGCTGCTCTCTACCGTTCAAATGCCGGGAGATGTCCCTGTTGCCAGCATGGCGGTCGGCATGGGTGGACCGCGGAATGCCGGCTTGTTTGCGGTGCAGATTCTTTCGACCGCAGACGTTGCACTCCAGGCAAAACTAGCGGCCTTCAAAGATAAATTGGTCGGAAAGATCAAGGCAAAAGATGATGCCTTGCAAGAGAATCTTGACTGATTTCCCCGGGGAATTAATCTTGGGAGCCAATTGTGGTAGAGACACTTCGCTGGGTCGGTGAACCGGAGGATGGCTCTCTGTGGCTGATTGACCAAACGCTATTACCCACCGAAAAGATTGAGATCGAATTAACTTCGGTCGAAGCCGTTTGGGAAGCAATCAAATCACTCCGTATCCGGGGTGCTCCCGCTATCGGAATCGCTGCCGCTTATGGCACGGTACTGGGGATGCAAGCGGTCTCCGATCAGAATCCGGATACGTGGCTCGCACAACTCGAAAAAGTGACTGGCTATCTTGCTGGCAGTCGCCCGACCGCCGTTAATCTTTTTTGGGCGCTCGATCGACAGAAATGTTGTGCACAACGCGCACAGGATAATGGCGAGGTTCCCGACGAGCTTCTGCGGGCATTGCTCAAAGAAGCGCAAAAAATTCACGAGGAAGATCGACAGATGTGTCGAGCCATTGGACGTTGGGGAGCCGACTTACTGGACGAGAATATGGGGGTTTTAACACATTGNAACGCCGGAGGTTTAGCAACATCTGATTATGGCACGGCGCTCGCAGTGATTTATGCTGCGGAGGAAGCAGGCAAACGCTTGTCTGTGTATGCAGATGAGACGCGCCCGTTGCTTCAGGGAGCCCGTTTAACTGCCTGGGAACTTCAGCAGCGCGGGGTTGAGGTAACGGTCATTTGTGATTCGATGGCGGCCCAGGTCATGCGCGAGAAAAAAATTGGAGCCGTGATTACGGGAGCTGATCGAATTGCGGCTAACGGTGATGTGGCCAACAAAATTGGCACCTATCAAGTTGCCTTGGTTGCGGCGGCACACGACATACCNTTCTATGTTGCGGCACCGAGCAATACGTTTGACCTGACGCTCACATCGGGCGAACAGATTCCCATTGAACAACGCGATCCACGCGAGATTACACATGGGTTTGGACGTCAAACCACGCCAGACGCCATCAAAATCTACAACCCGGCATTCGATGTGACGCCCGCCCATCTGATAACGGCCATNATTTGTGAGCGCGGGATCATTCGTCCNGTGAATCAACGGGAAATCGAAAAAACCCTCGCGGATGTTTAGCGGGAGATTGAAACGATTGAATCATAATAAAGTTCAACTACGCCGAAACATGCGTTCTCTTCGCGATGATATCGACCCAGAGAAGCGTCGAATTTATTCAGATCAGATTACCGAAAAAATATTTGCAAACCCGTGTGTTCGCAAANCAGATCGGTGTTTTGTCTANGTGTCATTTAGAAGTGAAGTGCAAACACATGATTTGATTGAGCGCTTGTTAGAGTTGAATAAANAAATTTATGTTCCGGTGATTGAACCCAACGATCGCATGCAGATGGCACGTTTCAGCGGTTGGGATGATATGCAACCCGACGCCTTTGGAGTGCTAGTTCCCAGNAATCCCAGGATTGAGGAAAAAGAGATGCACACAGCCATCGTGCCAGGACTTGCGTTTACAGCAAGCGGTGCGCGAATCGGTTATGGGAAAGGCCACTACGATCGATTTTTTGCTGACCACTTCGTCAAGACAAAGATTGGAATCGCTTTNGATTGCCAGATTATTAAAGAGATTCCAACCGAACCGTTCGATTACGCGATGGATTACGTGATCAGTGAATCACAAACATTGATCACTGAATGTTAGATATCGTAGTACATGCAAAATTCAAATGGATGTGGTCTTAATCTGAGGGCCTCGACCTCGTTTTCCATTTTATATTTTATCCACGTTTCAATAACGTCTTCCGTAAAAACATTGCCCCGTAACAGAAAATCGTGATCATTTTGAAGTGATTCCAGCGCATCATAAAGCGACGAGGGCGTCGTCATCACCGATCCGGCTGCATCGTTAGACATTTCGTAGATGTCTTCGTCGAGTGGTTTGCCAGGATCCATTTTATTTTCGATTCCATCGAGCATTGCCATCAAGATTGCTGAGAATGCTAGATATGGATTGCAACTCGGGTCGGGGCAGCGGAATTCGACACGTTTAGATCGGGGGCTGGCACTGTACATCGGAATCCGGCAAGCCGCGCTTCGATTGCGTTGTGAATAGGCAAGATTCACGGGCGCTTCATATCCAGGAACTAAACGTTTGTAGCTGTTGGTTGTAGGGTTTGTGAATGCGAGGACGCTGGCTGCATGATGCAGGAGACCCCCGATTGCCCAGAGGGCCATTTCGCTTAACCCGGCATAGCCGCTGCCAGCAAACAACGGTTCCTGNTTTTTCCACAAGGAGACATGCGTATGCATTCCCGATCCGTTGTCCCCGAAGATGGGTTTTGGCATGAAGGTTACGGATTTTCCATACTTTGCCGCAGTGTTTTTGATGGCATATTTGTAGACCATCATGTTGTCCGCCATCGCGACTAACGTATCGTAATGAAGATCAATTTCGGCTTGCCCTGCGGTGCCAACTTCATGGTGTTGGCATTCAACATCCAAGCCCATCCGGATCATGGTCTGCATCATTTCATTCCGAATATCCATCATCTGGTCTGCAGGGGGTACGGGAAAGTAACCCTCTTTGTGTCGTAATTTGTATCCTAGATTCGGACCCTCACCTGCAGCCCGGGTGTCTTTACCACGGTTCCATTCACCTTCAATGCTATCGACGAAGTAGTGCCCGGCATTGGGTGTTTGATCAAAGTGCACATCGTCAAAAATAAAAAACTCTGCTTCGGGACCAATAAAGCACGTATCTGCGATACCTGTTTTTTGAAGATAGTGAATAGATTTTTTGGCCACATTTCGTGGATCGCGGCTGTAATCCTGCCGCGTGATCGGATCCTGGATATTGCAAATGATCGCAATTGTGGGAATAGCGGTGAACGGATCAATAAAGGCAGTTTCCGCTTCCGGAACAACCAGCATGTCGCTCTCATTAATTGCTTGCCACCCACGGATACTTGAACCGTCGAAACCCAATCCATCCTCGAATACGGATTCCTCAAGTTTGTCGACCGGGATGGTAAAGTGCTGCCATAGCCCCGGGAAATCCATAAATCGAAGATCGACAGCTTTGACGTCTTTTTCTCGACACAGAGCCATCACTTCACTTGGTGTTTTTGCCATGAAACAATCCCATGATTGAAACGCAAAAGAGTAACTGTCTCTTTCGCTGTTGCGCTATTGGTAGAACCCATCTTCTTTAGCTTCTTTACTTGATGCAGGGTCCTGGACCCGAGGGTCCGAAACCGCCGCCGCNAAGAGATCATCGTAGCGCATTAGAATGCAATTGCAAGCGTGCAAAGCGGTCTAGCTGCGTTGGGCAAGGCAGCTTGTTCGAGAAGCGGCAGTTTTCAGCGGGCGGCAATTTTCTGCCTTGCCGCATCAATTCCTGCTCGCAGAATCGGATCTTTGTCAGGAACCGGTTTGGTTCCGATCGTCAACACGGGCTTCTCCGCCTGATGAACCACGATGTCCGGCTTGACGCCAATATTACTGATAGGCTTACCATTAGGCGAATAAAACTTTGCGGTTGTCAGACGCAAACCTGCGCCACACCGCGCGAGCGGAAAAATACCCTGCACAGATCCCTTGCCATAGCTGTTCCGGCCGACGAGCGTGGCGCGATGATGATCACGCACGGCAGCGGCAAAAATCTCGCTCGCACTCGCACTGTTCTCATCGACTAAAACGACCAAGGGAAGTTCCCACGTGCTAGATCGTCGTGCCGGATAATCGTAATCTTCTTGAGGGCTGCGTCCTCTTGTGGAAACAATCGTTCCTTGAGGAACGAATTTATCCGCAACATCGACCGAAGCGCTCAGCAGGCCACCTGGATTACTCCGTACGTCGATGACAAGACTTTTCATTCCTTGATGGTAGAGTTTCCATAGAGCTTCATCAATTTCACGACTGGTGCTTCGTTGAAAGCTGATTAATCGCAGGTATCCGACTTTTTGATTTTCATCGATTAGACACACACCATCTACACTAGGAACTTCCACGTGTTGCCGGACAAGGGAGACATTCCGTGTTTGCTGCTGCGATGAACTGATCGATAACTCAAGCCGACTGTTTTTAGGGCCCTGCAACAATCCAGCTGCCGCATCGGTTGAAAGATTGTGCGTCGATGTGCCGTTTACCGCAAGAATACGATCACCCCCCTGAATCCCAGCCTTCGCGGCGGGACTGCCGGGGATAACAGAAACAATCAGGAGAGCATTATTATCGGCCTTTAACTCGATNCCGATACCAACAAAATTTCCATCAATTTGTGAATAGACATCCTTCAGTTGATTTCCAGTCAGGTAGCACGAATAGTTGTCGAGTCCCCCCGAGGCCCCTGCGACATACTCAAGAAGTACGGCACTTTGTGATACGCCGAGTTCAGAAGACACAAAAGCTGCCGTTGCGGCGGCAACGGTAACTGCCTCTTTACGGTTTTTCACAGGATGCTGCGCAATGAACTNCTTGAGTTGTTTGAGCGTCGGCTCGATGGCTGAATGCATAGTGTCTGTCTGCGGGCGATCAATTAAAAATTTATTAAGAATCGCAATCTCAAGACATTGCATACCTCGATCAACGAGTCGTTGCCAATCCATATCGTGAACGAAATAAGAGTCTACTTTGGTTAAGACTTCTTCATACAACTCGGTAGCCTGCTGCGCTGAGAGCGCCTCCATGGTGGCGCGATAGCTGTTGTCGTCGTATCGCCGGCCCAAATCGTAATGAATTCGAGCGAGATCCTGNTGTCCTTGAAGTATTTTATCGTTTGGGAATCGTTTGATTGCATCTTCATAATGTGCTAGTGCTTCTGACCATTTTTCTTGNTTTTCAAGACTGGCGCCGTGCTGCAACACNTTTGCCAAGCTATTTTCAGAATCAACAAACCGAATTTCGGATTCAGCCGCTTCGGAAAAATTATTGGATTCGAGATACTTTTGAGGTGCCAAAAGTAAAACGGCAACTGCCAGAGTGGTCCACGGACGACGCAAGATACCAAATACAGATACAGATACAGAAGGATGTCTGATTTGGGAAAATCGATTGAACTGCATATTGGTAGACCCGCAAAAAATTAGAAAACACGGTGGGATCNCTTGCGCAAACGGATGAGGCGGGTCTACCTCCAGACACCCAAAGTCTACGCCACGTTTTGGCTTGCGTCAAAAAACAAACCATAAATGTTTTCTTTCCCTAACCCATGTAATCCTGATATTCATTATCAGGCGAACGATTTAGTGGTGTTTCAATCTTGTCAGAATGAATAGAAGAGTCAGGTAGTTTGTTCCGTTCATGTCTGCTGTGTTTGCCATGAGGGTAATACGTTGCAAAACATGACTCGGTTGTTGTATTCTTGCGGAGTGTCTCCAGAAATCAAATTTTCATTCTGAGCCTCGCGACAACCTCTCTGATGTCATTCGAAGGTGTGCAAGCGAGGTTTCTAATCGTTAAAATCAGTACAAACTGAAGAATGGGTACCTCCTGATCCGATAAGGGCAATAGACTTGGCTTGTTTACTAAGTTGATAAGCATAGTAAATTCATAGTCCGCCCTATTTGCTGGCATTGCCGTAACACGTTACTTGTCTAATAGATANAAACTTATAGAGCGATCAAAAACCATGAGTGCTGGCACAGGAAAGCTCACGTGGACAGAGGATCTGGCGGCAGAAATCCAGCAGCAGAGTCGTCGTCTCGAAACGGCATCGCCGGAAGAGATCATTGCCTGGGCTGTAGAGCGTTTTTTTCCGCATCTTACGATGGCAACCGCGTTCGGTCCCGAAGGCTGTGTCATTCTAGCAATGCTCGCAGAGATTGAACCGCGGACGCATGTTTTTAATCTCGAGACCGGCTATCAATTCAAAGAGACACTCGATCTTCGTGATCGCATATGTGAAAAGTATGAAATTGATGTGGAGCTAAAAAAACCATCTCTTTCGGTTGACGAATACGAAAAATTAAACGGAGGTCCGCTGCACCAGATTAATCCCGACCAATGTTGCATGGATCGAAAAATTAAAATTCTCCACGAAGCGGTTGCAGACAAGCACGCGTGGATGAGTGGGATTCGCCGGGACCAAAGCCCCGATCGTGCGCAGGCCCCGATTGTGGGCTGGGATAAGCGTTTCGGCCTGGTCAAAATCAGCCCGTTGGCAAATCAGACCAAGTCGATGATTTGGAACCGAATTTTGAAGGAAGATATACCCTACAATCCCCTTCACGATCAGGGTTATCCGAGCATTGGGTGTTGGCCATGTACCCGAAAGATCAGTATCGGTGAAGACGAAAGAGCGGGTCGCTGGAGTGGTCAAGAAAAAACAGAGTGCGGTTTACACACCATTGAATTTGAGCAGGGTGGGGGAATTTAAATCAGGCTTTCTTGACGACCCGGCATTCACTTTGTAATGATAAAAAGGTTACTTAGCAGATGAAAATATCGGCCAAAACAGAATACGCATGTATTGCAATTCTTGAGTTGGCATCGCGGTATGACTCGTCGAATCCTGCCCGCGTGCGAGATTTAGCGGAAGCCCACAATATTCCGATGCGATTTCTAGTGCAAATATTATTGCAAATGAAGGCTTCTGGTTTCGTGGTCAGCACGCGCGGAAAATCGGGTGGCTATCAATTGAATCGCCCACCGCAAAAAATTACGTTGGCGGAAGTCATGTCCGCAATTGAGGGCCCAAAGCTCATCGACGAGAGTGTCAAACAGGACAAGAGTTCCATGGCCCGGGCTTTAAGAGAAGTTTGGGATGAAGCTGGGCATGCCCGGCAAGAAGTTTTAGAATCGGTGACGGTGGCAGAATTGCTTGATCAGACGAACGCGTCTACGGGTCTCATGTACTACATCTGAATCGCAGCAGGATGGAGTATTAGATGATCAGCCGCACCCCGCCAAGCTCGGCCAAACCGTACATCATCTGATCGCCGGGAGATCCGATGAACATGAAGTTCTTCGGGATGTTCCATTCTTGTGAAAGTTTCTCGATTAAATGCGGCCCAAAATCGCCCTTGAGCACAACGAAATCAATCTCGATGCTCGGGTAGGTTGCGTTGAGAAAGTCAAGATTTTCTTTTAAATCGCCCGGTACATCAGACTCATTATTCACTACGGTTACAATTTTTATCCGATTTGTGTGCTCATTGTTTCTTACGTATAGCATTGCGTTGTTAATATTGGCAATGTTATCTCCACGCGTGAAAAACACGATTTGTTGAGAGTTGATATTTTCAATCATTTGCCGTATCCACTGCGTAATTTTATAAAGCGGTTGTAGGAATCCGCTAATCATATTTCTAAGAATGAAAAGACATAATTTAAGCAGTGCAATTCTTTCGAGCATCATGGCGACGATCAACACTGACGGTAGAAAATACCATAGAAACGTTACCACATTCGAAAACCCATCCGAACCGGTCGTCGCGAAACTTTGGTGATGCAGGTTATTGATTTTGAAAACACCAGAATCGACTCGAATTTCTAATGATGCCTCAGGCCCTTTTTCCAGCGTATTGAAATTTAGAACACCATTGGTCGCCTCGGCAACCACTCCGGTTTGCGAAGTTGATCGATTAAATTGCGCAGAAAAATCGGAAAACGAACCTCCTCGATTAATATAAAAAGAATCGTTGCCTTTGGGGCCGGTCACGGTAATTTGAGCATTTGCGTCGAAAGTATTGTTCTTTCCTAAGTGGTATAGCTCGGCCGAGTGCTCCATCACGGTATTTCCAACAAGCCCGGCAATGACCCCAAACAGAGCAACCAGTACCGAGAGCCACGGTGCAGTTGTTGGTCTTGGTAGTCGTTGGCGACGAACCTTGAGTAAAATATTACCAAGGCAGAAGAGAGCCATGACCGTTAGAAAAGAAATGGTGTAAACCCCAGCCAATGCCTCGAGTTTTCCATGGGTAATCAATAGTATCGAAACCGAAAGCAAAAAGAAGGCAACAATAATCCGTGAAGTCGTACCGCGCTTGGTTTCTTTGAGCAAGAACTGTGGTAGGCATCGATCAAGAGCCATTCGATGAACAAGACCGTTGACCCCCACGTAGCTTGTCAGCACAGCTCCACTGAGCACGAGGACTGCATCGAGAGAAATAATCCATGCCAGCCAGTTTCCGTGTCCAGCAACATACCCGATGTTTGCTAAGAGCGCATTTTTATTGGCTCCATTGAGTCCATCGAGGGGAATAATGGAGAGGGCGAGAATTGCCATCATGGGGTTCAAAATACTCACGGCGATCCACATGTTGCGTAATGTTTTTGGAAAAACACCCTCTGCTTGCTGTTCGACAAAATTTGCCGAACTTTCAAAACCAGAGATTCCCAAAAGTGCGGCAGAAAATCCAAAAAAGATTGCCAGCATGGGGCTGTAATCGCTCGGAGTTGCGAGGTTGGTTTCGAGTGTAGAGATTCCTTCGAAACATACGTAAATCACGCCGACAACAATAAGCAGTGAAAGACTTACTAGATGAATAATAAAGATATAGATCGCCACCACAGCCGATTCGCTGATGCCAACAATAGTGAGCACCATAAACACGGCAAGCAGTCCAATGGTTAAACCGATGATCGTGGAATCGCCCCAATCGGTTGGCCAGAGTCGTTGTAGATAATGGATAGCCTCATTTGCCGATAACACGGCGGTGGTCATATAAGATAAAATGGTAAGACAAGCCGCTAAGGATGCTCTGAATTTACTGGTTGTGTTGAGTAGTGCGTTGTATGCCCCACCATTCAGGGGCAAGGCACCAACGACCTCAGCGTAAATCGAGCGAAACAGATACAGCAGCCCGGCTACAAGAAGAAGGGCGAGCGGCGCCCAACGACCAGATACGAGAATGGCGAGCGCTGAAACGTATAAACAAGAGGAAGTGATGTCGTTGCCACAAATGGCGGTCGATGCAAGTTGACCGAGGCCACCGTGCTTGTGCTCAATTCCGTATTGACTGTCACTGATGCTCATAATGCCCACAGCTGACCCGGGGTAGACAGAAATGGAAGCTCTTGCATCATTCTGTCCGGATTGATCTGCTCTCGATGATAGCAAGCCGAATCAGGCTCTGTCTATTGCGCGAAGCGGATCTAAATAAGCAAAAGTGTTCGTCACATCGCCGCAGTCAGCAGCTTAGGTGCCGGGCTTTTGTATAAAAAGCAGGAGGATAACCCAAAAATGCCGAAGTGCGCTGTTTCTCAAGAGGCGTCGTCGCCGACTCCATCGCCAATCGAGCCAAGTGGAGCTAGCTCTTGAGCCGGTGTGTCATTCGAAATCGCTAACACATGACCGTCCAGATAGACGAATGGCGTACTATCGGGATGGGGCCCACCAAACCAACTGTCCATGTGTGCTGTCCCGGCTTCTTTTTCCTGAGGCAAACCCTGGGTCAGTGTTGCAAAAATTGCATCCGGATTATCTCCCGAAAAAAAGGCGGTATCACCGAGTTGCCAGGCCTGTTTCCATGGCTCTACTGCTGGATCAGGTGCGAGATCAAACCCGTGTCGCTGGCCGATCATTACGGTGCGACTTGCGCCATCCGTTACCTGAGAAGGCCGAACACGAGAATTCGTGTGGATTGCGCCCGCTGATGCGAGATTCAGAGTATCACCATTTGCACCGTAAAGAATTTCTGCTCCAGGACATGCCGCATAATCGCCCCCTGCCGCAACTCCAGTCACTTCTGGTGCGGCATCATCGTTATCAAAATTACGATTTGCAATAAAATTACCGCGCGTGGGACAAATGAAAGTCACAACTGGAGTCCGCATTGCGATCGCATTCTCTTCCTCATCGACCCGGAAGTCTTTATCAAAACTATCGAAAGTAGATTCTTCTCCCATGTAGGGTAGAAGACGAAAAGCCCAGGAAACAGAATACTGTTTCGTGTTGTCACGACCCGTGGGGTAATGCTTTCGAGCTTCGGCATATTGTAAGCTCGCCAACCCGATTTGTTTCAGATTACTTTTGCACTGTGTGAGACGCGCCGCTTCACGTACCGATGAAAGAGCTGGTAGCAATAACGCGACCAGAATACCGATAATCGCAATCACAACCAGTAATTCCACCAGCGTAAAACCGCGAGAACCTTTTGAAAACGACAAAGTCATGGAATGAAACTCCTTAGCCATTACAGGTACAGGAAATAGAATCGCTAGGCTAAAGCCGAAGGGGAATCGTATTGCAACCAGGTGGGCTGTCGCGTGCGACAAAGTTGCAACTCTCAGTACACATCTTAACAACAAACTCCAAGAAAAGCCCCCCGCCGGAGAGGGGAATCTTTTAGAGCTATTGCGTCCAGGAATAACGAGTTGTCGTTATTTGTTTTGTCCTGATCCGATTTGAATTTGATCGGCGAAGAGTTTTCGGATTTTTTTTAACTTAGGCTCGATGACTGCCTGACAGTAACGCATTCCTTTATTCGCTTGATAAAAGTTTTGATGGTTTGACTCGGCCGGATAAAATGTTGTCAGCGGCGCGATCTCAGTGACAACCGGTCCGCGAAAAATGTTAGCTCGGTCAAGTTTGCGCATTGCATCTTCGGCAATCTCTTTTTGTTCCTGGTCATGATAGAGGATAATAGACCGGTATTGTGTGCCGATATCATTGCCCTGACGGTTGAGAGTCGTGGGGTCATGGCTTTGCCAAAATGCCTCTAGCAGACGAGGGTAGGAAACTTTTTTTGGATCGTAGGTGACTTGTACGACTTCGGCGTGGCCAGTCAAACCGCTGCAGATATCTTTGTACGTTGGATCAGGGAGAAAGCCCCCGGCGTAACCAGAGACAACCTTCTTCACGCCATCAAACTGTTCGAAAACAGCCTCGGTGCACCAGAAGCACCCACCACCAAAGGTCGCCAGTGCCATTCCATCCGCAGCCTTGGATTTTTCATTCTCATTCACAGAAGTCACCTCAGTTTGCAACGGATTAGCGACCGACAACCGCATTTGAATCATCAGCGAGATTCCGATAATGGTCGCAGTCGATAGAAGATACATTTTGCTGGAAGAAAACATTTTACGTCACGCTTCTAATGCAATAGTTCAGGGGCAATGAATCGGATGCCGATGTCTTTGATGAAATGGAACAGGAAATAGAGCGAATTTATTTACAATGATCGTTAAGTGTTATTTTTAAGAAAATGATCCAGCGCGTGGCCTTCCTCTTCTGTTTCCTCTTTATTTGCCGACCGATTATTTTTGCGAAGATTTTGCTTTTTGGATTTACCTGGCTGGCCTGGCTGGCCTGGTTGGTTTGTTTTTTTCTTCGAGCTCAATTTTAGCCGATCAAATCCAGGTTCAGCCGATTTGCCGGCAACTTTATGAGGCCCCAGGTTCAGGGGCATGGAGTCATCGATGCCCAAAAAACTTCCCTCAATCGTCTCTTGGTAGTGAACGTTGGATGGCGACTCAGTCTCTGGTTGAGGGCACTCATTCAGAACACCACAGTCACCCGTGTAAGGATCGTGTGAAATACTGCGGTCATCATTTTTACAAACGACTTCGAGTGTCACCGGACCCACGGTCAAAAAATCTCCCGTTTCTATTTTAGTGGGACTCGCAATTTTTTCTTCATTTACAAAAGTGCCATTTGATGAGTTGAGGTCCTCTACAAATAAAGTGCCATTTTTTTCATATAAGCGGCAGTGCTCCCGACTTACAACGGAGGTGCGTACCTTGAGAGTCGCTTCCCCGCTACGGCCGACGATGGTAGGCAATTTGAGTGAAATTTCAGCCTCCGTTGCTCCCTCAATAACAATTAATTTAGCTTCGATAGCCATAGCAGGTCTGTGCGAGCGGTGGGCGATGTGATTCGAAGGAGGTAACGTTAGAATTTCCGAGCATCCATGCCTACTCTCGCATTCTATGAGATGCCCCCCGCGGTTACAATCAGATGGATTTATCTATTGAGATTATAGCGAGACGAGTCTAAAAGCCACTCTTTTGAATNCCANATATTTTTTANGATTGAGTGGTGATTCNTCAGATGTGGTTTCATGCCCGACCGGGATCATTTTGGACTGCATTAACTGCATCGACGGGATCAACTGCATCAACAAGGAAGCGTCATGAACATCATTGGGCTCAATGCTTACCACGGAGATGCTTCGGCTGCGCTCGTGATCGATGGCGAACTGATCGCAGCGGTAGAAGAAGAGCGATTTAATCGCATCAAGCATTGGGCTGGTTTTCCGACCGAATCTATTCGCTGGTGTCTCGAACAAGGGGGAATCGGTCCGGAAGAAATNGATCACGTCGGTATTTCGTTTAATCCGCGCGCAAATTTCTGGCCTCGTCTTGGTTTTCTCGCTCGCTATCGGCCTTCCATCCGCGCCGTCGTCGATCGCCTTCAGCGACAGGGAAAAACCTTCGGCCTGGTTGAGCAATTTGCGCAATCGGTTGAANTCGATCCGTCGGCACTCAAGGCAAAATTTCATCGGATCGAGCACCATGATGCGCATGTGGCTGCCGGATTTTTGATTTCACCGTTCGACCATGCGGCAGTCTTATCAGTCGATGGGATGGGAGATTTCACAAGCGTGCTTACGGCCGAAGCCCNGCAGGCATCGTGGAAAGATATTAGTCGGGTTTACTTTCCCCACTCGCTCGGTTTTCTCTATAGCGCGATCACCATGTATCTCGGTTTTCCTCATTACGGTGATGAGTACAAGGTCATGGGACTTGCNCCTTATGGGGAACCTGAATTTATCGAATTATTTCGAAAGATTGTCTTTCCNCAGAAAGACACTTTTGCCTTAAATCTCGATTATTTTACGCACCATCGGAAAGGTATCCGCATGAAGTGGAATGATGGGGCACCTCGTGTTGAGCCGTTTCATAGCGATTTNTTAGAGCGCACATTGGGGCCGATGCGAGATTCTCGAGAAGCGATGACATCAAAACACGACAATATCGCCAAGTCGCTACAAGTGGTGACCGAGGAGATCGTGCTTCACCTCTTGCGATCGCTGCAAAAATCGACAGGCCTCAAGAATGTGTGTCTCACCGGCGGGGTGGCAATGAACTCTGTTGCAAACGGTAAGATCACTGCCGAGACCGATTTTGAGAACGTGTATATTCCAGCCGGCGCCGCAGATAATGGAACCTCTTTCGGTGCCGCGTTTTATATTTGGAATCGTTTGTTGGGCGGAAAGCGCGGCTTTGTTCAAGATCATGCCTATTGGGGATGCGAGGCNACAGACGCTGAAGTGGTTGAAGCGGCAGAACAACTNGGCGTACCGACAGAATNNTANTCTCAGGAGCAACTCCTCGANGTCACGGTGGATCTNTTNCTNGACGGCAAAGTTGCGGGNTGGTTTCAGGGNCCGATGGAATTNGGNGCACGNGCCCTGGGTAATCGAAGTTTGTTGGCAGATCCTCGTCGGACAGATATGCGGGANATNATTAATTTGCGNATTAAATTTAGAGAAAAATTCAGGCCTTTCGCGCCAAGTATTTTAGAAGAGCATGTGGGCGAGTGGTTTCTGGTTGATGAGCCGACACCCTACATGGAAAAAGTCTTCCCGATCCGACCGGAAAGACAAAAAGAAATTCCGGCTGTTACCCATGTTGATGGCAGTGGTCGGTTACAGACCGTTTCTAAGCGCACCAACCCCCTTTATCACGCCTTGATCACGCGATTCTTTGCAAAGACGGGCGTTCCCATTTTGCTCAACACGTCGCTCAATGAAAATGAGCCTATCGTAAGAACACCACTCGAAGCTATTCGGTGTTTTTTGCGTACTGATATGGATGCAATTGTCATTGGCAATCATTTAATCCACCGACACGCAGCGAACTTTCCGGAAGCATTCCGCCAGCGTGTTACAGAACAGGTGTGAATACGCGAAGATGTATGCGAAGTTGTAGAAATAAAAAAGCACAATAGAATTTCAGCGAGGTAAACTCTTGTCAATTTCAGAAAAAAAATATCATCGGTGGATGCATTGGTCATTGCAGAATGCGATCGCTTTATGGTTCGTATCCACGCTTATTTTTATTGGCACTGCCGAGGCGAGCGAAGATGCCGACTTTCGACCTCTGTTCGATGGTAAAACCCTCGAAGGTTGGTCGGCCCCAGACATGCGCTATTGGTCGGTTCGAGATGGCGCCATTACTGCCGAGTCGAGTGAAAAGTTGCCTTGTAAACGCAACCAGTTCCTCGTTTGGCAACTCGGGGAATTGGACGATTTCATCTTGCGGTTGAAGTTTCGAATAGCAGGTAAACCGTCTGCAAATTCAGGCATACAATTTCGGACACAGCTTGCCGACGATGGACATGCAATTGGTTATCAGGCGGATATCGATCGCGCAGGAACCTATTTGGGCCTTTTGTACGATGAGCATGGACGAGGCATACTTGCAAAAAGGGGAGAGAAAACTGTCATCGGCCCCGACGGTGATCGTCAAACCACTCCTTTGAAGGTGAAGCAAGCAAAGGTTGATCTAGCAGGGTGGAATGACTACGAGATTATCGCTTGTGGTCCTCACATTACGCTCAAGATTAATGGTGTCACGTCAGCTGAGGTCATCGATGAGGAGAAATCGCAGCAGGATCTCTCGGGTAAATTGGCTCTGCAAATTCACTCGGGACCCGCAATGAAGATTCAGTTTAAAGATATTGAGTTGAAGCGACTACAACTATGCAATGGTCGCAAAAAGGTGGTCTTGCTTGCTGGTGCTCCGTCGCACGCCAGTGGCGCGCACGAGTTTAACGCCGGGGTAAAACTTTTGGCGAAACGGTTGCACGCTATCGATAACCTTGCGGTGGCTAGTTACCACGATGGCGGTTGGCCGAAGGATCCGACGGCACTTCAAAATGCAGATGGTTTAATAGTTTACGCAGATGGATTGGGCTCTCATCCGTTGAACGGACATCTGGAGGAGGTGGATCAAAAAACGCGACAGGGCATGGGGTTAATGTGTATGCATTATGCAGTGCATGTCGAACCGGGCGTTGCAGGCGATTTTTTCAAGAAATGGATTGGCGGCCACTACGAATCAGGTTATTCAACGAATCCACATTGGACCGCTCGAGTCGAACCGAATAAGAAACATCCGATTACACAACCGCAAAAAATGACCAACATCAACGATGAATGGTATTTTTCAATTCGTTTTCCAGAGGACGCCCAAGTTACGCCGTTGCTTCAGGCAGTACCGGACAAACAGGCGCGTTCGAAGAATGGTTATCCCCCGGTTCCTTACCCACACATTCAAGCAGCGGCTGGAAAAAAAGAGACACTGATGTGGGGCTTGGAGCGACCGGATGGTGGCAGAGGAATTGGTTTTACAGGTGGACACTGGCATCACAACTGGGCACATGATGATCAGCGTGACGCAGTTTTAGGTGGCATTGTATGGGTTGCCGGTGGGAAAGTTCCCGCGGAAGGAATAGCTTCTGCATCTGTGAGTGAAGAAGAACTCAATAGCAATCTCGATCCCAAGAGCCCTCTGCTCCGGATTCAGCTTCCGGAAGCGAAAAGTAAATAACATTCCGTTGTATTTCCATAGTGGAAAGCCATTCGATGCCCTCTGCTCCCTTGCTTGAATTTAAAGACGTGTCGTTTGAAGCTGCTGGCCATAAGATTTTAGATCGCGTGAATTGGACGATGCGCGAAGATGAGCATTGGGTCCTGCTGGGCCCAAACGGTAGTGGGAAAACAACTCTTTTGCGACTGGCGACCGGGTTTCTCTGGCCCAATGCCGGAGGAAGTATCTGGCGATGTGGCCAAAAATGCATCGACTTGCGGTCCCTACGTCAAAGTATCGGTTGGGTTGCCAGTCATCTTGTTAGAGCGGTTCCCCCTGAAGAATCAGCAATCGAGACTGTGCTAAGCGGTCGTTTTGCGCAATGGGGACTCCGGCCAGCGAGTCGCCCACAGCTCACGCGCGATGATCACCATCGAGCCGCATCGCAGATGGAACAATTAGGTATCACCTCAATCACTACTAGACCTTTTGGACAACTTTCCCAAGGAGAGCAACAACGCGTGTTGATCGCTCGGGCACGCATGGCCGATCCCCTTTTAATCCTGCTGGATGAACCGTGTGCCGGACTTGACCCAGGAGGGCGCGAGCGATTGCTTGAGGATTTAAATGTCTGGCTGGCCGATTCTGACGCACCTCGGATGGTTTTTGTAACGCATCATGTGGAAGAAATTATTCCGCCGATGGGGCATACCTTGGTGCTTGACCGGGGAAAGATCGTTCGGTGTGGCTCGACCGATCAAGTGGTGAACGCGTCGTTGTTATCCGACGTGTTTCGAACCGCTCCCTGCCGCATTGAAGTTGAGAATGGCAGATATTGGCCAATCTGGGGTGATCGGAAGCGTTCCGAATGATGTTTCAACGAGGTCGATCCGAAGAAAGGCTACCCGGTGGCCGCTCAAGATTTGCTGCCGGCCGCTGGTTTGCTTTTAGATCCGCTTGATGGTTTTCAAACGCTATTTGCAATCGTTTGACGATCTCCGGGTACTGTGGGGCAAGATTGGTCGTTTCGCCAATATCAGCAACTGTGTCATAAAGTTGCACCGGATGATTCGAGAGATTTTTCACTTTGCGCGGTCGATCTTCATGATGCTTGCCCTCTTGCCACGGATAGTATTTCCATTTTCCGCTGCGTACGGTACCCGGTCCATGCAGCAAACAATACGTCTCGTGTGGACTTTTAGCGTTGGGCTTCCCCTCCATCAATGGCCAGATATTATATCCGTCAATCGGTTGGCTTGGCAGTTTGGCGTCTGAAAGAAAGGCAAGAGTCGGTAAAAGATCGACACTTGCAGTAACTTCCCGACAGATACGTCCCGCAGGAATTTTTCCTTTCCATTGCATAACCGTTGGTTCGCGAATTCCACCGTCATACACACTGCCTTTGCGCGAACGAAGTGGTAGCGAAGAACCGACCGCTGCGCCATTATCGCTCGTAAAAATAATTAATGTCTGCTCCTCAATTCCGGCTCGTTGGACAGCCTGCAGGATTTGCCCGACTGACCAATCAACCTCCTCAATCGCATCCCATATCAACCGTTCGGTGCGCCCGGCAAAGGTTGATGAAACTGCCAACGGAAGGTGCACCATGGTATGCGGTAGATAAAGAAAAAAAGGTCCTTCCTTTTCTGCCTCAATAAATCGCATCGCCTCCTCGGTATACCGTTTCGTAAGGGTTGTTTGGTCTGCTGGGTACTCGATGATTTCTTCATCCCGCATCAAAGGTACCCAATTCATATGCTTGTGGCCTTTTTGAACTTGTTCAATCGTGATGCCTTCTCGTAGAACAATCTTTTCAGAAAGTTTGTTTGCAGGATCAATCCACATGTCATTGCTATAGGGAATTCCATAATAGGAATCGAATCCTTGCATCGTGGGCAGGCAGGGAGGCAGGTGCCCCAAGTGCCATTTTCCGATACAAGTAGTTTGATATCCAATCGCCCGAAGCATTTCCGCAATGGTGACTTCATTGGGATGCAGCCCCCGCTGGCTGTTGGGAAAAAGCACCGCATCCATGTTGAGGCGTTGATAATGGGTGCCGGTCAGCAGTGCCGTACGCGATCCGGAGCAAACCGGACAGCCCACATAAAAATCGGTAAATAGCATGCCTTCTTTGGCCATCTTATCCAGATGGGGTGTTCGGGGACCGGTTGCTCCATTGAAGCCCACATCCCCATAACCCAGATCATCGATGAAAATCAGAATGACATTCGGAGGTTTTATCGTGGGTTGGTCACCCTGAATGTCCTCGTCCGCTACGCTCGGCTGTGGCAGAAAAAATACCATTGATAGTACTGCTGCTAATAGCAGTAATATTGGAAGTCGGTATCTCAGCGGCATGGATAAAAGAACGCATTGCATGGAAATAATCCGTGTTTCAGAAATGGATGGATGCGGTGAACGGGTCCTTTTTATGTGCAATTAGATTCAATCTTAACCGCATGCAATTACGAGGAAAGGTGCTTAATGAGAACCACAGGGGTTTATTTGCTCTTGTTGAAAAGAACACCTTTTTCTACAAGCTTTTTCTATAAGCATCTGGCCGGAACGATGAATGCAAGGGAATTTTTATGCATTTTATGCATTGCAGTAACCGCGTCTCTGCGGGCCGATTCGTCCTCTTTATTGTTTGTTGTTTGTTCTTTATGGTTGCCGACCAAACTCGGCTCAAGCCTTTGTCGGGAGCCGAGGATCAATCGCTTTCGGACAACAAACTAGAAGATCTCCGTGCCCTGCTGAAAGTTGGCCTGTTGCCGGCGTCTCCTGCTCAAGAGGCTTTTCTTGACAAGGTTGTGTCCTATGTTGCCCAGGGAACGCTTTCGCTCAGAATGGTGGAGGGAACTTTCGTGTGGGCCCGTAACCAAGCGGAGTGGCCGTACCCGTATTTCGAGCAAGCGTTGCGGGAACGCGCAAGACGAGTGGGCATAAAAATATCTAAAGCCCTCTAAAGCCCATGGTTGACGCTAATGTGCCGTCTTTTTAACGGGACATAAATTCAACAACCATATTTTCATCCACCGGCAGGCTGATGTCCGTACGTCCGGGTTGTTGCTGGATCGTAATACGAAGGGTTTCCGTATCAACGGTCATCCAATCACATGGCTCACCTTCAGATTCGTTTTCCATGTGATGGTACAACTGCAAAATATTTTTGCGGTTTCGCACTTGAATGACATCGCCGGGTCGAACGTGGTAAGAAGGCTTATTGGTCCGTCTTCCATTCACGAGGAAATGCCCGTGGACAATACCTTGTCTTGCCTGAGGTCGCGTGCGGGTCAAGCAGGCTTTGCGTACCACGTTGTCTAGACGACACTCGAGAAAAGACAAAAGCAATTCACCGGTTTTGCCGGGCTTTCGCGAGAGGCTCGCGAAATACCTTCGTAATTGTCGCTCGCCAATGCCGTAGAAGTGCTTGATCTTTTGTTTTTCAATCAGACCCTGACCGTAGGTTGATAGTTTGCGGGGTCTGGTATGCATCCCCGGGGGTTCAGGGCGGCGATCGTAGGCGCGAACTGCGCCATTACTTTCGTAAATCTGCGCACCTAGCCGACGATTGATTTTACCTTTTGCGTCTCTATAACGCGCCATAACGATGTCTCCTTTATTTCAAAAATCACAACCCAGGATTAAAGAGCCTGAATTGCTGGGTGATCACCGCATCGCCTGCCGGAAATGAATCACCCGTGGAGGTTTAATAATGTTTGCTCCATGATGAGCTAATTAGAAATCTTTTCAAGTGGGATACTCCGTACGATGGCCCAACCGGTAGATGCTAAAAATGCGGAAATCCGGGGATTCGGCGTTTGGAAAATGTGTAAAATAACCCGGTATTTTAGCTTCCACACGCTTTGCCACTGGCTTTTCATTGAAGGGTAGGCAATGCGGAAGAGATTTTTTTACGCGGGACGGACGCAGATGCAATCTTTTCTGACACCGCCATGGCGACAAACATTCAGGCGTCGACTTAACGCATGGTATGCCCGGGGAGCACGGGATCTGCCTTGGCGGCAGACACGAGATCCTTACCGCATCTGGGTCAGCGAAATCATGCTGCAGCAGACCCAGGTAAAAACAGTGATCCCTTATTACGAACGGTTTTGCAAACGATTCCCAACAATTGTCGATTTGGCAGAGGCAAGCGAAGAGCAGATTTTACAGCACTGGGAAGGCTTGGGTTACTACCGGCGTGGAAGGCAACTGCATGCAGCAGCAAAAAAAATCATGGCTGAAAACAATGGAGAAATACCAAGGTCTCGCCAAGAACTAGAACAGCTTCCGGGAATCGGGCGTTATACGGCCGCTGCCATTTTATCTTTTGCTTTCGACATCGCGGAGCCAATTCTTGAGGCAAATACAATTCGGTTATTTGCAAGATTAGCAGCAATGCGGTCGGAGGTCTCCTCGTCACAATCACAGAAGTCACTCTGGTCTTTATCGGAGACCTTGGTCCCAAGAAAAAGAGTCGGACAATTTAACCAAGCACTTATGGAATTAGGTAGTTTGGTTTGCACCCCAAAATCTCCCAATTGCGAAGCATGTCCAGTCGCTGATCTATGTCTTTCCCGCCAAAAAAATCTGACGACAAAAATACCGGTGATGCGACCTCGCGCAACGCTAGAAAAAATCCGCGAAGCGGCAATTGTAATCTGTCGTAAGCAACGGTTTCTGATCCGCCAGTGCGGACCGAATGAGAGATGGTCCGGGCTATGGGATTTTCCCAGGATGCGTTTGAATCAGCACCAGGAGTCAGCAGTGGCGGAGCAAATTATCGACGGAGTCCGAAATCTGACCGGTTATACGGTTGATCCTGGTAGCCGGATTAAAACACTGAAGCATGGAGTAACCCGCTATCAGATAACACTTGAATGCTACGAGGCCACGATCGCATCGGCCCGAAGGAAAAAAGGGGATCAAACTCCACATCGTTGGGTGCGAGCGGGTGAATTCGGCCGCGTCCCCCTCAGTGTAACAGGAAGAAAAATAGCCCAGTATTTAGTGGCTCATCCCGCCCCCGAAACCTAGGTTAGAGCCTTTTGGACTTGTCCCCTCGCGGCGGAGCGTTATCATCGAATCGCAGGGGATGATTAGAGTTGTTTCAGAGATGCAGGCGAGCAGAATGTTATTGCTTAAAAATATCTATAAAGCGTATTGCGAACCGGATGGGACGCAACTGCCGATCCTAAAAATTGCCGAATTTCGCGTCGATCGTGGGGAGCAGATGTTGTTAGTCGGCCGGAGTGGAAGTGGCAAGACAACCCTGCTGCACGTGATTGCGGGTATTAGCAAGCCCGATGAAGGGATCGTGGAGATTGCCGGGAGAGATATTACGAAGTTATCCGAAGCTGTTCGCGATCGGTTTCGGGCAGATAAAATGGGGTATGTCTTTCAGACCTTCAATCTTTTGCCGGGCTTCAGCGCACTGGAAAATGTTCTTTTAGGCATGGCTTTCACCCGCAACGCAGCCAGTGTCGACCGCGCCCGTGAACTGCTCAAGCGGGTTGGTCTTGAACATCGCCTTTCGCACCGACCGAATGCGCTCTCGGTTGGTGAACAGCAGCGCGTGGCGGTTGCCCGAGCGCTGGCAAACAAACCTCAACTGCTGCTCGCAGACGAGCCGACGGCAAACGTGGATGCGGGACACCAACAACAAATTGTCGATTTGATTCGCGAAACATGTCGCGAGGAAGAAGTGGCTCTTGTGATGGTGACCCATACTGCAGAAATCTGCGCGCAATTTGATCGAGTCGATGAGTTGTCAAACATAAATTTGATAGAGCACAGTGTCGCATAGCTTATTCCCCCATCACCCAATTCGGGCAAGATTGCGAGTCAAGCGATGAGTTTATGGAAGATAGCCTGGCGGAGTATCCAGCAGCGAAGTCTTTCTTCGTTATTAACAGGTCTTTCAATTGCTTTGGGAACCGCGTTAGTCATTATTGTCTTAGTCGTCCATGGAGTGGTTGCCGAATCTTTTCGAGACGCGGCGCAGGGATATCACTTAATTCTGGGTGCGAAGGGTGGAAAACTACAGTTGACGCTCAATACGGTTTTTCATCTGAGTCAGCCAATCGAGAACGTGCCATATTCTTTTTATAAAGAATTCACTGAGTACAAAGATGCTCAAGGCAAACCAACGCGTGGAAAGTATGCTTCCGCAGTGGAAGTGGCAGTTCCCTATTGCCTGGGAGACAGTTATCAAGAATTTCGCGTTGTTGGAACCACGCCAGATTTATTTAACAAGCTGAGTTACGGGACCTACGCCGACGGTAAACCGAAATTCTACGAATTTTCGCAAGGAAAAAACTTCGTGGCAAATGATTTTCGTGGCGCTGTCATTGGAGCNGTGGCNGCAAAAAAAACNGGNTTANATGTNGGTGATCGNTTTCCCATTACCCACGGTTTGGCTGANGACGAGGANNCNCATGTGCATGAAGAAGANGCATTCCATGTGGTNGGGGTTTTAAAGCCAACCGGAACACCCAACGATCGCGCTGTGTTTGTCAATATCGAGGGTTTTTATTTGATCGCAGATCATGCGAAGCCGGTTGAAACGGAGCCTCCGTCAACCAAAGATCGAGATTATCAGGAGCAGGCNAGTCGTTTNCAGGCGGTTGATGCGATGCTAGCGCGTTTGATTGCCGATGGAGATCTGGATCGCGAAGCGATAAATGAGGTAAAAAAAGTAGAGTCATTGATTGGTGAAATGCGAGAGGCGTTTGCNTCGCAGGTGGACGATGCTACCCAAGATGTTGCGCAGGAAGAAGAGNNGTCTTCGGCGAGCGGTGCAGAGAATCCGGATGTTAAAAGTGGTCTGGCACCTTTGCCAGAGAACCAACGTGAAGTGACTTCCGTGCTTTTGTTGCTCAAAAACGATGTCTTTTCCCAAATCCTGCATAACAAAATAAACGAAGGCAATGTCGCTCAGGCGGTTTATCCCAGTCGAGAAGTGGCACAACTCTTTGAAGGCATNGTGGGACACGTGCAGACGATTCTTTTGATCCTCGCAATACTGGTGGTGATTGTCGCAGGCGTCGGAGTCATGGTGAGCATGTATAACTCNATGAGTGATCGCAGCCGAGAAATCGGGATCATGCGAGCGCTGGGTGCAGGCAGGGTTACCGTGATGACGATCGTTCTTTTTGAAGCAATCTTATTAGCCGTTCTCGGAGGGGCGGTAGGTGTGATTATCGGGCACACATCTATTGGCGCCTTTGCATCGGTCATTGCCGACAATACAGGAGTGACNATCGATTTCTTAGAATTGGCTCCCGCNGCCAATTTTGGCGGTTGGTGGATTTCCCCCGAGTTAGTTTTGATTCCNGCATTGATTCTGTTAGCTGTGCTCGTTGGCTTTCTTCCCGCGNTGGTTGCCTANAGNACCGATGTCTCCAGGGCTTTAAGNCATTCTCCCTAGACGGGNAATCGGAACGTATCGTATGTCCGCTTATCTCAAAATGCTTCCGCAGATAGGTATTGTCTTGTGCATGGGAATGACGCTTGCACTGCCCAGAGTCGTTGCGGGCTGTTCAATTTGTGCAAGTCTTTCCCCGACACTCTGTGATGAAATTGGTGCCGCAGATTTTGCTGTTCTNGCGGAATATGTCGCCACACCCGTGGTTGATTCTGACATCAATGATCCTGATGCCTACAAATCTTCTTTTCGNATCCAAAAAATTCTCAAAGGAGAGCAGGGAATTAATGAGGACGATTCGGCACGCGTACTGTTCTTTCCGGGCGAAAGCGCCAATGCGGGAGACCGTTATTTGATGCACGGGAATTGGATTGAAGGTGATGATCAGAACGAAATGGTGATCCGCTGGACAACTCCAATAGCGATGACTGATCAAGCCATTGATTATTTGCACCGAATGTGGAGATTGCCCAAAGAGGACGTACAACGATTGATCGAAGCGATGCCGTATCTGGAAAGCGACGACCCGATGCTTCGACGCGATGTCTTCGATGAATTTGGCAAAGCTCCATACGAATTGCTAGAAAAGCTAAAGCCAGAACTCGATAAAAATGTACTCATGGCTAAAATTCAAGATTCGCGTACGGAACCGAATATCAGGAAGCTTTATTACACGCTTTTAACTATTTGTGGGACCCCTGAAGAATTGCCATTTCTCAAGTCACAAATCAATGAAGAGCAGGTGAATGCAAGCGAATCNCTCCCAGCAATTATTGCTTGCTATCTGAGCNTGGCTGGTGCGCAAGGATTGCCTTTTATTGAGCAAACGTATCTCATGCAGGAAGGCTCTGATTATGAACGCCGTGCAGGTTCCGCGATTACGGCATTACGATTTCANGGGCAGGAGGCCTCGGTGATTGACCGGCAGGAAATTGCCGATGTCTTTTTACGGATGCTTCAAAGACCCACATTGGGCGCACGNGTGCTAAGCGATTTGGCCCGGTGGNAAAATTGGTCTGCACTTGATCAAGCGGCCGAGATGTTCAGCAATGCGGAGGGCGACGGCTTGTGGGTACGAGAACCAGCAATTCGTTACTTGCTCGCATGTCCCACCGAGGTTGCCGAAAAACACGTNNAANATCTCGAAAAAATTGACCCGCTGGCGGTGCGGAATGGTCGGCGGTTTGCGCTTCCCCCTACAATGGCATCGAAAACGAACCGGGTNAAAAATAAAAATTTAGAATCACCGTCGCNAGCACTTCAAANCGGCAAGGGTGTTGAGGGTCCGAGTCGNGATGCGCAAGATTTGGGCATTGATTCGGGCATTATAGATAAAAAAGNGGAAGCCGAAGATCTGATTCAGATTGAGCAGCAGATCGAGCGTGGGCGGTATGGCCTCCCGCTCGCCATTGGTGTGATATTCGTGTTACTATTGGGATGGTTGTTGACGCGACGGGGACCACGGTCTATTTGATTGTTGGAATGAAGCAAGGTTATGAAAATGCATTCAATTTTGAGATGCTTTGCCATCCTGGTTATGTCGTCCCTTTTTTGTGGCCCCGCACTCGCATGCCCGTTTTGCCGACCGGTAAAGACCACCTTCACTGAGGATATCAATGCCGCTGATGTGGCAGTTCTCGGTGAATTAGTGGCACGACCAAAACGCCCTGATTTGAGTGAGGGTGAATTGCCTGCCGCCGATATTATTGATTCCTATAAGACGAAATTTCGAATAAGTAAAATTTATCGAGGCGATGAACGAGTCAGCACCGGAGACGAAATTGTGGCAATTTATACAGGAGATGCCCCTGTAGGTGCACAATGCTTGCTTCGAGGAATTGGCAAAGATGATCTGCAATGGGCGCCACCAATCCCTCTGAATGCGCGGGCTCAAAAGTATGTCGAGCAGGTGTTGGAACTCCCGGAGAGCGGACCTGAGCGGCTCATTTTCTTTGAAGATTATTTAGAGGATGAAGATTCGGTTCTTCAAGGGGATGCCTTTGATGAATTTGCGCGTGCCGATTATCAAGCGCTTAAAGACATTCGAGATAAAATTGACCATGCGAAGCTTTTGCAATGGATTCAAAATCCAGACGTAACCCCTTCGAATCGCCGACTTTATTTTACGATGCTAAGCGTGTGTGGCCGGCAACAGGATCTGGATTTGCTGCAAAACATGATTGTCTCCGGCGACGAGGCACAATTGAAAGGCCTNGATTCGTTGATTTCGTGTTACCTCACGCTTGCTGGTGCTGACGGGATCNATTTAATTGAAGACCAATTTTTNCGNGGTGGCGTTTTTTGGGATCCCGAATACGTTCATACCTATGCCGCGATCATGGCAATTCGCTTTCAGGGGCAAGAGAGCAAGACAATTTCGCGAGAGCGATTGATTGCTGCTTTGCGAATTGTACTTGATCGGCCAGAGTTGGCCGATCTGGTAATTCCCGATTTAGCGCGCTGGGAAGATTGGGGCTCGATGGATCGTTTGGTTCAGATGTTCAAGGATGCGGGAGAGAAATCGAGTTGGGTACGGGTGCCCATCGTAAATTTTCTACGTGCGTGCCCGCTACCAGAAGCCAAGGAGCAATTGGGAGAACTTGCGAAAATTGATCCAGATGCGATAAGACGTGCCACCACGTTTTTCCCGTTCGCCACAGGTAGTCAGGGAAAAAAATCGGCGAATGATTCGTCGGATGATCAGAAAGAAAAAAAATAGGGATGCAATGTACACGCCTTTTTTGTGGAAAAAGTTTGTGGAAAAAGTCGTTCGTGCAAAGTTTGAGATTGCAGGTAATTTCGCATGAGTATGGATGTCCGATTTCGTGATGCGGTTGATCATGATGCGAGTGACGGGGACTACCGCGCATTGTCTATTGCAGCCGTGACGAGCCTTTCGCTGGGTTTCCTCTCTGCGTGTGCGCTGCTCACGATATATTTGTGCGTGATACCTGTTGCAGGGATTTTGTTCGGCATGTATGCAATCGCACAGATTCATAAGCGACCAAGTGAACTAACGGGGCGAGGTGTTGCAGTCGCCGGAATAATTCTGTCATCAATTTTACTGGTCGTAAGCGGAAGNTTCGCTGCTTATGTTTACGCGACTGAGGTTCCGGAGGGGTACGAAAGAATTTTTTATTCNCAANTGCAACCCGAGGAAGGAAAAATTGGTCAAGAAATACCCCCACTCGCTGAAGCGATAGATGGAAAAAAAGTATTTATCAAAGGATATGTGTTTCCCGGTAAACAACGTCAGGGTATCAAGACTTTTCTTCTGGTTCGCGACAAAGGAGATTGCTGTTTTGGTGGCAATCCAAAATTGACAGACCGCATCCAGGTGACTCTGGCGGATCCGGAACGATTGAGATTTGATCCCTATCTCCACAAGGTTGCTGGAACATTTAGGCTTGTAAAAGATCCTAGTGAGGCTGTCGATGCGAGTGGCGAAGTTTACTATCACCTCGATGACGGTCAGTTGCGATGATCACAGGTGGTCACTATCAGGGTATCTTATTGCTGGCGGTCGTATTCCTGATGCCGGCATGCAATCCGGAGGTCGATGTCGTACCCCCATCGTCGCCACAGGATGCAACGCCAAAGCAGGCGACATCGAAGCGGTCATCGGCAACAGAATTGAAAAGCGGGGTTCAGAGCGACGATGCTGACGTATCGGCAACCGGCCACAGGAATCAAACGTCGAAACCGGCGAAGACTCAGGCAATCTCGTTTGACGACATAAAATTTGAAATGAAAACAGATGACCTCTTTGATCGATCCATGCTCACAAAAAAGATTTCGGATTACGAGGGGGAAAAAATTAAGATTCGCGGCTATATTCTCCCGAGTTTCAAGCAGGATGGATTAACACAATTTGTGTTGGTCCGTGACAATATGGAATGTTGTTTTGGCCCTGGAGCGGCACTTTACGACTGCGTGATGGTGCAGATGCAATCGGGGACGTCTGCAAGTTTTAGCGTGCGACCGGTGACCGTCGAGGGAAATTTTAAAATTGACGAATGGAAAGATTTTGACGGTGTGATACGGGCGATTTACCATCTCGATGGAGATTCAGTCTACTGATCCACCGCCGCTGCGAACGGATCATGCACCTTGGGAAAGAGTGGGAAAGAGTGAACGGAGATCAAGCGTATCGCCCGTTTGCGATTGCAATTCCAGCAATTCAGTGAATAACCGTTGGATGCGCTGTTTTTGCTCCGGTTTCGTCGCTAGATCATACATTTCTTCCGGGTCCGATTGCAGATTAAAAAGTAGAACCTTTTTAATGGCTGGATAGAGAATCAGTTTAAATCCATCCTCGGTAATCATTCGTTGGCTTTGCATATAGCCCGCATAGATCGCATCATAGTTTGCTTGGCGTTGCTTGCGCAAAATTGGAACAAGGCTGCGAAATTGGACATGCTCGGGCACTGTTATTTTCGCGAATTCTAAAGTTGTCGGCATAATATCTTGAAGATAAATGGGCGTCGAATTTGTTTCGCCTGATTGAATGTCTAGTCCTTTCACGATAAAGGGTACCCGTATGCTATGGTCAAACATATTTTGTTTTCCCAGGAGGCCATGATTTCCTACTGCAAGCCCATGGTCGGCTGAAAATATGATGAGCGTGTTGTCATCGAGTTGTGCTTTATCGACCGCATCTAAAATTCGCCCGATTTGCGCATCCATATGAGAAATAATGGCATAATACTCCTGGCGATGTACTTTTACGGCATGTGGCGTACGTGGGAACGGTCCTAACTGTTCATCGCGCAATTGCGCGGTACATCCAATCGCATCTTTGTACGGATATTCACCCATGAAAGAACTTGGAAGTGCCATATCATCAAGCGGGTACGCATCAACAAATTCTTTCGGCGCCTGTCGTGGATCATGGGGTGCATTAAAGGCGAGATACATGAAAAAAGGCTGTTCTCCAGCGGCCTCTTTTCTTAGATAGTCGCAGGCATCGTTTGCCAGCACCTCACTCCAATGTTGTCCACCTTTCCAGTAGCCACCTTGCGCGGTATCCCATGCCTTCCACGCGTTATCTTTGCGGGGCCGGTGATAACTCTCGGGCGTATCCCGTGGCATGCCGGGCCGGACATGTTTCACAACATCAAACACCGTTTCCACATCGGTGTTGAGATGCCACTTTCCGGTGAAAAAAGTGTGATAGCCCGCTTCTTTAAGATACTGACTCCACAAGCGATCTTTGATTCGAAGTTGATCCGGACGATTCGTCTGTCGCTGTGCGTGCCAGAGAAAGCGTCCCGTATTCAGCATGCTTCGGCTGGCAACACAGATTGCACCATGCCAGCCTCCCTGGTTATAAGCGTGCGTGAAAACAGTTCCTTCTCGAGCGAGGGTATCAAGATGAGGCGTGTTTGGCTTTTGTCCCCCTGCCGTTCCAATGGTATCGTAGGCCAGATCGTCAGCGAAAATAAAAATAATATTTGGCTGCTTTTCGGCCTCCTCTTTCGCTAGAGAAGACACTGGATAACTCACAATAAAAAATGAAAGCATTCCGCCGATAAGTTGTAATGGGAATGCACGCGTTAAGAGCAATAACACTGTTCTTCGCCTTTGTTTTAAATGAGAGCTTTTCTACTCTCGTACACTGAGATTATTACAATGTCAACTGTTTTCTGCATTCTATCGTGAACAGCGCACAACATTATTTGAGCCAAACCAGGAAACGCATGAAAGCCAGTTGCTTGCGCCGCATTTTTACCGCTATCCTCGCGCCCCGCGGGGAAGAGTAAAAGAATAGATCATGACCACCAATCCGCTTACGAGGAGTCCCCACGGAGCCCAAGCTGGTGGTGAGATGACGAAACTGGGAGGAGGTGCCATTGGGTCGACAAGATCGGCTTCAGCAAAATCCGCAGTCGTGAAAACAGCTGTCTCCACGAACAGGCATTCAATGCCCATCAGACAAATAAAAAGTCCGACTGCAAGAAATAAGGAGCGAAACATTTGGGACCCCCCCCGAGAGATGTGTTGCCGGTGCTTTGCGGCACTGTTCATTTATCGGCGTGATCTTTGATCAAATTCAAAAGCGTCTGGAATTTGCCTACTCCTCGGATCACCGACAGAATGCCAAACAGCACCGCTTTTAGTCGTCATGAGCGTAGTTCAGAGTGTGTGCAGCGTCGGCTCAGGTGACGTAGAATCCTTGTCGCTCAATGCACTTACGATTATTATGATCTGTGGGTGGTAGAGGAAGTTTCGCTCCACGTCCCCGCCTGCTTTCACGATTTTTTGACCGTGATCTCTATTGATGGTTCTGTAGCGGTTATAGGGTTCATACGGATGATCACGGTATGCTAAGTATTTTTCTAAGCCATTGGTCGAGAAGAGTTCGCGTGCGCAGGGACGTCCAAAAATCTGCTTAATTGCAAAAAAAAAGATGGCGTATCGAGCTAAAAACTTGTTTAGGAACGACTTCCGCAAAAGGGATTGGACACAAACGCCGATTTCAATGCATAGGGCGTATAGGGCTACAGTTACTTAGCAACACGGCCGAGCAAAGGGATTCAAGAAGTTGCCAAAGAAACCAAAGCTTTTGTTTGTCGGCGATTTCGAGGCTCAGACTCACTCGTTTCGTCATCCGCTTAACGACCAATTTCAAATCGTGGTCGTAGAAGATATCTGGCGAGCCATCACCTGCCTGCGGCAGGATTCATTCGATGCCATCCACATTTTGGAAAGTTCGACGATAAGCCTCGGCGAAATAAGAGACATAAAAAATAACGAACTTGTTTTAGAAGGCATGCCTGATGGCGTTGTCTTACTTGATGGCGAAAACAAAATCATCTGGCACAACGCTTGTATGCAGAAGTGGTGTGACCGGGGAGATTTAGCAGGAAAAAATTTCTACAGTGTGCTCTCGAGTCCGGAGATATTAGGACCAGATTTTTGTCCTTTGCATACTGCCTCATCTTCGCAGGCATCTAGCAATTCGACGTTGCGGACCGCGGATAATCGATACTTTCATATTCATGCTGTGCCCGCCACAGTGGAACCGGACCAAACTGACCAGTTGATCGTAACGGTTCGCGATGTAACGACGAAAATGCAACAGCAACAAAAAATGGAGGCAATCCAAAAAGCCGGCACGGAATTGGCTGATCTCAAGCCCGAAGAATTAAAGCATATGTCGGTCGATGAACGGATTGAACTGCTGAAGTCGAATATTGTCCACTTTACCGGCGAGTTGTTGCACTATGATGTAATGGAGATTCGCCTTATCGACCGAAAGACTGGAAAGTTAGAACCGCTATTGGCGGTAGGGATCGAGCAAGAAGCAGCGTTGCGGGAACTGCACGCACAGCCTCAAGGCAATGGCGTAACAGGATTTGTTGCGGCGACAGGTAAAAGTTATCTTTGCGAAAATACCTCAGAGGATCCGCTCTATTTATTAGGGGCACGCGACGCAAAGAGTTCCATCACGGTCCCTCTTATTTCCCATGACGAGATGCTGGGGACTTTCAATGTTGAAAGCCCGAATTCCTGCGCGTTTGACGAAAGTGATTTACAGTTCTTAGAGCGATTTGGTAGCGATGTGGCAGCGGCTTTAGGCACCCTGGAATTGCTGGTTGCCGAAAAAGCAACCACTGCTGCTGAGAGCGTAGAAGCAATTCATACGGCGGTTGCGCTACCGATAGACGATATCTTGAATGAGACAGTTAATGTAATGGAACGCTACATAGGGCATGAGCCAGAAGTCGTTTTACGTCTGGAAAGTATTTTGCGTAATGCGCGCGATATCAAACAGGTGATCCAGAAAGTCGGTCAAGCCATGACCCCCAGCGAAGCAGTTCCACAGTCATTACAGACAGAGTCTAGGCCCCTATTAAGTGGACGTCGTGTTTTAGTAGCCGATGCTGATGAAAATGTTCGTGTTGCGGCCCATGAACTCCTCGAACGTTACCAATGCGCGGTGGAAACATCGCATGATGGTGAAGAAACACTCTCAATGGTTCGGAATATCACAGCGTTGGGGGGATACGATTTGGTGCTTGCCGATATTCGTTTGCCTGATATGAACGGATATGAGCTGATGCAGAAACTGGTGGCACATACGGATTCTTTGCCGCTAGTTTTGATGACGGGTTTTGGATATGACCCCGGCCATTCAATCGTAAAAGCAAGGCAAGCGGGATTAAAAGAAGTGCTCTACAAACCGTTCCGGTTGGATCAACTGCTAGAAACGATTGAGCGTGTTCTGTTGGAGGCAGATGTTTCTCCTTCGACAGGCTGACCGTGAAGAGCCTCTATTTCTAAGTGTGGCATCGAAATTTCCGGCCTCGTTTCTGCAACGCGGATCCCTTCGCCACTTGAGTCCGACATCGATGTTAAGTTTGCCGGTCGCTTCACCAGTTCAACGCAAATTCCTCCAACCCGTAGAAGTCGATGTAAGCGGGTAAACCAAAACTCGTGTTTTAAATCAAACCCAACAGTTTTGCATAAATTAATTAGCGATTTTCGATTATGNGTTTGACATTGCCAGATTCGACTGGTCCATGCTCCAACGAAAGTATCCTCAGTCACGAAGAGTAGCACGCGACCGCCAGGAATTAATACGCGGGAAATTTCTTCTATTCCTCGCCGAGCATCCGGGACATGTTCCAGCGCATAGCAGCAGGTAACACAATCAAACGACTGATCAGAAAAAGGCAGTTGCGCCAAATCACCTAAGACAAACCGCGGTCGCTTACTTTCCAAACGCTTGCGTGCTCGAGCGATCATAACGCTGGAGATATCGATTCCGGTGATCTTCGTCGCGGCATCCGAGTAATTGATGAGGTGGGATAAAATCGGCCCCGACCCACTTCCAATATCGAGGATATTTTTAACGCCCTGGAGGTCAAATTGTCGGCTTCTAAATAGACGTTCACCGTTTCGAAAGTGACCAGAAAATCCATTGGAATTCACAAGCAATGCACCGCGATGTCCCGCATAGATGCTGATCACCTTTTTGCGGTATTGCTCATCACTGATCTTGTGAATCAGTTTTGCTTCAACAAGCCGATGCAGTAGCATTTGTTCCCATTGTCGCAGTTTTACGAATAGCTGACTGAAACGGAACTTCTTTTTATTTTCGCGTATCATTTATTTAAAGCGAGGTGTCTTTGTAAATATTTTATTCTTTAATTTGATTGCTTCATCTATTGAACGCGATGGAACCCGGGAAGCATTAGAAAATGAGTAAACTCAGTTCCCGGAAGTAACGCAGCAATTTTTGAGGAACGAGATTATCGCATTATAAAAACCGCCGCACCAGACCCGACATCAAAGTAGTCGGTATTCGCCACTGCCACAGGAGTGTAACCTTTGAAAGCGAGCAATGAGAGATTGTACTTTAGCCGAATTTACTAGGCTCAATGCATGGATTGCATGAACGTTTGAATGCTTGCCTCATGCTTGGAGAAGCTTTCAATGAGTTTTTCAAACTGTTTGCGGAAACTCATCGAGGGCGGTTCGGATGGGTTGCCGAGATGAGACGATCTACGCAACCGATAAAGTGCACTTTCCACTTCAGTCTGTTGCTGTCGCAGAGCCTCGGTAGCTCGCGTTAGCCAAGGATTTTCAAATACTGCTTCCTCATAAAATGCCTGCCCGAGATCATAAAGTAAATGGTTTTCAAATTGATGGAGCAATTCTTCCAAAGGCGAATTGATGTCTTCAAGAGCCGCATCCGAAGTGAGAAGGTCGGTGACAATTTCAACCAAAATTCGCGAACGAAACAATGGATTTGATTTTGGTGCAACTGGTAACGGGACGGCTCCGCTTTGCGACACGACGACCTCCGTTCAGAAACGCGCAAAAAGCATCTTGTTTCAGCGATTTAAACCAGAATCTACTTTTACACGCGGTTTCGTTGAGTAACTGTTGCGACAATAATAGCGTTGATGCCTAACAGAATATGTGACATTCATTCCTTTCAGTCAAGATGCAAGGAAGAATCTCGGATGAATGCGAGTATGCACATTCATAAAAAACTATTTTGGGCTAAGGGTTTAAGTGTGCTATCACAAGCAACGATACTCATTAGTCATTTTTCTTAAACTGAATAAAACAAACGGAAAAAATGCATATCGCGATCGTTCATTATCATCTCCAGCCAGGTGGTGTATTTCAGGTTATTACAAACCATTTGGAGTCATTAAGAAATGTCAGTGATGCCACTGACGAATATCAAGTCGCGATTTTTCATGGCGATTCGAGCGATGACGTTTCAAATATAAAATGGCCGGATTCTTCGAGGGTGCGTGTTTCTGCACATGCCGTTGCTGAACTTGGTTATGATCATTGGCCTGAATCACCGGTCGATTCAACTGGACTGGCTGCGAATCTTCTTATGGCATTCAAGGAGCGTGGATTTTCACCGGCAGATACAGTGATTCACGTTCATAATCATTCGCTGGGGAAGAATGTATCGCTGCCTGGAGCCCTTCAGATTTTGGCGGGTCATGGATATCCCCTGCTATTGCAAATCCATGATTTTGCTGAAGACTTTCGCGTAGAACAGTATCAAAAATTAAGTACTGCATTGGACAGTCCATCGCACGGGATGAATGAAATCATCTACCCGCAAGCACCTCATATCCACTATGCGGTGCTCAATGGACGCGANCGCGACATTTTATCCAAAAGTGGTTTGCCAACCGACAGGTTACATGCATTACCGAATCCAATTGTCGCCCTCGGGCCGCTGCCCGAAAAAATTAAAGTCCGTCAGAAAATGCGGGTTGAAAGAGGAATTTCTGAGGACCACCCATTAGTGATTTATCCGGTTCGAGGAATCCGCCGGAAAAATCTTGGCGAACTTTTACTGTGGAGCACGTTATTTAAGAATCGTGCGTCTTTTGGAACGACGCTCGCACCACAAAATGACGCAGAGAAGGTCGCTTACGCTCGATGGAAATCGGTTGCCGAAGATTTACGCCTAGCGTGCCACTTTGAATTAGGCGAATCGTTCTCTTTTAAAGAGAACATCGCATCGGCTGATGCACTCATCACGACGAGTGTTGCCGAANGGTTTGGGATGGTTTTTCTAGAATCGCAGTTAGTGGGTCGACCGCTGTTGGGCCGAGATCTTCCGGAAATTACATCGGAATTTGAANAGAACAAAATAAAGTTAGCATTGCTTTATCAAACCCTCGACATTCCAATCGACTTGTTAGGCAAAGATCGAATTTATGACAATGTGCTTTGTGCATACCTTGATGTAAGCGAAGCATTTAAATCCGCTACTCAGCACAAGAAAGAGGCTCAGAATGCACTAGGGCGAATTCTGTCAAGCGAAGTCGTTGACTTCTCGCTGCTAACACCGCTACTTCAGGAAGAGATCATTTTGCACGTGCATGAACATAGGGAAGCTGGCGACCGCATTCTTGACTTGAATCCGATCCTCGAGAAAAGTCTATTCGCCAAGCATTCTCAGAAAATGCTCGTTTCTAATAAGCAGGCAGTGCAAAAACATTATGATGCTTCATCAATCGGAGTAAAACTACAAACCATTTACAAACAAGTTCTCCAATCTCCACGTGCCGAGGCTGTCTGTTGTTTATCGCACGAAGAAAAAGTTTTAGATTCTTTTCTGAGCCTGGAAAGATTTCGCCCTATTCGCTCCATGTCATGAATACACAGTTGTGCCGTATTATCCGAGAGATGAGTCAACCGCAGGTGCCGTTGCCCACGGAGCAATCTGGGAAGTTGCATTTTCTTGAAGATATTCAAGCAGTCTTTTTTGATATTTATGGCACGCTCTTCATAAGTTGCAGCGGAGACATTGGCGTCGTGTCGATTGAGCCCGTTCAGGAAGAATTAGATGATTCGCCACAGGATCAATTGACCCTCGTTCTGGGTAAAAAGTTTTTTGAGTTGTTCCCAGATTGTTTGCTAATGNGTTCCAGTTCAAGCGTTGGACGGCATGCCAAACTGGAATGCGACATGGAAGATGACTGGCGAAAGTGTGGCCATCAATTAATAGCATCATTTCGAGATAAAGTTCAACAAATTCATCAAGTCAAACAGGAGCAGGGAATACCTTGGCCAGAAGTCGATGTTCGCCAGATTTGGCGGGAAATAATTGGTGATTCGGATGCAATCGGGTCGGAAAAGGTTAGCCAGATTGATCGCTGGGCGATCGAGTATGAAACGCAGACTAATCCGGTTTGGCCAATGCCAAATGCCACCGATTGTATCGATCGCTTGGGATCGGCAAACTTGACACTCGGCATAATCAGCAATGCCCAATTTTATACACCCTTGCTGTTTCCGGCTTTGCTGAATAAGCAACTTGAAGATTTGGAAATCGCTGCAGAAATGCAATACTATTCGTACCGCGAAGGAAGGGCGAAGCCCGACCCTTGGATGTTTCAACAGGCCGCTAGGGCGCTGGCTCATAAAGGTATTACAGCGCGACAAACGCTTTATGTGGGTAACGATATGCGTAATGATATCCTGCCAGCCTCGCAGATCGGTTTCCGGACGGCACTTTTTGCGGCCGACAGAAGAAGTTTACGATTACGTGAAAATGATCCACACATAGCACAAACAGTCCCCGATATTATCGTGACGAATTTACAAGAGGTTGTTGAGTGCGTTTTGAAATAAGCTGTGGCAAAAACGCCCGCGGTTTTGTTCCGCACTTACTGGAGTCTGCAGCAACAGCGTAAAGTGTTGCTATTCTTTCTATGGCTTTCTATGGTTAGCACAAAAAAATATGTCAGCACATAATATTGGTTTTGTAGGCACTCGTTTTGCCGGTACAGATGGCGTTTCTCTGGAAAGTGCCAAGTGGGCCCAGATATTGTNGGATCATAGAAACGTAAGCTACTGGTATGCCGGTAAACTCGATCGCGATCCGGCAATCAGTATGGAGGTTCCCGAGGCCTACTTCTATGATCGGGAAAATTTGCTGATTAACGAACAAGTTTTCGGCGTACGGACTCGAACACCGAGGATCACCAAAAAACTTTACGAATTAAGCGAATATCTCAAGGGGACATTGTATGATTTCGTCGAAAAGTTCGACATTGAAATCATGATCGTGCAAAATGCTTTATGTATCCCGATGCATATTCCACTAGGCCTTGCGATCACCCATTTCATTGCAGAAACGGGATTTCCCACGATTGCGCATCACCATGATTTTTATTGGGAGCGTAGTCGATTTGCTGTCAATGCGGTTGAAGATATTTTGCGAATGGCATTTCCACCNTCGTTGCCGTCCATTCAGCACGTAACGATTAATTCATTTGCGCAACATGATCTTTCGTGGCGAACCGGTGAGTCGTCTATCTTAGTTCCGAATGTGCTCGATTTCGAATCAGGACCTCCACCAGATGATGAATGGACGGTGGACATGCGTGCAGAAATTGGTTTAGAGGCAGACGATATTTTGCTGCTTCAACCCACGCGGGTCGTTCCCAGGAAGGGCATCGAACACTCAATATCGCTCGTAGCGCAGTTAAAAAATCCGAAATGTAAACTTATTGTATCGCATGAGTCGGGAGACGAGGGAGACGAATATCTTACGGCGCTCAAGGACTTGGCCGTCAATCAGGGCGTGGATTTGCGTTTTATTCACACGCGGGTAGGAGAGTATCGTAAGACCGATGAGCAGGGAAACAAAATCTATACACTTGCCGACGTCTATGCGATAGCGGACTTTATCACGTACCCCAGCCTCTACGAGGGATTTGGTAATGCTTTGCTTGAGGCATTTTATTACCGAAAACCGGTTCTGGTTAACCGTTATTCCATTTTTGTGGCGGACATAGAGCCTCGAGGTTTTGAAGTGATCAAAATGGATGGCTTTTTAACTCGCGATGTTGTGGACAGTGTCCGGCTGGTCCTGGAAGATAGTGATTACCGTGAGCGGATGGTCAGTCACAACTATGAACTGTGTAAAGCATTTTTCAGTTACTCGGTTTTGAGACGCAAGTTACGAGCCTTGGTCACAAATTTTACAGGTATGGAAGATCTTTGAAGCCCGCACAGGAAGTAGCCAGAAGGAGTTTACTAGCACCCATGTTGAATCAATGGAAAACCATTGCCATAAGATCAATCGTCTTAGCTCTATCAGCCAAATGGTGGTTCGAAGCAACACGAATTTATGCACAAGCGACTGCCACAGCTGAGGCGGAGAACGAAAAGAGCTATTTTTTAGCCTATGCGTTGGTCTTATTCTTAGTCGCTTTAGGTGTTGCTATCGTTGCGCGATCGGGACGACGTGCAGAAAAGCCGAAAATGATCGAGAAGGAACTCGAGTATCGGTTAGAAAAAATGAGCGGCAAGTCAGGCGACAATTGAAAGAATGATTCAACACGCTTACGCGACAGATTCAAAATAGGCAGCGATCTTTTGTACGACATACCGTTGCTCTTCGTCGGTAAGTTCCGGGAAAATCGGCAAAGCAAGCGTTTCACACGCAGCTTTTTCTGTTTCCGGTAGGCTGCCATTTGGATAGTCGAGATAAGAAAAACAAGCCTGACGATGCAGTGGTACTGGATAGTAGATTTCGGTGCCGACTTTAGCNTCATTTAGATAATTGCGCAGGCCATCTCGATGCCCTCCCCTTACGCGGATCACATATTGGTTCCAGACGTGTCTCCCGACGACGGTCTCGACGGGCAGTTCCAGATGGTCAGCGAGTCCAGCAACTCCCAACAGTTGGTTATATTTTAGAGCATTACTAATCCGCATTTCGGTCCACTGCTCCAGGTGAGGAAACTTGACGTTAAGTACCGCTGCCTGGAGGCTATCGAGACGACTATTGACCCCGATTGCTTGGTGATAATAACGTGGTCGCATGCCATGACCGCGCAAGAGGGAAAGACGGTCTGCCCACCTCTCATCATTGCTTGTCAGCATGCCGCCATCTCCGGGGCCGCCCAGATTTTTAGTGGGATAGAAACTAAAGCATCCCATGTCACCTAAAGCTCCCGCACGACGACCTTGATACTCGGCNCCAATTGCTTGTGCCGCATCTTCAATCATCAATAAATCATTTCCATGGGCAACATCGCAGAGTCTGTTCATGTCTGCACATTGTCCAAAAAGGTGCACCGGAATAATCGCCTTTGTTTTTTTAGTGATCCGCCGGGCAACATCCGTTGGGTCGATATTGAACGTTTTTGGTTCAATNTCAGCAAAGACTACTNTTGCTCCCATTCTTGTGACGGAGCTTGCGGTGGAAAAAAACGTATAACTTGGCACAATCACTTCATCGCCGGGCCCAATATCAGCGGCCATCAAGGCGAGTAGTAAGGCATCGCTTCCTGACGCACAGCCTACGGCAAAATTAGATTGACAAAACGCAGCAATTTTCGATTCGAGTTGTTTGACTTCGGGACCGAGAACAAACTGGCCCGAGTCAAATACGCTTGAAACAGCGGCGTCAATTTCAGTCCGTAACGGCGCCATTTGCCTTTGGATATCGAACAGGGGAACGCTTGTCACTGGCGGACAGTAGGTGCTACCCGTTACGTATTTTAATCCATCACTTACCGCAACTTCGTTGCTGATCGCCATCTTGGCATTCCCTTTGTATCGAAACCGAGAACTGTACCCGCATCCAAATTGAAGGGCCTGATTTAGATTTTTCTCGCACGGTCGTCAAGGGCGAACTTGTCCTACAGCGTGCCAGCGACGGAGTGTCTTATCGGTGCCAGCAGTGCCATTGTAAGAGAATTACCAGGAAGCTTGCTGTTTTCGCACTGGAAGGAACTTTTTGTCCGGCTGTCTGTGCTTGTTTACCTTGCTTTGACCAGTATATTTTGGAGAGGGCCGTCCTGATTCCCAAACCCACCTACGTTATGCCCATGTCCGTGCCGAATGCCTTGAAATATACCCACTCGAAATATAGCCGGTTTTTACTGGTTCTTATCCTCGTCCTGCTTTCCCTCGGAAGTGTCGCAAGGGCTGCTGATCCTTTAGATTGGCCCAATTGGCGTGGTCCCAGGCAGAACAGAATATCTTCGGAAACTGGTTTACCGGACCGCTGGAATCCCAAGGGTGGAGCCGATAGCAATGTACTCTGGAAGCGAGACGATTTAGGTAGTATTTCCACACCGGTCGTTCTCAACGGCAAGCTCTATACAATTGTCCGCAGCGAGCCTGGAACTCCACGGGAAGGAGAAAAAGTTGTTTGCGTCGATGCAGCGACAGGAAAAACGCTGTGGGAAAACAAATTCAACGTTTATCTTTCCGATGTTCCTGATACACGCGTCGGGTGGTCCAGTTGTGTTGCAGATCCGAAGACGGGAAATATTTATGCACTGGGTGTATGCGGAATGTTCCAGTGTCTTAATGGCGAAACGGGTGAGACACTGTGGTCACACTCGCTCCATGAAGAATATGGGCTTTTGAGCACATACGGGGGCCGCACGAATGTCCCTGTCTTATTCGACAATCTTGTGATCATCAGCGCGATTGTTATCGGTTGGGGTGATATGGCCAAGCCTGCCCACCGCTTTCTAGCGTTTGACAAAAATACGGGCGAACTTATCTGGTTCAAAGGCACGCGACTCCTACCGTATGATACGACCTACAGCACCCCAAGTATTTCCATGCTTGATGGACAAGCCGCGCTTATTTTTGGCTCCGGTGATGGAGCGGTCTGGGGGTTGCAGCCGAGAACAGGGAATCCGATCTGGAAATATCAGTTTTCCAGGCGCGGACTGAACGTGTCGCCATTGGTTGCAGAGGGAACCATATTTGCTGCTCACGGTGAAGAAAACATTGATGATACGACGATGGGCGGACTGATCAGCATCGACCCATCTCGGACTGGCCCGGCGGGATCTGCTGGAGAAACGGATCTCACTGGGACGGGTGCAATCTGGCGCGTCAAGGAAGTCATGATTGGGAAGAGTTCTCCACTTTTAATTGACGGAACGCTTGTGGTGGTAGATGATCGTGCCACGTTAATGGGTTTTGATGCGAAAACAGGTGAACGAGAATTTAAAAAGAAACTGGGGACAGTGATGCGTTCGACGCCGCTCTACGCGGACGGCAAGCTCTATCTTTGCACGGCGAATGGTCGTTGGTATACGCTCAAAATAGAAGGTAATAAAGTAAAGACTCTCTATAAGATGCGTTTGCCGGCGGGGGAGGGTTGTTATGGCTCCCCGATTGTTTCGCATGGTCGTCTTTATATTCCTACGACAGAGAATCTTTACTGCGTGACAGACGAATCCAAAACTCCGGGTTCGATTTCGCATCCGCCATTACCCGCTGAAGATCTGGTTACTTCGGATAGNGAAGCCAGTTATCTGCAGATCGTGCCAGCCGATTCCTTAATACGACCAAGAGAGAAGGTTACGTTTCGGGCGAGGCTCTTCGACGACCAGGGAAGATTTTTGAGAGAGGTTCCTGCTGATTTTAGTGTGGACGGACCTGGAGAAATAAATTCAGCTGGTGTGTACGCTGCAGCAGAAGGCAATGCACACACCGCAAGTGTTGTCCGGGCCGAAGTAGGCGACCTAACCGCCGCAGCTCGCATCCGAGTCGTTCCTGATTTGCCATGGAACTTTGATTTCCAGGACGAAGCCGTCCCGATTACCTGGGTGGGTGCTCGCTATCGGCACCAAGCCCGAGAGATTGACGGTGACCAGGCGATGGTGAAAGTATCGACGATTCCTAAAGGTGCTCGCTCCCGCGCATGGATGGGGCATCCAGATATGCACGACTATACGGTTGAGGCAGACGTGCGTGGTGGCGTGATGGATAATAAAATGCCTGATATTGGGATGATTGCACAGCGTTACACACTCGACCTTATGGGTGCATATCAGAAGCTGCAGATTCGGTCCTGGGTTCCTGTCATGCGGATGGCCAAGAGCGTCGACTTTCCCTGGAGCCCCGATGTTTGGTATCGGATGAAATTTCGCGTAGCGACGGAGGAAATGGATGGTCAGCAGCGAGCGGTGCTTCGTGGTAAAGTCTGGCCGCGCGATCAGGCAGAACCCGACGCCTGGACCATCGAGGCGGTGGACGAATCTCCGAATCTGAATGGGAGTCCAGGCCTGTATGGCAATGCGAAAGATGCGGAACTTTATCTGGACAATATTCGAGTTTATGAAAACAATTAATGGCGCACTGCCTTGAGGTAGGCGATCAAAAATACACGGTCATCTTTGACGGATAAACAACAGGATACAACAGGTCGATGAACGGAAAAAAACACCACATTCGTTTTGCAATCGGCATCATTTTCAGTCTGATTGGATTCACCTTTGCAGATGGAGACGAATCTGCGACGCCTGATGAAGTAACGAAAGAATGGACGCAATGGGGCGGTGACAGTCAGCGCAACAATACGCCGGTAGGCAAGAATATTCCTTTGGACTGGTCGCCGGGAGAATTTGACGGCAATCCAGCGGTCTGGCAACCGGAGACGGCAAAGAACATTAAATGGGTTGCTCGTCTTGGCTCTCAGACCTACGGAAATGCAGTGGTTGCGGGTGATAAAGTCTTTGTGGGAACCAACAATAGTGGTGGTTGGCTTACGCGTTACCCGGGAAAGGTAGACCTCGGCTGTTTGCTCGCATTTGACAATCAGGATGGCTCATTTCTTTGGCAGGACTCAAGCGAAAAATTGCGAACAGGTCGTGTCCATGATTGGCCACTGCAGGGTATCTGCTGCGCGCCTCTTGTCGAAGAAGATCGTCTTTGGTTTGTGACAAGTCGAGGGGAAGTAAAATGTTTGGATACAGAAGGATTTTATGATGATCAAGACGATGGTGTGGCTGCGGGATGGGGCAGAATGTTCGACATCACAAAAAAGTCAGATAAAGATTCAGATCAAGTGCAGCCTGCGGTAGCCAAACTTGATGCCGGAGAACTCCCCGCGGTGATACGAGATTCTTTTATTAAGGCGGGTTCAACCGTGCCCGAAAAAGTGAAAGTAACGACGAAAGTCGCTGGTAAGAAGTGGTCGCTTGCACCGCCATCGGAAGCAGAAGGCGACAAGTACGAAGTCCGGTTAATCGGACCAAAGTTAAGCGGGTTTAAAAAAATTAATACGAGTGATAAGCAGGAATCAGATGTTGTTTGGGTCTACGATATGATGAAGGGTCTTGGGCTTTCTCAGCACAACATGTGCAGCTGTTCCGTGACGTCGGCTGGCGATATCTTGTTTGTGAATACGTCGAATGGTGTTGATGAGTCACATATTTTATTGCCNTCTCCGGATGCACCGAGCTTCATTGCGATGGATAAACATTCCGGGGAAGTCCTCTGGACCGATGATTCGCCTGGCGTNAATATTTTGCATGGGCAGTGGTCCTCGCCCACCTATGGCGTCTTAGGCGGTGTGCCCCAGGTGATTTTTGCCGGGGGTGACGGATGGGTTTATAGTTTTGCCCCTGATGGTGATGGAAATGGTAACGCCAAGCTGCTTTGGAAATTCGACTGCAACCCCAAGGAATCCAAATGGGAACTTGGTGGACGCGGTACCCGTAATAACCTCATCGCGACGCCGGTGATTTGTGATGGACTGGTCTATGTTGCTGTGGGTCAGGATCCGGAACATGCCGAAGGCAATGGCCATCTTTGGTGCATTGACCCCACGAAGCGAGGTGATGTAAGTCCGACGCTGGCGTTTCACGTCGATAATCCAAGNGAAACGATCCCTCATCGTCGCTTGCAAGCAGTCGACCCAAAACAGGGTGAGGTAGCGCGTGACAATCCAAATTCAGCAGTCGTCTGGCATTATGACAAGCAAGATCAAAACCAAGATGGTGAAGTCGATTGGGAAGAAGAAATGCATCGAAGTTGCGGNACGGTNGCNATTAAAGATGACTTACTTTACATCTCGGACTTCAGNGGACTNTTTCATTGTCTTNATGCGAAGACGGGCAAGGTTCANTGGACCCANGATATGCTNGCTGCTGCATGGGGTTCNCCACTNATCGTCGAAGGAAAAGTTTATATCGGTGACGAAGACGGCGATGTGACAATTTTCAAACTATCACCGGAAAAAGAAATTNTATCNGTTGATGAATATGGTGATTCGGGGCCCATCAATATGGGAAACTCGGTCTATAGTACGCCCATCGTGGCNGACAACGTGCTTTACATCAGNAATAAAACACATCTCTTTGCGATTGCTCAGGACGCAGAGGATANCGCNAAAGAGTCNNCAACAGAAGACGAAAATAACTGATTNGTCAGTCGAGTTCNGCGATTGCTTCAAGCACTTGCTGGTCGTGTCCATCCACTTGGACNCGCCGCCATATTTTCGCAAATCGGCCCTCCGAATCGATAAGAAAAGTNCTCCGCACGATGCCCATTTTCTTATTGCCATACATATTTTTTTCCCGCCAGGCCCCATACTTTTCGGCAACTTTGTGCGNCGCATCAACGAGTAGTGGAAANTTTAATTTATATTTNTTACGAAACGTTTCATGGTCCTCCTGGCTATCGGGGCTGATGCCAACGAGTTGGACTCCAAGTTTTTTNAATTTTTGTTTCTGATCTCGAAAGGCACAGGCCTCTTTGGTACAGCCAGGNGTGTCATCCTTGGGGTAGAAGTAAANCACAACCGGGTTCCCTTTAAAATCGCNGAGTTTCCATTTNGATCCTTCATCAGATTTCAGTGTAAACGANGGNGCTTTGNCGCCTTCTTCCGGCCAATCACTCATGGTCGAGCCTTTCGGTNGTTTGTTCAACGAGTTCAATTACNNATCTATTGTTTTTCCGCCACACCATTTTTCAAGATACCCTTTGGTCCGGTATTTTCGNGCGGTGTTTGCCGAACTCATGTAGCGTATTTTACCGAAAATCGATCGTTCGGGTCCCCAGGCCCGATCATAGCGACCGAGAATCCAGAAAATCCCACTGTAAGAATTAGGGTCTCGTCCGTCGATGGCGTATTTGTTGTTTAAATGAATCATGGTTTTTAACGCTTCTTGTGGACTTGCGGACCATTCTAAGATTTTCTTNCCCCACAGCATGCGCATGTAATTGTGAACTTCGCCAGAGAGGCTCAGTTGTCGCTGGATGGCATTCCATAGTGGATCGTGCGTTTCTGCTGCATCGAATAACTCTTGGTCGTAAATATATTTGCGAGGATCCTTCGCGTGTTGTTTTAATGTTTTTTTTGACCAATCAGGCAANGAGCTATACCGATTGTAGTCGTCACGATGAAAACACATGTTAAATCCTAGTTCGCGCCAGGTGATCAGTTGATCGAGCAAGGCTTCGGTATTCTCATCTACCCCCCACCACCCGTTTCTCGNACCGGTCGTCGATTCCGCTANATCGTCTATGCACCAAGATGCGCGGTGCATCAAACGATCGAAAATATGGTGGCTGCTGATATGGCCGAAGTGAAGATAAGGCGATAGGCCACTCGTCCCGGTTTCCTCTGGAAGATTCCGCATCGAATTATAGTTTTCGAGTCGACTGTTTAGGAAAATATCCAGGGATTCTATTGCCGCCCGGGGTCCGCCAGAAAAGGCGACGGGGCCGACGGCGTGATCGATGGGAAGGTTTTCGAGGGAAATATCGTGAATATCANGGGTTAATTCTGGCCAGTGTTTACGAATCGATTCATCGAGTGTTACCGTCTTGCGCACCTCGGATACGGCCAAGGGATCAGCATCCGGACGGTCACTCAAATGGGAAGGAAGCGTTTTCTGNAAAAAACGGCGGAAATCAAATGCGCGGAGAAAACACTTGTCTGNCGCAGCCATCGGAAGCAATCCATTNGAGTCGANGNCCTCACANTTNTTNGNTANGCNANTCACNANGCGACGCAACATGCGGGCTAAGAAAAAACGCGGGATAGTCATCCGTAACCACCAGAGCGGCGCGGCTTGCGAGCGCATCGATGAGACCGTCTCCAGCGCCCGGCGATGGTTCCAGATAGGCACGATATTCAATTTCTTTTTGACGGCAAGCTCGTGCATTATCGACCATCCCATCGAATACAAATTGGTGAAAACGATCGGCCGCCCACGGATAGTTGCAACTGAGCGGCTCAACGATAAGCAAGGGTTTGTGCAAGGCGCGGGACCAGTCGAGTGCACGCTGAAGGCTGAAGTTCCAAGCGATTCGACGGTTTGCGATCATCCAGTAAAGAATGTAATCCCCATCCGGGTCAACACCTTTGTTATTTGCACAGCGGAGCCGCAACTGAGGAAAATCACGCATGAGAGTTCGAGTCCCAATCAGTGACCATCGTTTCAGTCAACGAGCCTTTTCGAGCAGGTAGTGGCCAATCTTCCATTCTTCACCTTCAGAAAATCGAAAAAGCTCAGCACAGGCCATAAAAAAAATTCGCCAACGTCTATACTGTAGGGCCACAAGTTCAGCTGGCAAGTAATTGCGCAATACTTTTAATATTTCCTGGCGGTTTCGGTCTTGATTGGCTATCCATGCCTCACAGGTCTTTGCATAGTGATTTCCATTGACTTCCCACTCCGCGGCAACTTGGAGGTGCTCATTGAAATGGGAAAAGATATCCCGTGAAGGCATGATTCCGCCAGTGAAAAAGTGCCTTGCCATCCAGTCAGCATCGGTATTTGTTTCAAAAAGATAAGCGAAATATCGATGGCAAAAAATGTGAACAAATAACTTACCCTCGGGCTTCAACCATTGTGCAACGCGATTGAGAAGCAGTTGATAGTTTCGCATATGCTCAAACATTTCAACCGATACGACGCGGTCGAATCGCTCTTGGATGCTAAAATCAGTGAGGTTTTCGGTCAGAATTGTAATTTTGCGCAGGCCTCTTTGTTTGGCTTGCTGTTCAATATATGCCTTTTGACTTGCAGAATTGGACACGGCAACAATACGGGCATTGGGAAACCGCTCTGCAAGCCAGAGACTGAATGACCCCCATCCACACCCAAGTTCTAAAATCGACATCCCATCGCGAATTTCAGCGCGATGGCATGTCAACTCAAGCATCGCTTCCTCAGCCTGCGTTAGTGATTCAGTCCCGGATGGATACAAACAGCAACTGTATTTCAATCTACGGCCAAGTATAAATCGGAACATTTCCGCGGGCATTTCATAATGTTGCCGATTCGCATCATCCGTTTGCACGGCAATGGGTTCTTTGCACAGTTGGCCATAGAACGCAGTTTTCGCCGTGGGATCCCGATCCGCTTGGTTTTTCTGTTCTTGAAGCCGCGCCCGAAGCAGTCGGCGAATACCGAACCGCATTAGAAAATCAGGCACCCAGCCTCGCTCAGCCAAATCTAAAGCAATCACTCTTAAAAGTCCTTTTTAGGCCACCAGGGAATAAATGGACTAGTCGTTTTTTGATAATGTCGATAGTCTTCGCCTCGACTTACAAGTGCCTGGGCTTCGGTTGGTGGAATGCCCGTTTTAAAAACTAGGGTATAGAGAAGCAGCAGAGGTAAAATCACAGCGATCCACCAATAGGAAGTACCAAACGATAGTGGTAGCCAGCACCACCAAAGCAGCCACTCAAAAAAGTAGTTCGGGTGGCGACTGTATCTCCAAAGGCCACGACGACATGTTTTGCCGTGGTTTTCTTTGTTTTGCTTAAATTGGTCCAATTGAGCATCTGCAAGGGCAACCCCCGAAAAACCTATGAGCCAAATTGCGATCCCTGTTAGATCCCAACCAGAAAAGTACCGTGCGTTCCAGCAGGCAACGAGCAGAGGTAGCACGAAGATTAGAACGGCGAGAGCCTGTATTTGAAAAAAACAAAATAGCCAGAGATTTGCCGACGTCCCCCATTTTTTCCTAAGTGCCGCATAGCGACTCTCCTCGGAATGTCCCCGCATCCTTCGAAAGAGATAAAAAGTCAGTCGAAAAGACCAGAGGCCGATTAAAACAGCAGCAGTGACCCGTCGCCATACATCACCTTGCGATGTGAGCGCAAAGCAAATCCCACTGACACCGATACCCCCTGCCCAACCCAGATCAACGATCCCGGCGTTTTTTTGTAATAGCTGCACGCACCACAAGATTGCCATCATAAGGATTGCGGCTAGTCCGATCAAAACAATTTGCGTTCCGGGGGTGAACTCAAGCATCTTTCGCCCAGGGGTTCATCGAAGCAAAGAACAATTTATGAGGAACTTGTATCGGGTGATTTTTCAAATGTAATATGACCGACTTGAATTTTTCCTTCTGCAAAACCACCGGCACAATAACAGAGATAGTAGTCCCAAAGTCGAACGAATTGTTCTCCAACTTTCAATTGCTTAATTGCAGTGAGGTTGTCAAAAAAGCGGCCCCTCCATTCGGAAAGCGTCCGGAAATAATCGCTACTGAAATTAGTTGTATGGACTAATTTCAGTTCCGTATGTTCCGTTGCCTGTTTAATCGCCTGCAAGGATGGAAGGCACCCACCAGGGAAAACAAATTGCTGAATAAAATCAGTTGACCGCCGATAACGCGAATAATCTTTGTCGGGTACGGTGATCGCCTGAATCATCGCTTTTCCATGCGGTTTCAGCAGACCCCCGCACTTTTTAAAAAATGTTTTGAGAAATTGGTGCCCCACCGCCTCAATCATCTCGATAGATACAAGTTTATCAAAGGTTCCCTCTAGATCGCGATAATCTTTGCAAACAACTTTGATCTTATCTGTCAGGTTCTTCTGGCGAACCATGCTGCTTACAAAATCAAATTGTTTTGCCGATATGGTGGTCGTTGTGATGCGGCAACCATAATTTTCCGCGACAAAAAAAGCAAATCCGCCCCACCCGGTACCAATTTCAATGACATGGTCATCCGGAGACAAATGAAGACCATCCGCGATGACGCGGTATTTTTGCATCGAAGCCTCCAAAAGACTGCTTTCAGGACGATCAAAAATGCCACAAGAATAAGTCATCGACGAATCAAGAAAGAGGCTAAAAAATTCGTTTCCCAAATCATAGTGTGCGGCGATATTTTTTCGACTGCCGCGTTTTGAATTAGGCTGCAGACGAGAAATAATCCAGTAATAAATTTGCTTAAGGCGCGCAAGGCCATGATTGATATGTCGCAAGCATTTTTCGTTTCTAGAAAAAAGTCTTATTACGTTAATTAAATCGGGCGTGGACCAATCGCCATCAATAAATGCTTCAGCGGCTCCGATTGCCCCGCCAAACGCAAGCCGCCTGTAGCAGCGCGGGCTGTGAATGACGATTTCGCCACAAGGACCGTCCTGCTCACCGAACGTTGTAATTTGCCCATTTTCCAGCACAATAAGCTGTCCATGCTGGATGTTTGCAAATTGTGCGAACACCCGGCGCTTCAGAAAAGACAAACTGTTGGATTGACTTCTGTCAGAATCAACCAATACCTCGGTACTGGTATTTGGTGTGACAACAGTCTGGCCCGCACCGTTCAAAATGTTTTTGGGTGGGGATAAAAGGGGAGCTTTTTTTTCCATAGTCGATAAGCCTGATGATAAATAGCAACCGCTATTTGGAGTGTTATTAAAGGATAGCGTATTTGCATCCTTCGCAGGGTGGGCCGATCAAGTTCTTGCCGATGCAAAGACAATCCGGCGGTAAACTGCAATTGGTCTTGATGCGTACTCCGGATGTCAATGCTTAATTTTTCCTGGGGCACGCCAATAGACCAATCGTATATGTGATCCATGGCCATAAAAGGGGACACGTGAAATGCTTTAGGGTGGCTGTAGCGAAAAGGAATGGTACTTCGGAGTTGATTTCCTTCCCAAAGTACATAGAGGTGCCGTTCCCCCCAAGGTGTGTTGCTCACCTCGGCCACAATCGCTGTGAGCGTTGAACCATCCGGTTCGAAGCAATAATACATATTTAGGGGACTGAAATAATATCCCCAAGTCCGCAATTGGGTTAGCAATCTGATGGGGCCATCGACCGAGAATCCCGTTTTTGATCGGATCAGTTTTGTGATGGATTCGGTAAGTTGTTCCTGCGGGTTTCCATAGTGATCTGATCGCAAAAATGAGGCCCAGGCAAAACGCTCTTGCTTAATAAATCCATTTGGCCCACCGCAGTCAAACTCCTCAAGGTCCAAATAGGCCATATAAAGTCGATACTTGAATTCGTGCTCTGTAGGCAGATAACGCCGATGCGAAAGCACTCCCTCGTAAAGATAGCTTGGCATAGTCAAAGCGCTTTCCCGAAAAGTTCGGCAACCGCAAGCCCACTGCGAACGCCATCTTCATGAAAGCCAAATCCCCAATACGCCCCGCAAAAAAAAGAGCGATTTTTCCCACTAATTTCTTGGTGTCGTTTTTGTGTGCCGAGCGTACCCGCTGAAAAAACAGGATGACGATACTTCGCGATTTCTAGGACGTAGTGATCGGCAATCGGTCGTGTTGGATTGAGTGTGACACAAAGGGGCTTGGAACACCCGAGTTTCTGGAGGCGATTTACGTCATAGGTCACCGATGCAGGTGTTTCGGGGTGATTACTGACATGATAGTTCCAACTAGCCCAGGCGCGGCGCCTTTTTGGTAGCCAACTTTGATCTGTATGGACGACCGCATCGTTTTGCTGGTATTCAAATTGCTGAAGGATTTCCGTTTCCGCGTTGGTCGGATCCGCAAGGAGTCGCAGTGTCGTGTCGGCGTGCGTTGCAAAAATAACCTGATCATATTCAAGGGCCTCGCCAGCCTTGGTTTGCAGTTGAACACGGTCTGGAAATCGGCTGACCCGATCGATAGGGCAAGCGACTCGGATAGAATTTTTAAATGAACTTGTCATGGCTTCAAGATATCGCCTCGCGCCACCACAGATTGTATACCATTGGGGTCGATCTCGAACTTGCAGCAGACCGTGATTATCTAGAAACGCGATCAGGAAATTTAAAGGAAACGCAAGAAATCTGTCTGCCCGCGCAGACCAGATAGAGGCACCAAGCGGTACGAGATAATTTTGGATAAAATAATCACCGTAATGATTTTCTCTTAGATAGGTTTCCAGAGTAAGGCGATCGTCACAGGACTCCAGTGCGAGAGGTGCTTCGCGGTTGAATCGCATGATATCGCGAAGCATCTTATAGAACGCGGGATAGACCAGATTGGATCGTTGTGCAAAAAGACCATTGAAGGAACTACCTGAGTATTCCAGGTTGCTCTGCTCGCTACGCACACTAAAACTCATGTCACTTTTCTGAGATTCGATCCCCAGTTCGTCCAATAGTTTTACAAATAACGGGTAAGTGCGTTGGTTGTAAACCATAAACCCCGTATCGACTTCTAGTTGACGATTTTCAAATTCAATCGAGTGAGTATGTGTGTGTCCCCCGTTATGTTTGTCAGCCGTAAAGACTGTAACGTCGTGATTTTTGTGGAGGAGATAAGCACATACATTTCCACTGACACCACCTCCAATAATTGCAATCCGAAGACGTTTGTTAGGAAGCCGTGCCATGAAAATGTGCCCCATCCGATAAGCGACAGCATGCTTTAAAGCATTTAGATTTTGAAAATTTTAGTGACACATGATTCCAGATCTTGCATGTGATCACAGTAGGCTGTGCACTTTATCTCCTCACGCACACTCTCAGTGAGAGCATTTCCGCCAAGAATGATCGCAACATCCTTACCCGCCGAATCACGCATCTGTTGATACTCGGCAAAAAATTTATTTTTGTCGTCGATCGAAGAAACGCTGAGCCATAACAGCTTTGGATTGTATTTTTCGACCGCCTTTTCAATCGTGGAAAAAGGTAGCGAGGTTCCTAGCGATAGGGCGTTCCAGCCAAGTTCTCTTAAAATAAGCTCTGCCATCCGATTCGCAATGCGATAGTTGTCCCCGGGTGGTGTTGCACCAATCGCGTATGGAGATTTCTCATCGGGAATCGGAAGAAAGGATCGTAGTTCGATTAAAATACCTTCGCAAATTTCCCCGGCACGGCGTTCCTGGTAGATGTCCAAATTTCCGTTAAGCCATTGTTGCCCAATCTGGGAAAAACTACTGGCGATCATCTCGTCGAAAATACGCCCTAACCGCTCGTTGCTCAGGTAAAGGTCAAAAATTAATCGCCGACAAATTTCATCTTTGCCGTCAATCAGTGCTTGCGTGAGGCAATCCGTGGTCTGTTCGGTAAATTTACTTTTTTCAGAATTCCCTGCGGGAAGTCCCAATAGTTCGGGTTCTGCAAGATGCCGATCTGATTTCCGGATGAACGCAACCACATCCGCAGGGTTTAAACGTCGGTGCCCGCCTTCGGTTCGCGACATCGGAATCAGGCCCTGGTCACACCATCGCTTCAGAGACGATTCACTTACACCAATCGCTTTGGCGACCTGCTTGGGCGAAATCGTTTTTGGAGCGGATGACAACGGGTTTTGCACGGAATAGGCCTTCGACCGGCTACCTAGAGATGGACGTTTTGACTATTTTTATGCCAATCTACACCCTTTGCCAATGGAAACAAATTTCCTAATGATTGAATTTTGCCGTTTAAACCGCAAAAAAATCCAAATAGGCTAGAAAATAAGTGGTGACATGGGGGAATGGGTTCTATAGATGCTCGGACAATTTAGACGAATATCGACCCCCCCAGAAGAGTTATTTTTTTAAAGAGGACCCCCAATTCCGATGACCAAGCAACTGCGCCGATCCTGTTTCCGCGTCGCACTCCCTGTCTCTCGCTCTGACGCCTTTGTTTGGCACCAGCGGGAAGGTGCACTCGATCGCTTACTCCCGCCCTGGGAAAAGGTGAAGGTTCTCCAGCGATCTCCAGATATCAATGTGGGTCGCCAGGTAGAGTTTTTAACCTATTTGGGACCGTTTCCGCTGCGTTGGCTTGCGGAGCATACCGCCTGTTCTCCGCCGGAGTTTTTTGAAGATGTCCAGCTTCAGGGTCCTTTCAAGCACTGGCGCCATCAGCACCGATTTTTAGAAGATTCTCCCCAGGGTTCTATCCTTGAGGATCATTTGGAATACAGTTTTCCGGGCGGTCGATTAGGCCGATGGCTTGCCGGTCACGCTGTGGAGCAAAAAATTGAAAGGATGTTTGCCTACCGGCACGCCATGACGCACGGCGATCTTACAAGTCACGCACCCTACCGTGATCGGCCACGATTGTCGGTAGGAATCACAGGTGCGAGTGGTCTCATTGGAGGTGCCCTGACGGCTTTTCTTACGACCGGTGGCCACTCGGTGACAGCCATTTGTCGCTCGAATCGAAAGGCATCCGTTTCAAAAAAAATAATCTGGAATCCAGATTTTAATCAAGAACTGGATGAAGCGGCAGAAAAATTTGATGCGGTAATTCATTTGGCTGGAGAGAATATTGCTGCACGACGTTGGAGTGCAAAACAAAAACAAGAAATTTGTAAAAGTCGTGTTTATCGAACACGTAAGTTGTGCGAATCACTGGCAGCACTCAGCAAGCCACCTTCCGTCCTTCTTGCAGCGTCAGCAACCGGTTTTTATGGAAATTCTGATTCGTCAGAGATTGCAACGGAAGATGCAATGAAAGGAGAAGGGTTTCTACCGGATCTGGCTGCGGAGTGGGAGGCGGCTTGTCGCCCGGCGATCGAAGCTGGTATCCGAGTTGTGCATTTACGATTTGGCATGGTTTTGTCTCCTCGCGGTGGAGCTCTGGCAGCGATCTTACCTTTGTTTCGACTGGGTCTTGGTGGAAAAATGGGCAATGGCCAACAACACTGGGGTTGGATTTCGCTCGAAGATGCCGTGGGTGCAGTGCATCATGCGATGATGGAGGCAAGCCTTCAGGGGCCGATCAATATTGTGGCACCGCGATCAATGACCAACAAAGAGTTCACCGCACAACTTGCTGGAGCGTTGCATCGCTGGGCGCCGTTTTCCGTTCCGAGGCGTGTCGCACGGATTTCAATGGGAGAAATGGCTGACGCATTATTGTTCTCAAGTTCGCGCGTTTCGCCGGATAAGTTATTAAAAAGCCAATATTCATTCCGTCACGCGGAACTCGAGCTTGCTCTAAACCATATGCTCGGCCTCGGGCGAGCAACGCATGGGTAATCAGAGGCCGAAGGAGATGCCACTTTGGATCGAAGCGGAAGAATTGATTCCGGGTCTTGGTTTACTCTTACTATAGATGCCTGTGCGGGGCCGAACTCCCCCGCGATATCTCAAGATAGACCACTGTCCCGTACCGCTGGCGGCAGTTCGCTTCATGACAAGACGCACAAAAAACGTCTTTTTTTCTAGCGGTGTTTCGAGATAACTGACCGAAAATAAGCTCGCAATTATTTGATCTTGCCCCTGAATACGCACGCTCTCGGTCTGATAAAAATTAGTCCGCGCTCTTCCATTGAGATCCAGTAGGCATTTTACGAGAGACTTGTTTTCAAATTGTTTTAGCTCTTTTAGGCCTTTCGAGGTTTTCAGATAGTAGGTTTTGAGTTGTTTTTCTGAAAGCCGTATTTCAGGATCAGTTAAGGCCGCTAACGCTCTGTAAGGCTTGCCGGTCAAAATATTTTTTACCCACTCTGTTCCAAAAAGTGCACTCTGCTGCGTAATCGCCATTTCACGCAGGTAATACTGTGTTGGAGCATAAGAGATCGCCAACAAACTCAAGCAAAGTCCAGTCACAGCCATTACACGGACGGTCGTTGAGGGTTGCTGACGATTAAGGTGAATTGTAGTGAGCGTGCAACCGAGAAATCCAAGGCCACCACAAACCCACCACGTTGGTCCAAAGAGTGCCAGCAACGCAAATGTTCCGAAAAATAGTGAAAGGAATCCCCAGCCGCCAAGATGCGTATATTGATTCAGGGAAGTCTCCTCAACTGGAGAGGAAAAGTCTGTAGAAACTCGCGGGGATTCGCTCATGCCAACACGCAATCATTAAATGTCATGGAGAATTGAGCTACTGACTATTTGTCAGCGTCAGCTCTTGAATCTTTCCGCTTCCCCAGGTTCTTTGTACTCGAAGTGCGGGCAGCGTTTCGAGCGTGCCACGACGTGCCCCATAGGTCAGGATAAACGTTCCCTTCGGATCAAATACGTGTTGCTCGGGTTTTTCAGGGTCCGCAGAACGCGCAAAGCTGCCCTGAGATGTTTTTTGCATAAGCGATAACCAGTTTCTATCGGGGGCGAACCAAAACATGCGACTTTCGGGCGAGGCCTGACCATTGCCATCGAAAGAGTTTACCGCCAGAGGCGCTAAGTGGAGGGAAGTTGCCACAAGTGAAACCATGATCCAACCGGTCCAGAGTCCGAAGAATAATCCACCAACCAAATCCACGGGTTTGAGGAATCGCACACGCACTTTTGACAAAGTTTGTGTGAGGAGTCGCATGGATAGACTGAATCCAATAAACAGTCCCCAGAAAGCAAGAAAATCAGCGAAGTAACTGAAACTCGGCATCATTACATCAAGCCGTAAAGCCAAAGGCTCAAAAAAATTCATCGTTAAGGTTCCGGCAAACAGCACGTTAAAAAAAGTGAGTAGGCTATGCCAGAGCCCATCTTTGCCGATCTCAGCAACGACGATGATCATGATCAGTATGAATAGGGCCGCTAAAATCATTTTTTCAATACTCGCTGTAATTCTTCCACAGATGTTATCCCTCGGGCAACGAGCAATTTTCCATGATCAAGTTCAGTACGCATGCCCGCTTTGCGGGCGACTCTTTTCAGGTCGTCGATGTTCGGTTTTCCACTCACGAGTATCTTCTGAATATCTTGATCCATCTGCAATACTTCATAGATGCCCGTGACGCCGTGGTAGCCAATTCCCTCGCATACGTCACAGATTTTCTCGCTCTCAGGTTGAGCCGCCCGGTAAAGTTTTTCTGCTCGCTCTGGAGGGATTCCCAGTTTCTTCAGCAATTCGGAAGAGGGTTGGTAGGCAGTTTTGCATTCAGTGCATAATTTACGAATCAATCGTCCGTGAACCACGGTCGTGATCGACCCCGCGACAAGTTCGGGAGGGACTTTCATGACCAGCACGCGTAGCAAGGCTTCTAAGCTATCGCGTGCGCCGATCGAACCGATAACGAGAAATTCCTTCATTGCAAGATCGCAGAGCATTTGTGCTGATTGCGGATCAACCAGATTGCGGCAAACGATGACATCTGGCTGTGCGCGTGATACAGCTGGCAGGCAATCAACCGGACGTTCACCAGCGGTTGAGTCATAATATTTAGGATCAACATTAGCGATTTCCGGTTCTGGAGAATCGGAATCCTCAACACTCACAAAATCGCGCATATAGCGATCCACACTTTCCAGTCCGATATTGATCAAGGTAGTTAAGCCACCGGATGGCAGGGCGGAAAATAGGATCATCCCACTCGTCTTCTGAAGAGTCGCTGCGACTTCTTCTGCCGTTTTTGTCCGCATTCCGAGATCAATCAATGAGTGCAAATGATCGGCAGATCGATGAAATGTGATCAACCACCGCTCTAGATTCTCACCTTTTGCAAGCGTCAGTTTACAGATGACGTTCTCTTCCCACTTCCCGTGAAACTGATTGCGCTGAGCCTGCATGTGATTGAGCTTTACAGCATCTGTTTCGGAATCAATCATTTTCCGAAAACGTGCTGAGAAATGGGCTTCGTTTCCTTGCGCAAATGAATGTTTCGCCTCATCTTCGGGATCCGTGGCAAGGGTTGAAAGTACTTCGGTGATCTGACGACCGGTTTCTATCGATTGTGGAGGCAGGTTGTGCCACACACCATCAATCAGATAGCGAATCCCCATCTGTTCACCAAAACTAAGTAAGAGCTGGGTTGCTCTCCGATCAAGCGCATCGCCAAATAAATCCGTCGTAGCAGCGTAACCCTCAACCTGACGAGCTAGGATCGTTCGTGCTTGCTTGGTTGGACGTGCAGAATCAAGGTCAGCAGAGAGATCAACTTCGGGGCCAAGGTCATCCTCCGAAAGTAACGAAGCGTCGTCACTGATATGTACGCCAACATAACGCAAATTCTTTGCCACCAAAAAACGTATATGCTCAGGCGTCAATACTCGAAGATGGTCCTCAACAAGCGGATTACGATAATAAAAAATATAAGTCAGTGCAGGTCCCGAATAAGCAATCAACAGCAGCAGAAAGGCAGGCCAGAAATAAGGAATTACCCACATCATCAATAGTGCAAATGAAAAGCAACCGACGACGATGGGATTCCAGGTATTTCGTTTGAGGCGATGAAACAGTAGGTCTTGATTAATCCAGTCAGCAGAGCGCACCCAAAGCAGAAAAAGAATCAGACAAGCGAGTATTTTGAAGATACTAAAATAGAAACCGGGACCCCGGAAGGTATCGGGGTCGATCCAGTGCGGATCGGGCCATGTGAGTGAATCGGAAATTGCGTTGGTATCTTGCGAGAAACTCTCCAATCCCGGAAAGAAGACAAAGCCACCCAGGCACAAAATAGTCCGCCAAAAAAATAGATTTACTTTTAATAATTTTAGCATCACAGCAATCCGCCCTGCGCAACGTCAATGCCTTTAAGAACCATCTTCAATTGCTGTTTATTGGGCGAAACCTCCATAGCAACATCTTGAGAAATAAGTGCTTGATCAATGAGGCTCTTCAGGGACATGTTAAAATCCTGCATTTTATCCTGGGATCCCAAGCGTACAGCATCAGCTAGCTTTTCATCCTCTTCCTCAATGACTAGTTTACGAATCATGCTGTTCATAATGAGTACCTCAACCGCTGGTACCCGAGAAACATCCGTGGAGATTGAAGGCAGTAATTTTTGTGCCACGATAGCCTTGAGGTTCGTCTCCAAGGCACTTCGCAGTGATGCATGCATATCCTGCGGAAAGAGATCTAAGATCCGGTTAATAGTTGACGCTGAACTTGAAGCGTGAATTGTACCAAACACAAGATGCCCGGTCTCCGCTGCATGGATGGCGGTCTGGAAAGTTTCACGGTCTCGCATCTCTCCAACCAACATCACGTCCGGATCTTCGCGAACCGCGTGTTTCATGCCGAGCTCAAAATTTTTAACATCGATGCCTATTTCGCGTTGATTGATTAGGCATTTATTTTCGTGGAATAAAAATTCAATCGGGTCTTCGAGTGTCAAGATGTGCTTGCGATAATGGTCGTTGATCCAATTGAGCATCGAGGCGATGGTTGTACTTTTTCCAGAACCAGTAACTCCCGCAACAAGAACCAGTCCCTGATCGAACTGACAGAGGTCTTCAATTACATCCGGTAAGTGCAGTCCTTTAAAGTTGGGAATCGTATTGTTGACCCGTCGGGCAACCATGCCGACATGACCCATTTGCGTGAGCATATTCACACGGAATCGCCACTGTGTGCCGTCGACATCAATCATGTATGCAAAATCGGCACCACCCTCGGCTTCAAAAATATCCCGATTTCGTTCATCCATGAGCGGATAGCAAAGATCCCGCATCTCGAGTGCACCAATCGGATCGTGCTTCAATGGCCGTAGGGATCCCGCGACACGAACATACGGTGGTTGGCCCACTTTAAGATGCAGGTCACTACCATCGAGTTTTACCACCGCCCTGAAAATTTTGTCGATCGAAAAGTCAGTTGCCCGGTCGAGTTTTAAAGAAGGATCAGTTGCCATCAGCGTGTCCTCACTATGGAAATACAAAACTCATGTTAGATTGTAATCGCATTTGGTGCGACATATCAAAGCCGGACAGGAATCCCACAGTCTCGCATGAACTGCTTGGTGTCAGAAATTGTATACTCCCCGAAGTGAAAAATGCTGGCGGCAAGGACTGCATCCGCTTTGCCTACCTGAATGGCTTCGGCCAAGTGTTTGGGATGCCCAGCCCCACCACTCGCTACGACCGGAACCGACACAGCTGAACTGATCGCACCGGTAATTTCCAAATCATAGCCCTCTTTGGTTCCATCACAATCCATGCTCGTAACAACAATTTCGCCTGCTCCCAGGCGCTCAGCCTCTTGAGCCCAGCTTACAGCTTCCAGGCCCGTCGCAACTCGTCCACCATGGATGAAAACCTCCCATAGCGTGTCCCCATCTTTTTTAACTCTTTTTGGATCAATATTCACAACAATACATTGGCTCCCAAACCGTTGAGCGGCTTGTTTTATAAAATCAGGATTTTTGACTGCAGTGGAATTGATTGAGATTTTATCGGTGCCCGACATTAATAATGAACGAATATCATCCAGTGATCGGATTCCACCACCAACGGTCAGCGGCATTGAAATGACATCGGCCGTCTGGCGGACGACATCCACCATGCACTCACGCTCTTCATGACTGGCTGTAATATCGAGAAAAACAAGTTCGTCCGCGCCTTCATGTTCGTAGCGAAGGGCAACTTCAACCGGATCGCCCGCATCACGGAGGCCAACAAAGCGGGTTCCTTTTACAACCCGACCTTGATCGACGTCCAGGCAGGGGATTACCCGTTTGGCTAACATGCAAAGATTCCCGTCATATTGAAGTAGAGGTCCAAACTGGAAATTCCACGATATGCAAAAAATGAATAATGGTTAAGATTATATCGAGGAAAACAGTTAAAAGACGACTCAAATTTAAGTTGCTCTTTGGTACGGGTCAACCGGTTGATTGGTTGGAGTGCTTTGGTAGATCGCACAACAAAAAAAACGAGGGTATCATCGCGAACGCATGATGTCCGGATGACTGGGTTTGCTTGTCGATCAAGCGTGGCCGAGGCCATCGCTTGGACCGATAACGTATTCCCGTTGCTGAAAACTGAAAAAATTGCGATTGGCCAATCCGCAGGCCGTGTTTTAGCTCAGACAATTACGAGCAAAGTCAATGTTCCTGGATTTCATCGGAGCATGATGGATGGCTTTGCAATTCGTGCCGTTGACATCGAACAAGCAGCAGAATCTGAACCGGTTGCCTTGCGCATCGCGGGTGATATTTATCCGGGAACACCACATTCGGTTCCATTGTCTTCGAAACAAACGATACGGATTATGACCGGTGCGCCCATACCGACCGGGGGCGATGCCGTGATTCCCGTAGAAGATGTGCGGGTGCGGGGTGATCAGATCTTGGTCAGTCGTCCGATTGCCGAAGGCAAACATGTAGGAACTCCGGGAGAAGATGTTGTATCCGGCCAGAGGGTCCTTGCCACGGGAAGACATCTCAGGCCACAGGATGTCGGCTTACTCTCATCGATTGGTATCGATGCGGTGGGCGTTTTGTGTAAACCGAGGGTTCATCTCGTCACGACAGGTAACGAATTACTTCCAGCAGGGACACCACCAACGGATTTTATGATTACCGATGCAAATAGTCCGATGTTGGAATCTTTGGTTGTTAGAGATGGTGGCGATGTAACATCTGCGGGCATTGTTCCGGACAATCCTGAATGCATTTTGAATGCCTTTCAGGCGGAGGCAGATATTATTATTGTGTCCGGTGGGTCAAGCGTGGGCCTCGAAGATTATGTGCCTCAGTTGCTTGCTGAACATGGAGAGTTAGGGATTCATGGTGTCCAAATGCGGCCCAGTTCGCCGGTGGGTATCGGGACTTATAAAAAACGAATTGTTTTTCTCCTTCCCGGAAATCCGGTTGCCTGCCTTTGCGGATACGATTTTTTTGCTGGACGCACTATTCGGAAGTTGACGGGACGAGGGACCGAGTTACCTTACTCACGGCAGATACTTCCGCTTGGTGAACCACTGGTCTCGGTGGAGGGTCGAAAAGATTATGTCCGAGTCCAGATTTCAGAAGGCCGCGTTACAAAGAGTACCCGGCAAGGGGCATCCATGCTTTTTTCAGCCGTGCAATCCGATGGTTTTCTCATTATCCCAGAAGAATCATCGTCCCTTGCGACCGGCACGCTGGTGACGGTCTATCGTTATTGAGCAGACTAAATCGATGATGCATGCTGGGTGTTGCCTCAGCCCCCAGCATGCCCTCGACTGCTCGTCTTCAGCGCGGCTGTATAACAAACCATCGAACGGAATCCGACCTCAAGCGATCGATGGCGAGGCATTGGCGGACCCTTTCCATCAGGGAAGATATCGTCCGAACCAGGTGCCGCTGTATCAAATAGTAATCGCCAGTCGAACGACCGCGATTTTGCAGGAAGCACAAACTCAAGATCCTGGTCCTCGGCATTGAAAAGAATCAATATATGCCGCCCACCCGAGTGTCCTTCTGTATCCCCCACGGCTCGCAAAAGGCAAGTCAACGTTTTTTCATCATTGTCCCAACAGACAGTTTCCCCGGTGAGGTCATACCAACTGACGTCGGGTAACTCACCAGGCTTGCGAGCCACACCCTGCAAGAAAGATTCCCGTCGCAGCGTCGGTTCGACTTTTCGGTACTCAATGAGTGTACGGGCAAATCGAACGAGTTCGGCATTCTCTTCAACGAGTGACCAATCAAACCAAGATATTTTATTGTCTTGGCAGTAAGCATTATTGTTGCCAAATTGGGTACGACGACATTCGTCGCCAGAAACAATCATCGGAACACCCTGACTTACCAGTAGTGTTGCCAACATATTTTTTATTTGTCTTTGGCGCGTGACAGCAATATTTTCCTGGTCGGTCGGACCCTCAGCGCCGTAATTTGCACTGTGATTATTGTCGTCCCCGTCACGATTCCCCTCGCCATTGGCTTCGTTATGTTTTCGCGAATAGCTCACAAGATCATTCAGTGTAAATCCGTCATGAGAAGTCACAAAATTGATACTGTGGTAAGGCTTGCGGCCGCCACATTCATAGAGATCGCTTGAGCCTGCCAGCCGAGTTGCCAATTTGCCGCGCAGCTGACTGTCACCACGCCAAAAACTCCGGACATCGTCGCGATATTGTCCATTCCATTCTGCCCATCGTAGATTCGCAAAAGTACCTACCTGATAGGCACCGGCCGCATCCCAGGCTTCCGCAATGATTTTTGTGTCGGCCAACATGGGATCCTCGCCGATCATCTCAACAAGTGGCGGATTCGCAACAAGTTGACCGTTGCGATCACGACTCAAGATGGAGGCCAGGTCAAAGCGAAAGCCGTCGATATGGTAATTATGGACCCAATGCCGCAGGCAATTAAAAATCATTTCTCGGCAGATCGGGTGATTGCCATTGATTGTATTTCCGCAACCAGAATAATTTCTATAAAACCGCCCGCCGTTTTCCAGCATATAGTAGACGTGATTTTCCAACCCTTTGAAGCTGAGTGTTGGACCTAACTCATTTCCTTCACACGTATGATTGAAGACCACATCCAAAATGACCTCGATCCCGGCCTGATGGAGTGCTTTAACCATTTGCTTGAACTCTTGGACTTGCGATCCGGGCTCCTGGCCTACGGCGTACCCTCGATGGGGAGCAAAAAAAGCCATGGGATCGTATCCCCAATAATTGGGGTGCTTCAAATCATTTCCGTGGCAATCTTTAATGGGGAATTCATGGATAGGCATTAATTCAATTGCGGTGACGCCGAGCGATTGGAGATAGGGAATTTTTTCGATCACGCCCAAATAGCTACCAGGATGTTCGACTCCGCTTGTATCCGACTGCGTGAATCCACGAACATGCATTTCGTAGATGACAGTCTCGGAAAGATTGCGTCGTAAATGCCGGTCACCATCCCAGTCAAAGTCATCATCTATCACAACACATTTCGGCGGTCGAATAATTCCATCATCCGCTTGCAGGAAAGTTCCTGAAAGCGCACGGGAATAGGGATCGATTAATCGAGCCGTCCCATCAAAGCGATGTCCCATCTCCGGTTCATAGGGACCATCCGCTTGCAGGTGGTAAAGTTGTCCGGGTGGAAGGTCAGGTACAAAAATACTCCACACATCGCCCCAGCGATCAGATTCCGGATCGTAGTGGATGATGGCTGAGGGTTCGTGGTCCTCAATAGAGTCATAGAGGAGAACTCGCATTGCGGTTGCACTGCGACTGAAGACCGCGAATTGCACACCGCCATCATGAACAATCGCCCCATAGGGAAGCAGATGTGCGAACTGAAGCGCTGCAGAAGGCTTGGATTGAAGTGGCATAAGCATCGAATGGTACCTACCGCAGACTGTTTCACAAACCGCATCTGACGCAAAAATGGTCCAGACCGGCCACGTTGTTTTTTAAAATTGGTGAATAAAAACAAAGAACATCCAATAAATACCACATTCTGCATCCGGAGCTGAGAAATCTTGGAATTTGTAAATATTTAGCGCGCAGGGACTTATCGTAGACTTTGCTGGACATGACAGCCGGATCGACTGGAGAAGTTTCTCCGCTTACAGGATGCACGTGCCTGAATGGAAATGCGATAAAACCCTCATGCTTTCACCACATTTGAAGCTTGTTGAATCGCTTTCAGGACTCTTTCGGGCACGAGAAGCTTTTTATTCGGCGGCCCAGCGTGCCACGTCCTTTGCGGCGTACGTGACGATCAGATTCGCTCCGGCACGGTGCATGGCGATCAGCATCTCCAGCGTCACTGCTCGATGATCGATCCATCCTTGCTCGGCGGCAGCCTGAATCATGCTGTATTCCCCCGAAACGTTGTAGGCAGCCAGAGGAACTCCCGGAAATCGATCCTTCACCTTCGTGATCACGTCCAAATAGGCGAGTGCAGGTTTGATCATCACAATGTCGGCACCCTCCGCCAGATCAAGGGCGACTTCGCGCAGTGCTTGGCCAGCAGAGACGGCCGGATCCATTTGATGAGATCGGCGATCTCCGGAACTTGGTGCACTTTCCACTGCGTCACGAAATGGTCCATAAAAGCTACTCGCATATTTTGCGGCGTAACTCATGATCGGCACATGCGGATATCCACCATCATCCAGGCCGCCTCGAATCGCTCCCACCATCCCATCAATCATCCCACTCGGGGCAACCATATCTGCTCCGGCCTCAGCATGGCTCAAAGCCTGGCGGGCAAGTAATTCCCGCGTTGCATCATTATCGACATCCATTTGCCCCGTGGTCTCCGATAGAACTCCACAATGCCCATGATCGGTATATTCACAAAAACATACATCGGAAATAACTAAAATGTCCGGTGCAGCGACTTTTGCGGCGCGTAACGCTTGCTGGATAATTCCATCCGAGTTCAGGGAATCACAACCCTTGGCATCTTTCTCTGCGGGGATACCAAAGAGCATCACACCTCCGATGCCAAGCGCTTGTATCTCGGTTAGTTCTTCATGGAGTTGATCGATTGAAATCTGCGCATGTCCGGGCATGGAGGCAATCGGTTTACGGACCTTTGTGCCGCTACAAATAAAAAGTGGCAGAATCAATTTTGACGCGGAGACCTGGAATTCCTGAACCAGGGCGCGCACCGCTGGGAGATGGCGGAGTCGTCGCATCCGCGTTGTGGGAAAAGTCGCGGGAAAAGATGTGAGGTCGTCAGATTCCATCTACTCAGTCTAAGTGGGAAAACGTAACGGAACAAGAATGTCAGCTTATTCCGGAAACAAAGATTCCTGAACGGGAAAATTCGTTGGCGAATGTTCGGGTATTTCCGTTTTCAACTATCTTTCAAGCACCTGGGTCACATAGGTTGTCTGTGGATTATTTAAGGGTGCTCCTGGTGCTATCTCATGCCATTGAGACCCATGCCATTGAGAAAGGCACCCCCAGCAGCAAGTGGCCGTAGCATGCTGCGCAACGAATACGGGATGCCCACGTCGCGGAGTCTGTGTTCCATCGTTCAACGGTTGCGCTGGTACAAGTCGCTTAACAATAAAATCCTTCGCATGCTCCAGAATGACGGGCAGCGTTTTTTCTTGGAGATCGCTTTTTTCAGCAGCTCTCAAGTGAAATTGACGGCGGCACTTGGAGCGTTCCAGCGAGAGAAACAGGGTGTCCGGATCGCGCAAAAACGGCTCCTTATCGCCGAATGCCAAGCCTGTTTCGGCAGTAACCGTGGGCCGCGCCAATTCGCTACAGTGACTGAAAGGTGCGTTGGTTATGTTGGTGCAGCGCGTGCTACCCGCGCTGCACCATCATGGTTCACTGTCACGACTTTTGTCACGACTAGCCGCAATATTCCGCGACCCGCTTCTTGAAGGCTTCGTGCTCATCCCAGATCGCCTGGGGAAGTTTCTTGGGAGCGCCTCGACCTTCACTACCGCTTTCCAAGCCGTTCTCGAGTTCGTTGAGCCATCCTTCGCGGTTGTCAACTTCACTCTTGAGGGCCGCTTTGTCGGGAACGAGAATCTCTGCAAGTTGCTCGGTGGTCGTGGTGTATTTGAGCCCGCTGATGTCGATATTTTCCGGATTGGGAACAAGACCAATGGGGGTTTCCACCCACGTGTCCTTGCCGTCGAGTTGGCGGACAGCAGCATCGAGGACGCGGTAGTTTGCTCCAAAGCCATCCCAGATAAAATTCCCGTCGTCGTCGCGACGGAACCAGTTGACGCTGAACACTGCAGGAGGGTTTGGCGTCTTCTCAGGGATTTCCAGCCACTTCTGGGCGTAGTCACTCACGTTGAAAGCAATGAAGGGGCGGTTCGCCATCGGATCATAGCGGGGCTTCTGCCCAACTGCAGCTGCGGTAGGCTCGCTGAACTGGCACAAGGCGTGATACACGGCCTCGTTCCAGGAGCGGGCACGGCTGATGAGGGGATGCAACTTGCTTGAGCGTCCTCCGATGAGGGCAACGTCTAGTGGCACTCCTTCGTTATTATTGTAGTCCGAGTCCAAGTGCGGCACGTTGCGGATGGGCATCGTAACGCGGGCGTTTTTCTGATCCTTCTCCTCGTCCGACGCGCTGATTTGATCGCCGAGCCAGTTCCAGGTTGTAATCCCCTCACCCTGCGGGAAGTCTTCTCCACTTTCACTCCACCACACCCGCTTGCTCCCGTTGTTATCGACGAGAACCTGGTTGGTGAAGATCGGCCCTCCTTCACAGTCCTGGACTTCAGGCTTGGGATTGCGTAGCGCTTCCATGAGCATTTTATTGGCAAAGTCACTCATGCCTTTGGTGACGCCGAACATGCCGGCTTCAATGTTGTTCACATAGAGCCTGCCATCCCCCTTCTTGGTAGCACCGCCAATGATATCGTCGCCAAGCGTAAAGACTTCTTTGTCGGCCATCGGGCCCTCTGCAACACCAGTGGCAATATTGGTCTTTCCGCACATACTCGGGAAGGCGGCACCGAAGTGAACGCGACGGTCGCCGTAATTGATGCCAAACAGCGCCATGTGTTCAACGAGTTCAATTCCGACGTCTTCGTCGGGCTGGGATTTTTTCTGGGCGTTCTCGAGCGCCTGAATACCGACAAGCCGCAGGCCGAAAATCTTCTTGGGCCCAAGAGCGTTTCCGCCGTAATCGCTGTTGATCGTGCGACAGTAGAGTTCCTTCGGGAAGTGCGTGATCCACCGATCTTCCTTATTCAGCGTTCCATAGCTGTGCGTGATCCGTGGAAAGCGAGGCTGCTTTTCCAGGATACGCCAACCATCCTGCAGATTACTCATTCGGTAAAGGTTGCAGACAACGTTCGCGCTATCGGTCAGTTGCACACCGGCAGTGGCAAACTGGCTATCAGCAGGGTTGGTGACAAACGGCACCACATACATGGTGCGTCCCTTCATGGTCCCGTCAAAGAGTTTGTCGAGCTTGCCGTGCATCTCGGCCGGATCAACCCAGAAGTTCAGTGGGCCTGCGTCGACGGGGTCCTCCGTGCATATGACCGTACGTTCTTCAACGCGAGCGACATCATTTTTGTCGCTTCGGGCATAAAAACAACGCTTGCCGTACTCATCCTCGTCAAGACGCGTGTAGGCACCCGCGGCCTCCAATGCATTTTCCAGTTTAATAATCTGATCCGCTTTACCGGTGATGATTTCGACCGCATCGGGTTTGCATAGATCGGCTTCTTTTCGGACCCAATCTTGCATATGTTCGGGAAGGGATGCGATTGTCGATTCAATAGCGTCGGAGAGTGTAGTTTGAGGAGTCATTTTCTTTCAATCGTTGTTATCGGTTGGGATGCACTGAAATTTGAATTGGTCCACGCGTTGAAATGTAAAAAACGAGCTATCGATTATAAAAATTTATCGGTTTGTGTACAGCGGCCATGAAATGGGCCTCAGCTAGAGAACCTGAGTGCTTTTGAGAAAAAGCACGCGAGGGCATTCGTAAAAATGGACCAGAAGTGCCGGAATTTTTATTCGCCGTCTTCGGCAGCATTCGGGAATGCCAAGTCCTGCGGCGGCTCTTTTTTAGCGCCAATGACCGGATCGCCCGGATCGATCAGCAGAAAACCGCTCCAGAAAAAAGGGTGCCCCCCCGTTACGTCCGGTCCTTCGGGATCCGCTTGCACGCGCGGTTCACTATCGTGATCGACTGGTGTTTGATCGACGATTTGTATGGCTCGCTGCCACGCATCAGCGGCTGAAGTGTTCGGCAACTCCTGAATGAATTCCTTCAATAAATCCGCTGCCATTCGGCCTCCGGTGCGCCACCGACTCAGCAGAAGCGTTCGACTACCTGCGCCGAGCAAGCCCATGCTTGTCAGGAAGAGTTCATCCCCAACGCGATTGATCCCCTTGATTTTCATCTTTTTCAAAGCATTTTCGGCCGGCGTGTGAAAACCCGGTAGGACGATTACATCGGGACTGTGCCAGGGAATCACAAGCCAGTCCTGGATTGTGGATCCCTCCTTTCCACGATCGACTTGCAGTGGCGCCAGATAGAGGGGACTCTGGCTGCCGTTATCGAGGTCATCCCAAACGAGAAGTCCATCTAACAGGCTTACAAAGGTGTGCCCATGCGTTTTAAACGATTGGCCAACCACGTTGGATTTTGGTACCAACTTGCTGACTTCACTGGTGACTCTCTCTGCCAATTTCGTATCTTCACCCGGGTAGAGTTGTCCCTGTACAATCGCCCAGTCACCCGATTGTTTTCGGCCACGCCCATCTCCCTCGGATAGTCCGAGCGTGGGAGAGTAACGGATTCGGGTCTCTGAGAGTAAAGTCGACTCGTTTTGGCTCACGGGGAGCACTTCAAACGGCACATACCAATAAAAGTGATCTGGAACGATGGTTAAATCGGTAATATTTTTTCCAAGATCTATCTTCGCCCCTTTTGTCAGCGATTGAATGAGTTTCCGGGCTGGCTGCTGCCACCGGTTTGCCGCGATATCAGAGAGTTTAATCGCACTATTCGCCTCNTGATGNCCCATCGCCCGCAACAAACNCTTCAAATCATTTTGCACATCNTCCGGGGAATCAATGCGCCANGCACGTTGNTTTTCTTTGGTCATTAAAAATCCATAGTGTGCCTGTGTCGCAACATGGAGCATCAATATCGCCTCGCCGTCGCGCAAGCGGCTTTGAATATCCTCACTTTTTTGCAGAGGAGGAAAAACCATTTCAATAGGCTCTCGACGAACAACCATTCGCAGTAACATTTTTTCCATCTCACGCGCNAGCTTGAGAGAATCTTTCAGTTGCTTGTCCTGCTTTTTACTTACTCTTGTATCTTCCGAGAGCAGCGGATTCTGTTTAATCTGATCGCGGATTGTCTGNGTCTTTCGGTCGAGTTCTCCGAAGCGAGGGAAAGCAGTGAGAAATTCCTGGCGTTGCAGCGAAGCGGTCTGGGGCAAGGCCGAAGTATTTGCCTGCATAACCCAACGCAGGTTAAGTAAGCGTCCGCCCAAAGATTGTGTGTCGTAGAATCGAGCACGGTGCAGTCGATCAACGATTTGCATTGCCTCGAGTGGTTTTTCGCGTTTGAGTGCCGCATTGAACCAATGTTCCATGGGAACAAATTGCGGAATGAGGAGTTGGCTCCACGCTTCTAAGGGTTCATGTCGCCAAACACCTGCCGTCGGTTCCCCAAGAACCTTTGCGAAGAGTTGCATCGCAATGCGGTCACGAATACTTCCCTGTAAGTAGGCTCGATCGACAAGCAATACATGAAACAATCGCACNGACCCGAACTTTTCAAACTGCATCGCGTCAGCGAGGAATCGCCCTGCNGCGTTGACATCGCCACGAATCATTGCAATCACGAAAGCAACATAATTGGCTTCAGCCCCGATTCGACTNCCTGCTNTTTTATTNCGNCGCAGAATCGGCTGAACGCGATTGAGCGTGGCGTCGGCCTCCTTGGTGTTGCCAGCGTTCGCAAATCCTTCGGCAGTCCGTACGAGCAGTGACGCATACATCTCATCCAGATTGTTGCGTTTGGCCCAGATAAGGGCATCGGCGAAGTTTGGCGGAACGCCACCACGTCCGCTTGCGGCATGCGCAATNAAAGCAAGCTTAAATGCCTCTTGTGTGACCAGTTGCTGATTGTAGTAAGCGGCGGAAAGTGCAGCAGCCTGGAAAAAATTTGTGGCCTGGTCGTAACGGGATTCATTCAGATTCAGTCGACCCAATTCCAGCAGCGCAGCACCCGTAAGCGGATGGTCTAATTTTCCGTTGACGACCAGACTGCGTTGGAGCGTGGCGGAAGCGATTTCTTTTTTGCCCAGCGCGGCCTGGGCCACTCCGAGNGGGAAATCAATCCAAACTTGTGACCAGTGATTAGGAGAGGTTTGTCGCTTGACGAGCGCAGATTGAACTTTTTCCAGCAGCGGATTGTATTCCGCCAACGGACCATAAAGTTCCGTGTATCGGCGTATGGCCAGGGCAGTACACCGAACCACNTCTGTGGCATGGAGGGATTGCAGTTTCTGAACATTGCCAATGCCGGATTTCCCGTTCCCCTTCACNAGTTTCGGGCCTCCACGGACAATAGAAAAAACTTCGGGGAAGTTACCCAAAATAAATTTGCGGCGACTTCGTGCCCAGGTTGGACTGCGCGGCGGATGATTGTTGGGAGTAATCTGCGGTGGAAATTTCATCCGCAGCATCCAGTCCGAATTTTGCAGATAGATATTCAGAGCAGATTCAAAATTGTTACGCGCCTCATCAAGTTGACCGGTCCGATAAAATGTTTCNCCGAGCATGGTGTAGTAACAGATTGAATCAATCCATCTCTGGCTTCCGAAGCGGATCGCATTTCGACCGGCTTGTTGAAAGCCCTTGATCGCTTGCTTGTAACGGCCCCGGTGGAGCATCTCGAGCGAGACAAAATAGNCCGGTTTGATAACGGACTGGCTGCGACCCTGCTGCGGATTTACCTGCGCGGCGGCGGGACGGGGAAAACAAAACGCTGCCAGCAGCAAACAGCACACGCTAAAAGCACGGATTTTGAACCGCGGCTCAAACCGCATCAACCGGCGATGATTACTATCAATGCCAGCAGCAAACATGGCNATGAACTCCTCTGCTTCTNTGTGCTCAAAACGTGCCGTCTTCGAGTTCTCCGAAGTTGCTTTGCTCAAGCATTGCGGCAACCAGTCATATCTTACCCCTTTCTGACTCATAGTTCGAATAAAACTGGTTTTTCAGCCTTGCTATTTTGGGTATTCGATCCCTATGGTTCGCGTAGTCGATCGCGGTGACAGCAAGCTATCGGTTCGAAATTAGGTATTCCAAGCAAACTTTTACGGAATCAGATGCAAGTTGATTCCCCTGTCGGTCGATAACGGAAGTAACGATTATGCGGTTTAATCGCTTTGTGCATAGAAGACGATCTAAATTCTGTCGCTCGAGGAGACATGGGATGCATGGCACTGGTCATTCACTATCGAGGTTGAGTCTTTGGTTGGCTGTTCCTTTCCTCGCCCTTGTCTTCGTTGCGACCGGCTGTCAGGTGAACGTTGGTGGACAAACGTTGCCATCGCCCTTCTACCTGGATGATGATGTGCAATACTTCGCGCCGGGACCGGAATTTCCTCTCAGTCAAGAAGCTGCCGCCCAAGGCATTCAACGGGCCGAAGCAGGGGAACTCGACGAGTAATTTTATACTTTCTGTGTTGCCGAATCTTTGACCGGCTTGGCCGCGGATTTCTAGGCAGCCCGTTTTGTTTTCTTGGTTGCGATGCCTCTTCTGCCAGCCTTTAGACGCAGGTTGGCCTACTGTCCAACCCATCAGCGTCCCTTTATAATTCTTTCTTTCGGAACGGCCTTTCTTCGCGGGAACATTCTTTCACGGTTGGAACTCTGGGAGCCCTTGGTACGTGTGTGGCATTGTCGGACTGTTTTTGAAGAATGCGGAACTGCAGTCCCAGTTGGGCATGCACTTAGAAAGCATGCTTATCCCGATGAGCGACCGGGGACCGGACAGTGCGGGCATCGCGATTTATGGGGCGACCGAAGAGGATAAGTTGAAATTGACCGTCCAGTCTGGTTCGGCGACCGATGTGTTTCCGCGACTACAAGGCACGCTCGAATCTCGTTTTTCGCAATCCGTGGATTTTAAAGCGATCGAGACGCATGCGGTGCTTCAGATAGATAAAGCGATTGTCAATCCAGTGAGAGAAATACTTGACATCGAATTTCCCGACATACGGATTATGAGTCGCGGTGAATCGGTTGAAATTTATAAGGAAGTGGGTCCTCCGGCCGACGTTTCCAAACGGTTTGGTATTGCCCAGATGCGCGGCTCGCATGGAATTGGCCACACGCGGATGGCGACAGAGTCCGCCGTGACGACTCGGGGGGCGCATCCGTTTTCCACCGGACCGGATCAGTGCCTCGTACACAATGGTTCGCTTTCAAATCACAATAATTTGCGTAGGGAGTTAAAGCGACAGGGTGTTCGTTTTGAAACAGAAAATGATACCGAAGTTGCCGCCGCATATCTCTCGCATCACATTGAGGGTGGCCTGACCTTGGGCGATGCACTTGAAGGAGCGCTCAAGGATCTGGATGGGTTTTATACGTTCGTGTTCAGTACGCGTACCGGTTTTGGTGTGCTGCGCGATCCTATTGCATGTAAACCCGCAGTCTTGGCAGAAACCGACGACTATGTTGCGTTCGGATCCGAATATCGGGCACTGGTCGCTTTACCGGGCATTGAAAAAGCAACGGTCTGGGAACCGGAGCCCGCCACAGTCTATTTTTGGGAGCATTGAAAAGCGTGGCCGTTTTTGATTTGCAAAAGCAATCGCTGAGAGAATTGAATGCCGAATTGCATCGGCAGGCAACGTTGCTGCGCGAGAGTGGGAGTGCGGATACGGAGTGGCAAATCACAAATCCCCGAGGCAGTCATGCGGTTGCGGTTGGCATTAACGGGGCATTGCAGGTCAGCATTCAGGGAAGCGTGGGCTATTACTGTGGTGGCATGAATCAGCTGGGTCAAATTCATGTCAATGGTTCGGTCGGGCCGGGTGTGGGCGAGAATATGATGTCAGGTTCTATTCGCGTAACCGGAGATGCCAGTCAATACGCCGGCGCAACCGGCAGAGGTGGTCAACTGGTTATTGAGGGCAACGCTTCTTCTCGCTGTGGCATTTCAATCAAGGGAATTGACGTCATTGTGCGTGGTGATGTGGGGCATATGTCGGCTTTCATGGCACAGAGCGGTAATTTGGTGGTACTCGGAAACGCCGGAGATGCGCTTGGTGATTCAATCTACGAAGCGAAGCTTTTTGTCAGGGGCGAGGTAAAAAGTTTGGGGGCGGATTGTGTGAAGAAAGAGATGCGTAAAGAACATCTGGAGCACCTTGCGGGACTGCTTGAGGCTGCCGAGATCAGCGATGTGCGTGCGGAGGAATTTACCCGGTATGGATCGGCACGCAAATTATATCATTTCGATGTAGACCATGCGGATGCTTATTAATGTTCGATGAATTCAAAGAGCAAGAAGACTAACAGAGCGAAAGAAATCGTGTCGTATACCAATCCATCGACGACGCCACGCAAAAGCGCAAAGTTCGACGACCACACGCTGTCGGAGATCCGTCGCGCTGCGGCAACGGGTCTATACGATATCCGCGGCGCCGGTGCCAAACGAAAAGTCCCTGGCCTTGACGACTTACTTTTTCTCGGTGCTTCGATGTCGCGATATCCGCTTGAGGGTTACCGTGAAAAGTGTGGCACGGAGGTGGTGCTCGGGAATCGATTCGCGCAAAAACCACTTGAATTAAAAATACCTATTACGATTGCGGGGATGAGTTTTGGCTCGCTCTCGGGGAATGCAAAAGAGGCCCTCGGCCGGGGCGCGACGCTGGCCGGAACTTCCACCACCACCGGTGATGGAGGAATGACGCCCGAGGAGCGTGGGCACTCGGAACTGCTCGTTTACCAATACTTGCCGTCGCGGTATGGGATGAATCCGGACGATTTGCGTCAAGCAGATGCGATTGAAATTGTGGTGGGGCAGGGGGCGAAGCCCGGCGGCGGTGGGATGCTGCTCGGGCAAAAAATTTCGCCGCGGGTTGCTGAAATGCGGACCCTGCCCGAGGGAATTGATCAGCGTTCGGCGTGCCGCCACCCGGACTGGACCGGGCCTGACGATTTGGCAATTAAGATTCTCGAACTCCGGGAGATCACTGACTGGCAGAAACCGATTTATATCAAGGTCGGAGGGGCACGCCCCTACTACGATACGGCGCTGGCGGTGAAGGCCGGGGCCGACGTGGTGGTTCTCGATGGGATGGAGGGCGGCACGGCCGCGACCCAAGAAGTTTTTATTGAACATGTGGGCCAGCCGACGCTTGCCTGCATCCGACCAGCGGTGGATGCCTTGCAAGAATTAGGAATGCATCGCAAGGTTCAGCTCATTCTCTCCGGTGGTATCCGTAACGGTGCCGATGTTGCCAAAGCATTGGCGCTCGGCGCGGATGCGGTCTCGATCGGCACCGCCGCGCTTGTTGCCCTGGGAGATAACGATCCGAAATGGGAGGCTGAGTACAACACGCTCGGAACGACAGCGGGAGCGTACGATGACTGGCACGAGGGAAATGATCCAGCTGGTATTAGTACTCAAGATCCGGAGCGGGCAGCGCGACTCGAGCCAGTAACGGCCGGACAACGCCTGGCAAATTATCTGAAGGTCATGACACTCGAAGCCCAGACCATTGCCCGCGCATGTGGGAAAAGTCATGTCCATCATTTAGAACCGGAAGATTTAGTTGCCCTGAGCGTGGAGTCTGCAGCAATGGCTCGCGTCCCTTTGGCAGGAACCGACTGGGTTCCGGGGCGAAGCCCGGGGTAGATTGACAACGTATTCCGAATCCCGCAGATGTTTAGAAACAATTTTTTACGAGGATAAAACGATGGCTGAGCGAGAGCAGATCCGCAAACAGTTGGCAAAAGATAATATTGATTTTCTTCTTGCACAGTTTGTTGATATCCACGGCGCAGCAAAAGTTAAAATGGTGCCGGTCGATTCTCTCGATGCGATGATTGATGACGGAGCTGGTTTTGCTGGCGCGGCAGTTTGGGGTTCCGGGCAGGGACCTCACTCCCACGATATGCTGGCCCGCATCGATTTACAAAGCTATACACCTCTTCCCTGGATGCCAAACACGGCGCGGTTTGCCTCCGATCTGTTCGTCGATGGAGAGTCCTATCCTTTCTGTCCGCGGACGAATCTCAAGCGGGTTCTCACCGAGGTTCGTACTGCCGGCTATGTTTTTAATGTTGGTATGGAGCCAGAGCATTTTTTGGTAACCCGGAACGAAGATGGGACGATTGCCCCGTGGAATCCAGACCATGTCGATCACCTTGCAAAGCCTTGCTACGATTTTCGTTCGATGGCACCTGCGATGGCGTATCTTCAAGACTTAACAAGCAGTTTAAACCAACTGGGATGGGGTGTTTATCAGACTGATCATGAAGACGCCAATGGNCAGTATGAAATTAATTTTGATTTCAAGGATGCNTTAACNACTGCGGATCGGGTGACATTTTTTAAAATGGCAACNTCACAAATTGCCAANAANTANGGTGCGATAGCCACNCATATGGCCAAGCCNTTTGCCGAGCAGACAGGAAGNGGTCTGCATGTCCATTTTCATCTTGCNGACGTNGAGACCGGGGNAGGNGTNTTTGANGATCNNTCGGACNCNCGCGGCTTGGGTTGCTCNNAAATNGCNTACCATTTTCTNGGTGGAGTGTTNNACCANGCNCGGGCACTCTGNGCNGTCACTAGNCCNACGGTGAACTGCTACAAAAGACTGAAACTTGGTACGGGCCTCACGTCAAACCGNAGTGGTTTNACTTGGACNCCCGCTTTTGTNAGTTACGGAGACAATAATCGAACNCAAATGATTCGTACGGCAGGTCCGGGACATTTCGAAGATCGCACCGTTTCAGCTGGCTGTAATCCCTATCTAGGCTTAGCGGCTTACGTGGCTGCGGGAATGGATGGGATTGCACGAAAGCTCGATCCCGGTGAGCCAAACTTAGGAAATATGTACGCTCGCTCTCTGGAGGAAATCGCTGCTGCAGGGACCCAAATTCTCCCTCAATCGCTNTCAGAAGCGATCGATGAACTGGAGCAGGATNAAATTGTCCGGGGAGCACTGGGCGTTATCGCCGACGAGTTTATAACACTNAAAAAGCAGGAATGGGAAACGTATCTTGGGCAGGTCAGTGCTTGGGAAGTCGACCAATATCTCACTTTTTTTTAATCACCTCATTGGATTGGCTAGAATCCGACTGCCTGTAATTNTCATCCCATGCCATATCGCCTGCTTAAGTTTGGTTTTTCAAGTGCCTATCCGGAATCGCGGATGTTTCCCGAATCCGGACCACTGCGTGATGCCTATGATGTCGTGATCATTGGTGGTGGCGGCCACGGTTTAGCCGCCGCCTATTATTTGGCAAAAGAGCATGGGATNACCAACGTCGCCGTGCTTGAAAAAGGTTATCTCGGGCGCGGAGGAACGGGTCGCAATACGGCAATTGTGCGTTCCAATTATCTAACGCCGCAGGGAGCCGCTTTTTATCAGGCGAGCGTTGATCTGTTTCGGGATCTATCTCGTCAGCTCGATTTGAATCTTTTTTACTCGGAGCGAGGCCATTTCACGTTAGCGCACTCGCAGGCGTCGCTCCGTACCCAGCGCTGGCGTGCAGAGGTGAACAAGCAGTTGGGGATCGATAGCGAACTGGTGACCCCTGCCGAAATTAAGCGAATGGTTCCGGAAATTGATTTGCAATGTGGAGGGAAGCAAGCTCCAATCCACGGCGCGCTTTATCATGCACCTGGCGCCATCGCACGGCATGATGCGGTGGCGTGGGGCTATGCNCGGGGAGCCGGTCAAAGCGGGGTGGAAATTCATCAGCAAACGGCGGTTACGGATATTGAAATTCGAGATGGCGCCGTATGCGGCGTGCATACCAATAAGGGTTTTATTAAAACGAAAAAAGTACTTTCTGCCGTTGCCGGTTGGACCACTTCGATTACCGAAATGGTCGGCTTGCGAACCCCCCTGGTGATTCATCCGCTACAGGCCCTGGTGACCGAACCGCTTAAGCCTTGGTTGAATCACATTGTCGTTTCCGCCAGCCTGCATCTCTATGTCAGCCAGTCTTCACGGGGTGAACTCGTTGCGGGCGCATCGCTCGATCCTTATGAGTTGATCTCGATGCGGTCCTCGCTTGATTTCGCCGAGGGGACATCCGGACACTTAATGGATTTGTTCCCCATGCTTGGTGATATCAAAGTCTTGCGTCAGTGGGCGGGTCTCTGTGATATGACTCCAGATTTTTCACCGATTATGGGCACCACCCCGATTCAAGGGTTTTATCTCGACGCCGGCTGGGGAACCTGGGGCTTCAAGGCGACGCCCATCAGTGGGCTCACCATGGCACACACGATTGCAACGGGTCAGAATCACGCACTGATTCAACCCTTTAATGTCTCGCGATTTTTAGATTTTAAACTTGTGGGCGAAAAGGGTGCCGCATCGGTGGGGCACTGAGAGAGAGTAGCATGAAAATTATTCACTGTCCGATCAATGGACCGCGTCCACTACAGGAATTTTATTTTGGTGGCCAGTTTCGACCCCTTCCTGAACTGGCCGACGGCGAGGCACTCAGCGATTCCCAGTGGGCGGACTATGTTTTTAATCGTGATGGTTCTCCGGGTATTCAAAAAGAGTGGTGGTACCACTCACCGAGTGGCACCTGGTTTATTGCCGAGCGGGACATCGTAAAGGATGCGTTTTTACGGACCTATCTTTTTGAGNAGGGAGGCGACGATGTCTGATCGCTTACCTTATCGAGAGGGTGAATGGATTGACCGCAATCAGCCGGTCACGTTCCATTTCGAAGGCAAACCGTATGAAGGTTTTATGGGAGATTCGCTTTCCAGCGCACTTTGGGGTGCGGGGACCCGTGTGCTGGGGAGGAGTNTTAAATACCATCGCCCCCGTGGGGTATACAGCCTGACTGGATACGATGTGAATTGTCTGGTCGAAGATGGAAAGCGGACAAATCTGCGAGGAGACACGCTATCGATTGTCGCGGATTTAACTGTTCGTTCGGTCAATACCCAGGGTGGTCTGGATCGTGATCGTTTGAAAATCATCGACCGCTTTGGTTCGTTTATGCCCGTAGGTTTTTATTACAAGGCGTTTCATACACCTCGCCGTCTTTTTTCAATCTATGAAAATCAGATGCGAAAGATTGCGGGTCTCGGTAAAATCAATCCACAGGCGGAACCGGTAGCGACACCGAAGGACTACGCGTTTTGCGATCTTCTGGTAGTCGGTGGAGGCCCGTCCGGGTTGGCGGCCGCAATCGCAGGAGCCGAGGCAGGTCTCGAGGTTCTGTTGGTTGACGAACAGCCACACCTCGGAGGAAGTCTGCTCACTCAGCATGCCCACTCACCCGCAGCGGGTGAGCAACTCCAAAACCTGGTGACCCAAGCCAACGCGCTGGAAAATTTACAGGTTCGCAGTAACACNCANGTCGCGGGNCACTACGCCGATCAGTGGGTTGCTNTGGTNGATAAGCAGCGGCTCACCAAGTTGCGGACCAAAAGTACCGTATTTGCCACAGGCTGTATCGAGCAGCCCGCTGTCTTTCAAAATAATGACCTGCCTGGGGTCATGCTCGGGACCGCAGCGCAGCGGTTGATTTATTTGTACCGTGTGCCCCCATGCCAAAAGGCGGTTATTCTCACAGCCAACACGGAGGGCTATCGGCTTGCGCTCGATTTTATCCAAGCTGGTGTCACTGTCGTGGCAGTTGTTGATTTGCGACACGATGGTGAACAGAGCGCATTGGAGGAAGAGGTCACGGCTGCGGGCATCGAGATTTTCCGTGGCCACACGATTTATGAAGCCGTTGCCGGCTCGCTGGGNACGAAAGTCAATGCTGCGATTCTTTGTCCACTCGATGGAGAGGGGAAACCGGATCGTATGGGACATTTACGACTTGGCTGTGATGGCATCATGATGAGTGTCGGCTGGGCACCGAATGCAGGAGTCGCCTATCAGGCAGGAGTCCGTTTTGCGCAAGATGATTCGCTCGAGCAGTTGATTCCTGCGCAGATTCCAGACGAAGTGTTTGTTGCGGGTCGAGCTGCCGGTCTGTTTGATCTTCAAGATCAAGTAGCTTCCGGACATCGAGCGGGTCTTCAGGCGGCCGCACACCTGGGCGTCTTTCAGGGGAACATTCCAGATGCCCCCCGCCACCATGGTCCACCGCCGAGTCACCCTTACCCAATCTTTCCCCACAAGGGAAAAAAGAATTTTGTGGACCTCGACGAAGATTTGCATCTTGTCGATTTTAAAAATGCGCACCAAGAAGGCTACGATAACATTGAATTGCTCAAGCGCTATAGTACGGTTGGCATGGGGCCCACGCAGGGAAAACTATCCAACACGAATGCGGTGCGAATTTTAGCCCGACTCAATCAAGCCACTATCAACGAGACCGGAACGACCGTAGCGCGTCCTTTTCACCATCCGGTGTCGCTCGAAAACCTTGCCGGTCGCCGCTTCCATCCGCACCGGCAGACTCCCTTTGAGGCAATCCACCGTGAACATCATGCCGAAATGATGCATGCCGGTGCATGGTTTCGTCCGGAGTATTATCACAATGGCAATAGTTCGCGAGAAGATTGTATTGTTCAAGAAGCGCGGCAAGTTCGGCATAGCGTGGGGGTGATTGATGTTTCCACGCTGGGAAAACTACAGATCAATGGAACTGATGCAGGACGTTTTCTGGAGCATATTTATACGGGACGCTTTACCGATCAACCGATCGGTCGCCTNCGGTATGCAGTCGGGTGTGACGAACTCGGTGTGATTATCGAGGACGGTGTGGTTGCCCGGACGGGAGAGGAGAGTTTTTATATCACGGCAACTAGCAGTGGNGCGGCAGCATTTTATCGGGATCTGCAACGCTGGGCGATGATCCTGCACATGGATGTTGANCTGATTAATGCGACCGGACATCTTGCGGCAATGAATGTAGCAGGTCCGCAATCGCGCATGGTGCTGGAAAAGTTGACCGATTTATCATTATCGCAGAATGACTTTCGCTACCTCGATGTGCATCGAGGCGAAGTTGCCGGTGTGGATGCCCTGCTGATGCGGGTTGGATTTGTCGGCGAACTGGGTTTTGAAATCCACGTGCCCACCACCCATGCTGTGTGTGTGTGGAAAGCGTTGATGGATTCGGGTGCCGCGCATGGCATTCAACCTTTCGGAGTCGAGGCGCAACGTCTGCTGCGTCTCGAAAAGGGCCATTTAATTGTTGGACAGGATACGGATGCACTGACACATCCCTATGAGGTAGGCTTGGACTGGGCAGTAAAATCAGAAAAGCCCTTTTTTGTCGGTTCGCGAAGCCTCGAAATTCTGCGCAAGCAGCCCATCGAGCGGACGCTTGTCGGCCTCGTTCTCTCGCAATCACACGGGATCGAAGAGTGTCATCTGATCCTGGAGGGAAATGAAATGATCGGTCGAATTACAAGTGTTGCCNCTCGAACGACCATNGGTGAANCGATTGCATTGGCTTTTCTACGACCTGACCGCGCNGCNGTGGGAACGGANGTACACATTTGTGGTGCAGGAGGGAAACGCATCGCGGCGCGCGTTGTAGCACTTCCCTTTTACGATGCGGCCGGAGAACGGCAGAAATTGGAATCCTGAGATGCGTGAAAATCAANATGCTCCATTTCGGCAAAGTCCGTTGCAGNCGATNATNGNNGAGACGGATTTTGGATCCCCCGCCGNNCAANGNGAGCGNGCAAACNGTCTNGNTCTTGCGGATCGNAGTCTGTTNGAAAAGTGGGGNGTNCGCGGAGCAGGNGCTGCCGATTGGCTCTCCGGACTGGGNGTCCATGTACCGACNGAAGTCTACGCNACCNNNACACTCGATNGNGGAGGNTTGATTGCCAGGATTGGCAAAGACGAATTTTTTCTCGAAGCCGGTTCGCGGGACCAGTCGCTTGCTTCGTTTCGTGATACTTGTTCATCGGAAGCTGGCTGTACGGCAGTCCTCCATGAGGATGCCTCTCTTCTTGTGACAGGCAGGCAAAGTCGGCAGCTTTTCGCACAAACGTGTAGTCATCGCTTTGAGATTAGTCCGGCCGAAAAGTGGGTCTATACCCGCATCGCCGGGGTCAATTGTGGTGTCCTCCCGCAGTCGCAGGGCGAGGCGACGCATTACGCTCTCTGGCTTGACCCGAGTTATGCGGTCTACCTCTGGGAGACGCTGCTTGAGATTGTGACCGAACTCGGTGGCGGAGCGATTGAAATCGCAGAATGAAAAAGTGACGCATCGCGCACTCTTATTTTGANTCACTCNAAAAANTCNACCCATCCAGTTGCCACNTCGTAGTATGCGCCCTGGATCAAAATNTCNCCCGNNGNTTCCANNTCTGAGAGAATGCTACTTCTGCTGCGGATCATTTGGACCGATTGCCGCACATTATTGCGACTCACCGCATCCACAAACGCAGCATTCTGGGAGTTGCGCTCTGCTGGATCGCTCGGCTGGTCCGTGGCATCAATCGCCGGACCGATCTTGGCAAGCATCGGTGTCAGATTGCCCAACTCGACGTTGTCGCAGGCACCCATCACAGCGCCACATCGTGCATGTCCGAGAACGACNACCAGTTTTGAACCAGCAACCTTGCAAGAGAATTCAATACTCCCCAGGATGTCCTCGTTCACGATATTTCCCGCAACGCGGCAGCCGAAAATGTCACCCACTCCCTGATCAAAAATTATTTCTGGTGAAACGCGTGAATCAATACAGCCGAGTACGGCAGCGAAGGGCGCTTGCCCCGTTTTGGTTTCTTCAACCTGATGCAGAAGATTCCGCTCGAGCATTGCATGGTTCACGAAACGCTGGTTTCCTTCACGCAATTGGGCCAGCGCGTCTTGCGGGGTCATTGCCGCTTGAATTTCCTTGTTCATCGTTTGCATCTGATACACATCCTGTCAGATTTTTATTGCTTTTGTTCTCAGATTTTTATAATACGACACGGAAATCCTCAAGACGAGTTTTAAATTTTTAGACCCATCAGCTTTACCATCCGCCACCTCCACCCCCGCCGCCTCCACCCCCGGAAAAACCGCCCCCACTGCTTCCACTGGAACTTCCTGGAGCGGTGCTTGAAGATGAAATCGCGCTGCTGAGCGAACTACTTAAATCGCTCGAAAAGGATCCGAGGTTGTCATTGTTCCAACTGCTGCCGACATACCAGACCGGCTGGTAATTGCTTTGCATGGGATCGGTCGCCGCCGCTCGAAGGACATCGACAAACCGATCCGCCCAACTGTTTTCCACTCCCAGCGCCAACGCATAGGGGAGCATTTTTTCAAAGAGCTGCGGTGTTTTTTCGGGCGGATTCAGCTTTTCAAGCACCTCGCCCTCAACCGGCCCTAAGTACATGCGGAACCCTTCGATCGCGTCCATCACCCCGCGACCTTTAGCGGTTGGCTGTTTAATGAGCCACCAGAATAGCCCGTGAAGGCCAAAGAGTGCGATGATCAGCAAGACCACCCATATCGAATGCATTAAAAAGAGGCTGCCGACCCCGACAATTTCTCCGGCAAAAAAAGGGATACAGAAAAGCGTGGCCCAGATGGCTGCAACGTATGAACCGACAGTCTTCGCCGTGCCGCTCCGCAGGACGCGAGCTGACCGCCAAGCACGCAAAGCTTTTTTGGCCAGCGTATAACAACCGAAGGTCCACATCGTGAGCCAGATTGCGAGGATGGGTGCGAGTGCCTGGTCAGCTTCTCCGCTGAACCAGATGCCTGCAAGCACCAACGGCGTGAACAACCATCCGGGTACAAGCCATTTTTTGTGCTTAAAGAAAAGCTTGCCATCAAACTCGGCCGATAATTTTGTCGAAAGTGCCTCAATTGCACTTTTCACTTTTTTATAGTTCGCCTGCTTCAGTACGATCGAATCGGCCCATAGCAACGCGTCAAAAACCGCTTTTTCACCGTTGGCTGCTTTCTCTTTTGGTAGCTTCCCGGTGCGGCGAAGCGTATATTCGCCATCCTTTTCGTTGATGGTAAGAAAGCCTTTGCAGGCCAGATTCAAAATGGCCGCCGTGAAGCAGGTGCGATCGTAACCCATTTTCCAGAGATAGCGGGTACACGCGGGCGACAGATTTTCAGGTGGGTCGTACAGCGGAACGATCGCTTTGCTCGGTGGATCCCGACCCACCTGAAACCACGCGATCAGATAATAAGCCAACAGGAGCACAAATCCAGCAGCGGCAATCCAAAGCGGCAAATTGGCATAAAAATAGCGTTTTATTTTTTCTGCCCCTGTCGGTTCGCTGACCATTCCCTTTGGAAAACTCACGACAATTGTAAGACCCTCATGAGGCCGGAGGGGCTTAGTGGTTTCAAACTGTATCTGCTTCTGTTCTGCGTTGATGGAAGACCGTGCGTTGTCTTCTTTTGCACCCTCGGCACCGGTATAGGAATCCGTTTTCACTTTGCTCAGTGGGATCGCTGCCGGCAGGCGGACAGAGGCTTCAACTTTCTGGATGGGAAAAATCCAACCGTTGCCCGTGACGTTCCAGTACAACTCGTCATACGTCTCAAAATAACCGAGTTGGAAGTTGGTCCAGTAGCGAATTTGATAGGTGTGTTGCCCGGGCTTCAGCCGAACGTTCTTCTGCCCGATATAAACGCGGACGCCGTTGTCTTGCTTTTCGACATGGTAGGGTTCGGTTTTGCCATCGCGCTGAACGGAGAGAATTTTAAAAGGCACTTCGATGGCGAGAAACGCGTCTTTTTGGTAACGGGTAGGAAAGTCACGATAAATGCCCCGTTTGATTTTGTTGCCCTCTGCCGTGACCTGAATCGTTTCGGTCACGTTGAGGGAACCGTCTTTGTTGACGACGATTGCACTCTGGTAGTTGTTAATTTCTTCTGCAGACCATGCCAAACTGCAGGTCACTAGAAAAAAATGCGTTATTGCAAGGACACCGATATCAAAAAAATATTTCAGAGTCTTACATCTCTCCATCAATTTCGACACGCGGAACCTCACTTTCTGTGGAGGTAGCAAGTTGAAAAAACTCGGCTGCCTGAAAAGCAAAGAGTTTGGCAACAATCAACGATGGAAACGACTGGACACGAATATTGTAATCGCGAACGGTGGCGTTATAGTATCGCCGCGCTTTTTGGATCGTATCCTCGATTTCAGCAAGCTGTTTCTGGAGGTCTAAAAAAGACTGACTTGCTTTTAAGTCCGGATAATTTTCCGCGACTGCGAACAGGTGCCTGAGCGAGGAGGAGAGTTCGTTTTCTCGTTTTGTAGTTTCTCCCAGGGGCGCATCTTCTGCCAATTGACTCCTTAAACGCGTCACGTCCTGGAGAACTCCCCGTTCGAAATCAGCATAACCCTCAACGGTCTTCACCAAGTTGGGAATCAGATTGTGTCGCCGTTTGAGTTGGACATCGATTCCGCTGTAGCCCTCCGAGACCATCAACCGTCCTTTGACCAAACGGTTGTAGAGGATGATCAGTCCAATGAGAATCAGAATGATCGGGCTGACTACGAATATCAGCAGTGTGGTACTCACGTTCTGCCCCCGTTATTTAAACGTGCATGCCGGAAAGAATGATCTCCGCCCGACCTGTTGTACTTTCCGGACCATGGCTTTTCAATAACCGGCGACTAGCCTAAAAACTGATTTGCTAGTTGAGCACAGCTATTTTTGGGGCTCTGGTGGTAACTGGAGATCATCCTCACTGACTGCCACCGGTGCGCCCCCTAAAGGTAACTGGACGTGCGCCGACCAGAGAATTGCATTGACGATCATGCGGCGGAATGCTTCGATTTCAAAATTACGGTGGAAGTGCCCGAGCGTCGTACCGAACGAACGACCCCCGTTCGAGACAGGGCGTTCAAAGGCCCAGGCCACCGGGACTTTCTTTTCATCCACTTCCACTTCTAAGAGCGTTTCACTTCCCGGAGCCACTTGCGTGTTGAGATAAAATTCATCGTTCAGTTCGTATTCCTCCCACCCGTTGCAGATCGGGTGCTCGGGATTCAATTGCCGGAGGTTGGAATCGTCGATCTTCAGTCCAACAAAGTGGAGCCACATTCCACCGAGTGTATTCATCCATTTTTCACCGAGTCGCTGTTCATTCTCTTTTTTTAAACCGGTCGCCCAGTGGATACAAACCAGACCGACTCCCTGTTTCATTAAACGATCTACCTCGCCGGCCTGCTCTCCATCGAGAAGAATTTCACCACCGGGACTCGAATAAAGAACCAGAGCATCCACTCCATTGAGCGCATTCTTGTCTTTGGGCCACCCATCGGAGACGATCGCGTTGACTCCCGGCGTTTGAGTAAGGCACGTTGCCAGAATTTTGCAGGTCGGCAGATACATGTGCGTGCCCCACGCATGGTCCAGATCGTGCCCTATCAGTAAGATCTTTTTTTCACCACCCGGCTCAGCAGCAACCACACAGCCAAGAGGAATTGAAATCCTAAGGACGATGTAAGTCAGGCAGAGACAAATCGATGTGCGATAGCTCAGCATATTGAATATTCCTATTTTGGCGCGTGCGATTTGAAGGCTGCATGTGATTCGTTGCCACCTGCCTCCAGATAGGCCACTAGGTCCATGATATCGTCAAGCGTGAATGTGGAAAGCAGGCCTGAGGGCATGAGCGAAATTTCTGTCTGCTCGATCGATTCGACCGAATCGCGAGGAACGAAAATGGTGGCCTCCGGTCGCTGAGGGTCATTTGCCAGTTCAAAGCCCCGCGTATTGTTTTTCATCACAATCCCGCTCACTTGCTTACCGTCGTCGGTGCCCAGGATGACCACACGGTAGCGGTCCGCAATATTAGTGGACGGCTGAAGAATNGATTCCAAGAGTTTCAATCGTGGTTCACCCCCTCTTTTTGAAAACTCTTTGGTAATCTGCGTTAACTCGGGGCCCAGATAGCCGCCTTCGTTATTCATCTTATGACAAGTGGCGCACTGAGCAACTTGAAAGAGTTTTTTCCCATTTGCAAATGATCGGTTGCGATCCGCGTGATGAAGTTTTTCACGAAGGTCACTCAGTTGCCAATCGCGAACAAACGGCCGCGATTGCAATGCGCTTTGTTCGGTAAGTATTGCCTCGGCAATTTTTTGCCGCTCTGCTCGCTCAANATTTTCTTTTTCGGAGTCGTGAAAAATAAGCCAGTTGAGGCCGAGTGTTTTTTTTGGGCCGGTTGCGTCTGTGCGCGCGACTAGATACAGATCAACCAATCGACCGGGATCATGGATTTTGTGTTTGAAGTATCCATATCCCGATCCCGATTNCAACGTGGTTCGNGCTAAAAGTTCTCCATCGGGAGAGTCTGCTCGAAGTTCGAACTGNCCACCCTCCCGCCCGAGTGCGGCNGCGCGAAACGTGACTGCTTCAATGCCTTCCAGGAGAACATCCTTAAAACTCACGAAATCACCATCGGCAAAATGCCCCACGATCGTGTGTTCGCCTTCATATTCGTCGATTAACTCAACGCCCTGGCGGGTGTCGAAGAAGGCAGCCTTTTTCNTCCTGGCATGAAGAATGTGTGTGGCTTTCCCTGTAATATTCGGGGCATTTTCTGATCCTTGGTCGGTGTAGGAGGCGGTGATTTCATAGACTCCGGCATTTCCCCGACCNTCCGGATGCGTTCGCGTACGAAAAGCACCCGTGGTTCCTGCCATGGGCCGGTGTGCTGTTTCGGATGCGAGGGAGAGAATCCAATCGACCATTTGCTCGGTTTCCTCGAGCGTATGCTGTGGATGTGGCGGCATCGGTTTCTGCCCCCAGACGCCCATCCCGCCTTGGATAATTTTCCTGGCCAATCGCTGCCTTGCCTGCGGATCTTCTCGATATCGGGCGGCGACCGTATCGTAGGCCGGACCCGCTGAAGCAGTTCCCGTCATGTGGCAGGCAAAGCATGTTGTTCGACGCATCAAAGCAAGGCCCGGTTCGGCAACTGCTTCATCATTCGTCATTGGCATTCCCCTCGCATCGGTNTGGGTTGAGGTNCGTCGCTGCTGATATTTTGCGCGGACAACAACACGCGCGTCCTCGATTTTCCCCGAATCACTATCGCCATCTTCCGCATCAACCACACGCGTGCGGTATGCAATCGGTTCCTCCCAGGTGAAAAAACTGCCCATTGCCGGCTCTAAAATAGTCACTTCCGGCTGCGCATTTCCAACCCGTATTTCGGTCGAGGTTCGAGATTTTGCGCCGGAGGCATCGCGCACCTCAAGAATTACGTGATAGGTTCCCGCCTTAGCAAACGTGTGCGAAAAATTTGCCTGCCGGGACAGAGTTTTCTCTGAAAATTCCCCGCCTTCAGGTTCAATNTTCCAAGCGTAGTGCAATTCGTCTTCATCTTTATCGAATGAATCGCGTCCGTCGAACTGCACCTTCAGTGGTTCCTTGCCAGCAGTGATGTCCGTTTTGATGTTTGCTTGAGGTCCGCGATTGCCCCGCGGATATGCGATTTGCACGATTTGTGCGTCGTGATTGTCGCCCCACTTGTCGCCATATTCGATCACATACAGTGTCCCATCGTGATGAAACTTCAAGTCAATTGGTTTACGAAAAATCATGTGGGAAAGAAAAGGTTCAATTTTTTTTATTTCACCTTGCTTGCCGAGGGTGACAGCCTTGATCCAGTTTCGAGTCCAATCATAGATAAGTAGTTTGCCATCGAGTGCGGCGGGGAGCTTTGCGTCGTTTGTCACCGACGGATCGTAATGGTAGATCGGGCCTGCCATCGCCGATCTTCCCCCGCTTCCGAGTTCGGGAAATTGTGACGACTCGGTCGTGGGATACCAGATCCAAGCTGGTTGTGCCGGTGGCAGCACGCGTGCGCCGGTATTGTTTTTTGAATCGTTGATCCTTTTATTCAGATCAAACCACGCACCTCCCTTGCCGATTGCAAAATCCCACCGGCGATACGCTTCATTCGGGCCGACAAACATGGGCCACCCGAAATTTCCAGCCCGTTGTGCTTGGTTGACTTCATCGTAGCCATTCGGTCCGGCATCAAGTTCGACGCGAACATTCGGTCCTACATCGCCCCAATAGAGCCAGCTCGTTTCAGGATCGACATAAATTCGGAAGGCATTGCGTACCCCCATCGCATAAATTTCCGCCCGGCCATCCTTGCCGTCTGCAAAAAGATTTCCTTTAGGAATGGTGTAGGTGCCGTCATTTTCGGGGTGAATCCGCAGTACTTTTCCCCGTAGGTCGCGCGTGTTCCCCGAACTCCGCAGGGCGTCAACTTTTTCATGCCCCACACGTTGGTCGAGTGGAGGTTGGGGAATCGGTACGCAGTTATCTCCTGTGCCGACGTAGAGATTTCCCTGGGCATCCCACGCCATGCCTCCGCCCATATGTGTGGCACCCTCTGGTTCGATGCGGTACTCAAGAAGCATCGTTTCAGTAAGCGTGTCGAGTTTTCCATCGCGCATCTCAAACCGTGAAAGTCGCAGATGATCCTTTTTATCCCGCGGACAGAAGAACAGAAAAATTCTTCCATTGGCCATAAAATCGGGATCAAGTTTGAGGCCCAACAAGCCAACTTCGCCAAACTGAACGCTTGGTGCNCGACCGACAAGTTCAACCTTGGAGGTCGCTGCATCATAGCGCTTAATNAATCCGCCACGTTCGATAAACAGAAACGATCCATCGGGGAGCAATTCAAGTTGCATCGGATCGAATGTCCGGGGCACAAGAATCCGCTTTTCAAAGCGATCCTGATCAACCGCGTCCAGTGGTTTTGAACAAATTACAAGAGCAATCAACACCACCATACGTACGATCATGAAACAGTGTCGACAGAGCATGGCAAGAGTTTGTAAATTCGAGGAACGCGGGCGTTTCAGATGATTCCTGTTTCTCTATTGTAGAAGAGAATTTTAGAAGCGCACAGTCTAAACGGCGGGTAACCGGCGCATTTGCGCATGGGAAATTGCCCACTCAANCAACATGGATGCAGAAATNGGNCCACTAAAAGCGGATTGCTTTAAAAGCCTCAGTTTGTGTGGTCAGCGCGGTTTCGACTGGTAGTCGTTCCATGGANGAGGCACCGTAAAAACCATCGACGTTTTTCGTCCGTTGAAGGACGTATTCAGCATCTTCGGGCATTGCGATCGGACCACCGTGGCAGAGGACAATCACATCTTTTGAAACCCCATGCGCCGCATCGCTAATGGCCTGCACATCGCGAACCGAGTCATCAAGTGTGCGACCACTTTCTGCCCCGATCGATCCTTTGGTCGTTAAACCCATATGGGCCACAATCACATCCGCTCCGGCCGCGGCCATTTTTTCTGCCTCGCCGGTATTAAAAGCATACGGGGTTGTGAGCANATCTTTTTGTCGGGCCAAGCGGACGAGTTCCACTTCCTTNTCGTAGCCCATCCCGGTTTCTTCCAGATTCGCGCGGAACTGTCCATCGATTAATCCTACGGTCGGGAAATTCTGGATTCCAGAAAAGCCAACGCTTTTTACCTCGTCGAGAAATTTATCAATGATCCGAAAGGGATCCGAGGCGCAGACACCAGCAAGGACCGGTGTGTCTTGAACGACAGTCAGCACCTCGCTAGCCATTTCAATCACGATTCCATTGGCATCTCCATAGGGCATCAGCCCGGCAAGAGACCCTCGGCCCGCCATACGGAAACGCCCTGAGTTATAGATGATGATCAGATCAATCCCGCCCGCTTCCTCGAATTTTGCACTGATCCCGGTGCCGGCACCGCCACCAACAATCGGTACTTTTTGTTCGATCCGCTCACGCAGACGTTTCAGGGATTCGTCTCTACTAATGATCATTTTAGGTTCCTCAGGAAATAGATAGTCAAATTTAGGCTCATGCTACTCAGCGCGCACTAGACTCGGCAACAAGTTCAAGCATCCGCTCGACAGCGCGTGCCGAAAAAACTTTATCGTTGATATTGGCGTCCATCTCTTCAACCGCGATGGAGGGATTTAAATTTTCTTTCAAGGCATCAAACAGCGCCGCATCGGCCTCACGGTCACAAAATCGCTCTCCGTCACCATCGAGAATCGAAACGCCGCGAAGGGGTAGTAAAAAGGCAACCGGACCGGATGCCGCGTTGGCTTTTTCAGCGAATATTTTCCCCATCTTCGCATTCTCTTCGACCGTGGTTCGCATCAGGGTGATTGCTGGATTCCATTCATACAAGTTCCGCCCGCTTTTATATTTTTCCGGCATCGTGTCGATGGGTCCGAAATTAGCCATGTCGACACACCCCGGAACGATCAGATGCGCAATGCCCTGACGACCGGGAGCGGACAAACGGTCGGGACCGGCCGAAAGGGTTCCGCCACAGACCTCGTCCGCCCATTCGGTGGTCGTGATGTCCAGGACGGCATCCACCAGTCCTTCGTCGACGAGCGCTTCCATGGTCTGTCCCCCGGTTCCGGTCGCATGAAAGACAAGCACTTCATAGCCCTGCTCGTCGAGCGCTGTTCGGCAGTCGTCCACACACTCAGTCGTGTTGCCAAACATACTCGCCACGATGATCGGCCGTTCATCGACGGCCTCGGGCAATTTTGCGCGAACCATCCCGCAGATGGCTCCAGCAGCACGCGTAAAAATGACTTGTGAAATTCGATTGACGCCCGCCACATCNGTAATGGAGGGAAAAAGAACCACATCNTTGGCACCGACAAACGCGCTGGTTTGGCCACTTGCTACGGTCGAGACGCAAACTTTCGGAACGCCGATCGGCAGCGCACGCATCCCGGCAGTGACTACGCTGCTTCCGCCCGATCCGCCGAGTCCGAGAACGCCCGCAAAGCGGCCTTTCGCGTAGAGGTCAGGCACAAGTTTTGCTACGCCGTCGGCCATGGCCCGCATCGCTTCACCGCGCTCTTTATTTTCGCGCAGTTTCGATAGTGTGCTACCACCGGCGATGGCAACCTGATCGGCTTCGACATCTACCGGAAATAGATCAGTCGANCCCAAAACGCCNGTATTGAGGGTAAGTACCTTGAGTCCATCGGCCAGAATTTGTTCGCGCACAAACGCGTACTCCGAACCCTTGGTGTCGAAAGCACCTACTAAAAGAACGGTCTGTGCCATCGCTGAATTGCTCCCTCGGAACCACATCTGTTTATCAAGACGATAGAGGGTCGAATGTAACGACTGGGACTGCGGTTTTCAATGAACGAAACAACAGATTGTCACGCTTTCGGCACGTTCCGCATTTTGTTAAGCAACGATTGGCTTGATCACATGACCATGCACATCAGTCAAACGACGATTGAGGCCATTGTGATAATAGGTGAGTTGCTCATGATCGAGACCAAGCAGGTGGAGAACNGTCGCATAAAAGTCCCAAACCGTGGCTGGATCGACTTCACTGCGTCGTCCAAACGCATCGGTNGCCCCATAACTTGTTCCTCCCTGAACACCCGCACCGAGCATCCAGCAGGTAAAACCATCGGGGTTGTGATCGCGACCACTCGTCCCCGCCTGATGCGTGGGCATTCGACCGAACTCGGTGGTCCATAAAACGAGTGTATCTTCGAGCATGCCTCTTTGCGCGAGGTCCGTAATCAGGGCAGCGGTCGGCTGATCAAAAATGGGACAATGCCGTTCATAATCAAGTTTGAGCGTTTTATGCGAATCCCAGTTGAGCAAACCATCGACGCCTGAGGCGCGTGAGGCGCAATAGAGATTGACATAGCGCACACCGCGTTCGAGCAATCGTCGCGCGAGCATGCAGTTTCGGCCGTAAGCTGCGAGCAGGGGATTGGCGTGGTCGGTTCCATAAAGCGCGTGGGAGGTCTGGGATTCACTTGCCAAATCAACGACCTCGGGAGCGGAAAGTTGCATCCGTGCCGCCATCGTATACGCTGCCATCCGCGCGGCTAATTCTGAATTTTCGCCCCGATGCGCGGCATGGCGTTCATTGAGCAAGCGGCGGAAGTCGCGTGTCGCCTGTTCGGCTTGCAGAGGAATTTGGTGGGGCCGCTCCAAATTGCGGATCGGCCGATGTGCGCTGAGCAGAATCCCCTGGTGTTCCGCAGGCAGAAAACCTCCTGCCCAGTTTGCTTTGCCGTTCGGTGGTTCGCCACGGATATCGGGAATCGCGACATAAGTTGGCAAATTTTGATTTTCGCTTCCCAGGGCATAGCTCAGCCAGGATCCTGCTGCGGGAAATCCTTCTGCCACATGCCCGGTGTTCATGAAGATGCATCCTGGACCGTGCGTGTTACTTTTGGAACTGAGTGAATGCACGAAGGCAATTCGGTCGACGTGTTGTTGCAAGTGTGGCAACATGCTGGAGATTTTTTTTCCAGAATCGCCCGCCGGAACAAATGGCCAGGGACTCCGCATTAAATTACCATTCTTCCCTTGGAAGCTGAGAAAATTTTCTTCTCCGGGCAAGGGTTCGCCATCACGCTTTTCTAATTCCGGTTTGTGCTCCCAGAGGTCAATGTGTGAGGCCGCCCCGGGACAGAAAATTTGGAGGACCCGCTTGGCGCGGGGAGGGAAGTGAGACTCATTTTTGCGCAGCGTGGTTGTTGTTTCACTCGCTAACAGATCGCTGAGACCGATGCCCATCATCGCAGTTGTCACATTTCCCAGGGAGCGGGCGAGAAAGTTGCGCCGGCTTGGTGAGAGAACTGGAGATGGGGAGTGTGGTGCAGTCATATTCAATTAATCAAGATAAATCAGTTCGTTGGTATTGAGCAATGCCCGACAGAATGCAGGCAACCCGTGCTCGGCAATCAGCGATTGGGCTGCTTGCTGTTCTGCGGCTTCAGCTGGGCGACTAAAAGCAAGCAGAAAAGCGCGGTCCACTTGCGAAGGTATTTCGGCTTCGTCGTTCTGGAGTCGCTCTGCGAAATAATCTGCCATGTCGAGCGTGAAACTATGATTCCAGAGCGAGAGGGCCTGTAGCGGTGTCGTGGTATTGTCTCGCCGGGGAGTGGAAAAAGCGCATTCGGGGGCATCGAAGTCACTCATTAAATCGACCTCCATCGCCCGCACATTCTGGTGATACACTGCGCGGCGGTAGGTCGTTGTCGCATGCTGATCCAAGGGTATGTAAGTCGATACATTGTCACTTAAATAGTCGTAAAGTCGAAATCCAGGTCCGCCTCGTTGACGTTGCAGTACGTTGGCAAGGAGTAGGAGCGTATCGCGTATTTCTTCGCTGGAGAGTCTGCGCGGAGGAAAACGCCAAAGGAGTTGACAGTTGGCGTCTTGGGCCATCGCCGCTGGATTTGTATCTCCTGATTGGCGATATGTCCGGGAAAGCATAATCTCCCGATGGATCGGTTTCAGTCGCCACGCCTCTTCTTTCAATCTACCGGCAAGATAGTCAAGCAATTCGGGATGACTGGGTTTGGCGCCCATGAATCCAAAATCATTCGGCGTGGCTACCAGTCCTTTCCCAAAATGGTATTGCCAGAGGCGATTTGCCAACACCCTTGGGGTGAGCGGGTTACCGGGAGCGAAGACCCACTCGGCAAGTGCTGCACGACGTTCGCTTTCAGGGGCTTCCGCAGCGAGTGTGAATGGCTTGATCCCTGCTTGCAAAAATTGCGGACTCGCCGGTTGGACTTCTGTCCCTTTCTTTTGTGGGTCACCGCGAAGAAAAATGTGTTGCTGCTTTGGCGGATCGACCAAATTTCCAATCCACCAGGAGGGGAAGGGTGGCGCTTGACCGAGTTCCCGGTCGATCTGCCCGATTTGCTGATAGATTTCATTCCGTTGCTTGTTTTCATCTGCAGTCGATTCGCTGCGGATGAATCTTATTTCCCGGTGCTTATCATTCACGGGTTGGCGGTCATGGGAACTGGCAACTTGTTGCCAGTTTTTTTTGTCGAGTGAAATCTCAATCCGGTACTCACAGGGCGCCGTCTCGCGCCCCCTTTGGCCGTCGGCACCCGTGCGATCGGTCGCAAAGACGACCCGCTCAATCCGCTCTTTATCACCAAGTTCCACCGTGAGCGTGTTGCCATAACCGATCCAACGGGCAGAGTACGCACCGTCGATTGCCAGTTGCGGACCATAGGCACCGGCAAAATCCCTGGCCTGGCGGGCTTTGCCCAACGCCTTGCCTCCGTTCGTAGCGAGCGCCACATTGCGGGGGTGATCCCCGGTCGTCCAGATTTCAAATTCCTGGAGCATGCAACCATTTCCGGTTCGTGGATTGCCCTGCTTACTTTCAATCACCAGACGAACAAAGCGGGCGTCGATGGGAGCAAAAGTTTCTTCGTTACCTTGCGGACTTGCCGGCGGTCGATGCCACTTTCGTTCAAACGCTTCCATTTGTTCTTTGCCACGCGCGATACTGTGTGCTTCAATCGCATTTTTGCGGTCTACGAGTTCCGATTTCTTTTCTCCCAGAGCTTGTTTTTGTTTCGCATATTCCTTGCGTTCATCGAGCGGTCCGACCAATCGGCTCCCATGACGAATCCCGGAGAAGATGGCATAAAACTGGTAGTAGTCTTTTTGAGAAATGGGATCAAATTTATGGTCGTGGCATCGCCCACAACCAACGGTCAGACCAAGAAATGATTCGCCTGTAGTGCGAATAATCTCGTCGACAACGTCGGCCCGAATTTGCGCAGCGCGGACCGGATCTTGATTGCTCACATCGTCGTAAGGGCCACAGGAAAGAAATGCGGTTCCAATCTCGACGGCCGGATTACCCGGACCCAGCGTGTCACCGGCCAGATGTTCGCGACCGAGTTGATCAAAGGGTTTATTCTCATTCAATGAACGAATGACGTAATCGCGAAAGGGCCACACGTTATTAACGATTTGATTTCTTTCAAAACCGCGACTCTCCGCAAACCGGACGACATCAAGCCAGTGGCGACCCCATCGCTCACCATAACTTGGGGATGCGAGTAAGCGATCAATCAACTGTGCGTATGCCTGTTCACCAACGGCGTCCTCTCGACCCGTCTCGGCACGACAGGCTGCCAGGAAGTTTTCTCTTTGTTCGGGCGTTGGCGGCAGACCCGTAAGATCGTAAGTCGCTCTACGAAGAAGTGTTGCCGGACTGGCGGGGGATGATGGGGATAGCTTCGCTTGTTGCAGGCGACGGTGGACGAATCGGTCAATCTGGCTCACTTGCCATTCGGGTGGGGTGCGTGAGCCACTCGTCGCTTCACGCTCCTCCAGAGGCTGCAATGACCACCAGTCGTAACCGGCCCGCTTCGTGCTTGAGTAAGCCAGCGGATCAATCGGTTGTGCAGGGTAGTACGCGCCGCCTTCAATCCATCGCTGCAGAATCTCAATCTCCTCCGCACGCAGCGGTTTTTCCGGCGGCATCTCGCCCGACACAACATGTTCATAAAGCAAGCTATCCTTTGGATTCCCTGGCGTCAGGACACTTCCGCTTTCGCCACCCGCGTGCGCCGTCGCCCGGCTTCGTAGATCCAATTCCCCCTTTTTTTCACTTCCATGACATGTAAGGCAATGGCCACTGAGCAGGGGGGCCACATGTTGCTCAAAATAAATCTCTCGTTGATCAAGTTCGCCGTGTACCGGTACCCACGGGGCAATGATGCAAAAAGCAACCACACTGAAAGAAACAAGCCGCTGTTCAATTTGCGGAATGGAACAATTCATGGAGCCATTCTTGCATGAGGAGATTTGCATTTCGTATTCGGCAACCAAATCAACGCACGCGTTATTTTACACGCTGTGACCTGGGATCCCCGACTCGCGTCGGATGATTTCATGGGGCAGACTTTCCAGCAGCAATGCGAGAAAATAACAGCCACATGCTAGGCCACATTATAGCACAAGTGGGAAAATAGGCGTTGTCATATTTGGCGATCCCTTTGCATGCGGTGATGCATGCGGTGAGCGTCTTTTTTCGCCTAGAACGTCACCGGAAAATGCTTCTCGGATTATTTTACTCGTCTTTAGCAGGTTTTGTTTTTACAACACCTTTACCCAGAGCGTAATCCTCGGGTTTCAATCCTTTACGAAACTTATTGCGTCCGAACGCACTCGGTTCATAGGGGTCAACGTAGTCGACGTCAGACTTTTCAGGAATTTTATCTTCCATGCTCAAACACCAGTAAACGCCATTCACGATAATGCGTCGTAAATCCTCACTTGCAAGATCTTCTGAAGCGCCTATCGTGCTTGTCACCACGCGTGCTTTTTTGAAATTGGCAGGCCGCTCCCAGGCCCAGATCATCGGCATGACCGGCTTATTGAAATTAGGTGGATCCTCCGGGTTCATTCCCTTAAGGACTTGGCCGTAAGCCAATACCACAGCCTCATCGGGAAGTTCGTCAACCTGGTAGACGTCGGTCGGCCCCCAGATATCTCCGCCAACGCCTTGCATCATCGGATGATTGCGATGGCGACCGTTGACCAGACCGCGTGTGCTTTCGACCGCGTGATGACCATGGTGTCCGCGCCAGGTTTCGCCAAGATACAAACCACCGAAGCCACCGGAACCGGAACTGCTTCGGGTATCATAATTGGCATAGGGGGATCCCCGCTTTTCCAGATTTTTGAATGCGAGTACGGTACAGCGGAAGGCAAGAATCGGTTTTCCTGAATCGACATACTTCACAAAATATTTCATCTGCGCATCGGGTAATTCCAGGTCCATCCCGAGCATCACCAGCATATCGGCCGAGTCGAGCATTTCGATTCCCGGAATGTTATCCGCCGTGTTCGGATCGATCGTGCCATTTTCTTTGTGAATGGCAAACAGAACTGTGCAGTCGAACCCGTGTTTCTGGGAAAGTATTTTGGCCAGCATGGTGAGGCCTTCTTCTGCGCGATATTCCCAGCCCGCGGCAATCAGCACAACCTTCTTGCCGTTTGCATGTTCTGCCATAGGTGGGTAATGCATCCACTTTTCGCTGGCACTTGCCGAGAAGACAAAAGTAAGCATCAGCACCATTGCCGCAGGAAGATGGAAGCGAGTCATCGTGGTCTCCTCAGATGGAAAAATTACCGAGCCAAAAAATGCAAAACGAAGTTACTAACGTAATTTAACTTTTGGATTCCCGATCGGCTACCTGCCCTGGCGAGTGACGCTCAAGAGGTGGGATCGCTATAATTGCAAATGAAATTTTGATTTTTATTCGGAGTATGTATGGATATCGCCATGTTTTTCTCGGCTCGCAAACTTTTTTGTCTTTACGTCTTTTGTTACATCTTTTGTTGCATCGGTTGCTTCTCTTTCGCAGCCGAGGAAACAGACCACTGGAAGGTCGCCGACGGGCCTCTCTCGACCCGCTGGACAAAAAGCGTAACACCCGGCAATGCGTGGCCTGACTANCCNCGACCNCAATTGACGCGCGAGCGATGGAAAAATCTGAATGGGTTATGGCAGTACGCAATTACCAAGCGCGAAGCAGAGCAGCCTGCTGAGATGGAAGGGGATATTTTGGTCCCGTATCCTGTCGAGTCTGCCCTTTCAGGTGTCATGCGTCGCCTCGGTTACACACAGCGGCTATGGTACAGCCGTACGTTTGATGTTCCGGATACATTTCGGGACGGGCGGCTCCTACTTCACTTTGGAGCGGTCGACTGGGAAGCAACCATCTGGATCAACGATCGCAAGGTCGGTATGCACCGGGGTGGCTATGACCCATTCTCACTCGACATCACCGATTTCCTTGTTTCGGGAAGTCAGCAGAAGATCGTCGTATCGGTATGGGATCCGACCGATACAGGCTATCAACCCCGCGGCAAGCAAGTGTTACGAACCGAAGGTGTCTGGTATACGGCAAGCAGTGGTATCTGGCAGACCGTTTGGCTTGAACCGGTACCGGAAAAATTTGTTGAGCGACTCCAAATTGTCCCCGATGTTGATCAAGGTCGGGTCACTGTTTCAGCCTACGCAAGTAATGCCGAAGGGCATGAAGTGATTGTGCGTGCCATCGAAGATGGGCGCATTCTGAATGAACAGAGTGGATCGGTCGGTAAGCCAGTTTCCCTTGCGATGCCCGGGGCAACACTCTGGTCCAATAAAAATCCAAAACTTTACGATTTGGAAATAGTACTGTCTCATCAGGGGGAAGTGGTGGACCGCGTGGGAAGCTATTTCGGGATGCGTAAAATAAGCCTCGGCAAGGATGCCCTTGGACGCACCCGAATTCTGCTTAACGATCAACCTGTTTTCCAGTTTGGTTTGCTCGATCAAGGTTTCTGGCCGGACGGACTCTACACGGCACCGAGTGACGAAGCTCTCCGCTACGATATCGAGGTCACTAAAGATCTTGGATTCAACTTGATCCGCAAGCACGTGAAGGTGGAGCCTGCGCGCTGGTATTACTGGTGCGATCGCTTAGGCATGCTTGTCTGGCAAGATATGCCCAATGGCGATCGTTTTCTAAATGTGTTTAAGCCGATCCCCGATCCCGACCTGATTCGGACCCGGGCATCGGCAGCACAGTACGAACGCGAATTATTGCGGATGATTACGAATCTTGAAAATCATCCCTCGATTCTTATGTGGATTCCCTTTAACGAAGGCTGGGGTCAGTTTGATACGGCTCGCATTACGGAACTAGTCAAGCGACGCGACCCTTCACGACTGGTCGACGCAGCAAGTGGTTTAGTTGACCGGGGAACGGGTGATGTGAATGACTTGCATAATTATCTTGGGCTTAGTGTGCCGGAACCCGAACCGAAGCGGGCCGTCGTGCTTGGTGAGTTCGGCGGCCTCGGGCGCCGCGTTGAGGGGCACATGTGGAAAGATAAGGGAGACTGGGATTACCGCAAAATTAATGACCGAGATCGCTTGACCGATGCTTACTGTGAGTTGGCTAAAAATCTCGAGGTAATGCAAGGTCGGGGACTCTCCGGGGCGGTTTATACTCAGACAACGGATGTTGAAATCGAGGTCAACGGTCACCTCACGTACGATCGCGAACAGTTTAAGCTTGATCGGGATCGAGTGCGCGAGGCGAATTTAAGACTGCAGGAAAATCTGCCGCTGCTTACGACCCTCCAGCCAACCAGTGAGCGGGATGGTCAGCGATGGCGCGTCAGCGAAAAGCGGCCAGACGGCAATTGGATGGCAACCGATTTTGACGATACGAAGTGGTCACAGGCACCGGGCGCTTTTGGTGACAAGAAAAAACATCCGCTGCTCGTCGGGACAGAATGGACAGAGGGACCACGCTGGTTTCGGCGCCCCTTTATCGTCCCCGAGTATGCCGAGGGTGAGATCGGTTTGCTGGTCCATCATGAGGGGAATGCTGAAATTTTCGTCAATGGCGAGCAGGTGCCGGACGCCGGTTCGCGCGGGCCAATGGCTGGATATCGCGTGCTGCGGTTGACCGAAGCACAGCGGGCCAAAATGATTCCGGGAAGCTGGAATCAGTTGGCCGTGGTTGTCGAACCGGGAGAAGAAGAAAATTTCTTCGATGCCGGTGTAATTTTTATTCACCCCCAAGACCCGTAGTGCCCCTAACCCAAGAAAAATCGGCCATAAGTTGGGTCAAGCTGGCTGTATGTTGCATTGCGTTGGGGTAAGCCCATTTTTGGTGTAAAATATATCATACGCCAGGTCTTTCGAGCTCACCCTTTCCACAAGTCATGTACCGACTCATCGCTTTTATCGCTCTCTGCTGTTTCCTTAGTTCAGGCAGTGGCTTGGCAAGCGAGACTCTTTTCCGAGAGCACGTGGCCCCGCTGCTCATCGAGCGGTGCCTAAGTTGTCACAATGGAGAAAGAACTGAGGGCGGTCTCTCACTGGCAACAGCGGCAGCTACTTTTACAGGTGGCGATAGTGGTGAAGCGATCGTGCAAGGAGATGCCGCCGGGAGTTACCTGGTGGAAAGGATCTTACCGGTCGATGGGAAAGCGGAAATGCCGGAAGGGCAACCGCCACTGAGGGACGAACAGATTGAGCTGATCGAGCAGTGGATCGACCAAGGAGCTGATTGGCCCGAGGNCATGGTGCTTGAATTGCCGGTCTGGTGGTCTTTTGCACCTTTGGAAAAATCAACGACTCCTGCTGGACAAGGTTCTCACTGGGTTCGCAATCCGGTGGACCAATTTATTCTTGATGGTTTAACAGAAAAGCATTTGCATCCCAGTGAGGAGGCTGATCGNCGGACACTGCTCCGCCGTCTTTCCTATGATCTGCTCGGGCTTCCNCCATCNCNGGAAGAAGTNGAGCGNTTCGTCAACGACTCAGACCCCGAGGCCTATGAAAAGTTGGTGGACCGAATGCTTGCTTCACCACGCTATGGCGAACGCTGGGGTCGCCATTGGTTGGATGTTGTTCACTATGGTGAAACGCACGGATATGACAAAGATAAGATGCGTCAACATGCGTGGCCTTATCGGGACTATGTCATTCGTTCCTTCAATGCTGATAAACCATACACNCGCTTTATTCACGAGCAAGTTGCCGGCGATGTACTGTTTCCGGGAACGGTGGATGGGATTGAAGCTTTGGGCTTTATTGCTGCGGGTCCTTGGGATCACGTGGGACACGCTGAAGTTCCCGAAACCAAGATTGACGGGAAGGTTGCTCGTCACCTTGATCGAGATGATATGGTTCGTAATACGATGATGACTTTTATGAGCCTTACGGTCGGCTGCGCTCAATGTCACGACCATAAATTTGATCCTATCACCCAGGAAGATTATTACAGTCTGCAAGCGGTGTTTGCAGCTCTCGATCGTGCAGACCACCAATACCACGACGATCCAGAACTTACGCTTCAGCGACAATCGCTACGCAAGCGAGGTAGAACGCTCCAGCAGCGTGAGCGAAAGCTGAAAAAAGAGATCGAATCGACAGAAAAAAAACTTGTCGCTGAAAAAGAGAAATTGGATGAAACAAGGGAAAAGCCCCGAGACTTACAAGTTGTTTCTTCGATATCCCGATTAGCGGATGTGGTGGCGGAAAAAAAACAGGAACTAGCTGCCCTTGCGACGACACTCGATGGCATCCGTAAGGATCTAAGTGCGCTTCCCGAACCGAAGGTCGCCTACATCGGTAAGGTTCACTACGGTGGTGGCACATTTATGGGTCGGGGTTATCAAGGGGGACGCCCACGGACGATTCATGTCCTTCACCGCGGCAGCGTAACGACGCCCGGTGAAGAAGTTGGCCCCGGAGCACTGAATTGTATCGAAGGTCCGCTCGCACGCTTTGAGATACCGGCCGATGCACCCGAGGGAGCGCGGCGGCAACACTTGGCCGCTTGGCTTACTGATTTGCAAAATCCGCTTCCCTGGCGTTCATTGGCAAATCGGATTTGGCAATTTCATTTCGGTCGAGGTCTCGTCGACACGCCGGGTGACTTTGGTCGAATGGGTAGCAAGCCATCACATCCTGAACTGCTCGAATATTTAGCGGCGCAACTTCGGGAGTGCGAATCGATCAAGCAGTTGCATCGATTGATCGTTACGAGTGCAACGTACCGTCAGACGAGTACTGCGGAGCCAACCCTTGCGGCAGCTGCCGAGCCGGTCGATGCAGAAAATCATTTCTACTGGAGAATGAATCGGCGACGTCTGGAGGCCGAGGCGGTGCGGGATGCTGTGTTGCATGCTGCGGGACGACTCGATTTACGTATGGGGGGGCCGAGTTTTCAAGATTTTGTGATCGATAAACCGGAACACTCACCCCACTACGAGTATCATCTCCACGATCCCACGGATCCTTCGAGCCATCGAAGGGCCGTTTATCGGTTTGTTGTTCGTTCGCAAACACAACCTTTTTTGACGGTTATGGATTGTGCCGATCCCTCGATGCTTGTAGCAAAGCGGAATGTCACGATCTCTCCATTGCAGAGTCTGGCATTACTGAATAATCAACTCATGCTGGTGATGGCCAGCGAATGTGCGAATCAGGCTGAGGAAGTGGGTACCACGATCGAGCAGCAGGTCACGTCTGCTTTTCGTAATGCCCTTTCCAGGGACCCGAATACGGCAGAATTGTCTGCACTGAGTCAGTACGCAAATAACCATGGATTGGCGAATACTTGCCGGGTAATTTATAATTTGAATGAGTTCGTATTCATTGATTAGGACCTTGGCTTCATGACACGCTCGGCTTTTCCCCATCATTGTGTTGCCCCTCGCCGATCGCGGCGCGAGATGCTTCTTGAAAGTGCCGGGGGTCTCGGGGGCATTGCCCTGGCCAGTATGCTCTCAGGCGAGAAGGCTTTAGCCGGAGAGCAAGTAGTCAATGTGCTGCATCACCCTCCACGTGCGAAACGGGTCGTGCAACTCTTTATGTCCGGGGCGGCGAGTCATCTGGACCTCTATGACTTCAAATCTGAACTCGTGAAGCGACATGGAGAGCCTTCTGATTTTGGCGAACACGTTGAGGCTTTTCAAAATGGACTCGGGCCCTGGCTGAAGCCGATTTGGGATTTCAAGCCCTATGGCCAATCCGGAAAATTACTTTCGGACGTAACGTCCGACTTAGGTGCGGTAGTCGACAAGATTGCTTTTGTTCATAACATGGTTGGTAAGACCGGCGTTCATTCGCAAGGAACCTTGCTGCAGTCGACCGGTTTTGACCGCCCTGGCTTTCCGGCCATGGGAGCCTGGGTCAGTTACGGTCTGGGAAGTATGAATGAAAACCTTCCCACGTTTGTTGTCCTGCCTGACCACCGCGGATTAGGTCCCAATGGAACTAAGAACTGGGATGCGGCCTTTTTGCCATCTTCGCGTCAGGGGACCGTCATCTTTCCAAACCGTGAAGTTCCTATTAACGATCTGTATCCGGCAAAGCAGGGAACATTCATTACCCGGGACAGTCACCGGGAGGGCGTTGAACTTATTAACCAACTGGGTCGCGCGCATGCAGAGGCTCGTGATGACGATCCTCGGCTCGAGGCTCGGATCCGGAGTTATGAGTTGGCCGCCCGTATGCAACTAGCCGCCCCCGAGGCCCTCGATACTTCCGGGGAGCCCGAACACGTCCTGAAACTCTACGGCCTGGATCATATTCCCTCCACGTACGATAAAGAAATCAATGCACGCGAAGAGACGGTCTATTTTTCACAAAAGTGTCTCGTAGCCCGCCGATTGCTTGAGCGCGGCGTTCGCTTCGTACAAATCTGGTCCGGTGCGGATAACCGTTTTCCCCGGCGAAATTGGGACTCTCATGAGGATGTGCAGCGCGACCATGGTCCTTTAACCCGCGGAATGTCTCGAGGTGCGTCCGCTTTAATCTCGGACTTGGAACAGCGAGGCATGTTGGAGGATACGGTCGTTCTTTGGACGACCGAGTTTGGGCGGATGCCATCCTCTCAAGGTGGCAAAGGCCGCGATCACAATCCCTATTGTTTTACAAACTGGCTTTGTGGTGGCGGGATTCGCGGTGGCGTTACGTACGGTGAAAGCGATCAATGGGGTTATAAGCCGCTGGATCGAGAAAACCCGACCAAGGTTTATGACATTCATGCCACAATCATGCACTTACTCGGTATCGATCACAAGCGACTCACGGTGCGGCATAACGGCATTGATCGTCGCTTAACCGATGTTCACGGTCACGTGATTCGCGATATTCTGGCTTAGTTCAACCTTCGCTTGCCACAATTTCAACGCCCGAAAGCAGTGTGCGACCAGCCACAGGTGTCAGTTCAATCTGCAATACTTTTCCAGCCGGAACACTTTTAAACTCCTTGACTAGCAGACGATCTTTACCGCCCGCCTCTTTGACCACATCAAGCGACTCCAGCACGCGATTGCCATCGAGTGCAACATCAAAAAGTCGTTCCCCTGGTAAAACGTCTTCCGGTTCGGAAAAGATAAGCCGTACATCGTAAGCTCGATTTTCACGAACTTCGTCTCCCAGAGCGATGGTGAGGGAAGTCAATCCCTCGCCTCCCGAAGCGGCCACAAACCGTTCTTCTCCGCCCTCAACATGAGACGGATGTTGGCGAAACCATTGCGGGTTATCGGCAACAATTTCAACCGGTACATCCGGGGAGGGACCCGCAACGTTACTCAAACGATAGTTGTGTTGCCCTCGCTGGGGATAATCCAGCCAGAGCGTTCCTGACTCGGATTGGCGATCACCCGGAGCGGCCAGATTGATACCGACCCGATTGACAGGACCGGTCGGGGTCTTCATCGCACTGTAAGTCCAGGTTTCCATTCCGGGGATGTGTGTCAGTGCGAGTGACGTGAACAGCGAGTATGCGCAAGTACACCCATGCCCGAAATTCGGAGCATTCAGGATACCTCCGGCGGGAATCAGGCTATTACGACAACCCGTACGAAAACCTTTGAGTCTGCCGGTGGAAACATCTTTCATATTCGTAAAACCGGCTGAATCAGCCCGGAACGTCATTAAATGCTCGTTGGCCACCGCATAATTGCAGTGATGTCCGTGTGCCGTAAATTCCCAATCAGTCGGTTGTCCGGTAAGTGGATGTTGCATTTGAATCGGCTCGCCGGTTTCCAGGAAATATTGCACCCCGGGACCGCGCTGATCAATGATCCTATCCTTCCAGAGAATAAGGCGATCCCAGCGGCTTTCGGGGTGGCCGAGGAAACCTTTTGACTTCGCTGTCTTTTGCCACATCACCTCCCCGCTTTCCCCGCGATGCGCCTGGATATTTTCGTGATTCGAGGCGACCAGAATATCCTGTCCTTCCTTGAACGCCAACCAAGTCATCACCATCGGGGTTTCATGGCTCCAGATTTCTTCACCCGTTGCGACGTCAAGCGCCCGAAGGGTTCGCACCTTTCCGGTATCCGGGACGACACCGGCTCGACCGATGTCGTTGTAGAGTGCCTTAATATGTCCGTCGAAATAATAAACACGGTTACCACCAATGGCCACGATCGGACAACTTGCCTCGGGCGAGTGATCCCAAACGATATCTCCCGTTTTTCGATCCAGCGCAACCAGACGTGTCGGCACGCTTGCTTCGTGTTTGCCGCTATCGAATATGGAAGCGATCAGCAAATCGTTCCAGACACGAATTCTTCCCCAGCGTGCGGTCGATTCAGGCAATTTGAATTCCGCTCGTGTTTTTCCGGTCACCGGATCAATCCACAGACAACGATCCGGGTAAGCCAAATAAATGCCATCTTCAACAGCCAGAAAATGATATCCCGTATGGTGGTCACCATCGTAAAAGTTGCCCCGTCTACCGGGACTCGATCCTTTTTCAATTGTCTTTTCCCAGAGAATCCGGCCGGTGTAGATATCGACAGCCGCCAGGGTGGTGTGTCCTTGAAGAAACATCCGTCCGTTGATCACTGTCAAACTAGGTCCCCAGAAGTGCCGATCAAAGAAATACTTGGTATCCGAGGCAGGGCCACCAAACCAAAGAATGCCCAGAGGCAATCGAACGCGGAGGTCTTGGCTCATAAGCGAATTGGAGGGATCGCCGTATTCATGGGACCAGTTTGCCGCCCCCTCAAGCGGTCCCTGTCGCTGAAGGAGGCTCCAGGAACCGAGTCGAGAGACAGCCGCACCTGGCAAGGCTTCAAGCATCGGCGCAAGTTGTGCATGGCCAGCGTCACTGAGCGGTAACAGGGCAGCACCGCCATAAGGCCGGATCATTTCATACATGGATGTCCAGCCTTCTTGATCCTCCGCCTCTGGCAATTGCCCCGCATCAGAGATAACGGTCAGGGTGGCAAAGTAAGGTGGAAGGCGCAACGCGAGTGGATTACCCGCCAAGGCTGTGACCTGTTCGCCATAAAGACCTTCGCGATCGGTCTTATTCCTCAGGGCTTTGATTTTGTCAGCGTC
>NHBP01000020.1 GCA_002168195.1 Planctomycetaceae bacterium TMED10
CTGTCGAGGGACGAGAAAAAATAATCGTCGGTCATATTGAGCGGCTGATAAGCCCGATCAAGCAGTTGCCAGGTGATGCCCTGAAAATCCGCTGCCAGAGGCAAGGATCCGTTATCCAACGCCTCGATATTCAAGGTCATATCGATCACGGGCGGAGAACCATCGGGAAAATACTGTGATAGATCTTGGGTCTGAATGTGAAAGTCGCCCTCGCCCGACTCGTTCGCCAGGACCATCAGGTCGACGTCCACCTTCAGAGGGCCGGTGCCCGGTCCACTTGGGGTAGATAAGGTTAATTTGGTGAGGGCCCCAAAAAAATCGGCGCGGGCGGTCGAGGTGGCCGTTATGCAGAGCAATAAGAACACGAGCGCACTTTTCTTCATGACGCCAACTCCATAGCGGGGCAGTTTGTTGCGGGCACTTTATGAATGCGAAATACGTCTTCGGCGAAGACCGCAGAGGCTACCTAAGCCCAAGAGCAGCAACAACAAAGCCGATGGTTCGGGAACCGCACCGCCGCCACCGCCGCCTCCACCACCCCCGGCCAATTCGCTCGAGGCGATGCGAAAACCGATGTCGCCACTCTCGCGGGTCAAACTGCGAATGCGGCGATACGTCGCCGCCAGGCCCGAGTCGCCGTAGGCAAACTCGCCACCGCGAACAATCGCAAACGAGCCAAAACCGCGGCCCTCGGTCCACTCGCCGATATTGCCCGCCATGTCGAAGGCCCCATAGGGACTGAGCGTGTTCTCGTGCTCGCCGATCAGCGTGCGGAAGTAAGGTGCGCCGATCCCATCTACACCACCGTCTCCGTCGTAGGTCGCAGTGTTGCCAGGGTCGGGGTCGGTAAACGATGCGCCGTCGGCCGCATAGGAGGGCGTCGTATCGCTGCTGGTGGGATAAAGATAGTAGTTTCCGGTATCGCCGTCGTTCTTATGTAAGGCCGCCTTGTACCACTCGTCTTCCGAAGGCATGTAATAAAAGGTCTCACTTCCGGTGGGACTGTTGCGGTTATCGATCGCCGTCTTGAGCGCCGAACTGCTCGTGGCGCCACCGAGCGAATAGGCACCCTCTTCAGTCGTGCTCGCATCTTGCGCACCTGAGGGCATGCCGTTGGTCAACCAGTTGGAGAATCGAGCCACATCGCCCCAACTCACATAGTTCACCGGGCGGTCTTCCCAAGAGGCAGCAACCGAATAGCCATAGCTTCCAGCCGCTCCGCTCCGCTGAATGTTGGCACCCCCGAACGGGAAGTCATCGCCCTCGATGTGCGACGGATCGGCCATCCGTTCGTTGTAGAGACCGTAGGTATCATCTGCCGCCACGGCGTTGAGGAATTCAGTGTATTGGCCGGCAGTCACCTCGTAGGTGCCGATGCCATAGGCGTAGCTGACCGCGCCGTAGCCACTGCCGTGAACGTCGTCGGTGTTGCCAGTATTACCGACCGCCAAGAAGGGCATGTCGGTCGTAGACGTGAAGTCAACGGTTGCTGCAGAAGCGATGCAGGTCGCAGCGAGAACCGCCGCTGTGGCACAGAAAGTCGCCAAAACCTTTTTCATGAGCTTCTCCGGAAATGCAAATCCAGTAGCAGTCCTTGAACCTTGAAGTCATACCCTCCCTCTGAAGACTCAGCAGAGAGGCCCCCACAGATAGCCCCATGGTATCGCAAACCACGGGTTTTGCAAGGATTTTTCACTTGATAAAACGTGGTGGAGGGACACCAGAACAACAAAGCCCAAAGCCACTTTTTAGGTTTTTTTTTGGCCGAAACCCCAGTGGTTCTGCCTATTGCTGCGGCCAGAGGTTTTGAATCGTGTCTTTGATGATTTTTTCACTGCCGACCTGCGGGGGGCCGAAAAATTCGGACATCGATCCGTTGCCGCCCCAGTTCGGCAGCGCACCGGCCTCATAGCCCCCCTTCTCTTTCAGGCTCCACGCCTCGTCCACCGCAATGTAGCCCTGCCCGCCGTTGGTGTAGCCAAAGGTCATGTTGTGCTTAAACGGCGCCGCCTCATCGACCCACAGTTCGTACTGGCAAAACATCTCGTGCGGCATCGTCACCAGACACCAGGCATCGCCGAGCATCACCGCATAGGCATCGAATCGCCGGGGTGGCGGATTCTGATTCTGCTCGATCAGCCCCTTAAGCTTCTTGAGATGTTCGGTGCGGACCGGGTTGTTGCTGCTCCACTGTTGCCACTTCGCCAGCGTTTCCAGGCTCGGCGGGTCATTGCTCGGCAGCCAACTGCGGCCCGAGCGGATTTCCAAGGTGTCTGCCTCAATCGGCTCGCCCTCAGCCATCGCCTCGAGCACCGCGTTGCCGAGTCGACGACCGGCAAGTTCGGCATTCTCGTGCGTGGTCCGCAGCGGAAAGCCATTGATATTCGCCCCGCAGCCCTGGCCGAACATGGCAATCACATCCTCGCCCAGTTCCTCCTTCACGCGTGCCGCTGCAGCGCCGGGATAATCGGCGCTGGTCAAACCGCTCGTGTGTGGCACGATCACCGGATGCGCCGCATGCTCGAACAGCACGGCCACCGGCTCGCCGGTCTTTTGGCTACGGGCCCACAGCACGTTGACCCAGGGGACCACCGGACCGTTTTCGTTCACGCCCATAAACGTGTAGCCCTCGTCGTTGACCAGCCGGCGGTTGAAGCCGACCTGCGCCGGGGCGCGACCCGCATAGAGGGTGACCGGCTGCTGTTTTTCTTTGGCTTCGGCCACCGCGTCCATGATCGCCTGGTGCTGCCGCTTGTGATAGGTGTTGAGCGGGCTGTTGTCGCTTGGTTTGTCCGAGGGGATGCCGAGTCCGACCGAGGAATGCGAGTGACTGGCGTTGAGAATCGTTTCCTGAATGCCCAGCTCTTTACGGATCCGCTGCCGCAGTTGGTCGCAGACCTCAAATCCGGCGCCGATAAAATCGGTCGTCACAATCGCCACGTCGTTGCCGCTGCGATCGCTCAGCACCATCGCCCGCACGTAAAGCGGGTCGCGGACCCCTTTGCTCTTGCGGACATAGTGGGTGATATCGAAGCCGACCGGCGGGGTCACATCCCGCTCTGCGGCACCCAAGAGAAATGGCGTGCGGGAGGTTTTTGCCTGCGGATCGACTTTNTNNGGNAGCGGCTGAAAACTCTCGCCATAGGCGGCCGGCTGCAAACCTTTTTTACCCTCTTCCGCTTGCAGATACACGCGGCCGCGCCAGCCTTTTTGCAAGCCGAGTGCTTGGAGGCCGTGAGGCCATCGCGGCCCGGCAAATCCCCGCTGTGCCGCTTTGCTGCTCAGGTAATAGGCGTCAAAATCGACCGTACCACCCTCTTTAAGTGACGTGTCTTTGGGGGCTGTTTCAACCGCTTCGATTTTTGCAGTGCACGCCACCTTGTGCAGCGCTGCAACGTCGTCTTTGTCTGCCGTTGCACGGGTGACCTGTACCTTCAGGACGACGGGCGCACTTTTACGCAGTTTGACGTAACTTCCGGGAGGCAGTTCACCGGCAGCCGTTTGGGCAATCAAAGAGAGACCGAGGGCAAATAGACAGGCACNCAATCGCATTCCAGTTCCTCCACTTAATGCTTGGCGTCAGGAGGTGGTGATGCGGCAGTGCGCAAGCATCTCCTCAGCCGTGCTGATATAGCTGGTGTAAAACGGTCCGAACTCGGCATATTTTGCACTCGCCTCGTCAAACCGCATTTTATAGACGATGTCTTTGAGATACTCGGGATTACGCGCCCAGAGTGTGACGCCCCATTCCCAGTCGTCCAGGCCTACGCTCACCGTGATCAGTTGCGTGACGCGGCCGGCAAACTGCATGCCCGAACGCCCATGCTCAGTCATCAGTGCGTTCCGCTCACTCTGCGGCAGCGTAAACCAGTTGGCTCCGGGCCTGCGGCTTTTGTTCATCGGATAAAAACAGGTGGCCGGCCACTCGGGAAAGTCAGGAGTGAGTCGCTGCTTCCGCATATGCACTTCACGCTGTTCATACGCTTTGAGTTTGGTCTGATAGGTCGCGCTGCCTTCTTCTTCTCCTTCGGCCACGAGCCTCTGGCCATATTGCTCGAGCGTCGGCACATATTCAGAAATTTCACTGATCGAGACAAACGAATAGCTCGGAATCAAACAGCTGCCCAGTTGAGTCGCCATCAGACGCTGGTGGACCGATTCCACTTTGAGTGGATCGGGGTCCATGAGCATCAAGGCAAAATCGGCTTTGTGTCCGCTCACGATCGAGGTTTGCAGTCGAGTTGGTGCGTCGCTGCCTGACGGATCGAGCACTGCAATCAATTCAGCAGCACCCTCTTCAATCATTCCCTCAGGAAGTGTTTCCAAGCCGGCGCGGTCAAAGAGATAGAAGAAATGACTGCAGTGCCAACCCTCATTCGGAATGAGGGACGGGGGAGCCTGCTCACTGACATGCATGGGACGGTTCATCGAATCTTTCTCCGCAGATGAGGTCGTTTAGCCGAGTAACCGGTCAACACTTTCGACCAGCCGTTCCATGGCAAACGGCTTGCGGATGTAGTCATCCACGCCGAGCATTTCCGCATACGCCTTATGCCTGCTTCCCTCGTTGGCCGTGATCATGATTACCTTCAGTGGCACCGCCCGGGTACGACGAAGTTTTTCAAGTACGAGAAAGCCACTTCGCTTGGGCATCATCATATCGAGAATGACAAGGTCCGGGTCCTCTCGTTCGGCCATTGCCAAACCCTGGTTCCCATCCCGGGCGATCAGGACCGTGTATTTTTTTGCCTCGAGGGCATAGCGGAGTGATTCCACAATTTCGGCATCATCATCCACGATTAGAATCCGCTTTGCACCGGACTCTGCTTTACTCTCTGCCATATCACTCTCTGTCATATTTTTTTCTTTCGCGCTCTGTCGCGTCGCCCACCTGGATGCTGTCGATGGTGAATATTGGTGAATATTCACAGTGCGTGCCGCTTAGCCTATCGCACGCACCTCACCCTTGGCAAGGACCTCGACCGATGNAGCTGGGACCACTAAACGGTCAATTCAGAGATTTGCGTAACGCTTCCTGGCACGACCGTTTTTCCCTGCTCNGCACTGTGGACTGCAGCAAAACACAGAGCGAGACTGTGCAGGTTATTGGCCGCTGAAATTTCCGGTTCGCGATCGGCCTCGATGGCAGAGAGGAGTTCGCCCATCGTGCCGTGAAATCCACCCGGAAACCAGGTTCCGGCAAGTTCCGGTGTCTGGACGTCTTGGCCGCGATAGAGCGTGACCTGCTGTTGCTTCGGGTCGGGCCCTGTGCTGATGAGCGTGCCTTCTGTGCCGACAATGATCGTCGTGTCACTCGAACCGCANGGGCAATTGCCGTTAAAAAAAAGCTGGGCTTGCGCTGCCTCGTATTCGATGCTCGCCTGGCCGAGAAGTGGCGGCCTGGCCCGCTGCCGGGAAGCCCGTGCGCACGAGGCACTGATCCGCAATGGGCTCTGATCAGATAAAAAACAACCAAGAATATCAAACCAATGAATGGCAAAATCAAAAAGAATCACATGTTTCATCCGGTCGAATTCGGTTCCGGCGATCCAGTTGTGGTCCCAGTGAACCGCCATCTGCACGCTTTGCACCTGGCCGATCATTTTGTGAGCAATGGCCCGCCGCATCAAACAAAAATGGGGTGCCCAGCGACCATTTTGATTCACAGCAAGCCTGCGGTCGCTCGCATCGGCAAGTGCGCTCAGACGTTTCCCCTCTGCTAAGTCGAGGACAAACGGCTTTTGGCTAAGCACATGTTTACCTGCCTCTAGCGCCGCTTCGATGAGCGGTGGCCGCACCGCCACATGCGTGGCAATATCAACAACCTGGATGTCAGGCATTGCAAGAATTTCTTCCAAAGCGGTGGCGACCAATGCCTCGGGGAAGAATTCTTTGCGTCGCGATTCGGCGGCGGTCTGATCAACATCGTACAGTGCGGCAACATCGTAGCCGGCCGTGCGGTACGCGGTGAGATGTTCTTTGGTGATTGCGCCACAACCGATGAGTCCGATTTGTGGTCGGTAGTTTTCAGGGTCACTCGGCAGGTAATCGATCGAAGCAATTTGCATCGCATGCATCTTAAAAAAATTCGGGAGTGGTGTGGGTGTGTCTACTTTGCGTCATTGTTGCATCATTGTTTGTATGCTCGTGTGCCGTTTTGGCATGCCTTTCGGTGCCTGTCGGAGTATCATTGGCCGTCCGCTGGGTTTGTTTGATCGGCAAAATTTTGAAGTCGTTATCATATCGTCCGATGTGCATATGTCTTGCTTTTTGCTCCGGAATACGATTTCCCATGCGTCTTTCTATCGTCTGCGTATGGAGTTATGCAATCGAATTGAGGGTAACCACAATACTCCAAGTCATTTCCATTTTTACCCAAAATATCGGAAAAATAAGGGAAACCACCATATTGCAATTGCGGAATACGGTTAGTATTGGCGTTGTGGAATCATACCCAATTTTAGGGGTGTGCCGCAATTTTTTCGCGGGGTTTTTATGCCGTGTGCAGATCTCGCGCGGGATGTAAGCGAAGAGAGAAACAGAAAAGCATAGCGTTAAAGAAATATGCGACGAACCTATTTAACTATTTTTTTATTTGAGAACGCGGGCGATTCCAAAGGGGTCGGCCAATGACTTCAAACATTTTTCCTGCAGCAAGGTCAGGAAAGGAAACTGTGATGCAACACTTCAACCAAAGAGAACCAAGGGTTCTCTGGCGGGCAGCCTGTGTCGGTATAGGTTTGCTCGTTGCGCTCCTCGCGGGGGCACCCCGCGTTGTCGAGGCGGAGATCTATCTCCGTGTCGATCATTCTGACACTGCAGAATATGATGTGTTGGTGATTGACCAGAACTTTGGAGTGATTTCCATGCAGGATACTATGCGCGCTGCGGAACTAGGTTCGTTTTCAACATCTTCAGTTTTCCCCACAGCAAATGCCGACGAATTACTCGCGATGAGCGAATCCTCTTCGAGTCTTTCGGCCACCGATGCAGATCTGTATGCACAAGAAGGCTTGATTGGTTTCAGTGGAGCGGTTGGTGATTTTCAGATGAATGTGACGACAGGATTCTCAGCACCGCTGCTTGGAACGGAGGGTCGGATGGACCTGTTCAACGTAAGCTTCAGTGGTGGCAGTGGAAGTTTGACTGTCGAACTGTGGGATACGGGATTTGAGACGCAGGGCGATGACACGCGATTCCAAACCCTTTTAGGAGGGACGACCGACGGACTCGTTGAGATTGCTACTTATGCGGACAGCGATGCCGACGCGTTCGGTACGGACTATCTGCTCGCTTTCGGCGTTTTTGATGGCAGCCCCACGAGCAACGGAATTGCATTTTCCAGTGACCAGACCACCGATCTCTCAGTGGCAGAACTCTCCGGAGATTATGCCATGGGAATCCGCGCGACGATCACACATTCCTTGGGTGATGTGACTAGTTTCGACGTCGATCTGCAGTCCGGATCGGTTGTACCAGAACCGGCTTCCGCCCTGATGGCTATCTTGGTTGTGCTCGGGTGTGGACTCTGCCGCTTGCCGCGTCGTTGTTATCGCTAAGCGTTCTCTCTGATGCCCTCTGTTTTTCACAGATGCGGGCACTCGATGCCGATTTCTTTGGTGTCCCTTTTTAGTCGTCGAAAATCGCCTTCGTTCTCTGTTGCCTGCTGCTTCGCGATGGGCTAGAATCCTCGATCTAAGTTCGGGGATACAAACAGTCACCCGGCAAAAAAACTGTGGAGAGACGGATGGAACGTACATTGATTCTTTGTAAGCCGGACTGTGTCCAAAGGCGTCTGGTCGGACGGGTGCTGGGCCGGTTTGAAGATAAAGGTTTGAACATTATTGCAATCAAAATGCTCCAAGTAACACCCGAGCTTGCGCGGGAGCATTATGCAGAACATGTCGACAAGCCGTTTTATCCGGAACTTGAAGGATTCATTACCGGGGCACCGGTCGTTGCTGCGGTGATCGAAGGGCTTGAGGCGATTCGTGTCGTGCGCGAGATGCTCGGCGCAACCAATGGACTGAAGGCGGCCGCGGGAACGATTCGTGGGGATTTCAGTAGCAGCCAACAGAAAAATCTGGCGCATGCGTCCGATAGTGCCGAGAGTGCCGAGCGTGAAATCGGGCTCTATTTTTCAGCCGATGATATTTGCGGTTATGAGCCAACCATCAGCCCATGGCTTCGCTAGGTCTTCGCTAGGTCTTCGCTCGGCAGGCGCGTCCAAAGGTGCATAAGNTGCGCCGATGCGATCAGCGTCTTACGCCTTGCGGCCCCGCCACCACTTCACCAGCAGTCGCGCAGTGAGTGGCAACAGGCCCAGGATCGCCATTGCAATGACCACCTCCGGCGTCAGCAGTTCCCCCGCCCCACCTTGCTGAAGGGTTTGGATGTCCGGTAGTGAAGCGCCGACGGCCACGTAAGCAATCGTGCCCGGTAACATTCCCAGTTGACTGACCCACCAGAAGGTTCGGAGCCGCAGCGGCGTGAGCCCCATGGCGATGTTGATTACAAAAAAGGGAACCACCGGGATCAGTCGTAGGGCAAACAGGTAAAACGGTCCCTCGCTTTGCAGGGCATCGTCCAACCGCCGCAACCGTGGTCCGAGTCGCCGGACGACCGTTTCGCGAAATAGATAGCGGGCTAGCAAAAAGGCACAGCTTGCCCCGGTCGTCGAGGCAAAACTGACCAGCACGCTGGCCGTGGCCAGGCCACGCAATCCCGGCCAGGCTTGCTGCACGAGGTAACCGATAAAGAGTGTTAATAGGGCCGCTCCAGGCAGTGACAATCCGGTGACCAATACATAAATTGCAAAGCCAGTGGCCAGCATCAGGAGCGGTTTTTCGGTCAATAACTCAATGAGATGCGTCTGTTCGCTAAGCAGCATTTGGGTCAGTTGGCCGTTGCGCTCCATGAAAAATGCAACGCCTAACAGACTGATCAGCAAACAGGCAATGAGCAGGCGTTGAACGAGCGGCGAGCGGCTCGGTTGATCTTCGGGTTGATGCGGCACGCGGAGCCCCTTTACCCTCATTCACATCTGGTCCGCTATTTATTCGTCCAAATCGAATCGAGTTCACGTACCGAGAGTTCCAGTAATTCGGCATCGCCCCCCTCTGCGAAGGCAACGACCTTTCCCGCCTGCCCCGGTTTTTTGCGGGCGCGGGTGATCACCACGCGACCATCGCCCCCGATGATTTCCAGCATCGGCCGATCGACTAAAACGCGAATGGTGATGCCGCTGTCGGGTGCCGGGAGCGGTGCGCCATCGAGATTCTTTGCGGCCACGTCGTAAACAATCCGCTCGCCGCCAATTTCAAGACCGACCTTCGTGGCTTGTCCNAACTGGAAGCTGGCTTCGATATCCATCAATTCTTTTCCGGGGAGCGTGATTGGATCTCCCGGAACGAGATCTCCGGAGGCGCTTGCCTCACTGCTACCGTAAAGATTCTCCAATTCACCGACCGGTTCGGCATACATTCGAAGCCCGTCTTCAGTGTTACGCAGGGAAAGTTCGTGTGGAAAGCTGAAGGTCTGGTTGAAGGGCATATCCGGCATGGGGATTTGTGCCCAGCCGATTTGGATTTTGCGTCCATCTGGTGCATTACTGAANAATTGCGATGCGTAGTAGCTACCGTGATGCAAACGATGTTTCCCCTCGTGTTCAGGCGTGAATTCTTTGCCATCAAAGGTCCCGACGGCGTAGCGTCCATCTGCTGCAAATACGATCCAACGCGTATTTTCCGGATCACCATCGACCGGCAATTCAAAAATTTCCGGGCACTCATAGTAATTTGGAAGTTTGCTCTCTAGCTTCCACTGTTTCAGATCAGGCGAACTGTAGAACGCCACAGAGCGTCCATCCTCTTTCGACTCATCGTAGACGGCCATCACCCAGTGCCCCGCCTCGTTGTGCCAGATGATTTTCGGATCCCTGCCATCGTGCCGGACAACGGGGTTTCCTTCATATTCGGTGAAAGTCAGTCCGCCATCGTTGCTATAGGCAAGGCACTCGCCACGTCCCGTGCTGGTCCAGCTGGCGACGATCGGTGGTTGATCACCACGCTGCCACCCGGCTGTNTTTTTTTCATCCACGACCGCGCCGCCGGAAAAAGCGTAGTCGCCACGAGCTTTGTTGTAGATCGCGATCGGTAATTGCTTCCAATGGACAAGGTCGTCGCTGACCGCGTGCCCCCAGTGCATATTGCCCCACTTCCAGCCATAAGGATTGTGCTGAAAGTAAAGATGCCACTTTCCATCNTGGTANACCATGCCNTTGGGNTCATTGTTCCANCCCAGTTTTTGTGANAAGTGNAATTGAGGTCTGAGCGATTCTTTGTAAAACCGATCGCGTCCCGGAATGGTGTCGGCCTGNCGGATGGCCGCCAACTGCGCTTGGCTGGCATCGCGGGCACGAAGCGTTCCGGTTCTATCNCCAAAAGGCGTCAGGTCCAGGAAGGCCCAGAAATCAGCATCCGCTGCCGTGGGCGCAAGTTCGCAATCGAATTGNCGAACCGGTTGGCCATCGATTTCAAAATCGANNGCAATACTNGGCGCACCGTTTTGAATGGGGATCAACAGGTATCGATTTTCTAGCGGAATGGATCGTCGAACGTCTTTTTTAGTTTTCGCGTCAGCTTCATCGGCTGCCTGCGCGACGGTTCCGCACGGATCGTTGCCGATCGTGAAGAAAAAGCACGGAAAAACACACAGGAAGGAAAGCTTAAAAAGACGAGTAAGCGTATTTGGACTCATCGTAGGTATCCCGGCGTTTTAAAGTTGCCCGGCTGCTGTTACAGCATTAATTTGTTCAATCGCGGTGAGGGTCGCCGCTTCCACGGCCTGTTGCCATGCACCCTCTCCGAAAACTTGCGCATAGGGTTCTTGCTGGTAGGCAAAAATAATTGCTCGCGAACTGTTAATGATGGCGCCCAGCCCTTGCGCGTCAAAAGCACCGGCGACGTCTGAAGCGTCTGCTCCTTGTGCCCCTAAACCGGGCACCAAAAACCAGGTGTGGGGCATCAGGTCCCGNAGGNCGACCAGTTGTTCGGCGTGGGTTGCNCCGATGNCGGCGCCCACACAACCATAGCCATTCGGTGCGCTTGTTTTGGCCGCCTGCTCCTCGACCAATGCGGCGACGTGCTGATAAATCGGCTCGCCCTCGCAAGGGAGGTCCTGGAATGTCTTGCCACCCGGGTTTGAGGTCTTTACCAGGACAAAAATTCCAGCATCCCGTTCCTGAGCGACTTCGACAAATGGTTCGAGGCTGTCATCCCCTAAGTAGGGATTCACGGTGAGCGCGTCGGCTCCCCAGGCACTTTGGTCCCGGCCAAGATAGGCTTCGGCATAGGCAACCGCCGTTGAACCGATGTCGCCACGTTTTCCATCTAGAATAACGAGCAAGTTTTTAGAAGTTGCATAGGCAATGACTTCCGAAAGCGCTGCGCCCCCGGCTGGTCCCAACTGTTCAAAAAAAGCAGCTTGTGGTTTCACGGCAGGGACTAAAGGTGCGACCACATCAATCACATCGCGGCAGAACTGCATGTAAACAGCCGCCTTTGAGAGTGGCGTTTCATCGCCCGCAGATTCTCGCATCGCTGCGGGGAGGTGTTCCCAGCGGGGATCGAGCCCGACCAGGAGCGGACTCCGTTTNGTGCGAACCGCCTCGGTAAGTCGCTCAGTAAAAGTTGCCACGATATGTTCTCGGATACTCGAAGGTGCGAAATGCCGTTCAAGGGAAATCAAACAGCCCCCTATGATACTGTTTTTTGGCTCGGCCGATACTCGTAACACCATAAAGAAAAAAGTTGGCCATTGCCCCACGCGGCATGATATGCAATCATTCCGCATAGCGGGGTGTGGCGCAGCTTGGCTAGCGCGTTTGACTGGGGGTCAAAAGGTCGCAGGTTCAAATCCTGTCACCCCGACTGGAGGTCGTTCGCCGATGCAACGTGAGAGAAGGATAAATAGAAAGAAAAGCTTTGCGATTCTGCGCGGTTCTCGTCGCTGCAGGGGTTCGCTTGTCACCGTGTTAGCAGGCACAAGGGCTTGCAGCGGTCGTTTGTTAGCGCGCATGCTGCTCACCGCCCTCACTACCTTCACTGCCTTTACCGCCTTCACCACCGCCGTCGCGGGTGAAGTGTCCGAAAAACCCAATATCGTCATTATTATGGCCGATGATATGGGCTTTTCCGACATCGGTTGCTACGGGGGTGAGATCCGAACGCCCCACCTCGATCAACTGGCGGCCGGTGGACTGCGTTACACGCATTTCTATAACACCGGGCGATGTTGTCCGACACGAGCCTGTTTGCTGAGCGGTTTGTATCCTCATCAGACGGGTGTAGGCAATATGATACGGGATCAGAATCTGCTTGGTTATCGCGGTCAATTGAATCGCGACTGTGTGACGATGGCAGAAGTTTTAGGGTCGGCCGGTTACGTGACCGCAGCGATCGGCAAGTGGCACCTCACAACCGATGACAATCCGCGTGATCCGGCTGCGGATAGAAGTTCCTGGCCAACGGAGCGGGGATTTGATACTTTTTTCGGCACCCTGCCCGGCGGAGGAAATTACTTCGATCCGCATGGACTCGTCCGGGATGAAGAGCCGATTGAGGCGGGGGACGATTTTTACTACACCGATGCGATCAGCGACGCTGCGACCAGGGTCGTGCAACAAGCGGCTGAAGTGAAGAAGCCCTTGTTTCTTTATGTGGCTTACACCGCGCCACATTGGCCGCTGCATGCGCTGGAGGAAGACGTCGACGGGTATCGAGAGACTTTCGCGAAAGGGTGGGATCAACTCAGAGAAGAGCGCTATCGGCGGATGCTCGGCATGGGTCTGCTTAAAGAGCAATGGAAGCTGAGTCCTCGGGATCATCGCGTTGGGGCCTGGAAGGATGAACCGAATCGCGCCTGGCAGATCGAGCGGATGGCAGTGTACGCTGCTCAGATCGACCGGATGGATCGAGGGATCGGGCAGATCGCCGAGGCCCTTGAGCAGACCGGCCAGATGGACAACACGATTTTCTTTTTTCTGGCAGACAATGGCGGGTGTTCCGAGATCATTGCACCCCGCACCCTGCCGCAAGATCATCCCGAAACCAAATTTGGCAACCAAGAAGGGGTGATGCCCGGCGGCCCAGATACGTTTTCCAGCTATGGCATTGGCTGGGCNAACCTGTCCAATACGCCGTTTCGCAAGTACAAGACGCTGCAGTTTGAAGGGGGAACCGCTTCCCCTCTGATTGTGCATTGGCCCGAGGGGATCGAGCTGGAGCGTAACGGCTCCCTGGTGCACGACCCGTCGCATGTGATCGACCTGATGGCGACAGTCGTGGATGCGTCAGGGGCCACGTATCCGGAAACGGTGGCCGGTCGAGCAATCCAACCGATGGAAGGTGAGAGTTTGCAACCCACCTTTGCGGGAGATTCCCTGCAGCGGAACGAACCCCTCTTTTTTGAGCACATCGGCCATCGGGCGGTGCGTGAGCCGCAGTGGAAATTGGTGTGCCGCGGCCCCTACGCCCCGTGGGAACTTTATGATCTGCAGGCCGACCGCACGGAACTGCATGATCTGGCTGATCAGCAGCCTGACCGCGTACGGCAGATGGTCGCCAAGTGGGACGCCTGGGCGGAGCGTGCCCGCGTCAAGCCGTGGCCCCACACACCACCGAGAACGCCANCGAGAACATCACCAAGAGCAACCAAAAAATAGCGCCATCGCTTTTATCGATCGGGTCACAGCGGTGCGCACTCTGCGGCGACGCCTGGCAAGACGTCTAAAGATTTAACTGCTTTTCGTACTCAGGCGACTCGAAGTTGTCCTTCATGCTCATNANCGCGATACGGGCAACCGCACGCGCCGGAAGGATGCGGGTAATGATGTTCCGCACAAAAATCGCAAACTGACCCTTGGGTAGGTAAGTTGGAGCCACCTTGAGTGCGTTTTTCTGTTTCGTCTTGATTAATGATTGAAGTCGCTCTTCATATTTGCGGAATGCGGTTGCATAATCGTCTCCCGCCAAAGTCAGTTCACCGGCCAGTACATACGCCTCGAGCATCCCCATCCCGGTGCCCTCTCCGGCAAGCAATGAAAGGCAGGCCGCCGCATCACCCACCAGTGCCACCCTGCCCCGTGTCCAGCGCTTCATGTGAATCTGACTGACCACGTCGTAATAAATGTGATTCATGTGATCGAGCGCCGCGAGGATTTGCGGACATTCCCAGCCCATGCCCGCAAAACCTGCTTTTAACTCATCACGCTTCTCATCGTCGGTGTGGGGAACACCCGGACCGACGAGTGGTTCGCGGATGCCGAGTAAGAAAAGTGTTTTGTTATTGCGCTTGGAAAAGCGTGAAACTTGCCTCTTCGGTTCAGTATGCGAGATAAAAGTCAATTCATCGCGGGGCTGATAATCATCGACTTCAATCGCCGCAACGCGCATGTCTAAATAGTTTTCAAATTGTTTCATGGGCCCGAAGACCAAGTCCCGCACCCGCGAGTGCAGTCCATCGGCTCCCACGACAAGGTCGAACGATTGAGGCGGAGCATGCTCGAACGTTACATCGACCTGACCTTCCTGTTCGTTGATCGTGGCAATCGAATCTCCAAAGATCATTTCGACCTTACCCTTCACCTGACCGAAGATTGCCATGGCAAGGTCTCCGCGCTCGACCGTAACGAAACGGTCATTGACCATCTGGCCGAGAATCTGAGGCTTGAAGGTGGCACTTATCTTGCCGGAAGCATTGACCCATTGAACATCCTGCACGTGATAGCCCAGTTCGAGCAATTTTGAAAGGATTCCCATTTTTTCGGCCTGGTCGTAGCCGAGGCCCCAGCAGTCGACTAAATAACCGCCTGCTCGGGGTCCGGGTGCCTTTTCAATCAGCACCGGTTCATGGCCGAATCGATGGAGCCAGTAGGCCAGTGCGGGGCCGGCAATCCCCATGCCGTTAATTGCAATTTTCATATTCTGTCTTTCTGACGGCACAGATTCCAAACTTGCAAAACCAGTCTGCGTGGTGATCTGGGACAGCGTCAAGGGGCTGAGGAAAGATGGAGTTCAAGGTGCTTGGTTCCCGGGTCTCAGGTCTTGGGTTTCTCTTGAGAATATTGGAAAGCTCTGTTAGTTTAATTGGTGACAAAACGCTTTCTAGTCGTTGGGGTACACCTGCCGTGCACGCACGATTTTTTCCTGAAGACTGTTTTTCTCCGCGCGTTTGCTCGCCCCCGATTCGGCACTCTTTTTTGAAGCCTGGTTTCACCCTGGTCGAATTATTGATCGTGATCGGTGTAATCGTGGTCTTAATCGCACTGCTTCTCCCTTCGGTAGCTTCGGTGCGTGCGCGTGCCCGTACGGCCGAATGCCAGAGCAACTTGGCGCAACTGGGACTTGCACTCCGCGCGGCAGATCGAAATCGCAACGTGCCTGTTTCCGCAGTCGATGGTGATGGAAACCGCTGGACGGCGCAGATTGAACCGTTTCTTGAGGGGGAAGACGGCGAACTGTTTCTCTGTCCCGCCGATCCAAGTCCGCTGGATCATCAGGCCGAGGTCCCTCCGTCTAGTTTTGGGGCCAACAGCCAAATGCACCGGATGCGCGGTAGCGACGGAGAGAAAATGACCCTGCTCGATTTTGGTGATGGAGATGGCGACGGGACCAACGACACGGTGATCCACGTGATCGTGCCGGAGGGGGAGGACGACAATAATTGGAAAACGAACGTAAACGGCGAGCAGGCTTTCCATGCGGGAATCGATGAGGCTGGCTCACGCCATGGTGGAAATGTGAACGTGTTGCGGCACAACGGCACCGTGACGTCCGAATCGGTCGAGGATCTGCTGCAGCATCATCCCGCCCAAGATGGCTCGGGCGACTGGGTGCCATGGCGGACCGGAAGTGATGCGTCCACGAGCGATCGGGCCTGGAGTGCCCCGGATTCGGAAGGAGGAGGTGAAATCGACTCGGACGGTGATGGCATTGCCAATGCCGAAGATAACTGCCCACAGAACGCCAATCCCAGTCAGACCAACTCGGATGAAGATGCGTATGGCGACGCCTGCGATGACTGCCCCGAAAACTCGGAGAAATACAATCTCGGCTCAGGAGAGGATTGCGATGCGGGAGGAGAAGCGACCGGCGGTGGTGGCGGTGGTGGCGGTGGTGGAGAAGATACGGGGGATGACGGCGGTGAAGACACAGGGAGTGGAACCGAGGAAACCGATCCCACGGAAGAAGAAGACCAAGTGACCGCCTGTGGTGATGTGGTGGAAAACGGGTTTGTCTGTGGACTTTATGCCGAGTTCTGGAACAACAATCCGCTCGACAACGACTATGAATCATCACCCGTGGCAAGCCGAGTCGATAATACGCTCAATTTTCCACCCGGGATCGATGGCGCGGGCAACGACATTGTCGATGCTTACAATCCAGGATTCTTCGGCAGCGACTACCCTCCCTACCGCCCCGATGGGGTGGGGCCGAATGTGTGGTGTGGACAGTGGTCCGGAGAGATTCAGGCACCGGCCACCGGAAGCTATCAGTTTTATATGAAGTACGACGACGGGACGCAGGTGATGATCGATAACGTGACGGTCCATGATCGGCTCGATCACTACTACCAGTGCGATACCTGTTCTCCGGTGGCCATCGGGCAAACGTTCCATTGGCAAGCTGGCGAGTGGTACTGCATTCGTATCCGTCACGGTGTCCATTGCTGACCGGTCTGGTTCCAACTGGCGTGGTCGACGCCAGAGAATCCTGAAATGCACCAGATCCCTGCGCAAGTCTTTCGGACCCACGAAAGTCAAAGTGGTTCGCCTAGATGCGTGCAACATATTCAGATTTTTAATCACAATTCGGATTCGCAGCGGCAGCAGATAGGTCTTGCGGAGGTTGAAGTGTTTGCCGGAGGCGCCAATGTTGCTGGCGGAGGAACGGCGATCCAGGGTGATAAATCGCAGCAGACGGCCACCGCCGATGGTGCTCCGGAGAATGCCATCGATGGGGATCCCTCGACCGAATCGCTGACCGATCACGGCCATATCCAACGGGGAGGATTGTGGTGGAAACTGGATCTTGGCTCCGAGCAGGATATCGATCGCATTCGGATCACTTCGCCGAGTACCGCTGGATCGGATCTCGAAGGAGCCTTCATTTATGCCCGCGATTCGAATTACCAGATTCTCTGGTCGGGGCGGATTACGGGCGCCGCCGATGGCAGCATGCACGATTTTTCGGTGGAGACCTGCTGTTCGGGCCCCTAACTATTTTTTAATGAGACAGCAATGAATCGATCCTTGCACTGCTTTGGCCGGGTTGCAGTAGCCGCTTTCTTTTTAGCAAACGGGTGTGGTTCGCCCTCATCGAGCGGATCGCTGCAACCGGGTACGGAGGTTCAGTTGATTGGGGAAGAGGCAGGGTTTGGCAAAATTCAGACCTCGGAGGGCGAGGTGGGCTATGTTCCGCTCGGGATGCTCAAGCAGCGCAACACGGCCGAAGCGTTTGATGCAGATCATACGCACGCGATTGTCCGTGCAACCGATTTTTACGATGGCCTACCGGTTGAGCCGATCGCCCCGCCTCCGCCTCGCGACCGTGCTGCAATCGATCGTGAACAACATACGCTCAACGCGCTTTTCATTGGCGAGGAGACCGGCCGGGAAGTGATTGCCCCCGGGAACGTGCACTACTTTGTGGTGGACGAAGAGACGGGTGAGCGATGTTGGCGGTCGATCGAGTGCATTCATCCGGATTGTCCCGGTGAAAAAAAGAATGGTCGCCCGTACTATGTTTTCTTTCTTGTTGCGGAGAAGCCCAACGAAGAAGAGCCGCCGATCGAATGCAATGCGTGCCTCAGGTTTCGAGATGTTGATCGCGAAACACCGCTGGAAAAGACTGAGTGGAGTCGTTATGTGCGCCCCTACGAACTTCCCGAAACGCTCCGCCGACGCGGAGAACTGGACGACGAGCGGCGGCGGTTTGTCGAGGAACTCCGCAAAACGCATGCAGATTGAACGATATTTATTTGCCTCGTTAACGGTGGGGGTTAACCTCAGTCCAAGGTAGGTAACTGCTTGAGGGTTGGGAAGTTCGGTAGCTGCGGACTCCACGCCAAGTGAATCCTCTCGTTTTTGTATCCTTTTAATCGTTTGACAGGGGTGAAGATCCGCCTATAGTGAGGCTCAGTGCAGGGGCTGCACGAACAAGCAACTTTCGTGCTTTCTTTGGCGTGCTTTCTCTGGGCTGACCGGGGTATAAGAACGGGCCGGTGTTTCTTTCCGGACGCTTCTTCCGACACGCGATGAATTGCATTTGCTGCCCGAGGACGAAGTTGGTAGTTAACATATTTTTGGAGCATGGCGTACTGATGATTAAAAGAATAAAAATGGCATTGGTTGCCTCATTGGTTGTCTGCTTAGCAGCTTCGCCAGCCGTTGCTGATTTAGCGGCGTTTACTGGGAATAGCTATGGCTGGACATCGTACAATGACGTGATCGCCGGGTCGCCCATGGGCGGTGCTACGTACGACATGGCGTTGAGCCAGGGTGGTAAGTTTGCAACCGACTTCGGTATTGACACCGATTACGGCGGCGGGTCGGGAACCGGTTGCTGGCTCTGGAGTCAGAATACCTACACCAGCGGCAACAAGGCGGGCGATATGGTGGATTACGACACGGGTGCCGCCGTGGCCACCTTGACCTGGGATCTGGTAAACCCGCAGAGTGGTAACAACATGTGGGCTAGCACCTCGAGCCAAGCTTCCTCGGGTCACCGAGACGTAGTCTTTGGCGACACGCTTGGTGCTTTCGTAGGATCAGGTTATGGACATGCACGATCGGAGCAGCATAACCCTAGTTTCGTCGCCGGTCGGGGAAGTTCGCTGACGTTTGCCGGTTTGGATGACAGCAAGACATACGACTTTGTGGCCGAGGCGAGTAGCTCAAGAACGGACCTGGGTGACATGCAGTACCACGTTGAAATCGGCTCGAGTTGGGCCAATGAAAGCGTCGCGACGACGACCGCAGCCGGTTACAGCGCGGGGATGACCAGCGTGTGGGCCGATGACCTTGTCGCATTTACGGGTATTACGCCGGTTGGAGGAGTCATTGAAATTCAGTTTCTTTCGATCGGTACCCAAGGCGCCAGTCCGGGCGGTCAAAATCGCGGAAATGACCTTTCGGTCGGTGCGTTTGCCCTCGGTGANCAGGCNGGTGGCGGCGGTGGTGCNGTNCCTGAGCCNGCNAGCNTCNTGNTGCTCGGNNTGGGNGGACTNGGANTGCTCATCGCCCAGCGTCGACGACGCCCCTAGACGCGTTCTAGCGGGCCACATTGCGGCCGAAAACGNGAGAAAGTTAAAGGCGGTTCGGGGAAATTGGCCCCTGCCGCCTTTTTTCGTACCTCAGACTCCAGGCTTGNGTTGTCACGACTCGATACGCGGGGTCTATTTCGCTAGAATTTGCTCCGTGCCTATCTCCCTCTGGACCGTAGCGAGGACCGACAATGACTTTGGCTTCCTTCCTGTTCTTCACCCTGTTTGTTGCTGTTGTTACTTATTTGGTCACGCGTCGCGANGACCACCANTCNAGTAAAGGTTATTTTCTCGCTGGTCGTAGCCTNACCTTTCCGGTGATTGCCGGATCCTTGCTCCTTACAAACCTTTCGACCGAACAGATGGTGGGGCTCAACGGCGCGGCCTTCATGGATGGGTTTTGTGTGATGGTCTGGGAGGTCTGGTGCGTGATTGCCATGGTAACGATGGCACTCTTTTTTCTCCCGCGGTATCTCAAAAGTGGCATCGCCACGATTCCCGAATATCTGGAAATTCGTTTTGACCATCAAACCCGTGTGTTTACGAATCTCATTTTTTTAGTTGCCTACGTCGGCATCTTGCTCCCGATCATCCTTTACACGGGTGCGCGAGGCATGATTGGAATCCTGGATGTCGGTGCGATCACGGGAATTGAATCGGAAACAGTCTTGCTATGGAGCATCGTCTGGATGGTCGGGATTATCGGCTCCATCTACGCACTCTGGGGCGGACTACGGACGGTAGCGATTTCCGACACGCTCAATGGAGTCGGNCTGCTGGTCGGCGGTTTTATGATTGCTTACTTTGGACTCACCTACCTGGGAGATGGAAGTTTATCGGGCGGGGTCGAGAAACTTGGTGAGCTACCCAAGGGAACGTTTAACTCCGTTGGCGGGGCCGAGAGTTCGGTGCCCTTCGGGACGCTATTTTCCGGCGTCATTCTCCTGACGTTTTTCTATTGGACGACAAATCAACAAATCATTCAACGCACCTTTGGTGCCAACTCACTCGCTGAGGGCCAGAAAGGTGTTTTGTTGACCGGGGCGTTCAAACTTCTNGGGCCCATCTACTTGGTCCTCCCCGGCATCATTGCAGTGGCCCTTTTTGCACAGGAAGGCATCAAGCCGGATCAGGCTTATGGACGACTGGTCAACACCGTNCTCCCANCGGGACTGACCGGATTTTTTGCAGCCGCGATGATCGGGGCGATTCTTTCGAGTTTCAATTCAGCGCTCAACAGTTCGTGTACCCTCTTTAGTCTCGGGATTTACAAGGGCATGCTGAACAAAGAAGCAAGTGAAAAAGAAGTGGTGCGTTCGGGCAANATCTTTGGCTTGGTGGTCGCCATTGCCTCGATGACCATCGCACCTTTTTTAGCGCAGACCGAAAGCATTTTNGGTTATCTGCAAAAAATGAATGGGATGTATTTTATTCCNATTTTTGCCGTGGTGCTTGTCGGCATGCTCACNAGTCGCGTTCCGGCCCGTGCAGCAAAAGCCGCTCTTTGGACGGGAATCATCATTATTCCTCTCGGCTATTTCGTCTATCCTTTCAATCTCGTGGTCGAGTCNATGCATGAGTTTCACTTTCTCGGCATTGTGTTTGCCTATCTTGTGCTCATGCAATTGATTTTGGGTGCCATTTGGCCACGCGAGACGGAGTTTGTGCAGCAGGATGTGGGAGCGGTCGACATGACCCCCTGGCGTCACGCGAAACTGGTNGGCTTATTGTTGATCATCGGCATNATTGCGATTTACGCGCTGTTTGCAGACTTCAGTGTGTTGCAGGCAGCACCGTAGTTCAAGCCAGGAATGCAAATAATGCGGCCTTACCGGGAGAGCGCATCGGTGACGCTTTTGGTGATCCCTTTTTCCGCTTTATCCTTGTAGATTATTGCGGCAAAGGGAAGTTCGAGGTTGACCGTCACGCTCGAGGGTTCGACCGTGATATCACCCTTAATGGTGAAGCCCAGGCTCTTGAACTTGAAATCAGCATGATCGGTCTGCCAGTCCAGGGAGAGATCGTGCCCTTGGAAGTCGTTGACCGTTTTTTCAATTGCCGGTGTGACTTTTTTGACGACCGCTTCGATCGGCTGGTCGTGTGCTACGGTAACAGTGACTTTAGGCATGCATGCTCCTTGCAGGTTGGTTTCAATTGTGGCCCGATTCCCAGTGAAAAAGCAAGGGTGGTTAGGTGGCCGCCAGTTGACGGGTGGCGCGTTTCCTTGCGTTTTGCGAGAGAAGTGTTTTGCGCAGTCGAAGACTATGAGGGGTGATTTCCACCAGTTCATCGTCAGAAATATATTCCAGTGCCGCCTCGAGCGAGAGAATGCGCGGAGGCTTGAGTAAAATATTACGGTCGCTGCCGGCGGCGCGAATGTTGGTGAGCTTTTTTTCCTTCGTGGGATTCACATCCATGTCGCCACTGCGACTGTTTTCACCGACGACCATGCCTTCGTAGACTTCATCGCCCGGGGCAACAAACATTTCAGCCCTTTCCTGTAGGCCATCCAGGGCAAACCCGACCGCCTTGCCGGCAACCATCGAAACGAGCACCCCGTTGGCGCGTCCCGGAAGATCAGCTTCTATCGCACGATAGCTTTCAAAACGGTGATGGATCACGGCGGTTCCTTTGGTCGCGTTGAGCAGTCGCGTCCTGATGCCGATCAGTCCCCGGGAGGGGATGATGAACGAAAGTAACGTGAGATCGCCACGTGTCGACATGTCGGTATTCTGTCCACGCCGATTGCCAATAATCTCCATCACGGGTCCTAAGTATTCGTGGGGTACTTCAATCGAGAGCGTTTCAAACGGTTCCTGTTTGCTGCCGTTTTGTTCCCGGAGAATCACTTGAGGCTTACCGACCGACAATTCATAGCCTTCGCGNCGCATCGTCTCGATCAACACCGAGAGATGCAGGATGCCACGACCGGAGACCGCAAAGGATTCACTGTCGGGAACTTGCTCGACGCGAAGGGCGACATTTTTTTCCAGTTCACGCATCAATCGATCCCGTAGGTGCCGTGTGGTAAGAAACTTTCCCTCACGTCCTGCCAGCGGCGAACTGTTGATTTGAAAGATCATCCGCAGTGTCGGTTCGTCAACACGCAATCGCGGCAGTGCGACAGGCTTGGAAAGATCGCAGAGCGTGTCACCAATTTCTATTTTTTCCAATCCTGTGACCGCCGCGATGTCACCGGCCTGGGCCGATTCAGCTTCCGTGCGCCCCAGTTTGTCGAATACAAAAAGTTGGCCTACTTTCCCTTCGGTTTGTCCATCCTCCTGCATTATCACCAGCGGTTGCCCGCTTGAGATCTTCCCGGCCTGAATCCGACCGATCGCGATGCGACCGACATATTCGGAGTAGTCAATTTGGGAAATCAGCATCTGGAGTGGTTGGTCGACGTCGACTTCCGGGCCAGGCACGTGTTCCAGGAGCATCTCAAGCAGCGGTTGCATCGAATCGCCCGGTACATCCGGATCACTTGTTGCAAAGCCTTCCTTGGCACTGGCAAATACGTAAGGAAAGTCAGCGACCTGTTCATCGGCACCGAGGTCGAGAAATAATTCGAGCGCTTCGGCGACCACATCCTGCGACCGTGCATCCGGCCGATCGATTTTGTTGACCACCACAATGGGTTTGAGTCCACACTCCAGGGCCTTGCGGAGGACAAACCGCGTCTGTGGCATCGGGCCCTCAGCCGCATCCAAAAGTAAGAGAGCACCATCTGCCATCCGCAGAACCCGTTCCACTTCACCACCGAAATCCGCGTGTCCGGGGGTGTCGATGACGTTGATTTTGACTCCCTCGTGCTGCAGGGCAATGTTCTTGGCCAAAATCGTAATCCCGCGTTCGCGTTCCAGGTCACCCGAGTCCAGGATACGTTCACCGGTAAGTTGGCTGTCGCGAAATTGGCCACTCTGGCGGAGCAGGCAGTCGACCAGCGTTGTTTTGCCATGATCAACATGAGCGATGATGGCGACGTTACGTAAATCAGTTCTGCGGAGAGCCATGTGAGGTAAGCAATTCGTTGAGGGAGGGAGGGAGGGAGGGAAAACGACGGCTGCCGGTCTGTTTTTAAAAGTCGCGTGAAGCGCTGTTATTGCGGACCAATCGCGTAAAGAGATTTAAGTGTTCTGAGGTAGATTCGGCCATTGGCAAACACTGGAGAGGCGGTAATCGGTTCCCCGACGTCGTTACGGGCGATGACTTCAAAATCTTTGCCGGCACGGACCACGGTCACCACTCCATTACGTGCGGTGAGATAAATGTTGCCATCGGCATAGACGGGCGAACTTCGATGCCGTTCACGCGTCGTGCGCTCTTCGTAGACTAACTTCCCGGTTTCTGCATCCAGGGCCATGAGGTTGCCGTTTTCACGGCATAGATAAACCATTCCCTCATGAATCACGGGCGAAGGGACATCCGGTGTGTTGCGCGGTAAGGTCCAGGCGACAAATTCCTCGGAGTCGGTGATGTCTCCGCTACCGCCCGGCCGAATGCCGATCACTTTTCCTTTTTTCGCAGTGGGCACGACAATCAGCCCCGGAGCACAAGCTGGAGAAGCGACAAATCGTAATGTTTTGTTGTAGTTTCCCTTGGGGTGTAAATTACCGCATCGCCAGATCTCGCCGCCATCTTCCAGACGATGAGCGATGCAGTAGTCGGCGCCATGGGTAAGTAGAAAACGTTGTTCATCGTCCTCGTACAGGACGGGGGATGTATACGAGTGTTTGCACTCGTCAATCGCGTCGGTCTTGCGCTCGTGCCGCCAGATTTCTTTACCGGTGCGTTTATCGATAGCAACGACAAGGCCCATATGGGGGTCTTCATTCCAGGGACCGTGAATCATTTGCACATACAACTTATCGCCATCGAGTAGTGGTGTGCTGGAGAGCCCGAACTGAATATCAAACGCTCCATATTCTTCCTGTAAGTTTTTTTTCCAGATTTCGTTTCCGTCCATGTCATAACAAGCCAAAAGGCCGTTCGCCATAAACGTAAAGACATGTTCGCCATCCGTGCTCGGTGATGGTGAAGCATAGTTGCCTTCATCTCCACGAACCGCTTCATTGCCACCCCCGACTTTACGCGTCCAGAGCAGCTTGCCGGAGGTATCCGCGCAAAGCAGCAATAGATCATCGCCATTCTCGCCAACGCTCGTTAAAAAGATCCGGTCTCCTGCAACGACCGGTGTTGCGCCCGCCGGTCCCGGAAGCGGTAGCTTCCAGAGGATGTTCTTCTCTTGANCCCACTCGGTCGGCAGATTGGTCTCGCTNGTTTTTCCATCCCCNTTGGGACCTCTCCATCCNGGCCANACNGATGNNGACTCTGCGGCCGATCCATCNGGGANGAATGCCAANGCCAACAANGTCAGCANGCATANNAGGNCNAATANTGTGCGGGTNAAGTTGGTGGGCATCTGGAAACTCCAAGCGGTTTAATCACAGCGTTGCTGGGAAGAGAATACGTTAGTTTCGGACAATTGGCNAAGCCGGTCAAGCAAGGTTCGGGCCGAGTGCCCCGAGTGCGTTGTCTCTGCTCGGTGGGCACACTACAATCGGCCCATGGACCCTCCCCCGTGGGATACCCGAATTGATGAAAATCACAACGCTCCCGCACCTCTACCGCAACGTGAACCGGTGGGGCGAGATTCTGACGATTCTCAGTAAATACGGTCTCGCCGACTGGCTTAGTTCGTTCGATCTGCAGTTCGCGAAGGGCTGGTTCAANGATAGCCACGGAGAGACGCTCACCACACAATCCCGGCAGACACGGATTCGGCTCGCGTTGACCGAACTCGGCCCCACCTTCATTAAACTCGGCCAGATTCTCAGTACCCGGCCCGACATTGTGGGGGTGCCGTTTGCGGGTGAACTTGCCCNTCTGCAAAGTGAAGTCGATGCGACCCCCGGGGATGCGGTCTGCAAGGTCATCGAGGCTGAATTGGGCGAATCGGTTGACGAACTTTTCGATGCCTTCAGTCCAACGCCGCTTGCTTCCGCTTCAATCGGTCAGGTGCATGCAGCCCGATTAAAAACCGGGGAAGAGGTTGTCGTTAAAGTGCAGCATCCCAATATCGATCAGAAGGTTCGGATCGATCTCGATATTATGGCCGGGCTCGCACACCTGGCTGAGGGTATTCCTGAATTTGTGAACTATCGCCCTCGAGCGACCACTGCTGAATTTCAACGGACCCTTGTCCGCGAACTTGATTTCGGTCGCGAAGAGCGGAATATGCTTCAATTCATCCAGAACTTCAAAGACAATTCAAAGATTAAAATTCCGCGACCCTTTCCCAAGTATTGCACATCGCGTGTGCTGACGATGGAACGCATTCAGGGCACGAAGCTCTCGGATCGGGAAGCGATTCTGGCGGCCGGACTCGATATGCAGGAGTTGGCTCGCCGTGGCGCAGAACTCTATTTGGAAATGATTTTTTCTCACGGGTTCTACCACGCTGATCCCCACCCGGGCAATATTTTACTGCTCGAGGGCAACATCATCGGCCTGCTCGATTTTGGCATGGTCGGAAGACTCGAAGAATCGCTCCGCGAAGATATTGAAAATATGCTTTTGGCGATTGTAAATTCAGATGAAACAACGCTGACCGATGTCATTATTCGCATCGGCGACGTGCCTTTCAATTTGGATGAAAGTATGCTGCGATTGGAAATAGCGGACTTCGTCGGCCACTATGGAAATCAGCCCCTCGATCAACTCGACCTCTCGTCGCTGCTGAACGAAATGATGGAGATCATCCGTCGCTACCACGTAATGCTGCCGCCTCAAATTGGATTGCTTCTCAAGACGCTGATTATGCTTGAAGGCACAGCACGCGAAATCAATCCGCGCTTCAGTCTGATCGAGGTGATGCAGCCTTTCCAGAAAGAAGTCATTCAGCGGCGGCTTTCGCCGAAGCGGAAAATTCAAAAGGTCCGTCGCGTCATGCTCGAAGTAGAGCAGTTGCTCGAGGCGTTGCCCGGACGATTGAATAAGATTTTAGCGCAGGTGCAGAAGGGGCAATTCGACGTTCATCTTAAACATCGTGGGTTGGAGCCCTCGGTTAATCGCCTGGTGCTGGGCATGCTCGCCAGCGCGCTGTTTCTTGGTTCTTCGATGCTCTTGAGTCTCAAAGTCTGGCCCGTTCTGTTTGATAAAATTTCAGTTCTCGGTGCGCTCGGTTGCGGCTTGAGTTTCCTGCTGGGCCTGCGACTTTTGAGGGCCATCGGCAAGTCGGGGCATCTTGAGAGAAGGGACGATTTCCGCGACGGTTAGCCGGCAATGCGGGCCGGTAGGAAAGTCGTCAGATGCAGATAGGGCGGTTGAATAATCGCCGGGAGATCGTGGCGGTTGGTCTGGTCTGCATTCTCTGCGGCTTCGGTCGCTAGATGCACTTTCAGGACGGTCTCGATTTTTTGATTCAGTTGGTCCAGGTCCGCGAGAACCTGATCCTGGAGGGCTTCGATTTCATCGAGCAGTGGATTGGCAGCAGTTTGTTCCACAGGACGCCTGGGGCTGGTGGGGGCTTGGTGGGGCTGGTGTTGCACGGGCCTGCATGGCATGTATGGATGGTTCTGCGGGCATCTAGCCTCTTTTTCGGCGGTTTCACAGGTAGGTGAATAGCGAGTTTTCGCGCATCTCCCGGGGTTGTGACGGAACGTGGGGTGAGTTTTCCGCTTGCAGCGGTGATCCGAGGCCGGAAAAGCCGGTTGTTCGGGCAAATCGGCGACTGCCGGGGTTACTGTTTGTGCGGTCCCTAGCACCTGGGGGAAACAGTAGGGAGCGGGTGGACATCGCACCAAGGGATTCATTACACTGTGTGGCTCGCCTCAGGCTGTTGCCTGTTTCGGTTTTGACACTCACGAAAGGGAGCGATGTGGTTAAGTTGACGGTGCGGGATCGCGAGTCGATCCAGGAGGCGGTTCGCCGCTTTCGAAAATTAGTCGAGCGAAGCGGAATCAAAAAAGAAATGCGCCGTCGCGAATATTACGAAAAGCCTAGTGAGGTCAAACGCCGCGCCCGTCTTCGGGCGGAACGCCGGAATCGTCGCAGTCGGTTGCTGGGCGAGATTTAATTCCGGTGCTCTTGTTTGAGATGTTTACGACCCCGACCCCTGTAGCTTTTCGGGGATCGTCTGGCAGAATTCTTGGATTTCATCCCGGACCCGACGGTAGTGGTTGAGCGCTGCCTCGTCGTCTTCCTCCCCCTCTGCCAGTCGCGGTGGATCATCAAAAGGTGCATGTAACCGCGTTGCTTCGCCAGGGAGCGCCGGGCAATTGTTGTCAGCATGGCTGCATACGGTGACGACAAAGTCAAAAGGCACATCGGTAATCTCATCGGGCGTCTTCGAAAACTGGGAAGCGATATCAATGCCGGCCTCCTGCATCACAGCGACCGCCCGCGGATCAAGACGGCTTTTCTTGACTCCCGCAGAATAGGCTTCGATGATTTCGCCAAACATGGCTCGCGTAAACCCCTCGGCCATTTGGCTTCGGCAGGAATTTCCGGTACAGAGAAAAAGCAGATTCAGTTTATTAAGCATGATTTGTATCGTTCCGTTTTTAAATGCTGTTGCGCAGTCTA
>NHBP01000021.1 GCA_002168195.1 Planctomycetaceae bacterium TMED10
TTTTTTCCGGTTTTTCAAAACGCAGCAATTGTCTTCGCACCAGTTGAGAAAGAATAGATCCGCTCGGATGGCCGCGAAGTTGAGAAATACTGTCACTCGTCGTAGGCTGATTGTAAGCGACTAACGCCAAGACTTCGACAGCGGCCTGCGACAGTTTTGCTTCTCGAATGGGTCCATAAAAACGTGCCCTGATTTTCTCAAATTCGGGGCGCAGCACCATACGATATCCTCCAGCATCGTAAACAATGTCGTAGGCTGTTTTTTGCTCTCCGTATTCCGTGCAGAGTTCGGCGATCAAATCGTCAACCTCCTCCGGCTTGATGCCATGAATGGCGCGAGCAATCTCGTCTTTTCTCAACGATGTATTCTCAGGATGCCCAACAAAAAGCAGCGCTTCGATAATTCGCTTAGGTACTGGATCCGCTACACTTGGAGTCGGCGGAGCGGAATACGATGCTGAACCGTCGTCTTCACTTGAAGCACTGTCTGCCCCGGACACTGCGGACACCTCAGTGCCCTCTACCTCTCCCCGCTCACTGCTCAGCATCTCAGAAAAGGCGTCGTTGAGTTGCTGGAGTGATGCCTCGTCAGATGAATGCCCTAGCGACTCCTCTCGAGATTCATCGTTGGCGGAGGATTCATCGGTCGGTGGGGCAGGTGGACACATATCAACGACTATAGACGCATTTTCCATTGAGCAGCAAGGGCGAATTCTAACCCCAATGCTGGGCAACGTTTTGCTTCATGAACGCAATGGCATCCTCAGCCAATTGTTCCTCGGACGTGTACATCTTGCGCCAAATTTTGGTCGCGGCAGCCAATTCAGGTAGTGCAAGACCAAAGGCCTCCACCATCAACCAACCGTCGTATCCGACTTCTTTCAAGGCGTTGAAATTTTCCTCCCACCGCACATTTCCGGAACCGGGCGTACTACGATCATTTTCTGAAATATGAACATGCACCAGCATATCTGCACAATCGCGAATCGCCTGCGCAATGTCCTTTTCTTCGATGTTGGCGTGAAACGTATCGTACATCACCCGACAATTTGGTTGATTGACGTCGCGGGCAAAACGGGCTGCATCCGCGTGTGTGTTGAGTAAGTAGGTTTCAAAACGGTTCAGACATTCAATCGCAAGCATCACACCGACTTTCTCGGCATGCTCTGCGACCTGCTGCATGCTCTCCACACCCCATTTCCACTCGTCTGCCGTTGGACCAGCCCCACTGAAAAGTCCCAACGCAGAATGGTAAGGGCCCACTAAATGCGTCGCACCAACGGCAGCACAACAATCGAGTGCCTGTTTGGTAGCCGCCACCCCCCGCGCGCGAACATTTGCGTCTGAACTAATTGGATTGTCCTCTTCGGTGCGGACTGTTACCGCCGTTCTCTCCAACCCCAGTGCATCTAATTTGGTACCCCACGTCGCATAATCCAGGTCCGGATTAAAAATAGGCAATTCAACGCCGTCGTATCCCATCGCCTTGAGTGCATTCAAAACCGGCATCTGCTCCTCGCCCAATTCGCCGGTCCAAAGCAATAAGTTAAATCCGTATTTCATGAATTGAATCTCCTCAAGAAAGTGTGTCGGGTGAATGCTGGGTTAATGTTGGTTTAGTTGTCGAGGATGCCCTGTGGTGAAAGTAATTCGTCGACCCGGTTACCAATTGCACTTCGGGCCGCCGGCAACAGATCTTTAAAACGCCCTGGTAGTGGCGCAAGCTTGACGCGTCGCATGACCTGATTCAGTCGTATCAGTAGTTTGTCATCCAAAGGATAGTCCCACAAGAACCGCTCCTCAATGAATCTCGGCAACAACCAAGCAAGTCCGATGGAGGAACGTCCTGAAATACGGGTCACAATACGAGCGACCAGATCGCCATCTACTTGTAAAAGCGCCGCATAATAGTCTTCAAGTTGTGTCGGGTGCTTTTCAATCAACACCGAGTCCAAGAGTATTTCAACAAGAATGTGGCCTAAAAAATGACAGCGCAAGCTGTCGTCGGGTCCCAGTAAGTCCCGAATTTCGCAGGTAAAGCGTAAGGATAATTCGGCAAACGCCTGAGTCCGATGGAACCAGTCATCATCCTCATGATGTTGGATAATTCCTCGAGCTACGGTCGATGTGATGGTGTCCGGATCATCCACAAGCAACCGGGCATTTTTGGCACGGGCACGAATTTTTCGATCAACAACATTCAACCAATCGGGAACGGCAGTCCCGGCAAGAAAATAGGGATCGGTTATGTAGCGACGACCATGGGCAAAATAGTTCATAACCCGATGCCCATGTGCCTGCTTGTGAATTCAACCTACACCGACATCCAGGATGCCGTCTCGGCACTACTGAGAACCGCCTGACAAACTTTCTGTGTTTCTAAGGCCTCTGCAAACGTCGGACTTGTTGCACGACCTGCCGCGAGATCTTCTAAAAAATCTGCGACTTGATGCACAAAGGTATGCTCGTAGCCAATCTGCAATCCTGGAACCCACCATTTATCCATATAGGGCATGTCACCATCCGTTACATGCACATCGTGCCAGCCCCGAATGATTGACTCGTCTCGATGATCGAAATACTCCAGACGATGTAAATCGTGTAAGTCCCAGCGAAGGGAACCGTGCTCGCCGTTGATTTCAAAGGTGTAAAGCGCCTTATGTCCGCGAGCATATCGCGTTGATTCGAACAATCCCAATGATCCATTTTCGAAGTGACATAAAAATGCGCAGGCATCATCGATACCAACTTTCTCAACTTTGCCGGTCAAATTATGCATCCGCTCTTTCACAAACGTTTCGGTCATGGCCGTGACGTCGCGGATCGATCCATTGAGCCAGATTGCCGTGTCGATGCAATGCGCAAGTAAATCGCCTGTCACCCCGGAACCGGCCGCACCCACATCAAGCCTCCACAAAGCAGCGCCACCTTGTGGCAGATCGGCATCAATGGTCCAGTCTTGGAGAAACTGCGATCGATAGTGAAAAATGCGCCCCAAGCGGCCCTCTTGTACCAATTGTTTCGCTAACGTGACTGCAGGGACGCGGCGGTAGTTGTACCAGACCGTGTTGGGTACTTTGGCTTGTTCAACCGCAGCCACCATCCGTTCACCCTCTTCAGGATCCATGGAAAGTGGCTTTTCACAGAGAACCATTTTCCCGGCCTCCGCTGCCGCGATGGCAATTTCGGCGTGCGTGTTATTTGGCGTGCAAATATCGATTGCATCAATGTCTTGGCGGGCAATTAATTTTTGCCAGTCGGTTTCAACCGATTCATATTGCCATTGAGCGGCGAAAGCCTCTGCTTTTTCGGCATCCCGACCGCAAACTGCTTTGAGAACCGGGCGATATTCTCTCTCAAAAAAGTCGTTGACCCGTTTATAGGCATTGGAATGGGTTCGACCCATAAATCCATATCCGACTAATCCGATATTCAGTGGCTTTGTCATCCGCTACAACCTCTCCCTTGATAAGATCAATAAAATCTACGCATCCCAACCACAAGCATCTCTGACTCCAATCATCGCCTCTAAAATCGTATCCCAGGTACTGGGATCTTCGAGCGTGGCATTCGGGAACATACAGCCATCCCAACAGATGTGCTGAATCCCTCGTTCGGGCCCGTCTTTAAGCCAGTAGCTTGCACACCGCGTGATATCTAATTTTCCGCGCGGATCGTCGGCCGGACAGTGCTTGCCGGTCTTATCATGCGTTCCAGCGCCGTGCACTTCACCATCGTTCTGCGCGACATGAAAATCGATCGTCCACGGTCGCAGTTTGTCAGTCATCTGCTCGTAAGCCGCCCAGAACTCTTCTTCGCTATGTTCTTTTGCCAGCAAGGCGTCTTCCGGCGAGTTGTAACCCAACATGAATGTATAGGTATGCGCAAGATCGGCTTGAAAACCCAGCGATTCGGGCATGCCGACTTCCTCAAGTAACGCTAAAGTTGCTTTCCATGAATGTAACCCGGCCCAACAAACCTCACCTTCGGCCGCAAGGCGCTCACCGTGATCGGCGGCAATCTTCGCAGCTTCTCTAAAGGTGCCCGCAATTTTTTTTAAGTTTGTTAGCGGGTCTTCAAGGAATTTTGCGACGCCAAATTCCGCCGAATCAATGCGAATCACCCCATACTTCCGCGCACCATGCTCATTAAATACCTTGGCCACCCGGCAAGCCATCTTCACCGCATCAAGGAATTTTTTTTGTGCGGCACCATCGCCCATCGCTGAATCGCCGACCGTTCCGGGCCAAACCGGGGCAACGAGTGAACCAATATCAAAGCCTTTACTCACAATCAGATCGGCAATCGCCTTCAATTCATCATCACTCGCCTCGGGATTGGTATGAGGCAGAAAAAGAAAATAATCAATGCCATCAAACTTCTGGCCATCGACTTGGGCTGCGGCCGTCAGATCGAGCATCCGCTCAAGGCTAATCGGTGGTTCTTGTCCCTCTTCATCGCCCTTCCCTACAAGTCCAGGCCACATTGCGTTGTGCAGCGCAGGTAACGTATGGCTCATCAGAATGATCCTCGCTATTTAATTTTTAGAAAGTTTTCTCAAAACTTCTCAACGATGGTCGCCTACGTGGGGAAGATTTGAAAACGTATCGGGACCGAAATACCGTAATCCTACAAGCGGCTCGCTACCGAGATTTTCTACTTCCACTCCATCCCGCGCTGCCTGGCAGGTGATAAAAACTTCATCTTCGGTGAGGTGACCAAAATGAATCATCGCCGGGGTTTGGAGTGGCAGCTTACCGATCCTTCCTCGTCCCTGCACCGTAATCCAACCGCTGGCACCCGGATCTTGAAGAACACATTTTGCACCCGGAAGCAGGGTCAACTCTTTTGCCGAAAAGAGCTGCGCTCCGTCAATCAAACCATAAGTGATCCAACGATCCGTATAACCGTCTCCCGAACACGATGCATCGACAATCGGCTCGAGATAATTATTCTGCATAAAATGCGTGTCGACATTCTTTTCCCAATCAAGTTGCCCCACGATGAAATCGAGATCGTTGTGCTTTTCCTGGGGCATGTCTTTCACGAGCAGAGCCCAGGGAACTTCACGGCCCTCAACCAGTGACTGGAACATTCCAAAGACATCGCTTCCCCACTGCGGCTCATAGGTACAGAGTGAACCGGGAGCATGGAGTACCCCTGGAGGGATCAACCAACCGGTACCACGCTGCAAGCGATACGCCCTGGAAAGATCCAAAATGCCGTTATCGCCCCGATCCCAGTTTTCCAAGCAGCGGCGAACTTGAGCGGGTGTCGTTCCCGGCTCCAACCCCATAAAGGTATACGCAAAATGATTGTCTACATTGTTGTACTGAGGCGGAAAATAATAGGCCTCCGGCTTGCCTTCCTGGCCGACAAGCGCTGCATCTTCAGCCGACTGATGCATATGATGCGGGATGGGTCCCATGTTGTCGAAAAACTTCGAGTAGACCGGCCAGCGACCATATTTACGGTGGATTTCTTCCCCGATTAAAACGTCGCTTCGTTCATCAACCGCATCTTTGAGCAGAAATCGCTGGTTCTCGAAAACAATGTAACTCAGCCCTTCATCGGGCTGGCGATTTTCGTTAGCCGCTTCGGTGGTGCTCGCAAACCAACGCTCGTCGATACCACCCCGATGCGCGCCATAGGCATACCAATCACCCGGCGCGAGCTTAATCCGCTTACCCGGATGCAGAAAACTGCGTGGAACCCAAGTGGGAGCGAGTCGAAGGAGACCTTCACCTTTTTCCAGTGCTGCATCAAGCAGAGAACCCACGCTATCGGCCGTGGAGATCGGCGTCGTATGGCGATCAGCAACATTACGCATTCGAGTCTCCTCCCAGAACCACAGTCCCCACAAAAAAACACCGGACGCAAAGTAGCTTACCTTCCTAAGTGCCCTTTTTATTCCTTCTTCTTGCCATTGGCAACCTACCGGGCGTTCGCTTTTCCAATCGCGATTGTGCATGCCCGGTAGCAATCTGCTCGCTTCAAACTTAGATTCAACAACAGCGCCAGTTATCAACTGCATCGGTCGTCATTCCATGCCACCACAGCAACAAGAAAGTAAACTTCATGCAGACAAACAACTGGACACTCATTGACAAGGACAGTAATCGAGTCGTCGATGAACTTCACATCGCAGGAGCCGATGTGAGTCAAGCAGCGGCGGCGGCTAAAGTGGAATACCGGCGACTCCACGGTGGTCGACAAGCAGGCCTCCACATGCTCTCGATTGACAACGGTGCAATGCGAATAAGCATTATTCCTGAACGCGGAATGGGGATTTGGAAAGCGTGGTCGGGGGAAGTTGAACTAGGCTGGCAATCGCCGATCGATGGTCCAGTCCATCCGAATTGGGTCCCACTTCATGAGCCAACAGGACTTGGCTGGCTGGAAGGGTTTGACGAACTGCTCGTCCGCTGTGGTCTCTATAGCAATGGCGCTCCTGAACATGATGAGAGGGGATGCTTGGTTTATCCACTTCATGGAAAAATCGCGCAAGCTCCAGCGCATCATTTAGAAGTCACGATCGATAAAGAAAGCGGAGAAATTGTCGTTCGGGGCATCATCGAGGAAAAACGATTTCTTTTTTATCGTTTACAGCTTGTCGTCACATTACGGTTGCACCCGGATCGTCCAACCATTTCGATTCGCGACGAAATCACCAATCTTGCTTCTGTTCCCGGCGGGATGCAATTACTTTACCATATTAATTTTGGGCCGCCCTTATTGAGCGCCGGTGCAGAGTTGTTCCTGCCGGTTAAACAGATGGCACCACGCGACCTTGAGGCTACCCGGGACGGTGCCGCTTGGTCACGTTACGACGCTGCCACTTCTGGGTATAAGGAGCGGGTTCATTTCTTTGAACTTCTTGGAAACTCCGAAAACCAAACCCACGTGTTGTTAAAAAATGCAGAATCGTCACGTGGAGTCAGTCTGCATTACGACATCACACAACTACCTTGTTTTGCGCAATGGAAGCATACAGGCAGCTTACAGGACGGCTATGTCACCGGGCTTGAGCCGGCGACAAATTTCCCGAATCCTCGTTCGTTCGAAGCAGATCGTGGCAGAGTTGTTCCGCTCGCTCCTGGAGAAACACGGCAATTCGATCTCTGCTTGCATTATCACGACCACCCCGAAAGCGTAGCAACTGCCCAGCGAGCGATCGAAGTCCTTGCCGAAGGCGAAAAACCCTTCGTGCATCCCCAGCCGAAGGCAGACTGGTCTTTTGAGGGAAGCTGAGTCGACTTTAGCCCGCCACTTTTACCCGACCGCCACCCCGGCCATCACCGAAGAGAACACCATATCCTGCAGGACTCTGCTGGCACCGCTGGCACGATAGATTTCTGCCGCAAGCAAGCAAACCTGCTTTCCGGTCAATTGCTCTCGTGAAGTGAGCCGATACAAAAAGTGGATCCCTAGTCTGAGTGATTGAGAGATATTCTGTATCCATGTCCAACTCTGCTACAGATGATTCATTGTCTCGAAATGGATTAGGTGCGATGCCGCTACACCGGCTTCGTCGCCACGCCGAACAGCTTGCAACACATCTCTCAGCCGTAGCCAGTGATCTTGACCGAAGAGAGGCGGAATTTGCATCCGAACGAGCGGGAAGAGATTGTGAACTGCGGTCAGCAAGACTATGGATCAATACGCGAATCGCCGAGCTACGAGACCTTGTCGAACATTTGCAGCAACACGTTACCCAACTGCAAACCCTATCTCGGCAGGCAACCTCTGAGCAGTTGATGATGGTTGACCGTGATCAACAGGACCTCAATTTAGTGGCCTACGAGCAACAACTTGAAACGATTCACTTACATCTGGCGAACTATCAAGAACGTTCGGTAGCAAGCAATCCATCGATTGAGACAAACGATGATTTGGCGCAACGAACTGCCACCTTGAATTTTCGTGAACAATCGCTTGAGCGAGATCGCCGTGCTTTAGCAGAAGCTTACCGGGAAACGATGGATATTCACGATTCGGCTGAGCGTCTACTTCAGCACGACAACGAACAAAAGCAAAAAAAGGGTGGCTGTCAGCAGAACGAGCCTACGGTTACGACAGATCAAAGTGATCTTCGCGCGCAGACACAGGCTCTTGAAGAAGCCGCGAAACGGTTGCAAAAAGTCTATTCGCAAATCACGACGGAGCGGGCAAAAACGCCCGCGTTAAAAAAAATAATGCCCCCGTCATGGATGCAAGAACGGCAGGAACTTATCGGCGAAATTAATCGCCTCCAAGCGGCGCTTGAAAAATCAACCCGCGATGCCAGTTCGCAAAAAGCGGCTTAATAGCGACCACGCTTCGCAGCGGACCGAAGCCAGACCACTTGTTTATTTCGCCCGTTGGTCCCTAGCGCGGACTGTATGCCGTCGTCGCTTCGGATTGGGCATGCTGCTGTGCATAGGCGACGAGTTGACCAGCCCACTGAAGAGCAGATCGTGAAAAGTAGGGCGTGTTGGGTACCGAAAGATTTTTACGTTCTTTCGTAGCCAACTGCTGCCAACTCAATCCATTGGCAAGATGCCATACAGCGGCTTGAGCCACGGCATGGGGAATTTGCCGCCGTCCATGAAGGCGGAGAATTTCAACAACTGCCGGATCGGTGGTGATGGCGGAAATCGGCTTTAGCTCATACTGCATCGTGCTACGAGGGTCTGGTTTCCCATGCTCAAGGCAGACAAATCCGACATCATGTTTAGCCACCTTCTCTGGAGGTACATTGAAGAGTCCAGATCCGGTACCACCTCCACCTTGGCTTGTCTGAGCCAATACTGGAACAGCCGCAAACGCTTCGGGAACCTGGATGGTGAGTGGTTGATCCGTATTATTTTTGGCCACGATGCGTGCTTGCTGCCCGTTTTTTACAATGAGTTTGACATCAATGGTTCCCGTTTCTATCGCCTCGTGAAGGTCAACCGGAACGATTTCTTCTTTGGCCACTCCAAACGGGGCAACGAGCAAAATCAACGAAACGACGAAGCATAAGCGGCGGATAGAACGACCAGACATGAATCTCTCTCCCGAACAAGGCAGTGATGCTGTGAGTGGCGTGGCAATTGAGCTGCTGCTGACCGTCTCAACCCGGCAAGCGATAACGGACCGCCAAGTCGATGTGGCGCAGCGGCCACCCCAACTCTAGAATAATTAGAATGGGGGGGAAATCCAAGGAAAAAAGCTGGGATAAAATGGTGATTCTGGGTAACTGCCGCATGCTATTATTGACATCAACTCCGCGGATTCTGTAAACTCCGCCCAACGGCGAAATTACCCGTTGAAATAGGCCGGTTTTGGAGTGCGGGGCCCCTCCTGGCTCCCAACCGCCTTGCGGCGAGGTTTTCGTTCCAAATGGACTTTCGGGCCGTCCACACGGGGGTTTCTGCAGCGATCGATCGGCTGCGGAGATCAGTTTCCATAAAGCTCCTGACTGCATGAATTCAAGCGACACAGTCGCAAACGATTACGAAAAGTTTCAATTCTCTATTCACACCTAAAACACCCCAACTAAGGTAATCACCCATGTCTTTGAGTCGTCTTCTGGATGTGACGGGCAGCCGCCTATTGCTGCTTTTTACAATTATTTTTTCGCTCTTCAGCCCATCTGTCGCTCAGGCGCAGAGTGAGGGCATGGGATACCACCCCGATGACCCAATGTTCAAACTTATTTGGGGCATTGCTTTTGTATGTGCTTTAATCGCTCTGATTCAGGCGTACATCTTCTTTAAAAAGATGAAGGCTGCGGATGAAGGCAACGAGCGGATGATTGAGATCGCCGGTTATGTCCGCGAGGGCGCGAATGCTTATCTCACTCAGCAGTATAAGGTCGTGGCAATCTTCTTTGTCGTGATTTTCATCCTCTTGGCAATCGCTGCGTACGGTCTTGGAGTTCAGAGCAGATGGGTTCCATTTGCTTTCATTACCGGTGGTTTCTTCTCAGGGCTTGCTGGATGGTACGGAATGAAGACGGCCACTTTGGCCAGTAGCCGCACCGCTGCCGGTGCCCAGAAATCGCTCAACCAAGGTTTGCAGGTTGCATTTCGCAGTGGAGCGGTGATGGGACTCACAGTGGTTGGCCTGGGCCTGCTTGATATTACGCTTTGGTTTCTCGTGCTTCACTGGCTCGTCCCAAAATTTGGCTTTGAAGCGCTTGGTTTGGATGTGATCACCGTAACGATGCTTTGCTTCGGGATGGGAGCAAGTGCACAAGCGCTCTTCGCGCGAGTTGGCGGCGGTATTTTTACGAAAGCCGCCGATGTGGGTGCCGATCTGGTCGGCAAAGTTGAACAGGGAATTCCCGAAGATGATGCGCGAAATCCGGCAACCATTGCAGATAATGTGGGTGATAACGTCGGTGATGTGGCGGGAATGGGGGCGGATCTCTATGAATCCTACTGTGGTTCCATCCTGGCGACCGCGGCACTCGGTGTGGCCGCATTTGCAAGTGGCACGGTACTTGAAGATAAATTCGCCGAAATAACCGGTGCAGCCGGTGGCGTGAGCGATGGTGATATTGGCTATTTCCAGATGGCGGCTCTCTTCTTACCCATCGCGATTGCTGCCGTGGGAATTCTGCTTTCGATATTAGGAATCTATCTTGTCCGTACCGAGGACAAAGCCAGCCAGTCTGTGTTGCTCAAAGCACTTGGACGCGGCATCAATACTTCCACCTTCCTGGTGGTTTTTGCCGCCGTTGGCCTGACATACTGGTTATTTGATGGCTTGTTTCTCAGCATATCAATCAGCGTTGTCGTAGGCTTGCTCGCTGGATGGATCATCGGAAAGTGGACCGAATATTCAACCAGCGACGAATTCAAACCAACCCAAGACCTCGCCGAGCAGGCCGTGACTGGCCCCGCCACACTCATTATTGGTGGAGTCGCCGAGGGAATGAAAAGCGTTTGGGTTCCAGTGATTGTTGTCTGTGTAGCCACTTTGGCTGCCTTTTCCTGTGCGATTGGAGACATGTCAAAACTTCAAGATGTGCAATATTTTGCTCTCGGTCTTTACGGAGTCGGAATCGCCGCAGTCGGTATGCTTAGTACTTTGGGGATCACGTTGGCAACAGACGCCTACGGGCCGATTGCTGACAATGCGGGTGGAAATGCGGAAATGTCGGAGTTGGAACCGATTGTCCGCGAACGAACCGATGCTCTGGACAGCCTAGGCAATACCACCGCAGCGACAGGAAAAGGTTTTGCCATTGGCTCAGCTGCCCTCACAGCTCTAGCGCTGCTGGCGGCCTATGTTGAAGAAGTCCGCGTTGGGTTTGAACATATGGAAGAGGCGGTCGTCGAAGAATTTAACGCGACCGGTTATTACAAAGTGACACCTCAGTTTGTAACCGTTGTGGAAGATGCTGGAGGAGATGAAGGGCTTACGCATCGCGGCTTGATGATTTTAGACGGTGCTCGTGATCCGGAATGGACCGCGTTACCTCTTGGCAAAAAGATCGCGGATAATGCGCTTGCAGAGCACGAATCGGGCAAGTGGCTTACGCATACGCACGACAGCGGAGAGAGCCAATTGGCTGTCGTCGGTCGTGAATTAGCAACACTCCCTGATTTCACGCGTTATTACGATGCATCTCTAATGAACCCGAAAGTTTTAATTGGTGTGTTTTTAGGAGCCATGGCGACCTTTGTCTTCTGCGCGATGACCATGAAGGCTGTGGGCCGTGCTGCCAAGGGAATGGTCGAAGAGGTCCGCCGGCAGTTCCGGGAAAATCCGGGAATTATGGAACGGACCAGTAAGCCTGATTATGCGGCACCCGTGGAGATCAGTACAAAAGCAGCACAGAAAGAAATGATACTGCCTTCCCTCTTGGGGCTTGTACTACCTCTCGTTGTCGGTGTGCTACTCGGGGTCGGAGGAGTGATGGGTCTTTTGGTTGGCACACTCACGTGCGGTTTCTGCGTCGCAATCTATATGTCGAATGCTGGAGGCGCTTGGGATAATGCCAAAAAGTATATCGAAGCTGGGGCACACGGTGGTAAAGGCACTGAGGCCCATAAGGCCGCCGTCGTGGGCGATACGGTCGGCGATCCGTTCAAGGATACAAGTGGTCCTAGCCTCAACATTCTGATCAAACTCATGAGTATGGTCAGTGTGGTGGCTGCCGGACTAGTGGTTCGATATAGCCTGATGGCACTCGGTATCTTTTAGAAAACGAGAAGTACACAATGACCAAAGAAATCTGCGATCGGTAAACCAAACGGGAGCAGACTATGCTAGGTCGTTATTTTTCTATTTTCTGCCGACTGACAGAAAACAGTGGTCGCGTTAGAATACTGCGAAGTCTTTATGTTCCCCCTAACTGATTTGTAGTCTGCTTTGAATTCCAGCACCCCCTCGCCGGCCGACTCAAAGACCAGCCACCCCCGAAGCCTCCAGTTGGCATTGGCAGCGGCCAGAGTCGCTGCGGAAAATAACGGTCGCGATATCGTCGTTCTCGACATGCGCGAGTTGACGCCCATTTTCGACTATTTTGTTGTTGCTACAGGAACAAGTCGTCGCCAGTTGCATGCAATGAGCGAAGACATTGACCACAAATTAGAAGATGACTTGAAGGATCATCGTTCAGGAATAGAGGGATATCGCGAAAGCCGTTGGATACTGCTTGATTATGGCACAGTCGTCATCCATCTTTTTGACACTGAGATGCGGAAGTTTTATGCACTCGAGGATTTGTGGGCAGGCGCACAGCACGTTGCATTACCTGATGAGATTGTGCGTTTACAGAACGAAAACTAGGCCCGGGCGACAAGACGGATTATTTGTTGCTTGAAGGTAATTCTCTACACAAAGATTTTTATTGTGGCATGAGGATCCCGATGAATATTTTGGATACGATCTGCCATCGATTCCGACCGGTCTTAGAATCTCTTGGTCTTGAGGACGTCAATCCCTACCTCGAGATGATCAAGCCAAGTCAGGATCCAAAGTTTGGAGATTATCAGGCAAACTGTGCGATGCCACTGGCAAAAAGACTCAGCCGAAGTCCTCGCGATATCGCCGAAAGCTTAATTCGTGATGTTGCCCTTGAGGATCTGTGTGAAAAAAAAGAGGTCGCAGGTCCAGGATTCATCAATCTGACGCTTCGCACCGATTGGCTCGAGAAAGAGTTAGGCGATGCCCTCTTGAGTGATCGACTGAGCATCCCTGAAACGACTCATCCGCAAACGATTGTGGTGGATTATTCTGCGCCTAACGTCGCCAAACCAATGCATGTCGGACACATTCGGTCTACCGTGATTGGAGATTCCTTGGCAAAAATATTCCGCTTCCTTGGACATCAAGTGATTACGGACAATCACATCGGTGACTGGGGAACGCAATTCGGCATGATCATCTACGGATATAAACATTTCTTGGACTCGGAAAGCTATGAGAAAAATCCGGTTGGTGAACTAGCACGGCTCTATCAACTGGTGAACCAATTCGTCCAGTATCATCGGGGAGTGGCACAACTACCGATCCTGGAAAAGCAGCAATTGGACCTCGATGGAAAAATCNCAAGGCTNCGTAAGGAATTAGACGAGCAGGAAAACACGAAAAAGTCGCAGCAAAAACAACTGCGCCGCCTGGAAAATCAACTCTCCCAGACAGATACCGAAATGCAAGCCATTTCGAAGCAAAAAAATTCGATAGAAAAAGACCCGGCAAAAAATAAACTTCTCGCAGTCCACCCCACNATCGACCACGATGTCTTACTGGAGACCGCAAAACTTCATGCCGGTGACGAGGAAAATAAACAACTTTGGGATATGTTTATGCCGCTCGCGATTGCAGAGTTGAATCGCGTTTATCAACGACTGGACATATCTTTTGATCACACACTGGGAGAAAGTTTTTATCATGACATGCTGGCGGGCCTTGTGTCAGATCTGCAGAAGGCCGGGATAGCTCAAGAGAGCGACGGTGCGATTTGCATCTTTTCGGAGGAACAAGACGTTCCGATGATTGTCCAAAAGAAGGACGGCGCGTATCTTTATGCGACAACTGATTTGGCAACANTCTATTACCGCCTCAAGACGTGGAAGCCCGATGCTATTTTGTATGTCGTCGATCATCGTCAAAGCCTCCACTTCCAACAGCTTTTTTCGGCGGTGGAGAAAGTAGACTGGGTTTCCACAAATCTGGTCCACGTGAAATTTGGGACCGTTTTAGGTGAAGACGGTCGGCCGTTTAAAACCCGCTCGGGTACCACGGTGGGTTTAGATAGTCTGCTTGACGAGGCGGTCGCGCGGGCAGCGATCGTTGCGAAAGAAAATGACGTTGATCTTGATGACGGCGGTTGTCAATCTATTGCGGAAATCATCGGAATCGGGGCACTCAAGTACGCTGATCTTTCTCAAAATCGCGAGAGTGATTATGTGTTCAGCTATGAGAAAATGCTCGCTCTCAACGGCAACACAGCAACCTACCTTCAGTATGCATATGCCCGCATTCAGAGTATTTTGCGGAAGGCTGATGTCGATGTTGAGCAAATTGTTAATCGNGGTACAAGTATCAGGCTCTGCGAAACGGCGGAACGAGCACTGGGATTGGCTATCTTACGATTTTCCGAAGCACTCGATTTAGTTGCTTCTGATTACCGACCCAATCACTTAACGCACTATTTGTTTGAGGATTTGGCGAAACGTTTTTCCCAGTTTTTCGAACGGTGCCCCGTGATCAAAGCAGATTCAACAATTGTTCGTGAGCAACGAATCCTCTTATGTGCATTGACCGCCAGAACGCTGAAGATGGGGCTCGCACTTCTCGGGATTAACGTTGTTGAAAAGATGTAGTCTGGCTCTGGCACTCTATTTCAATAAAGATAGTCAGTCATGCGTATTGGAATATTTGCAGATAGTCACGATCATCTGGATCATATTCGCAAGGCGGTCGNCGTTTTTAACCGAGCCCAATGCGACACCGTGCTCTTTGCAGGCGATCTGGTTTCCACTTTTTCCATTCCACCTCTTCGTAAACTGGATTGCCCGCTAGTGGCCTGCTTTGGAGACAATGAAGGGAATAAGCCGGGACTCCTCGCCGGAATACGAATTGTTGGCGTCCTGGGAGAGCCGCCTTTTTGCTACATCGCGGAAGATGGCACTCGATTTCTTCTGGCGCATATGGAAAGGCAACTGCGGGATCTTCGTGGTGAATTTGATGTGGCCGTATACGCGCATTCGCATAAACCGAAGATTAACCGCGATTTCAAAGATCGATTATGCATCAATCCGGGTGAAACAAGTGGCTGGACATTCGATGACCCTACGGTCGTGCTTCTCGAAACTGAATCGATGGAGACCACCCTCGTCCACCTTCACGAAACGGTGTCCTAGATTGAGACCAACCTCAGCCCACGCTGAGGGCTACCGGCGGATTGAGATCATCGGGACAACTGTGTTGCAGAATATCTGTCAGGCAACCTTGCCAAATACCATACGGCCAGCGCTGGTCTGAAGCACACTGGTCACGATAATCTGGATTGTCTGACTGATATGATCCTGGCCTCCTTCAATTACGATCATCGTCCCATCTTCAAGATAGGCGATTCCCTGACCGCTTTCCTCACCCTGCTTGATCACTTTGACATCAATTTTTTCCCCAGGAAGAAANTGCGGCTTTAAAGCATTCGCAATATCGTTCAAGTTAACGACCGCCACATCGTGCAGCTTGGCAACTTTGTTCAGATTGTAATCATTCGTGACAATCTTCCCGTCAAGTTTTTTTGCAAGAAAAACTAATTTTATATCAACGGGTTGATCGGCCCATTCCGCACTCTCGTGATCATATATTTTTAAATCGACTTCCTGGTTGCTACGAAGAGCATTGAGAATATCGAGTCCGCGGCGTCCACGCATCCTTCTCAACCGATCAGAACTATCGGCAATTCCCTGCAGTTCATTAATTACAAAACGCGGCATCACAAGTTGGCTATCAAAAACATGTGTTGCCACAAGGTCNGCAATACGTCCGTCAATAATTGCACTGGTGTCTAAAATATAGGGTCGGGCACCTTTGATTTCCCGACTAAATTCAACGTATGGAATGATGAAGCGAAAATCGTCCTTGGTCTGCATTAAAACGCTTATGCACACATAGCAAATACACATTCCAAAAATCAGACCCGCAACCTGAACGATTGAGGCCTGTGTCGGAAGAACTGAAACGAGTGCCAACCTCAGGATGTAGGTCAGAAATAGTCCAATAATGAGTCCGAAATAAATAGCCGTAATCACATCCAGCCGTTTATGTTTAAACAGCACATCGATCGCAATTGTCGTCAGTGCCGCAAACATCACTCCACAAAACACCAACCATAAAATGATGACCGGTTGGTCTTTAATTCCTTCGGTACGAATTAATTGTACCCCAACACCAGCCGCGACAAGCACAAACACGAACCGCACAAAAAAGATGGTAAGAGACTCACTTCGATATGCATTCACAATAACACCTGCCTAAACGATATGAATTTATAAATAATAAATATGGAACGATCGCCGGGATATAAAACGATAGGGACGACCTGAAATAGCGAATGAAATTTTATAAGAGGAGGAATAATCTATTTCATTCTAGATCGACCCATTCTGACTTACCAGTGCTGAATCTGGCGAATAGGTGTCGTCACTAGTCGTCACTAAGTCGCGCATGCTCGCGCCAAGCAAATCGATCCGTCATACCCGCGATATAATCACCGATCGTTCGATGAAGCCCTATCTCTTGTGACCTCAGTCTATAATTTTCCGGAAGCAGGTGTGGCTTGCTTTTCAGTATTTCAAAGAGATTGCGTAGCGCCTGTTGCGCACTATCTCGGACGTTAATCACGTTGGGGTGCCGATAGACATTGTGCATCAAAAACGATTCAAAGTCTTTTTTCTGATGCATTATCTGCTCACTATGACCTACGACAGGGGGTAGCTTTTTTATCTCTTCGGCAGATCGCAACTGGAGCCGATCGAGTTCCAGCATCGTGTTTCCTAGAAGATCTTTTACCTGGACGTCTATTAACTCATGCGCAACGGACCGGCGGAGTAAAACTGGTGAGAGTTCCCTGCCTTCACTCACCTTGGTAACGGCATGACTCCAAATGGAAACTTCCATTAGTTGCGCGATATCTAATAATCCTAATTCTAGTGCGTCATCAGCATCATGACTGTCGTAAGCAATACTATCTGCTGCATCGACAACTTGGGCTTCGAGGGAGGGACTTGCGTTGGCATCTTTTTTTGCAGCTCGAAACTGCTGGCCTTCCAAGGTTTCGAGACTCAAATTCAGACCGGGAAAATCCGGATATCTGTTCTCAAGAACTTCGACAATCCGTAACGCGTGTCGATTATGGGAAAATCCACCATCATCAATCAAGCACTCGTTAAGTGCATCTTCACCAGAGTGACCGAATGGCGGATGTCCGATGTCGTGCATTAAAGCCATCGCCTCAACTAAATCTTCATTCAGCTTCAGCGCTCGGGCAATGGTACGCGCAATGGAGCAGACTTCTAACGTATGCGTCAGTCGATTGCGATGATAATCACCCAGTTCGTTAGTAAAAACTTGTGTCTTATGACTCAGCCGTCGATATGCCGCAGTGTGAATAATGCGATCACGATCTCTTTGGAAAGGGCCTCGGTACTCCTGGACAGGCTCTGCGTATTTTCGTCCCTTGGTATCTGTGCTATGAATTGCAAATCGTGCAAGCAGTAATTTTTCTCGATCTGCAATTGATTCAAAACCCGAAAAACTCTCTCTATCTTTTCCTGCCACGCTCTATCCTTTCCATCGAATACCGACTCGGCGACATATTGATGGTGTTTGTCATGACGATATAAAAATTGTATACCGCATTTTGACCCAAATGTCCCTTATCTTTTGCTAATGCTTGTGAACTGATTTAGGGATATACTGAAGATGAAGTGGTTTTGCCACGAAGATGGTATACATCAATGCTATCGACACACTTGTCTATTGCTGCATGGTTACATACCGATCACCTTCCTGCCAGCCCCGATCTCTCGGCCGTTCATTATGGTAACAAGCAACTCAGATCAAGATAAAAATCACGGGGAACAGGCGGCAGTGATGTTCCGTGTTGATCTGGATATTTTTCGCGGGCCGTTAGATCTTTTGCTTTATCTCGTTCGAAAGCATGAGGTTGAAATTACAGATATTCCAATTTCAACCATTGCTGAACAATTTATTTGTCATCTTGAGGTACTCGAAAAAATTGATGTGAACAAAGTGGGTGATTTTTTAGAGATGGCAAGTACACTGGTCGAAATCAAGTCGCGACTGGTACTTCCCAATAGCGATGAACAGCAAGGAGAGATCGAAGATCCGCGGAAAGATCTCGTACGTCAATTGCTTGAATACAAAAAGTATCGTGACGCGGCGAGTCTTTTGGAGGACAAAAGTCGTGAATGGCAACAGCATTTTCCTCGACAGGCGAAAGACCTGCCTGCGCGTACCCGAAACATTGCTGCGGAACCGATTCGTGAAGTAGAGCTGTGGGACTTAGTAAGCGCTTTTAGTCGTATTCTTAAGGATCGCCAGGCCCAAAAGCCCTCTAGTATCGTTTACGATGAAACACCTATTCACGTATACATGGAGCAAATTCATCACAAACTGCATGTGGATGGTCGTCTGAAACTTTCCGATCTTTTTCATAGTCAAATGCATAAGTCACAGATGATCGGGATTTTTCTCGCCGTATTAGAATTAATACGCCACCATAGCCTTCAATGCAAACAAGAAGATTTATTTGGTGAAATGTGGTTGCTTCCGGATAAAAAATCTGGTGGCGATATTGATTTTCAATCGAGTGACACTTACGAGCATGCAAGCCCCGAAACGTCTGATCCGAAAAATNCCTAAGNACGCTATTATGTTTCTCGGCGTGTAATATGCGTCATGTAAGTTNTGGAAAGCATTTGTNATAACGCCCGCCATCGCATCGATCCGAACTNCTCGTCAGCTGGTCCCTTTTCATGACCCGCACCGCCGATCTACACTGATTCAGAATCTCTATCGCTACAATTTCAATAGGCAACGCGGCATATAGCGCACGTTCATGATCGACAACCTTCCTGTTAAAAAACTTGTCTACAATAATCTCACGATCGAAGGGTATTCGCGTGCGGCGGTTCAGACTTATTGGCGTATTCCCGAGCTAAAAATAGGCTTTGATTTGGGAGCACAACCTTGGTCTTTTATGGGAACGGGGACCTGGTTTGTCTCACACGGTCATCTCGACCATATTGCGGCACTTCCAATCTATGTTGCCCGTCGACGAATGATGAAAATGGAGCCTCCCACGATTTATCTTCCGGAGGTAACCATCGATTCTGTGAAGCAAATTCTTTACCACTTCACGCAACTCGATCGCGGGAAATTACCATGTCGTTTNCTACCGATCGCTGCAGGAAATGAAATAGAATTGTCACGTGAATATGTAGTAACCGTCACTCCGACAAAGCATTCTGTTCCCTCTTTTGGGTTTATCGTCTGGGAAAGGCGAAAAAAATTGAAGGCGGAATACCAGTCGCTGAGTGGCGCTGAGATTCGTGACCTACGACTATTGGGAAAAGAGGTCTCAGAAGAACATCGTCGACCATTAATAGCTTATCTGGGAGATAGTGCNCCTGAAGGCCTCGACGCTGCACCNGAAATGTACGAGGCTGAAATTTTAATTACGGAAATGACGTTCCTCTCACCACATCACCGCCGACAAAAAATACNCAAGTTNGGNCACCTTCATCTCGAGGACGTGATAGAGCGGCGAGATCGTTTTAATAACAAATTAATTATCGCTTCCCATTTCAGCACGCGTTATCATAAAAACACTATCCGCAATNTGGTTGAGAAAAAAATTCCCGACATGATCGATGGNAAGCTCCATCTATGGATCTGAGGATAAATTCGAACCCAGCCTGGCACGAAACCGAATGACCGGCGACGTGACAAAAATTACCTCNACGTTTTTACTTCNGCGTGATTAGTGCAGTCATGGNCGACCAATCNTTCGATCTATCTCACGCTTTGAAAACCTCGCGACCTCAAGCTGCCTACCTTCACGTTCCTTTTTGTCAGCACCGATGTGGCTATTGTAATTTTACGCTGATAGCGAACCGTGATGATCTAATCAACAAGTACTTAAAAGCTGTCGATATTGAATTACATAGTCTCGATGAGAGTCATCGAGTGCAAACACTTTTTATCGGTGGTGGTACACCAACCTATCTCCCGTCGACACAGTTACAACGATTGCTTGATTTAGCCAATNGATGGTTTCCCTTGGAGAGCGGGGGGGAATTTTCAGTAGAGGCCAATCCTGGTGACATTACCGAAAGCATGGCTGAAATATTATCTCATGCNGGGGTCACACGCGTTAGTCTGGGTGCCCAATCATTCACCGAGAGTAAACTTCGCAGACTCGATCGAACGCATTCAGAGGCTGACATCGCGNATGCTGTGTTTCTATTAAAAAAGCATAAGCTGGATGTCTCGATTGATCTCATTTTCGGTGCACCCGACGAAACCTTCGATGTCTGGAAAACAGATTTGCAGAAGGCTTTGAATCTTGAACCTGANCATCTTTCTACTTATGGACTGACCTATGAAAAAGGAGCCCTTTTTTATAACCAACTGCTCCACGGAANAATAAATCGNGTCACGGAAAATCTAGAGTTGCAAATGTACGAGTATGGCATTGATANGTTGGAAAATGCTGGTTTTGATCACTATGAAATTTCTAATTTTTCGAGACCCGGTCATCGTTGTCGACACAATGAGGGGTACTGGAAAANCAAAAGTTATTTTGCGATCGGTGCGGGGGCGTCGCGATTCATTAACGGGACACGCGAGACAAATCATCGTAGCACGACGACTTATATCAAAAAATTACTTTCCGGGGGTTCTCCTGTAGCTTTCCGAGAACACCTATCGGCTGAGGCTTCCGCTCGCGAAGCTGTTGTGTTTGGCCTGCGACGCATGGAAGGCATTTCACTCTCTGCTTTTCATGCCTCTACTGGATTTGATATTCCAAGGCTTCTCGAGAAATCTCTCAATCGTTTCTTAGAACAAGGATTCCTAACGCTCGAACACGATCAATTAAAATTAACGCGAAAAGGGNTATTCATTAGTGATTCCCTCTGGCCCGAATTCTTGTCCGAGTGAAGCTCACTCAAGATNCTGAAGATGTTGCTCCAGTTCTTCGCGCGATAGATATCTCGGGGATATCTTTTTTGTAATATCTTCGCGAATGCGTCTAAGGTGTTTCGTTCTATAGCCACTGACTTCTTCTTCTAAAGTGGCGATCCATTGTGGCAAATCGAGGCCAGCTCCTGTCGGCTCCTGTGAGAGCTCATCAATCTGATCTTCAAGAAGCGGGAACCATTCATTTTGACTATTGTTTTCACTATCCATACATTTTCTGACGAGTATTTTTGCCCGCCCAATATCGAGTGGTTGTACGAAACGTTCTTCTATACGGTGTGAAATCGTCGATAACCGCATTCCGTATCGCTGTTCCAGTTCTCTTAGCTTTCTGACCATTTCGTCAGCAGATTCTCTCGTTCGTTCAACCATTTCAAGTCGCCAGGCTTCCGCAGCATCCACACAACCATGGCGAAGTAATATCTCATGCACTTGCATCGCCGGAATGAGATTCCAGGCTACGCGATCATAACTGGATCGCAACCGCAGCATATCTAGAAAAGTGTAGAGAAGCTCCCCTTTATCCGATTGTGTTGTGGTTCCGTTGTACTCCTTATATTCTCCATAACTCTCTACGATGGCCTCAATCACAATTTGCAGTTGTCCCACAATTTTTTGCTTATTCGCCTCGGTGTTCATCGCGGAATAAATTGACCAGTCGCTTACCTCTGAAGAAGCCATCTTTTCTTCCAACCATAAGGAAACACCGCGATGGAGAATTGCACGAAGATTACCCAGGTGAAGAAACTCTTGGGTGAATATATCGTGTCCGTGAGCTCGGATGAAATTAACCAAGGCCTCCCACTTTTTGTCCGAATAGACTTTTTCAAGGACCGACAATCTCAAAGTCTGACTGTGTTCAATCCATATTTGGGCTGTTTGTTCCATCAATTGTTGCAGATAGTCGATCAACAGCCGGTCATGAAGCTCGCGATTTTTTTGGTTATTTGAATCTGCTTCTGCGGACCATTGCACAACGCTCAACACAATCGAATCGATCAGCTGCTGATTCGCCACATAAAATATTTGATCGAATTCCGTGACGCTTCCAGAGCTGCCAAGTTGTTCACGTTCACTCTTGGCACAACAGCGAAGCAGGGAAACAGATTCAAAAAGAAGCCCCATCCGCGGAAGGATATCCAAGACCATCTTTAAGTTGCGTTGATAACCTTTAGTCTCAACAATATTTAAAAGTTTACCTCCTCTAGCGATCGGAACATAAAGCAGATTTTGCTTGGCAAGATCTTTTGCATATTCGGACGCCCACGATTTTACTTCAGCAATATTGCCCTTAATGGCTCCGCGCACCAAACAGGCTACGGGATCTTTTAGCCCTTCATTCGCACCTGCCGCCGGTAGCGTTGCCGCAATCAACATCTGAGTTGTCTCAACATCCACAAGATAGGCGTCTATCACCCGCTCTATCAAAACTTCATGGATTGCACGATTTCGATCGTATTCAACAAGAGACTCCGATGTAGGAAGTGGCTGTGGAAGATCACAGATCTCGATCGCTTTCAGTAAGCTGAGGAGTTTTTTTTGTTGATCTAGAGACTGGGTCAGCCAATTTGTAAAACGGTCGCACAAAGAGGCCTCCTGCTCTACCCCTTGAGCTAAAGCCGTTGCAACCACATATTTCCATAATCGCATCGTCGTTACAATAAAGCCCAATCTCTCACTAATTCGACGTGCCTCCTCGGTAAGACCGAAACCGTCCACCTCAGGTCCGATAATTTCGCCATCAATTCCGTCGTCTGTGCTATCACGATAAACAACCTCTTCATACGCCGCCGAATAGATGTCGTCCTCTGACTCTCCATCCGACTCGAAGGCATGTTCGCCAAGTTCCGAAACGGAATTGACTAACTCCCATTGGGGGACCTGAGCGTAGTCCCCGGAATTGGCTTCCAGAAAATCAAAAAACTTTTCCACCATGCGCCAGACATCGGTATTTTCTTCTGCTTTGGAATGATCTAATTCCCCCAGAACATCGTTGAGCCACCTATTTGCAATAACATGAAATAAATCGCTGCCTTTTTGTAAATTAACTTGATCGGATTGGCTGAGCCAATGCATTAGTAAATGCATTGCAGCCACAAAGTCTTTGCGATCCAGAATTGCGTTAATAATCAGCACATAACCTTTGGGGGAGTCAATTTTTCCAACGAATGGCTGCCAAAAGCGAACATCACCAGACGTGGCTCCCGCCTCTTGCCATGCTGCCAACGCCCTAGCCGCAATTTGCGCATCTTCGTAGACGGCATTGCCAATAATTGCATCGACATTACGAATGGAATCCACTGCAAATTGGTCCCACCAACGTGAAAACAAAACAAATTCATTCGAAATGCGATCAACCACATCTGACTGCTCTTCTGATGCCGCTAAACATAAAGTGCGCGAAAACTGAGAGAATATCCGGTCCACTAAGTCGATTAATATTCCAACCCGGTGATCAGGCACACTATTTTCAAGTGCGGGAAAGAGGCTGAAATTCGAATCAAATCCGAGAATATTCCAGGGGTCAACAATGGCTCCACAGTGGATACCCCGCATAAATAAATCGACCGACTTTTTTAGATTGGATGCAGCCGCCAAACTTTTTCGATCGAGCAGCAATGTTTCGTTTTCTGTAAATAAACATTCCAAATCACAGAGTATTTTGGTACTCGTTGCCGGCACAAAAGATACTTGGCGTTGCGCTGCTTCCGGTCTGTCTATCTGAGCATAAATGATTGCCAGGTGCATGCATTCAAGCTGCTGAGCGCGTCGGCGTGACAGCTGGGCATTCAAAAAGCGTCGTACTCTTCCAAAAGGTTGATTTAACTCATTCGCCTCGTCAATCAAATGTTTTGAGAATGCCTGTTCATTATTCCTCGCCGCATCGATGAGATGTGCATAAAATGCCTCGCGCAATCCAGAAATCACGGGCAATAATTTACCTAACGTAACTTCCGACGTGTACGCATCCGGACCGCATCCACTTACGGCCGATGCCATAAGCATGGTCCCTGCTAGTGCCGCTGACGACTCAAATAGCCTTTGCGGTTTATCTTTTGGATTCGCCCACTTTACGCGATCTAATAAGATGTCGAGTGTGGTCTGCTGAATGACAAATCGAGAATAAAAACCACGGCCGTCAACACTCAAAGGATCCCAAAGACCGAATTGATAATTAGGACGCTTGTTAACAGGGTGATCGAAATCATACGGACGAGGATCGAACGCAAACTCTTGCACATTATTCAAATCAAACTGTGCCGCAACGCCAATTTGCTGTGGGATCGAGCGAAGGATTTGAATCGCCTCATTTATCAATTCCGCGTACATCCCAACCGCCACGCCAGCATCCCGAATAAATACGGGTATGGGACGACACCACTCATGGGAATAAGGCTCCATTTTCCGATCATTCTCTAGAACAGCGACCGGCCGATAACCCACATAATCATTGAGCTTATCAATGATTTCACGCTGCCGCGTGTCGCTCCACTTCGGCGACCGATTGAGTTCAGCAAGAAGGCATTCAAGCACACGACCAACAAAGAACGGTCCGTAAAGAATATTTTCGGATTGGTGAAATAATAAATCAGAATGAAATTTGAGGTACTGGGGCAAAATATTTTCTCTGATTTTGCCCAAAACAAGAGAGGCTTGATCGTTATTCGTAAATGTCGAATTTTGTTTTTGAAGACATTTCAGGCGCTCTTCAAGAAGTTGGATAACGCTTTGCCACAGAGGTACCAATGGATCGTCTGCGAATTGCGAATGCCCCGTTTGCTCGCCACAATATTGGTACAGTTGATTCAAGTGTTTGAAAAACTGTGGATCATGGCTACCAGATGAAAAATTGAGGTAGCCTAAAATAGCTTCAATCGATTGCTCAGTTTCGGATAGATTCGCAAAATTATTCATGGATTTATCGAATCAGCTATTTTTCTTTGGGAACATTTCAATCTCGGGTGACTAACTCGGCCATCATTTTTCACCTTGAATAAACAAGAGACCCGGTGTGAGTACTACATGCTGTTGGGCTGTTGGATAAGTGAAAATGAAAAGTTGTCTTGGCGTCGTGGGAGAATTTTTAAAACCTGAAATAAAAACGTCTAGCTCAGACTATCTTGTGCCGCTTTCGGACGGACGGGTGAATAGACGCATATCAAGCACTCGTCGTATCTATAAAACATGATCGTTGAGCATCTTTTTGTCTTCTATTTAATGCTTTTCACTAAAAATTAGCCAGACCCCAACCCCGGATCCTTTTCGACTAGAATGAAAGAGGTTGTTTGCTAGGTCGACCTTCTAGTGAAACTTTTTAAAGGCTCCAATTTTATTTGTGTGGAGTGAATTTTTCCTATGATTTTTCTTCAGCGAATGATGCTGTGTCTCATTGTTGGCGGCATTTTTGTCATCGCGGATACTGAGCATCGCCCAGCGATGGCAGACACGCTAGTCGACAGGGGAAAATTACAGCGAGAGGGACTGACACGTCCCTGGTTCACACAGGTCCAAATGGACGTTGGAAGAGACCGTGTTGAATCGGTAAATTTTGACGGAGAACTTCTCACCGTTCAAACAAAACGGGGTGTCATTCAAACAATCGACGGTGAAACAGGGGACACACTCTGGGTCACCAACGTAGATTCCCCTACGCTTTTTACGAGTTCCGTCGGCGTGGGTCCGAATCATACTGCCGTAGCTAATGGCTCACATCTTCTGGTTTTTGAACGTAAAACAGGTAAACAAGTTTGGTCGCGAAAATTATCAGGGGGGGTCATTGGGACGCCGGGCGTAAGTGAAGATTTTGTTTTCGTTCCAAAAGTGGATGGAAATATCGAGGTCTATTCCTTGGATGAGCCACGAGCCTGGAAGGAAGTTCGATCGGTTTCAGATACGCAATTTCCCGTCTGGAGATATAATTCTCATGGCAAGACTATGATTCAGCCAACCATATTTGATGGTCTTTTCGGTTGGGCGAATGACCGGGCTTCTTTCTATGTCGCACGCATCAAACCGATGGAAATTCTTTTCCGTTTAGAAACTTTTGAAAACGTGGTTGTCCCACCCGTCAAGATTAACTCCTACCTGTACATTGTTTCTGCAGACGGCTATTTGTATAAAGTAAATGTAAAGACGGGTGACATTCGATGGCGATTTTCAACCGGAACTCCGCTCATTAGTCGGCCCGTTGCACTTGATGGATTTATCTATATTTCCACGCCAGACGGTGGACTCTATCGAATTCTCGCAGACGAAGAAGTCGCCGAAAAATCCGGTTCGCTCAACGGGGTACAAAACGAGGCGAAAAAATCTAACGATTCCCACGAAAAACAATCATTAAAAGAGGGGAATGAATCCTGGTTCAATCCGGACATAGCTCGGATTCTTTCAGTTACACCTGATAGAGTCTTTGGCTTAGACAGGAAAGGAAATATGCGGATTGTTGATACGGAAACTGGTAAATCTTTGCGAACCGTTAAAACGGGAGGTGTTTCCATACCAATCACCAACCACCTCACCGATCGAATTTACTTGGCGTCCACAAATGGGTTGATCCAATGCATTGAAACTTCAACACGGAGTCCCGTTAAAAAAGACGCTTCGCAAAACGCTGACGGTCCCGAGTTTGAAAACGATGACGATGACTCCGCAACCGAAAATGAGGCGGAAGAGAATACCGAGGAGTCTGAAACCATCTCGAACGATGCTGATCAGCCAGCAGATGATGCGGAAAACCCGTTTGAATAAACTCTTGTTTGGCTTCACTCAAACGACCAACACACGCCTTGGCTACTTACGCAAAATCACCCTTTCTGGGTTGCCGTAGCAAAAATCCGTATTCTTGAGAGTTACTTTTTCTGTCTGAGTAATCACAATTCCTCAAACCGCTGCTCGAAATGAGTTTTGCTACTTGACCAATTGCGTTGACCCGTTTAAATCAAGTTTCGCCTTTCCCTCCTTTCGACCCGTTTATCCAATGAAACTCCAAGCACACTATGTCTGATCCTGTAATTGAACGCGCTTTGATTAGCGTCAGCGACAAACAAGGGTTGAGCGATATCGCCCAGTTGTTGAATGATCTCAACATTGAAATATTAAGCACCGGTGGAACGAAAAACCATCTCGACCACGCGGCAATAAACGCGATAGACATTGCCGAGTACACTGAATTTCCAGAAATGATGTCTGGGCGTCTAAAAACATTACATCCGCGCGTACACGGTGGCATTCTTTGTCGCCATGATCGACCGGATGAAATAGAAGCGATGCAATTGCACGGCATTCTAAAGATTCCGCTGATCATCGTCAATTTGTATCCTTTTGAAGAGACGATCGCCCGGGAAGATGCAACGCTTGAGATGGCAATAGAGAATATTGATATTGGTGGACCGACAATGATTCGCGCCGCTGCGAAGAACTACCTTTTCACAACCGTGGTTACATCTCCCGATCAGTATTCAGAAGTTGCTGAACAAATTAAAAAACAGGGTTCGACAACACTAGCGCTACGAAAAAAGCTGGCTCATGAGGCTTTTAAAAAAACGGCGCACTACGATCGGGCTATTACGAACTTTCTGGCGAAAAAAGAATTTTCTCCGTCGCAAAGTCATACTCCTTGTCAGTCAAAGGACAAACTTCCGGGAATAATTGAATTATCGCTTGAGCAAAAGACACAACTGCGTTACGGAGAGAACCCGCACCAGAAGGCAGCACTCTATCGACAAAGTGAACCTGAAAACGATTCTGTTGTGGCTGCGCAGCAGCTTAATGGGAAAGAACTTTCTTATAACAACTTACTGGACCTGGAAAGTGCACTGCAGCTGGTGAAACTCCTGCCGCAATCTTCGGCCGTCGTAATCAAACACAACAATCCTTGCGGTGCTTCCTCTCAGGCAACTCTCAAGCAGGCTACGGAGTGTGCCTTTGCCGGCGATCCTGAAAGTGCGTTTGGATCGGTTCTCGGATTTAATGAGGAAGTAGATTATGAAACAGCCGAATTTTTGGTCGGCCCCGACAAGTTTGTCGAGGCCATTATTGCTCCTTCTTATAGCCCAGAGGCATTCGAGGTGCTTACCACTCGCCCCAAATGGAAAAATAATGTACGACTGATGAAAACGGGCCCTCTAGAGCGGGGAATAGACATGATGGATATACGTTCTATTTCTGGTGGGCTCCTTATTCAAGAGAGTGATAATCTCATCGATGAACCTAGCGATTGGGAGGTTGTGACAGAGGTCAGGCCCTCGGCGGATGCCCTGGAAGATCTTCGCTTCGCCTGGATGATTGTCCGACAAGTGAAGTCGAATGCCATTGTTGTCGCCAAAGCAAAAACGCTATGGGGAAGCGGGGCGGGCCAAATGAGCCGGATTGATGCTGTTGAAATTGCTTTACAAAAGTCATCCGAAAAATCAAAAGGTTCTGTCTTGGCTAGCGACGCCTTTTTCCCCTTTGCTGATTCAATTCAACGGGCTGCGATTGCCGGCATTCAGGCGATTATCCAGCCCGGTGGTTCGCGAAGAGATGCGGAAGTGATTGCAGCCTGTAATGAACATAAAATCTCGATGCTCTTTACCGGTAAACGTCACTTCAAGCATTAATCGACTGCAAATCATATGGCTACGATTCTAGAAAAAATCATCGCAACAAAGCGGAAAGAAATAGCTCAATCCAAGGACGCGCTTCGTGCAGATCAATTGCGTGCTGCGATAAAAGATGCTCCAGAGCCCAGAAATTTCCATGCATCTTTAGCCGCTACAGAGGGAGTCGCCCTGATTGCGGAGATAAAAAAAGCGAGTCCCTCCGCAGGCGTCCTTCGTGACGATTTTGATCCGGAACAGATCGCCGAAATTTATTGTGGCCATGGAGCAACCTGCCTGAGTGTGCTTACGGATCAAAAATATTTCCAAGGCTCGCTAGAATATTTGTCTATGGTACGCAACAAGGTAGATGTGCCAATACTCCGCAAAGATTTCATTTTAGATGAGTATCAAATTATTGAGGCAAGAGTTGTCGGCGCTGATGCGGTACTTTTGATTGCCGAGTGCCTCAATGATTGTGAGCTTCGATCTCTATTCAACGCAACCATAGACCTCGGGATGACACCCCTTGTCGAAATATACGAAAAATCGAATCTTGAACGAGTGCTGGATATTGGAGCCACTCTCATCGGAATCAATAATCGCAACTTGCATGATTTTACAATCAATCTCGATCACGTTTTGCAGTTACGCAAAGAGATTCCTGATGAGTGCCTAGTAGTGGGAGAAAGTGGCATCCGTACGCGCAGCGACGTTCTGCGGTTGCAGGCTGGGAAAATCGATGCCATTTTAGTTGGTGAAACTTTTATGCGGAGTACGGATGTAGGTGTTGCTGTCGATCGACTTTTAGGCAACTAGATACCTTACAAAAAATATCGCTTGCAAAAAGACAGAGCTGGTTAAAATTCCATCTTCTATTGTTCACTAACTAGCGGTAATTTCCTGACTCTGCTGTGCTAAATTCGATTTTAGACGCTCTTGCAGAGGCTCCACATCCAGCGGTTGCAACCGTACCGCCTCCATTGCGCTAACCACGGCGCCAATGCCTTGAATGGTCGTCACACACGGTACACCACCAGAGACACATGCTGCTCGAATTTTACCCTCATCCGTACGCGCACCCTTGCCACTGGGCGTATTCATAATCAACTGAACATCTTCATTGGCTAAATAGTCCAATAAGTTTGGGTGGCCTTCCCGCAACTTTTTCACAATCTCAACCTCGACACCTGCTTGTCGAAGATTTTCTGCTGTGCCGCGGGTTGCCAAGAGATCGTAACCCAACTCACATAGTCTCTTTGCCAAGGAGACGATTTCTTCTTTATGCCTCCTCGAAACACTGACAAAAATCTTACCTCGCTCGGGAACGACGACTCCAACCGCAAGCTGCCCTTTAGCAAACGCAGCTGGAAAAGTGTCTGCCACTCCCATGACTTCTCCAGTACTCTTCATTTCCGGCCCCAGCACGATGTCAACCCCGGCGAATTTTCTGAAGGGGAATACACTTTCCTTAACCGAAAATTTGCTAGGCTTGGGGTCCGCATGGTAACCGAGATCCGTTAATAGAATCGTTTCGCCCAGTACCTCCCCGGCCATAATCTTGGCTGCAACTTTTGCCGCCGGCAACCCTGTTGCTTTGGCAACAAATGGAACGGTTCGACTGGCTCGAGGGTTTGCTTCGATGACGTAAACACTCGGGGATCCATCTTCCACTTTGACTGCGAATTGAATATTCATCAGCCCTTTGACTTTTAATTCTCTAGCCATCGATTCAGAAGCAGCTCGAATTTCGCTGATAACTTCTGCCGACAAACTGTAGGGTGGAAGCACACAGGCTGAATCACCGGAGTGAACTCCTGCTTCTTCAATATGCTCCATGATTCCGACAACAAGTGCTGTCTTGCCGTCGAAAATACAGTCGACATCGACCTCAATCGCATCTTCCAGAAAGAGATCGATCAGGACGGGCTGGCCATCGGCAGCTATAAATGCCTCTTTGACATACAGTTTGAGTTGTGCCTCATCATAGCAAATCTCCATGGCGCGACCGCCGAGCACATAGCTAGGTCGAACGAGGACCGGGTAACCGATTTTTTTAGCTTCAATACGCGCTTGCGCCATATTCCGAGCGATCCCGCTCGCCGGTTGCTTTAGCCCAAGACGATTCAGGAGTGCCTGAAACTTTTCTCGATCTTCTGCTGCTTCTATGGTGTCGACAGAAGTCCCAATGATCGGGACACCGGCATTATGGAGCGCGCGGGAAAGATTGAGAGGCGTCTGGCCACCGAATTGCACAATGATTCCATCCGGTTGGACTCGGTCGCAAATATTGAGAACGTCTTCGGTCGTGAGGGGTTCAAAAAAAAGTAAATCACTAGTGTCATAATCTGTACTTACAGTCTCAGGATTTGAATTGACCATGACCGACTCAATACCCAATTCCTGAAGGGCAAAACTAGCGTGGCAACAGCAATAATCAAACTCGATTCCCTGGCCGATCCGATTTGGACCGCCTCCAAGTATCATTATTCGTTTACGATTCGATGCTTTTGGAGGTGTTTCATCTTCTTGCTCATAAGTTGAATAAAAGTAAGGTGTATATGCTTCAAATTCGGCGCCACACGTATCGACTGATTTGAATGTGGCAACGACTCCAAGGTCTTTTCGATACGCCCGTACTTCTTCATCCGTCGACTGCCAAAGCGTGGCTAACTGGCGATCGGAAAATCCAGCCTGCTTCGCACGACGCATGGCAGATTCTTGTACCGATGCAAGTGACCCCAAACTTTTTAACTCTTCCTCCATCCGACACAGTTCCGCAATTTGAGAAATGAACCAGGGGTCGATTCCTGTAATCCCGAAAATCGCCTCGTTTGTCATGCCGCTTTTCAAGGCATAACGGATATACCAGATTCTCTCTTGATTGGGAGAAGCAAGTTTTATCTGAATTGCGTCCGCAGAAGGCTGTTCTTTTGTCGCCCACAAATCACGTCCATCACAGCCAATTCCAAACCGCCCTACCTCCAACCCGCGTAGCGCCTTCTGCAGCGATTCTTTGAATGTGCGACCAATTGCCATGGTCTCACCAACACTCTTCATTTGTGTCGTGAGCGTGGATGTAGCTTCGGGAAATTTTTCAAACGCAAATCGCGGAATCTTTGTGACCACGTAGTCGATGGTTGGCTCAAAACAGGCCCGTGTTTCTCGAGTAATATCGTTAGGAAGCTCGTGCAAGCGATAGCCCACAGCGAGTTTGGCAGCAATTTTGGCTATGGGAAAACCGGTTGCTTTGGACGCCAACGCGCTGGAGCGACTGACGCGGGGATTCATTTCAATCACGATCATGCGACCGTTCTCAGGATTGATCGCAAACTGAATATTGGAACCTCCGGTCTCGACCCCAATTTCACGAATCACGGCCAACGAGGCGTCACGCATCCGTTGATATTCTTTATCCGTCAGAGTTTGGGCCGGCGCAACCGTAATTGAATCACCGGTATGCACACCCATGGGATCAAAGTTTTCAATCGAGCAAATGATGACCACGTTGTCATCTACGTCTCGCATCACCTCCATCTCGTATTCTTTCCATCCGATGACCGATTCTTCGATGAGTACTTCTTTAATGGGTGATTGATCGAGACCATCACGGACAAGATGATCAAATTCTCCTCGGTTGTATGCAATACTTGACCCTGAGCCTCCTAGGGTAAAACTCGGCCTGACGACACAGGGTAGCCCCACTTCGGCAAGTACCTCTTTCGCCTGGTCGACCGTATGCACGGTTTTTCCATGACAAACGTCGAGGTTGATCCGCTCCATTGCCTGCTTAAACTGTTCGCGTTCTTCTGCCTTGGCAATCACGTCGGCTCGGGCTCCGATCATCTCGACGCCATACTTCTTTAAAATTCCAAGGCGATCTAAATCCATCGCCAAGTTGAGCCCTGTCTGACCGCCTAACGTGGGTAGCAAAGCATCTGGTCGCTCACGCGCAATTACTTTTTCTACCATTTCCGTAGTAAGCGGCTCGATATAAGTTTGATCCGCTGTGTCCGGGTCGGTCATAATGGTTGCAGGATTTGAATTAACCAATACGACTTCGTAATTTTCCTCACGAAGGGCTTTGCATGCCTGTGTACCGGAGTAATCAAATTCGCAGGCCTGACCAATAATAATGGGGCCCGATCCGATGATGAGAATTTTATGAATGTCTTCGCGACGTGGCACCGAAAAGCTCACTTTCTAAATGCTGGGCCTGATAAAGCTTGCCAGCCCAATCCAAAATTTCCCGAAATTACCACCGGCAGGGAACGAATTCAACCATCCGTCGACAACTCTCATCTGGCGGAAGCCCTTTTCCCCGAAGTGCTTGCGACAGTTTATGCTAAATAGGGGTTTGGATTCGCCGTGAGGGATATTGACCTCAATTCCCCGGAGCAGAAGCTGAGAAAAGCAATACAATCCTGAATGTCGTTCGTTGACACATTGCCGTAACCCTTTTACCATAAATGCCTTGTGTGCCTTTTAATCCATCACTCAGTCTTGCCTTCGGGGAATCATCGTGTCTACTCCCTCACGAAGTGGCGTTTTTGGCAGTGCGACTGATCCAAAAATGCTCCAATTCTCCGAAAGCATCAGTTACGACCAACGCCTCTATAAGCATGATATTAACGGTTCTATCGCGCATGCTCAAATGTTAGCCAAAAATGGTCTCATCTCACCCGCAGACTGCCAACAGATTGAGCAGGGATTGCTGACTATTCGCCAAGAAATTGAGCAGGGTCAATTTGCGTTTCTCGCCGAACAAGAAGATATTCACATGGCGATTGAATCGAGGCTAATCGAGAAATTAGGAGATGTAGGCCGTAAATTACACACGGCACGCAGCCGTAACGATCAAGTCTCTACAGATCTGAGGATGTGGATTCGCGAAACGATCCAAAACATTGATTCCCTGCTCAGTCGTCTCCAGGCCGCATTTCTCAAGCAAGCCGAGCAGACCGAGGACCTTATACTCCCCGCCTACACACATCTCCAGCGTGCGCAACCGGTCCTGGGGGCACATTATATGTTGGCTTACTGCGAGAAGTTTAACCGAGATCGGCAGCGGTTTGAGGAAGTGAGTAAACGAAATAATGTACTCCCGCTTGGCACGGGCGCAGTGGCAGGAACGAGCCTTCCTATTGACCGAGAAATGGTCTGCCAGCAGCTTGGTTTTGAAACCGTGTCGGCCAACAGTCTTGATGCTTCCAGCGATAGAGATTTCGTGCTTGATTCTTGCTATGCCCTGTCAATAACTGGCCTCCATTTGAGTGGTTGGGCTGAGGAATGGATTTTGTGGTCTACCGTCGAATTCAATTTCCTGCAGTTGCCTGAGTCATTTTGCACGTGCTCTTCCATGATGCCACAAAAAATAAATCCAGATGCCTTGGAATTGATCCGCGGTAAAGCATCGCGGGTTGTAGGTCATCTCAATAGTTTGCTCACGCTTATAAAAGGTTTACCTCTTGCGTATAACCGAGATCTCCAAGAAGACAAAATACCTATTTTTGACGCGTTCGATACTGTTGCTTCCTGTTTAGAAATAGCGGTTCCTCTTATTGAACAGAGCCTTTGGAATAGAGAGGCGATCAGCCAAAATCTAGAACAAGGTTATCTCGATGCCACAACCTTAATGGAACATTTGATCCTCAAAGGTGTTCCCCAACGCACGGCACACCACGCTGTGGGAACGATTGTGCGAAAGGCCATGGAGAGTAATGCGCCACTTCGGGATCTACCACTGCAGGAAATGCAGTCGGTTTGCGGAAGCCTCGATGAAAGCGTCTACGATATCCTGGGAACGGAGAATTCGATTCGGGCATTCAGTAGTCTGGGATCCACTGGACGAGTACAAGTAAAAGATCAAATTGCATCGTGGAAAAATCAACTGAATAAAAGTTAATCGATTGCGGTTTCTTTTTTACTTCAACGCAACAAACGAATTCACCACAGCACTATTTTCACCACAGCACTATTAAGGGAGATTTAGAGCAAAATACGGTCATTGCCCTTTATTGAATACTGAAAATTATGTCTTCTTTCCGCATATTTCGGTTTGCCTTTTTGTTGGCGTTCGCTCCATGGACTTTCAGCGTTGTGCATGCCCAGGAGTCGCCCTCGACTGCTGTAGACACCGATTCTTCTCTCTCTGCTGCTGGAATAATTATCCGTGACTCAAATCCCTCGACCCCGGCCGAGCTGATCACGGCGATTAATCAGTTGATTGCATTTGGTGACCTGGAACTGGCAAAAAAATATGCAAAACAGTTGGGCGAACAAGATGAACCGGAAAACACTCAGAATCTGCTAGCGATCGGTGACTCATTGGGACCTGTCCCGATTTTTCGGATTGCCAACAATGCCGAACTTGATTCGTCGGCGAGAAACTTCTGCAAAAATATTTTGCAAGCGATGCGAGGGCGGGACACCGATCCAACTCGCTTAAACGCACTCGCACAAATAGCCGTCGGAAATAACCCGCAGAGTCGCCGGGATGCTCTGTTAAAAATGCGAGCTGCTGGTACGCCAGCCGTGGAACCTCTTTTAAAAATCTTGCTTACCGGCAGCCCCGCCGAGCAACTATCGGTAAAACAAGGACTGATTTTCCTGGGCGCCCCGGCCGTCCCTCCGCTGCTTGCAGTATTGGAAACTGAAAACGAAAAATTACGCAATAACATTGCATCTATTTTGACCCGGATTGCAGATCCCGCGGCCGTGAATGACATCCGCATCACGACGCTCGCTTCCCAGGATATCGATACAAAAAAGAGTATGTCGAGACAAATACAAAAGTCGATTCGAAACTATCTTTTGGGTCGTCAGGTTTTCAGTACAGCTCTTGGTAAAAATGGTGGAAATGGTGAGCAGCATACATTGTGGGAATGGGATGACAAGCAATCTGCTCTTTCACAGCGAAAAGGCTCGCAATCGCTTTTGGCCGCACAGGCAGCCTATCGCATTGCAAGTGCATTATCACGCGAGTACTCCGAGGATGAAAACATTCTTCTTGAAGCGGCTGCGCTCTTGCAGTACGAAAAGTTGAACAAGGGTCTCGATCAGCCGTTGGATTTAAAAACCCTGATGCAAACGAGCAAACGAAAAGAAAAACAAGGGCAACATTTTAACGATTTAGAATTTCTCGAAGCAGTCTTTGAGTTCGCGCTCGATCAAGGGTATGTGCCGGCGGCAACAGGAGCCGCAGAAGTTTTTGGGAAAAAAGACATTACTGGTGGACAAGGCATAAATCTTCTCGCCCGCCGAGGTGCCACCACCCATCCTCTCGTTACGGCGGTAAACCATCAAGATCGTCGCCTGCGGCTCGCGGCATGCAATACGATTCTCGCCCTATCTGACGCACATCCGTTTGTGGGAACGAGCGTTGTGAGTGATGCTCTGCGTTTTTTAGCCGCCTCGCAGGGGAAACCCTGTGTTTTTATTGTTGATCGTCGAGTAAACCGTCGGCAATCGCTGGGATCCATGCTGAAAGAAGCTGGCTATGTGGCGAATATCTATAAGACTGGCCGCACCGCTATGGCGGCAGCGCAACGACAGCCCGACTACATCGCCGGGTTTATTTCCTTCACCATCGGACCGCGTGGTATCAAGGATGTGCTCCATGAGTTTCGCACAGACTCAAGAACAGCGGGTCTACCCATCGGCATTCTTGTGGATCCAAGAAATGAAAACGAAGCGGAAAACATGATTGCCGATGATCCTCTGTCAACTATTTTCTTCATGCCAGTCAATGCAGAAATGGCCGGTGAAGATATGAACAAACTCAAACAAATGGCCAGCGACAGTTTTGTGAACGAAGCAGAAAGACTGCAGCAGGCCCAGAAAGCGCTTTGCCTCTTTAAGAAGTTCATGGAGCAATCCCCAGACAGCTACGAGCCCACCGAATGGATACCGTTACTCACAAAAAGTCTTGAGACAGAGCAACTCGCAGTCCACGCGATAGATATTCTTACCGGACTCAAAACCCCCGCTGCACAACAAACACTGGTCCATACTGCCAGCAATCCTTACCTGCCCCTGGCGACACGTCAAATTGCTGCAAGCGCTTTCGCGCAAAGCATTGCCAAGCATGGCATCGGCCTCTCGAAAGTCGCAATTCAGCGACAACAAGAGCGATACGATGCCACCGAGGGAGAGAGTCCTGAGGAAGAGGCCATCCACTGGAGCATTCTCGAATCGCTCAACCAAGCAGCAGATAAAGACCGCAATTAAGCGACAAACAATCCAGTCAACTAATCACGTCGTACAACATGAGTTCAAATTTTTCAGGAGAAACGAAAGGCGAAACTCGTCCGCCAATTCCCCAGTTGATTGGTAGCTGTGATGCCATGCAACAGGTGTATCGACTCACGCGCAAAGTCGCACAAAGTGATGCCTCCGTCCTATTGCTAGGTGAAACGGGCACGGGGAAGGAGTTGATTGCGCGGGCGATTCATGAATTAAGCGCGAGAAAAAATGGGCCTTTCATACGTGTTAATTGCGGCGCTTTGACCGAAAGTCTTTTGGAAAGTGAGCTTTTCGGTCATGTTCGAGGATCGTTTACGGGTGCGATTAATAATCGCACGGGAAGATTTGAAGCCGCGCATACTGGTACAATATTTCTGGACGAAATTAATTCCACAACGCCTCAACTCCAGGTGAAACTCCTTCGAGTCTTACAGGAACGCGAATTTGAGCGCGTGGGAGATACGCAAACAATCCACGTAAATACGCGCGTAATCGCGGCATCAAATCGCGATCTTTTAGACGAAATTGAATTAGGGAATTTTCGCGAAGACCTTTATTATCGCTTAAATGTCGTTTCTATCGAGCTTCCGCCGTTACGGGAACGGCGTGAAGATATTCCTGAATTGGTCAGCCATTTTCTCGAGAACTATAATGAAATCAACGACCGATATGTCACCCACATCGCAAGTGATGCGATGCGAGCCATGCAAGATTACCATTGGCCAGGAAACGTTCGAGAACTTCAGAACTACGTCGAAAGAGCTGTTGTCTTGGCTGAACAGGATGAACTTTCCATGGGTCTTTTACCCGATAATATTGTGTTCCGTGGAAAAATGCCGCGGCGGAAAGGTCGCGGTGGAGATTTAGAATCGCTTTCCTATGAAGTGGTCCAAGAAGGATTGGCAAGTTCGAGCAGAAACGAAGACAACCTCTACGTAAAAATTGTGAGTCGAGTTGAACGTGAGCTTATTGCGCAGGTCATGGCCGACTGCGATCATGTCCAAATCAAGGCCGCAGGCCGCCTGGGTATTAACCGGAACACATTGCATAAAAAATTAAAAGAATACAATTTAGAAAAATAATAAATGCGATTGCATCTAAGACCCTATCGTCGGATGCAATATATTGGGTCGGAAACCCTTCAACGAACTGCTTATGGGTAACATTAGTGTCTTTTGTTTTGCGGCTAGTTATACCGTAGCATTGCTGCTTGAGTTGTCACGATTATTTTTCCGGAGTGGGATTCGTGGCGTTCTTTTAATCAGCTTTGCGAGCGCTGGTTTACTGGCTCAAACACTTTTTGTTATTGCGCGGCTCGCCGAAGAATCGGCTCGTGATACGCTCGATTGGTATTTGCTTGTCGCCTGGGTACTTGCTGCTATCTACCTGTATCTCTTATTTTACCATCCCAAAGTTCCCCTCGGTATTTTCTTACTGCCCCTGATTCTCGCCCTGATTGCATTAGCAGAATATCTACCAGAGGAGAGTGGCTATCCGATGGGAAAGTCCGCATGGGGGATGGTCCACGGATTTTCGTTATTGCTAGGCACAGTAGTCATTTTTTTCGGATTTGTCGGTGGATTGATTTATTTGATTCAATCGCGTCGATTACAAAAAAAACAAATGGCCTTGCGATTTCGGCTACCTAGTCTCGAGTGGACGGAAAAAATTACGGCACGGTGTATTGTTTTCGCCACTATTTTATTAGGGACCGGTGTCCTATCGGGGATAGCTCTTAATGCACAGGAAGGGGAAGTTCCGTGGAGTGACCCTGTGGTCTGGAGCAGTGGACTTTTATTGTTATGGCTTGCGGCGGCCATGCTGTTCAATGCCTTGTACCGTCCATCTCGCCAGGGTCGCAAGATTGCCTATCTCACGCTAGTCAGTGCTGTATTCCTACTGCTCGTACTTGCGGTGACTCGTTTCGTTCCATCGGCGCATCCAACGCGAGAAATAACCACCGAAAAGCTCTCGCATTTCAAATTAATAGATACAACCACGCCACAAGAGCCACAAGAGCCACAAGGAGTATTGTCATGAAACTCCAGTTAGTTGGTTGTAGTCATCAGACGGCTCCTGTTGAATTGAGACAACAGTTGGCGTTTGCGGCGGAGGATCTCCCCGGAGCTATTGAAAGATTACAGCTTCGTTTTCCGAATACAGAAGCCGTTGTGCTTTCCACCTGCAATCGCGTAGAAGTCTATACGGCATCCGAAGACCAGAATGAATCGCCATCGCACGAGGATGTCGTTCAATTTTTAGCGGAGTTCCACCAATTAAGCCCCGAAGAAATTTTTGGTGAACTTTTTCAACAATCGGGAGAAGATGCGGTAAGGCATCTTTTTTATGTGGCAGCAAGCCTGGACAGCATGGTCGTGGGTGAATCACAAATCCTTGGGCAAGTGAAACAGGCCTATGAAGAAGCAACGCGACTGGGCAGTACGGGACCGCTCACGCATGGAGTGTTTCAGGCAGCTCTGAAGGCAGCTCGCCGCGTTGCCGCAGATACCGCGATCCACCAAAGACGGATTAGTATCCCGGCGGTCGCAGTGAGTGACTTTGCGACCCAGATTTTTCAACGCTTCGATGATAAAAATATTTTATTGATCGGTGCCGGGGAAATGGCCGAGGAAACGCTTCAATATTTGCGATCGGAGGGTGCTCAAGAAGTTACCATCGTGAACCGCAGTTTAGAGCGAAGCAATATGTTGGCAGAAAAGTGGCAGTGTCGACCGGATCATTGGGATCGACTCCGTGAGTTAATTGTTGATGCGGATCTAATTGTTAGCACTACAGCCGCGGGACAACCTGTGGTTACCCTCGAGGACTTCAAGAAAATTGAATCTCAACGCCACCAACGACCTATAGCCATTTTGGATCTTGCCGTTCCTTGTGACTTTGAACCCACGATTGGAAAATGTTTAGGGGTCTACCTGTACAACATCGATGATTTACAAATTGTGTGTCATCGCAACAGACAGGCAAGACAAGATGAATGGCCCGCGGCTGAGCAAATCTTGGAAGAAGAAACGCGGCAATTTATGGTCGATTTGCATCATCGAGCCACGGCGCCAACCATTCGTCAACTGAAAGAAAGCTGCGAATTATTAAAAGCCGAAGAGCTTGAAAGACTTTTTAATAAAATACCCGAGAGTAATCTTGCTGCCCAGGAAGAGATCGCCCGCGCATTTGACCGATTTATTAATAAACTCCTACATCCGCCTTTGGATTCGCTGCGTAAAGAAGCGCATATGGGAACACCTCACTCGCTACTTGAGGCTTTCAAGCGACTCTTTAAGTTAAAAGATTAAGGTTCTAAGTGATCTCAACACTGGAATCTCGAAGACGCTTCCAGATCCAAAATAAGATCGAGCCGACAATCCCCATATAAATCATCGTGCCTAAATTGATCATTCCGTGATGATCATACTGCACGACTGCGTAACCGATCGAACCAGCAGCTGCGGCATAATATAAAAATATCGGTAGCGTTCTTCGAATCACCGCACCTTCTTTTCCGGCCAAGCCAGCCACTGCAGAAGCCGCCACGACATTGTGAACACAAATCGTGTTTCCAGCGGCACCCCCAACCGCTTGCAAAGCGACAATCCACGTGGGATCGGCTTCAATTTTTTGCCCCATCCCAAATTGAAAAAGCGAAAACATCATATTACTCACAGTGTTACTACCGGCAACAAAGGCTCCAAGTCCTCCAATCAATGGCGCAAAAAGTGGCCAAAGCGAGCCAGTCAACGCCGCGATACCTTCGGCCAAAACCAGTGGCATTTTGTCGTAACCACTCGCTCCACCTGCGGAGTGGATAAATACCTGAACCATGGGCACGGTAAATATCAACGCAACAGAAGCAGCCACTGTCGTTTTTGCCGAATGCTTCCAGGCACTTACGTAATCACTTCGCCGCATCGAGTGAAGCAGGAAAGTCATCAGTGAGACCAAGATAAAAATCGCCCCTGGGAGATAAAAAGGCTGGACTTTTGAATCGATACCTGTGTTAAAAATATTTTCCCACATAATGGTTATTGCTGGAGACTGCAATAAAGATTTTATTCCCAACGATGGAATCCGGGTCACTACCAGTAGTGCGGCAACAAGGAAATAGGGGCTCCAAGCCCTTAAAAGTCCCATCGTTTGTGAGGAGTGACCGGATGTATCGAGCGGCTTCTCTCCGATCCAGTCTATGGCCCACTGGTCGCGTGAAGGAAAGTCCCAGCAGTCATGCGGCAGCAAAAAGTTTTTCTGTGCGGCGGGAATTACAATGAGCAGTCCAATCAGTCCCCCCAGTAAGGATGGAAACTCGGGACCGAGCAGCCAGGCAACTAACACGTAGGGAACCGTCATCGCCAAAGAAGCAAAAAGAGCAAATTTCCATAACCGCAGTCCCTGAACAACGGACCGCTCCTTGCCGAAGAAACGAGTCATTATGACAACGACAAACAAGGGGACGAGCGTGCCCACCACCGCGTGAATCATTGCCACTTTAAACCCTAGTGCAGCCAAAAACGTATCCCAGGCAATCTCGCCATTTAGCATTTGGAATCCAGACGCAATGGCGACTTGCTTGACAGCTGCATCGCCGGCCAACCCTTTTCCAACACCGATAAGAATCGGTGTACCAAGTGCGCCGAATGAAACAGGAGTACTCTGGATAATCATTCCAGAGAGGACTGCGGACAGTGGGGGGAAACCAAGTCCTACCATCAAAGGAACAGCCACCGCCGCAGGAGTACCAAACCCGGCAGATCCTTCAATAAAAGTGCCAAATAGCCAGGCAATCACAATTACCTGAACCCTTCGATCCGGTGAAATAAGGACAAAGCCGTGACGAATCACCTCCAACGCACCACTTTCTCTGAGCGTATTGAGCAAGAGAATGGCGCCAAAAATAATCAGCAAGAGCGAAATCGCAACAATCAATCCATGGAACGTCGCCGCCGCGATCTGCCAGGGTGAGATTCTCCAAACAACGAGGGCAAGGAACGCCACGATCAAATAGGAAAAGGGCATCGCCCGACTGGCTGGCCAACGCAGGACAACCAGCAGCAGACCTACCACCACAATCGGCAACAGCGCAAGAATCGCTAATAAAAAAGGATTCATGGTGCCATTCCTATCGAGTTCTTCGTTTGGATTTTTTCAAAAACCACAAGTATCTAGTCCAACTTATTTTCCTCAGAATGAATATCAAGAATGCCAGTTCTGGTTTTCGAAACGCGGTAAGTAGGGCTCATCCAATCCAGATCGCGATGCCACCAACTTCCGTTTTTTAATGATTCTGCACGATCCGTAAATCGATATTGATAAAGGCCCATGCGGAAAAAAGAGGGTTCTGATGGAGATTGTGCCAAACGATCGACACATAGCAAACCAGTTACGGCAGGCTGGTTCTCTAGAAGACGTTGTACCAAGGAGACAAACCAGGGACTGGCATAACGAAGGTTCATTTTTCCTGTAGTTTGATACACACGCTCCCAACGGAGGGCCTCAAACCACATCTGCCAATCAAGGCGGGGCTGATGGGGTGCAGCGACGCGTGGCCGTTGCTGCAAATCACCCGGTTTAAAACAGAAATTGTAGGCCTCCCAGGTTTTTCCGTCTCGACTACCTTCAAGAATAATTTCCGGTCGCTTTTCAGTCATCTGCCGAAAGAGGCCATAGCTGTTAACGAGCAGCCATTGTCGCGGGTTGAATCGAACGATGGTCTCACGGCTCCATGTAGCTTTTGGCCAGAGGGCCACATAGATATGTAAAGAACCAATCAAGATCGCCAAGGCGGTTAAAGGCAGAAGAAAATACGTTCTTATCTGCTGCCAATAGACCCAAGATACGGTTGGTGTACCCGCCATGCGGAGACGAAATCGAGTCGGCCAACAAGCATCATCGATCAAGAGAATAGCTAAGAGAATAGTAAGTAAGTTAAAAAAGGTATAGTTGCCGGTCACACCTATCGCAAACATTAAAAAGATAAAACCCGCACTTGCAACTCGTCGCATTCGGGGAGGTGCAAAAATAAAAAAGGGGAAACAAAGCTCAATTGCGAAAACAAAAATTACAGCCAGTTTCTGAAACCAATCCGGAAGTTGCTGGGCATACCAGGCTGTGGGAAGCGGTAAAGGCTGGGTCCAGTAGTGAAAGTCAAGTGCCGTTAGTGTCTCCCACGTATTCTGCAGACTGATGTCGCCACCATCATTCCAACTTAGCTTCACCACACCAGATTCAAACATCAGGCGAAATAACAACCACCACAGCAACCACAGGGCAATCCGTGGGGGAGCGCGATCTGTGAAACAGCGGGAACGTATGAGAGGAGCCAGGAAAATCGCGAGGAAACCTGTTTCCAATAACAGAATGTCCCACTGAAAACTCAAAAAGACCTGCCCCACATGAAACAACGAGAGATAACACGCCCAGAGTAAGACGAGTGACGGCAATGGAAGAAAACCGCATATGAGTAGCAGCGAACCGAGCATACCAATCACACACAGTGTTTCTAATTGCGTATTACTGCTGCCCAACCAAGCTAGCGTAGGGACCTCCCAATAGGGAGATTGTGTTGGGGATTGCGTTTCATAATATCCTGCAACCCGCTCTAAATAATTTTTGGCCGGTAAAATTCCATCCGTACCGATAAGCCCGTCCACCTGGATCCAAAGTGAAAAAAAAGCGATCAGGTAGATGACTCCCAAGCCCCGTAAGAAGAGGGTTGAACTGATTCGGTAGGTCGGCTTTTCTCCTGCGACCCGCCAGAGATGCATCAAGCGAAAAAAATGTTCGCCAAACCCTATTTTGTCGGCAAGTGGGTGGATCTTTTTCGATTGTGAATCGGCGATAGGAAACTCCCTCGAAAATATAAAAAGGCGGTTCCGATTTTTTGGATTACGAACGATCGTGATTGGCTCGCAAGTAACTCAATAAATCAATAATTTCCTCCTTCGTAAGCGTATCGAGCAAACCAGCGGGCATCATCGAAATGGGTGAGGGTTCCATATTTTCAATAAACTGAGGGTCAATGGGCGTGTAATTCCGGGGCTGCAACAGATTGGTAATCAGACTCCATTTATTTTTATGTATGTCTGCAATGTGGCCCGTCACGCTTTTGCCGTCGCTGAGCGTAAAAATGGTTGCCCGGTACTGATCCGAAATCATTCGATTCGGTTCGATGATTGCCTCAAGAAGATCTCTTTCGGTGAATCGACGGCCAACTGCCGTTAGATCGGGTCCCAGAATACCTCCACTTCCAGCGATTCGATGGCAACGAATGCAACCGATTTCCGAAAACAACGATTCTCCTCGCGTCAGATTTCGATTTTCTTTCTGCTCAGAACTGTCATCCTGGAAATCATCGACTTGCCATTTCCGGACAAAGGGCCGGAATACCTGGGATGGCGATTTCTGTTCCTCTTCGTTTTGGGAAGCTTTCTTTTCTGGATCAAACGTAGCCAACGGGCCCAACTCCTGCTTCGCTTTTTCCGTGAGATGCTCGCAGGCTTCCTTATGGATCTGGGATAAAAAACTATCGTAAGATTCGCCACCCTGATAAGCGTGCAACTGATTAAACCATTGAAAATAAATCTGTCTTTCGTTATCAGTCCACTCTAGTCCCGGCGTGCGGAGCGAAAGCATGTAGTGAATTTTTTCTTGTTGCGTTTTTGCTACGGCGATTAATTGCAGTGTACGTGAAACGACGACGGGGGATTTCAGCGCCACAAGCAAACTACAAAGCTCACAGTTGAGGGGCGTCTTATCGGAAGGATAAAGCGGATTTAATCTACGAAGCAATCGACTTCGGAGTTGTTCCGTTGGAGTCCCGAGGCGAATGATTGCTAATTCATAGGCGCGTAGAAGATCCGTCTTCTCGTTGCCACTGAGCATGGACCAGTCAATCGCATCAAGTGAAGCACAAAGGCTTCGCTGTAAGTCAGGATCGTTTTCGGATCGTGAGCGACAGAGGGCAATGGCCGCTTGGATCAACGCACGCGGATTTTTTTCGTTCAACGCTCGCGTTTGCCATAGTTTGCAGGGTTGATGTTCGAGGACCAAACGAGCTGCATAACGAATAGGGCGATCGGGACTGGAAAGGGAAGGCCACGCAGCGTCAATAATGGGTTTCACTTTCTCAGGAGCCGCCGGTTGATGAAACGCTTCGAGTTTTCGTCTTTGTACAAAAGAATAATGTGCAACTGGGGGTCGTAGATCTTTATTGGGGGATGCAGCATCTTGATAACCGATGCGGTAGAGCGCTGATTCAATCCCACGGCCCCCCGTCGTAAAATAGAGCATCCCATCCTGAGGTCGCACGACCAAGTCAGTCACTGGAAGAGGAACGGCGGAGGCAAATGACTCAACAACTCCTGCATAGGAACCGCCCTGGGACGTTAAGTGAACGGCGTAGATGTTCCCGAAACTCCAGTCACCCATAAATAACGCGTTTCGATATTTTTCTGGAAACTGCGTGCCGTATCCAAAGGCGATTCCGGTCGGAGAACCAGCCCCTACGTCCACCACCGGGGGTAGGCTATCGGGTTGGTAGTCAGGCCACTTACCGGTCCCTGTGCGCCAACCAAATTCGCCGCCGCTGCGAACGTGACAGACTCGTGTGGGTCGATACCAGGGCATCCCCATATCCCATTCGTTATCCGAATCGAACGTAAATAACTCGCCCTCGGTATTCATGGCCAAATCATAGGCGTTGCGTAAACCGATTGCGAACAATTCCCAGGTATTTCCTTCCGGATCCGTACGGCAAACCCAGCCGCCCGGCGGCTTAAGATGAGCACCAAATCCACGTGAATCAGTTTGCGGTGCCAAAATTGAATCGGTTCCCCAGTGCTGCGGGGGTCGATTGACATCGCATTGCGGCATTTCAGTAGCGTTTCCACCGACCACAAAAAGTGATTTGCCATCCGGTGCGCGGACCACCCCGTGTGGCCCATGTTCACCTGCACCGTTTAATTTACGGAGAAGACGAACTTGATCATAAAGATCATCACCATCTGTATCAGAAATTTTATATAGACCTGATCCTTCGGCAGCTCGACCGTTAACCACGACATACAAACCACCAAAAGCCCAAAGCAGCCCTTGGGCCTGCCCAATCGGAAGATCTATTTTTTCAACGTGTGCCGGTTTCCTACTTCCTGTCGGTGGAGGTGTGATGCGAAAAAGACCACGCGATTGGGCCGATGCGATCAGTCTACCCTGCGGATCGATGGTGAGCGCTACCCACGAACCCTGGGTTTTTCGCGGCACTTTATAAATCTGCTCAGCGAAAAAACCTGGTGGTAATTCGATCTGGCCAACGTTTATTTCTGCCTTGCCATTACTCTGATTCTGCTTTGCAGTCTCTTCGCCATCAGCGCACCAGGGCATCAGCAGATAAAAGATCAGCGTGACCGAGGCACGGCGCATTTGATTCAGTTGACTCCGATCCATCTGATTCTCCAAAGGTATCCTTTGACGCAACGGCCTGATTATAGCCTTGAACGCCTTAAGCGATGAGACCTTTGTTAACTACTGTTAACTAGATGAGCCACTGCCGTGATAAGGCAGGCCAAAATAAGCATGAATAAATGCTTTTCGATCACCATCAAACTTTACGTATTCCAGGAGGGCATGCAATTTCTTTTGGTCACGCAGTAATTTCGCCTGCCTCTCCTGCGGACTTGTAAGTGCTGGGGGTAAAGACTGGAGACGTTCAATCCGCAGAGGATGCAGACTTCCCTCGATAACTCCATAACGATCAAAAAGCTGCAGCACGGTTTCAAGGCGAAAGTCGTGTCGATTCTTAAAGTGCAATTGGTCCCGTAACCATTCTTGTCCAAATGCGTGAATCTTCTCTGCATCACGTTTGAGATAATCGTAAACACGCAGGCAAAAATCAGCGCCAGGGTTACTCCACTGAATAAATTCCATCTGTGTTGCCAAATCGCTCTCGTCGTAAAGCAAAAGACATAATGAAGGTTGTTGGTCGCGACCGGCACGTCCGATTTCCTGATAATAAGATTCCATCGACCCGGGAATTTCTGCATGCAGTACAAAACGAATATTTTTTTTATCGATTCCCATCCCGAAAGCATTGGTTGCCAGGACCAATCGGTCATCGCTATGCATAAATTTGTCCTGCAATTCTCGTCGCTCGCGCGGATTGAGTTTTCCGTGATAAATAAGATGATCAATTCCCTGTGCCTCGAGTGCTTCGCTCATTACTTCAAGGCTTCGAATCAACGAAAAATAAACGATTCCCGGGCCCTGGTAGTGTGCACGCGTCTGAAGAATCTGATCGCGTTTTTCTTCCATTCCCCATACCGGATTAACTTGAAGATCAAGATTCGGGCGATCGATGCCTTCATGAAATAATTGAATGTCAGTCTCTTTGAGGCCCAGTTGACGCACAATATCTTGTTGCACTTCACTGGTGGCAGTGGCGGTGAGTGCCACCGTCACGGGATTCCCTAGAATTTCACGAATCTCTTGAAGTCGCGTGTAATCGGGACGAAAATCGTGGCCCCACTGGCTAATGCAATGGGCTTCATCCACCGCCAAAAGGGCAATTTTTTGCGCTGCAAGTGCAGCAAGAAATTCCGGCTTGCGAAATCGTTCCGGGGTGACATACAGCAATTCATACGCTCCCTGGGCTAAATGCGCGTAGCTCGCTTCACGTTGATCGCGAGAAAGTGACGAATTGATAAAAGCTGCTCGAATGTTCTGACGCTGCAATGCGTCCACCTGATCTTTCATGAGCGCAATAAGCGGGGAAATGACGATCGTCATTCCCTTCTGTACAGCAGCCAAATGAATCGCAGGAACTTGGTAACACAGCGACTTGCCGCCACCTGTGGGCATAATAACCAGCGCGTGTCCACCTTCAAGAATGCGCTCAATGACATCACGCTGCTGACCACGAAACCTTTCGTGACCGAAACGATCCTTGAGGATTTGAACGGGTTGCATCGGCGGACCGGATTTCTCAGACTGTTTTTGTTTTCGTTTGGGTGATTAGCGAAACGATCACCAAGGCGAAAAATCCGAGGGGAATCGTGACAATCCCCGGTTGACTGAAGGGAACAATCGCATCGGCTGGGTTGAGGCCATAAACTTTATCAAAGGTATCACCACTGAGTAAAATCCAGGAAAGCGAACTGATCATCCCCACCAAAACTCCCGCAATAATTCCCTGCCGAGTCACGCGTTTCCAGAACAGCAGCATCACCAGGGCCGGTAAGTTGGCCGATGCTGCTACACTGAAGGCCCAACCGACCAGGTAACTGACGTTCATCTTTTGAAAGATAATGCCGAGTGCGATGGCGATGGCCCCCACGACACAAGAGGCAATTTTAGCAACGCGCACTTGCGTGGCGTCACTCAGTGGCTTGGCACGCATACTTGAAATTAGATCGTGGCTCACAGCGCCTGCCGAAGCTAAAATCAGACCGCTGACAGTGCCAAGCACGGTTGTAAAAGCAATCGCCGAGATAACGGCAAATAGCCATTGATTGATACTTTTGGCCAACAGTGGTGCCGCCATATTGTTGTTTGTCACATCAAGCGCTCCACTCGTCATAGCGCCGAGGCCCAGATAGAGCGTCAGGATATAAAAAAATCCGATACTGGCGATCCCCACGATCGTACTTTTGCGGGCAGCACTGACATCTTTGACCGTGTAGTAGCGGATCAAAATATGGGGCAAAGAGGCGGTTCCACAAAACAAAGCCAGCATCAAAGAGAGAAAATTCAGTTTTGCCAAAGGATCGTTCCCACGGATCCCTTTAAAGAGTGGGTGTTCACCGGGACGGAGCACATGACTGCCTGGTGTTGGTTGCTGAAAATAGACCGTCGTTATGCCTAGCGCGGAATGAGTGAGCTTTTTCTTCCGCCAGAGAATAACCTCACTATTCTCAAGGGTACTGAAAAAAGAAAGCGGACCCAGCGGGCCCGTTTTCGATGCGTCGGCTGGCAAGCGGCTCACGCGACCCACCGGATAAAGGGTTGCCTCACCAGGGGCTGTACCTCTGGGCAACCCCGCCACCAGCACTTGTCCGTCGGGACGTTTCGTTTCCATTTGCGCTTCACGAAGCAATACGCGATCACCATCGATCAGTTCCCGACTCCAGACCGTAATCCGACCCGAAGCCTTCTGTTGGGTGCGGATAAAAGGCTGATCCTTCCAAATCCCCTCGGCCGGTAGAATCACTTGATCTTTTATTTCGGGCTGCTGCTGCAGTTGTGCAAGGAGCGCTTGCTGCGTAAACGGACCGAGCGTAGTGAATCGATATGCCGGTTCATTTTGAGGATCGGTTTGAAATCCGCGTTGCAGAATCAACACGGTCAGCACCGCGCTAAAGATCACAAGAAGTGAACCTTTAATAAACTGCACCCAGGTGGTTGAAACCATCCCGGCAGTCACGACGATCAAAATCACCGTGATGCCGACCAGCAGTACTCCGACTTCATGCGGAAACCCAAGGAGCGGTTGGATCAACGCTCCGGCGCCTACCATCTGTGGAATCAGATAAAAAATGCTCACCGCAAGCGTGCTGATACCGGCAGCCAAACGGATGCCTCGTGACCCAAACTGCGAATCCAGGGCGTCGGCGAAGGTGAACTTTCCCAGCCGCTTCATGGGTTCGGCGACCACGAACAAGGCGACAATCCATCCGGCTAGATACCCGATCGAATAAAGAAATCCGTCGTATCCATAAAAGGCAATCATCCCACAGATACCCAAAAAAGAGGCCGCCGAAAGATAATCACCGGCGAAGGCAAGACCGTTGACGAACCAGGGGATTTGGCCGTGCGCCGCAAAATAGCCTTTTGAAGATTTGGCTTTTCGACCGAGAAAAAAACTCAGTCCGAGTGTCACCCCAACAAACAGAAAGAAAATGACGATCGCCAGGGGGGAAGGTTGATAGATCACGCGTCCTCCTCCGCTGGTTCATTCTTTGCAAACATTCCGTAGAGTAACGCAAGTAAAAAGGCTGCAAGAATTAAACCGAAACCGTACAAAATCGCCAGATTGACCCCGGATATTGGTTGAACCTGCATCCATGTCGGGCGGAAGGCATTGATGAGTACAAAACCTCCATAGAGCAATAGATAAATCGTGAAGAGTACAAATCCGAGTCGACTACGCTGTCTATCCATGGCTCTTTTTTCGTCCTTTATGCGGCCTACGCACTCTGTAAACGAAATACGCGATCTAGATTCGAAGAAATTTCGCGCAGACGCGTTGCATCGCCACCATCGACTTCGGCAGCGCACCACCCGTAAAAATTAATCTCTTTTAGCGCGCGGCAAACATCTAACCAGTCGACATCACCCTCGCCAATTTTGGTAAAAGTATCGCGTTGACGCGAGAAACCTTTGGCATCCAGTTTGACGATTCGACGACCTAATCGACGAATCCAGTCCCCGGTTGTGCCATACTTCCAGTGATTGCCAATATCGAATTGCATTCCCACCCAGGGTGAATCAATTTGATCAAGATAGCGGACAAACGGTTCGACCTTCTGGTTGGAATTGCCCTGATGGTCATAGAGGAAATGATTCCATACATTTTCAATTGCAATCACCACGCCCAACTCTGCGGCCAAAGGCACCGCCTGCGCAATATTTTCTAGTGAACGATCCCAGACTTCCTCGGGGGTTCCGTCTTTACCATGACCAACCACCAATAAGGTCGTATGACCGCCTACAGCATGCGTTTTACGAATAGATTCTCTCAGGTGTGCAAGGGCTACTTTGCGCTTCTCGGCGTCTTTTGCACTGTGTCGGATACTCCAATGGGTTGAAATTACCGTACCATCGACGGGCAGACCTGTTGCTGAAATCGCCTTGCGGGTCGTTCCAACATCCATTCTCGGTGTGTCCATCTCAATACCGGCAAAGCCGGCTTGTTTGACGGCATTAAATTTATCCTCGAGCGTTCCATCGATTTTGACCATGCCCAACTTGAGTGTCTTATAGATTCTGCCCCTGAGAGATACATCCTGAATTCTCTCATCGGCAGAGGCGGCCTGCTCAAAGTAGGTGGTGCTTAGTAGAGGAAGCGTGATTGGAGTGACTACGGCATGGCTTAAAAAATTCCGCCGAGTCCACGGGGTCCACTTCGACATTTTAAAATCTCTCGGGTTTGACACGTGGTGAAAGATTCTGAATTGTAGCTGATCAAACGGTATTTGTCGCAGCCGGTCACAGGCTTCTCAAGGCGAATCCGGTGCCTCTGAATCGTTGAGAGAGGGTCGATCACGACCCCTTAAAAGAATGCCCGAGGCAGAGCATACTGGAGGCAGACTGTTTCGTATTTTACTTTTCTTTTGCGTTTCCGAATGCACTCTTACCTATAGGAGGAATCCCGCATGGAAGCCGTGCAGGTGTTCCCTACCGCCTTGTGTGACCGACTGGTGCGCGCGGGTGCGATCGCCGTGTTGGTGATCGACAACGTCGATCATGCGGTGCGGACCGCGCAAGCACTCTGGCAAGGCGGGGTAGAGATTGCCGAAGTCACCATGCGAACGGCAGCAGCGACTGAGTCCTTGGCATTGATTTCCAAAGAACTCCCTGAAATGCTTCCTGTCGCAGGGACCGTGCTTTCTCCCTTGCAGGTGGATCTGGCGATTGATGCGGGGGCGGCCATGGCCGTTGCTCCCGGTTTTCAGCGAGAAACCGTTCTGCATGCCCAACAGGGGGGACTTCCGTTTGCGCCCGGTGTGCTTACCCCGACAGAAATTGAAGCGGCAATCGCTCTTGGATGTCGGACGCTCAAATTTTTTCCCGCAGCAACTGCCGGTGGGCTACCACTGCTAAAAAGTGTTTCCGCACCCTATCATCACCTTGATTTAAATTTCTTGCCTACCGGCAGCATTTCTGAAGAGGCGATGGGAGATTATTTGGCGTTTCCGGCGACCATGGCAGTTGGAGGCAGTTGGATTGCACCACGTTCGTTGATCCAAAGCGAAGATTGGCAAGAAATTACCCGCCGGGCACAACGGGCACGAAAGATTGTCGACGCGATTCGACAGAAAGGATAGTCGATGGGAAATTTCGTGACATTCGGAGAAGCACTGTTTCGCATGAGCCCGCCTGGCCATCAACGTCTAGGGCAACCGGGCAACTACTTTGAAATTGGTCCCGCTGGGGCGGAACTCAATGTTGCATGCGCACTCGCACTCTGGAATAACAACGTGCGTTATGTAACGACAGTGCCTAAAGATAATCCGCTTGCTGAAAGGTTGGTTGCTCAGGTCCGAAGCTACGGAGTGGATACAACGTACATCCAACGAACAATCGGGCGATTAGGTCTTGTGTTTGTCGAAACGGGAGCCAGTCAACGCCCGAGTCGAGTTCATTATGATCGCGAACAATCATCCATCAGTCTCACAGTACCGGCGCAATACAAATGGGATGAAATTTTTGACGCAACAAACCACTTACATTTAACGGGGATTACGCCAGCACTTTCAGAAAATGCGGCAGCCTCAACAATGGCTGCTGCTAAATATGCAAAAAAATATGGACTGCGCGTCTCATGCGATCTAAATTTTCGCAGTAAACTATGGCAATGGGATGCGGCCAAATCTGCTGGAGAATTGGCGGGCGATATCATGCGAGAAATCTTGCCCCAGGTCGATGTACTCATTGCGAACGAAACGGATCTTGGGGACGTGCTTGGTTTGCGCTCGGAGGTGGCTGAGGGTGACATCGACTTGGATGCCTATGCTCGCCTTGCAAGACAGGCAGCAGACACATACCCAAACCTTACGCATGTGGCCATTACTTTACGAGAAAGTCTTTCCGCTTCACGCAATCGATGGGGTGGCCTTTTACTGGATCGAGCTGCCGATCAGATCTATTTTGCACCCGAAAAAAATGGTATCTATGATCCTTACAATATTGATAAGATTGTCGATCGTGTCGGGGCAGGAGACTCTTTTGCCGCCGGCTTGCTACACGCCATGTATTCAGATCAATATCAAACGCTCTCCGAGGCCCTCGCCTTTGCCGTCGCTGCCTCCTGCCTGGCGCACTCGATACCAGGAGATATCAACCACTCGAATCCAAGCGAGATTGAAGCCTTGAAAGCGGGCAACAGCACAGGGCGTGTCCAGCGTTAATACCGTATAAGGCAATAAAATCGGCTCNCTATAGGCGGCCAGAAAGCCCTTTTTTTTAAATTCCACCCGTACACATGGCGGAAGTTTTATGTTAGATTGGCCCCTTCAAGTAAGTGAAGGAATGCCATCCTGTGGCGTTCTCATCCCTCAGCGATTTGCTTGAGGGTCTCCTCTGGGAGGCTTTTCTCAGGTTGCGGTTGGTTTTCTCTTCTTGGTTTTCAACCGCGTTCTACCCGGATAGGGCAGGGACTTTTTATTATTTTTGTGAGAGGAATTTTCAGATGGCACACGGAACAATCAAAAAATTGATTGCGGACAAGGGTTTTGGATTCATTGAGGGAGAAAAGGGTGATCTCTTCTTCCATCATAGTGCTGTAGAAGGTGCTACGATCGAAACACTGCAAATTGGGCAGGAAGTTTCATACGAAGAGGGTGAAGGCCCCAAGGGACCACGGGCTGAAAACGTACGGCCTACATAGTTTTTCGGCGACCCCGCCAAAACCAGAGATGGTTTTGGTCGGGTTGCAATATTTTAGTGCCGCTTTCAGTTAGACCCCGGTCGTCAGTATCTGACGTTTCTAGATGAGTGTTAAAAAACCGCCACCGCCAGAAGTCGCTCAGAGTGGAAAAGTATGCCCTGTGTGCGGCGACAGGTCTTATTCTCCATCCGGAACCCACCCACAGTGCGCTCAGCAAAGGGCGGAAACTGCGCACAGCGATCAAATCATTGCGAAGCGGAAAAAAGAGGAAGAGTCCCAGGAGAAGCAACTGTCTTCCGGTCGCTCGTGGAAAAAATCTTGTCCGAAGTGTCGGGCTGAGATCCACGTTCGTAAGAAAATTTGCCCCTGTGGGCATACATTTGCCTCGGTGTAGTGGGTGTAGTGGAAGGACTTTTGCATTCTTCGTCTTTGAACGCATAGCGACCTGCATAAAGTGCGGTTGATGCCCGTTGCTCCGGACGAACCGGTTCCAAATTTTGGTCCTGTCGGCGAATCCGATTTTCGCAACCAATTGCAACGTCTTCGGAAAACTCGACGNCTCTCTTTCGTTTTTCAGCAGCGTGATGGTTTCTTGGTCTTCGCGTNTTATTTCTTACGACCCTATTCAAACGATAAACATTGCAGCGGTCGGGGGGCGTCAGGCAGACGCTGTACGTGATCAGGCACTCTCTTTTGATGGCGACCAACGTATATCCCACGCGGTATCAAAATCGTTACTGATCNAATGAAAGATGATCTTTATGGAAAAACAGCTTGTATGTATAAATTTAGAAGCGAGGCTCGAATGCGCTCCCGCATCCGGAAAAAACGGANTGGCATTTTAATCTCTTCGAAGATGGATAAACAATTTCTGCTGGCTCAATAAAAATGTTATTATCCNAATCAAAAAAATTTATTTTCTTTCATTTGTATAAAACNGCAGGAACCTCTTTGAGCAGNGTTCTCAAGCGCCACGCAACACCCCATTCTGAAAAACATTTTAGCGTTGGAAATTATTTAAAAAATGACGGCAGAGATATATACGANCAATATTTTACTTTTGGTTTTGTGCGAAATCCTTGGGATTGGCAAGTCTCGCTCTATCACTATATGCTTACTGACCGCAAGCATTTTGAGCACAAATGGGTAAGCTCCTTTGAGACTTACGAAGCGTATCTGGACTGGAAGATAAAAAACGATTGTAAGCCACAATATATTTTCTTTAGTGAAAACGCTGATCTTGATTCGCCTATATCGCTCGACTTTGTCGGCAGATTCGAAAATCTTGAAGAAGATTTTGCTTTTCTGAAATCGAAATTAGAACTGAAAGGCAAGTTGCCACATTTAGTGAAAACTAACCACAAACCCTATCAAGAATTTTATGATCAAACCACAAAAGAGATGGTGGCCGAGGCGTATCATAAAGACGTTCGTTATTTTGAATATGNCTTTTAAAGATTAGGCGATTTAAAATAAAATTCTTGGGTCACTTTATTTTGCTTGCCTTCGAAACCTCGACATGCGTGCGCCGCGCCGGTACGACTCTTTATTAATGCGATCTGGTCTAACGCTTCCTTGTGTCTCGGCGCGATGGCTGTTTTATCGCGGCTCACCGGTTAAAGATGCCACGGTCACTTAACCTGAAGCAGGACATTAGCGGCACCGACGAAAGCGGTGCGTAGCGTAGTTGCTACTGCACCGCATAATCCTGAGAAAACGTTGCGTCATAAAGAAAAGCTCCCCCGGTAGGACTCGAACCTACGACAAGGCGGTTAACAGCCGCCTGCTCTACCAACTGAGCTACAGGGGATTAAAAACTATTTTGTCGGTATAAGAAAAATGTTGCCGTTAAAACGTCGCTAACGCATCTGCCTCATCGTCGTGGATATCGAATAATTTATTGAGCCGGGTAATCGCAAAAACCTCATAAATTTCAGGCCGAATGTTACTTAACTTCAATTGTCCTTTCGCTGCCTTCAATTTTTTGTCGAGCGTGATGAGTTTCCCTAATGCTGCACTCGAGAGAAACTCGACGTTCATAAAGTTGAGGAGAATCTTTGCTCGCTTCTGCTCTATCAATTCAAAAAGCTCTCGTCCCATTTCCTGAATATTAGACTCGTCGAGGATTTTTCGATCCTTGAATTGTACGACCGATACCTCGCCCACATCGGAAACATCAATTCTATTTCTATTGCTCATGGCATCCCTTAAATAAGAAGAATCTACAGTGAACCATAATAGATAGGGATGCAGATAGCGTCAACGAGGTGGTGCCGCCATTGACGAGATTGGGCCATTGATTAGCCCGGTTTTGGAAGCATGATTCGGTGCAGAATGAGGAAGGAACCCAGTGCGAAAAAGGCCCAGCCGCACCACCGGGGCGATTCAAATTCCTTGCGTGGTAAAGCAGCATCAAATCCGGCGGTGTGGAGTACCTGGGCAGTGGCTGCATCTGTTTTGCTACCGAGTCGCTGGGCAAGAAAAAGGGTGCTTTGTGGATTGAGGACTACCCTCTCGAGTACGCGAAATTGGAGGCCAACCAGGAGGAAAAGAACTCCCAATAAAAAATAGTGGTTGCGGTGCGGTTTCATCTCATCCCTACCCGTTGCATTCACCCGCTTTCGACTGCGTGCGAGATGCGTCATAATTCGTGTGGTTACAGAGGTTTTTATCGAGTGATTGGCATGCTCGGCTCCATCGCGACTCGGGTTGTAACGGTTGTGAGATAGCTGAAAGACTGTTTCTTTCGATCCCGGTTCTCGTTGTGTCGAATCTATCACTCTTTTGGAAAAAACAGACTCCTGAAAAAATTTCGTTTATGAGACTGCGAGAAATCCATTGCAAAAATCTGATTTCTGTATCTTAACGTTAGAGACGACATGCGATGAAACAGCCGCAGCGATCGTGACCGATGACTTGAGAGTGCTCGGTTCTGTCGTCGCCAGCCAAGAGGATCTTCATCGTCGTTTTGGCGGCGTAGTACCTGAACTCGCTTCACGCGCACACGTAGAACGCATCTTGCCTGTCATCGCGGAGACGATCCAAAAAGCAAACATCAAACTATGCGATCTGGACGCCATCGCTGTGGCAACCACACCCGGTCTTGCCGGATCACTGCTCGTCGGACTCATGGCAGCAAAGACACTTGCTTTTACACTGAATATTCCGTTGGTTTCTGTCGATCATCTACAAGCGCATATCTATGCATGTCGAATGGCGGCAGAGAAAAACGTATTTCCCTGTGTGGGCCTCGTTGTTAGCGGCGGACATACAAGTCTTTATGACTGTCGGGCCGCCACCGAATTCGAACTCCTGGGGTCGACCATCGACGATGCGGCAGGTGAGGCTTTCGATAAGGTTGCCAGTATGCTCAGTCTTCCCTATCCGGGTGGGCCATCCATTCAAAAAGCAGCCGAAGCAGGCAATCCAGAGGCCTACGCGTTTCCACGCGCATTTCTTCGAGACCCCGAGAGACTCGATTTTAGTTTTAGTGGACTCAAAACTGCAGTACGTTATCAGCTTACCGGCCCTGGCGGTGCTGACTTTTCGACACTCACGATTCCCGCTCAAAAAGTCGCCGACATCGCAGCGAGTTTTCAGGCTGCCGTGGTCGACTGTGTGGTGGCTAAAAGCATCCTCGGTCTTGCCAAAACAGGCTATGAAAGGCTTTGTGTCGGCGGCGGTGTAGCAGCAAACGCCGTACTTCGTGAGGCTCTGGCTCGCGAGGCGAAGAAAGGAAACTGGGAATTGATTACCGCACCCCTCGCACTCTGCACGGACAATGCCATTATGGGCGCAATTGCCGTAGAAAAAATGCGCGAAGGGGTTGTGGAATCACTTCTGCTGGATATTCGCCCCGGTCTGGTCCGTCAAAAATGACCTCGCTTGAAACGGTAAAATCAGTCTCGCCAGATCTTTACCTTCCGCGTTATAATCTGCTCGGCTTTTGGTTTGTCTGCCGTTGAAACAAGCTGCTCTTAAACAACCGTGAATTCANTACGGTGAAAAATTCGCCAGTTGCANATCCCGCACACGGAAGCATTTCTTCTCTATTCCGGATCGATATTCGGACACTTGCACTCTTTCGCGTTTTGATCTCAGCCATTGTATTGATCGATCTTGGCATTCGATTCGGTGATTTACAGNCCATGTATTCCGATCAGGGTGTCATTCCCGTCGAATTAATAAAGAACCACTTNAGTTTCACCTGGCGATGGNCCGTATTCTGGATTGACGGNTCAANTTATTTTCAGGCGACGNTGTTCGTGTTAACNGCACTTTTTGTGATCGCACTTTTGATCGGTTTTTATACGCGGATTGCAACCATCGGCTCGTGGATTCTTTTGACATCGCTCTATAATCGGGTCCCTTACGCCGTCAGTGGTGCGGANACNCTATTGATTATCCTNTTTTTTTGGGCGATGTTCCTGCCACTGGGTTGTTGTTGGTCGGTCGATACGTGGCGGGGGAAACCGACCACACCGACAGAAAAAACACTTTTTTCGGGTGCAACTGTCGCCATCTTGATTCAAGTTTTTTTACTCTACTTCTGCACCGGATGTTACAAGGCGATCTATCACTCCCAACCTGGAATGCTGCTCCAGAACACACTCGAATGGGCAGATTACAATCGCCCGGTGGGTGATTGGCTGCTTTCCTTTCCCACACTACTCAAAATNTTTTCCTGGAGCTCGATCGGTTTTGAATTGCTTGCNCCNTGGCTTTTATTTTCGCCATGGAAAACGAGCAAGGTTCGTCTCTGGACACTNTTCGGTCTCGTGGCACTTCATATTGGTATCGAGNTNACNCTTTCTGTGGCCCTCTTNTCTTATGTCGCAGCCGCCGGATTCAGCCTCTTTCTGCCGTCTGCCTTCTGGGATGCTCGCTGCTGGGAACCGGTACGGTCGTTTTTTATTTCGTACAGGGTAAAGAATAAGTACGCCGGGCATGTTGCTCTGCAACATCAAAAAACTTCCATNTCTTNCATTGCACTCAATAGCTTAAGTATCATTTTGATTCTTTATGTGATGCTTTTAAGTGCGTATGGGTTTTTTGAAAAGAGTAACATTCTTGCTAAGCCCACCTTCATGCATCGGGTAAACGAACTGACAATGCTTAATCAACGGTGGTCCATGTTCGCGAGCCTGCAGCGTCGTCAAACTCGATTGATCGCACACGCCCGCTTAGAAAACGGGCAAGAAATTGACCTCTTGCGGGTGGAAAACCATTCTGGCGGCTCACCGGCACCGGTCGAACAACCGAATCATCGCTGGGTGAAATATTTNCAGGCGCTCAGTCGAGCGTCGACGCCGCAGGTNTTTAAAGACTGCTATGCCCGGTGGCTGTTTGAAAATTGGAATGATTCTCACTCACAAGAAGAACAAATCCAGGAACTTTCCCTCCGGCGCCTGAGACANATGCTTNCGGATGAAGAAAATTTNNCCCACGTTGGCACNGAAANNCTGGCNGTNGTNCGNAATGAAAANACACTGATCGAAGAAACCATTCAGTGGAACAGCCCCTGGCGGAATCCATAACCAAGCCACAACCAAGCCATAACGAAGGAAGAAATAAGCTGGAAATAGACTCTGAGAAAAGCGATATTAATCCCAATACCAAGTGGTNGACGAATCAACTGGTTGAGCGGACTNGATTTTGCTCCGCAATGCGGCCAACTTGGGACTCTGCTCNGTNTGTTCAANCACTTTCCACGGTTGAATNAANACGCCACCCGACGCGGTGATTACCAGGGACCGTGGTCGCTCCAAAAAACTAACAATCGATGGGGTGCTACGCGGAACCGCACCCGAGGGAACCGCGAGAATTTTTTCGTCNAGCAAGCCCGTCANTTGTATCTCGGCCTTCTGATCCAACCCNTTACTGCGAATTAAGGTACAAACAACTGCCAAGTCCATACAGTTTCGTAATTGTCCAAAAATNGGGGATGCAATCGAAAGCTCATCATATTTTTCGGTCATTGTTTCTGCCCAGCGGCGGGCCGCTTTGTTGACTTTTCCNGTGGGCTTTCGCTGACCATCGGCGGTGACCAGTTCGTCCTCGGCCAATACCTTNACTCCCTGGCCACGGAGTTCCCAAGAAAACCCTTCCTCATCAGTGAGCANTGTGTCGTAATCGGTTTCCATCCACCAGCGTGGCATCAAATCCGCAGTCCGTTGACGCATGATTTCCGGATAACTCGGCATTCCGCGAATAGGCGCTGGTTCNAGACCCATACCNAGACACTTCATCCGATAATCGGCCGCAACAAGTGTCCAAGCAAATCGGCTCGACGGATCGATACCTGAAAGAATCACATTCTGTGGACCGAGGCTTTCCTCAAGCTCTTGTTTGCGGGCCACGACCTGACGGATTCCTCCTTGGCCGTTTAGCCGACCAAATTGATTCAATTTTCTCTGCAAATTTCGAATACCCTCGGGCGTCGGTTCGATCGAACAGGAAATAGGGGCTCCATTCGAGGTAAACGCATCACGTAGAGCAACCAATAAATCTTGAAGATGGATCACCGGACGACCATTAGTGGCACCGACCGCTTGGCCTAACTCATTGATTCGCCACGGCTCACCAGGACCTGCCAGCACGATATCCTTTTGCTCAGGATAGACGAACACATATTGTACTCTTTGTAGTCCGCTCAAATACCGAACCGCTGCCGGTAACTGCTGTCCTTTATCGGCAGCCGCAAGTAACGACTCCTGCAGTGCGCGAAGCGAAATCTTCCGGAGTTGAACCCCTGCGGGTAAATCATCCGGGACTTCGCCTTCAAGTTGTTGGCGCGTTCCGGCAAGTTCTTGACGAAGCTGTGGGCGGATATCCTTGATGACCCCATCGGCATCAACAACCACTCCACCCACCATGTTAAAGCCACCAAAACCACCACCGACACCCTGAGCGGACGCCGGACGGACATGCATCAGCACAACAAGACTTAGCAGAAGCAATACAGCGACTTTGCCAAAAAGACTTGTATGTTGTGAGATCCATCGTGGCTTGAAGCAAATCATCCGTTAATACCTTTATTTTTATCGAACAACAAAAATAGACGAAATGAAATCTATCATTACACCGTCCATATCGAAAAATCGAATTTACTGTTATTGAATTGTTATTGTAGTCGTGGAACTCTGACCTCCACCGGTTGCCGTCACCGTCGTCGTCCCTNCAGCAACACCTTCAATATTAAAAAATGCCGCACTCTGGCCGGCGGGAATAGAAAGTGCAAGCGGGGAAACAGTCGCAGTAGTCGCATTATTCCCACTAAGAGTGACCGCTAAAGCCTCAGCTGTAGAACCAAAGCGGGTAACACTGCCCGCGCGGGGCGTGTTGCCTACTCCAACAGGCGCAGGAACGGATATGATTAGCTGAAAAGTGTTGTCCGCTCCCCCATCAGCATTCCCATTCTGACCNCCATCTTGGTCGATATTGATATCCAGATTCTGAAAGGCCTCATCAGACTGGCCCTGGTCGGTCACGCCTTGCTGAAGATTGTACTGGACCACGCCTTTAATTGTGGAAAAGAATGGCAGTGTGGTAATCCGCACGTAACGACGATCGGCGGAAATCACCGCGTTGGCCTGCATGGTTATCCCAATCGGCAGTACCGTAATCTGCGGTTGATAGCCAACGAGATTCGGATTGAATGCGTTGGGCGAAGGTCGATTCAGCGGATTCGAACGATTCCCGATTTGGGATACTGGCTGCGAGTTAACGTAATTTTGTTGCGCTAAAAGCGCTTCCGGATTTGAGATGGCTTCAAGCTGCTGTGCAAGAATCGTACGATTGACAGCCACCTGCTGGACCACATCATTGACCAACTGCTGATCGGCCAGACGTTCTTGCCTTCGACCAGAATCAAGGTGAAAAGAGACCAATGCGCCATCCTCATCAAGAGGAATGACTCTTTGGATATGCTGCTGATTTTCACTACCGAGGTGACTCCACACATCGACCGTGACACGTCCTGCCGGAATCCGGCCCCAAACTTGTCTTAGTAACACCCGATAATCGCCTGAAAAGGCCTCCGAACAACTATAAACTTCGGAGTGACTTCCNCCGGCCGTGTCACTCAAGCCCGCATTCGGATCACCCACAAGCAAGCCACCGCCTGGTGTCTTGTTCTGGCGATACGAACAGACACTACCGGTCGGTTCCTCGACCATTAAATCGACATCCGCATCACCGCTCCAGGAAACTTTAACGACCACATCGCGCGCCAGTGCCTGTTTTAGTTTGGATGCATATTGATCGGCTTGCTGATCGAGTCCGTTTTCACGCATTTGCTCAACCAACGACTTGCTGTGTCGGACCGCCTTCGCAAAAATGGCGGCATTTTCACGGGGCCATTCCTGGCTTAAGACTCCCAGCGTCGACCACTGCAGCGCAGACGCATCATCTAAGTAAATGGCAATATCGAGTGCTTTTGCATAAGCCAGTTCAGCCGACGGATCGCGCAGCGTCACCTCGCGAAGCAACTCTAGTGCTCGCTGTCGGTAACCCAGTCGATCCATGTATTCGGCAAGAAAGATAACCTGCCTTGCACTGGTTGCGAAATCTGCTGAGGAAAGTAGCACGCGCTCTATTTCGTCAGCCGGCATCTTTTCGATCCGCATCGCAAGCGCCAGTGCTTCATACATCCAAGGCTGAATTTGCCCTGCCCGCATCGAAGCTCGCAAAAGCCCGATCACTTGTTTCAGATCTGGTGATTGCCCCTCTGTAAGAGATCGCACCCGCCCTCTGATAATGCGTGGAAAAACTTTATGTTGCTTAAAATAACGATAGTAGGCTTCTTCCCAATCTTCGGTTGCGTCTCGATCCACCTCTAAAGTCATGGTCCAATTTTCTTCGGGCAAACGACCTCTGGGCGGACGCACGGTAACAGGAACTTGTCGGGCGGTCTTATCTTTTCCTTGTGGAGTGACAGGTGGAGTGACAGCGGGTGCCGGCGGGGCAAAGAGACTAGGGGTTTTCTTTTCCGCAACCTTAACCACTGGCGGTGTATCTTTTTTTGGCGCAGCTGAAGCGGCATAGACCGCCGCAATCAGGACCGCAATGGGAATCACAAAAAATTTCTGTGCGCCAATTACATTNTGCAATNTGCTCTTTTTCTGCATCACCTTTTTCTCCACTCCCAGGTTCCCACTAAATAATATTGGTGTGGTTATCTTGTTGTCACTGTTTTGTTGCCATTGCTGACATTCAATTTTCACCGAATATCAATCGCCTTCTCACATTCTTGGTCACTGAGATATTTTGATTTTGCTTTCTGAAGATCTTATTTCTTCGGCATTCTCTGGTAGCTGAATGAAGTTGACGTCAATCTGCTCATAAAGCACGCCATAATATCCACCCATCATCCTAACAACCGCGTTTGGNTGGGTATCGAGTAACTCCTGCGCGAGGACGCCCTGGTAAAGNGGTCCGCCCCCGACATACCGGAATTGATAAATAGTGATGCCCGANGGACTCGTTCCCATCGGTTCAATATNGGTCTTNAGTCGGCGATCGCTGAACATGCCGCCACCGCCGCNNNCCATGCCCATGCCNCCCATGCCGCCGCCCATGCCGCCNCCCATGCCGCCCATGCCNCCACCGCCCATNCCGCCCATACCGCCCATGCCGCCACCGCCCATACCGCCCATACCGGCCGACTGGCCACCTCCCATGCCGCCAAATCCCATCATGCCACCCCCGGTATTGCTGCCGAAACCACCAACTCCGGTCTGGGTGCCCAACACGATGGGTAGTACAAGATCAGCAACGGGATAAACCTTGGTAATCAATTGCTCGGCGGAATCCTCTTTTGTCGTAATCAGTAAGACTTCATCCCTGATCGTGTACGTTAACTGCTCTTCAATTCTTCTGAGGATCAGTCTCAAGGCTGATCGCAAGGAAATACCACTGACCTTAATCGTAACGACCGGCGGATTATCGGTATCGATGATCTCGTTCAGTGATTGCGTATCTAAAACAATATTGATCGGATAATTTGTGTCCGCGAAAGAATCCTGCAGGGTTTCTAAAACAATATCGAGTGGTTGCTCATCAAATTCTAAAACGCCGCCGCCAGGGGGAACCGGCGAATCGAGCGCTTTGGTGATATTCTTTTCCGCTGTAGACCGATCCTGTAGATCAACCGATGCGTACTTTTGTCGGCGAAGTGTCATCTCTCGCCAGACTTCACCGTCAGGATAAGTAATGGGTGGATCATCAGGCATTGGAATAGCTTTTTGTTCCACGTCTAAAAATGCCCTTGCCCGCATGCGATTGGCACTTTCAATCGTGCGCATGTACTCGTAGTACATCATGGCATTGTGTGCATTTTGACTCGCCGAGACAAAAGCGGGATCCGCAAGAATTGGATTTTTTTCAGTCGATTCCTCGACTTCGACCATCACTTGTTCCGCTTCCTGATAGAGATCTTCTTTCATGAGGGAGTCAAATCTCGCCATCAACTGTGTGATTTTTTCTTCTTCGCGACCCAGATCTTTAATACGTTGCTCGCGGTCCTGTCTTTGTGCTAAAATCTCTTGCTCTTCACGCATTTGCGTTTCACGCTCTTGTTTTCGGATGCTTGCCAAGCGAATTGCCGAACGCAATTTGTTTTCAAGTTGCATGCGGACATCCGGATCAAGGTCGGGTGCCTGACTGACATTTTGTAATACGAGTTTCAGTTGTGCCTCCACCGATCCAGGATCGCTATCCATTNAGCGGTTAGCTTTTTCAAGCTCAACNGCAACATCTGATTTGATGGCANCGGTAACGACTTTTTGGCGATTCTCNACCTTGCTGATTCCGTCTCCCGAGGAGGCGATATAATCTTCGAGGAGGTTTTCCTGTGAAGATCGGGGGTCTGGTGCATCGCTTGCGGTTTTCGTTGGGTCGACATTGGCATTCCGGTTTGCCTGGGGATCTTCCGGATCAAGTTCATTTGCGCGTGCCGAAAGTCGTTGTGCAGCGTCAGGATCGCCCACTGCCTGGGCCGACTGGGCAAGTCGGTTGAGTGATTCAACATTGCGTGCAACAAGATTTCGAACCTTNCCGAGCCCCNGGGNTCCCAAAGTCGGCAGATAATTTCCTGGCTTACTCGCCATCTCGATCAGGTGCGGTAAATAGCTATTCGCGTCATTAGGTGCCGACTCGGGAATATTAAATTGCAGTTGCATCTGCTGCTCGCCAATAATCCCCGGGATATTCACAGTTGCGCCGGCAATTGCCTTGCCTTTCCCTACAACGATGTTGTCTCGATCTGTACGCAGCGGTTGCAGGGGTGCGGGGTAAGCGGTCACACCCTCCGGCCAGTTTATCTCAGACTCCTCCGGCCAAATCACCGTGCCGCGAACCGCTTTAACCAGATGATTGCCGGCAATCTCTGGGGTTATACTCGAGCCATCTGAGAGTAAACGACCACCTGTTTGATTGGCCAGAGTAGCCAAAAAAAGCACGTCCGTATTGGGACCAATCGCATAGCTATTGATCGGTATTTGTTTTTTTCTGCACTCGGCCACCTCCGCCTGGAATGCCGGGGAAGAGGTTGTTTTGGCTGCACTCAACCCATCGCCAATATAAAGAATCGCTCGGCGGTCAGACCCGGATTCTGTAAAACTCTCGGTTGCCGCGCGAATTGCTTTGGCCATATTGGTCGATCCCAGCGGGACGCGACGATTCAGCTTCGCAAATGCATCCTGCATTTGGACACTTTGTGGCGCAAGAAACGAATCGGTGAGCGTATTGGCATCAACATCGACAGCGACCAATTTAACGGTATTGTTATCGCCTAAATGCTTCAGAAAATTGTCTAGTGTTTCCAAAGCTGCCGTACGGTATTCGCCGCTTTGACTGGCGGACGTATCAAACAGGACAACCACGTCGGTCGTCAGGGCAACCATATCTTCCGCCTTCGGCTCGATACTCAGGGCAAAAAAGACGGTATTGTCCTTTTCGTACGTATCCAACCTCGCTGTCCCACCACTAACCAGTAAGGGCTCAGCACNCTGAGCCATACTAAAAGCGGAAACAGCACAGAAAGTCACAGCAAAAATAGCCAACCGATTCATCATGGCAAGGCTCCGATCCCTATCCTTAAGTGTATAGGTATAAAACAACGCATTCTCATGAGTCGCTTTAACTCTTCACGCATGTATTCGCAGCACCCCTGAAGCGAAACACACTGACGGTTNTGGAACCGGCNCGTAACAGTGCATTTTATTAGGGCGCAANAAACATTACTACAATATCTCGTAAAATGAGGTCANGCGGGCATAATCAGGCGATTTTTACCAACTCTTACCTTTTTCCCAAACAGCAGCCTTTAAATCGACATAAGCTGATGGAATATAGTGCGTTATAGAAAATGATACGGTGATTCTCCAAGGCCGATTTGGGCCGAATCGAAATTTTGCCGCCATACGATCATGCCAGATGTCACAAACCTACCGGTTTCAGAGAAGATCGCCTAAAAGGTCAAAGCAAAAATCGTGGCCTATTGGGGACCGGACCGGCTTCGATTTAAGCGGATTCAACCGTAGACCCGGAGGGGCTTTGGGCCCGGATGCAATGGTAGGTTTCTCATTAGAAGGATATCGTGGTGGACAACACCATCCATGAAACCCGCTCGTTTCCCTCAATCAAAGGCCCGGTCGATCGAAGCGACCGCTTTTAAAATAATGAAGCGATCCATGTTCCACTTTTCGAGGAAAAAACCATGAAGCTAAACAAACAACGTATCGGTCTGTTCGTCATCGTATTNGGTCTGATGTTTATTGGACTCGGTGCACAAAATTTTCGTGAAGTGAATCCCAAGCACCCCATTTTTTCTGCACTTGAAGTCGGTCAGTTCATCAATGTGCAATGGGAAAAAACAGGGTGTGTTATCTCGGATTGGGGGAACATAAAAAAAGTTGAGGCGATCGGTCGCGATTATCTTGTTTATAGTGAAACAGGCATGACCTATTACCTTTACATCAACCAAGTAAAACTGGTTGTCGTGCGTCCAGGCGGGCGAATTATTGACCCGCTCAATAAAAGTGATCTCGATACACCGGATGACTTTTATGAACCTCCTGGCACTCCACCTTCGGGCGGGAGTATCAAAAATTCCGATTCGAAAAAGGAACCGCCAAAAAAAACTGAGCCCCTTTCTCCTGAAGAAGAACAAAACCCATTCGGTTAAGCACTAGAAACGTTTCATTTGCAACGACGATGCATTTCCTGATCAAANGAATTTCATGGACGTTGAGCGCAAGGGTTAAGTAGAATCTGTGCGCACATTCGCATCGGAACTCAAAAGAATTGCGATCCAGCGCGTATCCGGTTGGCTTTCAGCGACAATCTTAACCACCATCGTTAGGGGCGCAGAAAGGACCATACCGATGGGCCCTAAAATCCACCCCCAAAAAATCAAACCTAAAAAGATGACCAGAGTGGAAAGACCCAGTCCCTTACCGAATATTTTGGGCTCCAAAAAATTGCCTACCAGTCCGTTAATGACCAGATAGCCCACAATAATTCCCAACGCACCTTCCCAACCGAATTGCACAAGGCCTAATAAAACTGCAGGCACCGCAGCAATGATGGAACCAATGTTTGGAATAAAATTTAAAAGAAATGCAAGCGTGCCCCAGAGGAATGGATAGTCGAGTCCCATGCAATANAGAAATANNCCTGTGAGTACACCGGTTAAAAGACACATCCACGTTTTAAGAATAAGATAATGCCGGATATCATTGACAATGCGATCGACGTTTAGCCGCGATTTGTCAGCAGCAGCACCCGCCATCGCCGATAGCTTTTTTGGAAAACCAGAAGCTTCTAAGAGAATAAAAATGGCGGTTAGCGCGATCATAAAAGCACTACCAAAAGCNGAACCTAACTCACTCACCGTATTTCCGGCGAACTGCACCGCTTTATTCACATCCAAGGAGTTGCCGATCGATGTCACAATATCTTGTCCGGTCGCCTTCTCTAGTCTTTCAACGAGATGGGTGTCGTCGAGGAAATTCAGTACCCCCTGGTAGGTCGTTGACAGACTTTTCTTATAGTGTCCTAAATTGGCCATGAAGCCCGAAATCGAAGATCCCATCANGACTATAAAACCAAAGACCATNAAGAGCATCACNGAAACAACTACGATCAGAGCAAGCCATGTTGGAAGTCCTTTNCGCTGNANCCAGTAGAGNCTCGGTGCGCAAACGATAGCGATAAACACTGAGAGTAAGACTTCAACAAGGAGAGGCGCTGCTCCGCGCATACCCCAGATTACAATCACCAGTGCGGCAATTGCGTAGAGCAGCGTAATTCCTCGAGAAGGTCGATCAGTGACTGAATGTTCCATACGATTCATCCTCTTTATTTCTNAAGCCGGAAGATTGTCGNTCATCAGTGTGTTGAATCACTCTGATNGAAATANGGGGAACTGCGGGGATGATTCTATGAGATGCNCATCGTTTAGAGAAGCAGGAAANTGAATGGCCGATTCATGCTGCCNATTCATGCNGGTTGCCCNATANGGCACATGGTGGTTGACCGGNAGAGCAAAGCGGAATGCGACAATGGGATAGAAAACCGCGTTTTGTAGCCATAATTAGGAAAAANCGGGCATTCCACACTTGCTTTTCCATTTTTCGGNAATCACCATGGAAAGGCAGTAAGTCNATGTTGATGGAAACCAATTCTGATCGCTTTGAGAATTACATGCTTTGGCGATCACTTCATAATCACTCAGATTTCACATTCAGAGGAGATTGATCAATGGCTAAACGTGTACCGGCAAGGGCAGAAGTAGACGATACCCACGAACTTTATCATTTACAGGATGAGTGGAAATGGTTTAGCACACTTGGTGTCGTGCTGATGATTCTCGGTTTAATTTCCGTACTTTATTGCTGGTTTGCGTCTGAAGCAGCAGTTGTTCTTTTTGGCGTTTTAATTCTTGCCGGTGGAGTGGTGCAGGTTGTGAATGCCCTCTGGGCTGGAAAGTGGAGTGGATTTTTACTGAATCTCTTGATCGGTATTATCTATGTTGTGGTCGGGATATTCATGGTTGATGAACGAGAACATGCCGTCATGATTCTGAGTGCATTGCTCGCAGCCTTCTTTATCGTGAGTGGTATTTTTCGAATTGCTGCCGCGCTTTCAATTCAATTCCCCGGCTGGGGTTGGGCATTGCTTAGTGGTATGGTTGCCATTTTACTGGGCGTCATGATCTACAAAGGATGGCCCGACACCGGTGAAGTCATTATCGGCCTTTTTATAGGTATCGAAATGATCTTCAATGGTTGGTATTGGGTNATGTTGGGCAGCGAATTGAAAGAACGCTCNGCAGCCTAGTAGTGGCCACAGCTTCGAAATGAAACCGTTGGGAGTCTCGAGAGCGGGATCGCGTGGCATGGTGCTGTCGCGACCGCTCAAGGCTCATTCAATTCGGTCACGTTACGAATTTGAACGCGGCTTTCGAGTACCACGTTCTGAGGGGATGGGCCTGCATNNGGCGATTCCAACGGGGATTCGTGCTGTTGAATCATTTGGTTGCGCAGAATGCGGTCAACTGGGCCTGCCGCAATGAATGCGGCACTCTGAGGATTGGATACCGGTTCGTTTGAGGAAGCAGCGAATTCAATACTTCCAGGAGTTGTCGAAAGACTATTTTCTACAACTCCCATGTCTTCCTCCGCAGGCGGTTGAGGTAGATTTTCCGGTTCTGTTGGAGCGCCAGCAGGCGGCGGTTGGTTCAGGCGAATCTGCCAACCGGATCCTAGTGCCCTGTAAATACCAATCAGACTGGTCGCAACCGATCCCTCGGCCTGGGCCAATTTATCTTGAACTTTCGTTAAATCAGACTGCAGCAGAAACACCTGATTAAAGTCTGTTTCCCCGGCTTTGTATTTGAGTGTCGCTAACCGGACGGACTCTTTATAAGATTTGGTACTGGCCAACAAGAGTTTGACTTGTTCTTGACTTTTTAAATACGAAATTAATGCATCCTCAACTTCTTTATTTGCATTGAGAATCTGTTGCTGGTAATCGACCGCTCGCTGTTGGAAAACTGCGTCCTGCGCAGCAATTTCGTTCATAATTCTACGGTAATTTAAAATCTTCCAATCAAATCGCGGATCGAACGTTCCTCCAACACTATTTGACTCCCATAGTGAACTAAAATTACGTGCAGATAATCCAATGGTGCCATCAATTGCAAAACCTGGGTAAAGAGTTGAGGCGACAACACCTATCCGTGCACTGGCAGAGGCAGCGGCCCGCTCCAGTGCCCGAAGATCTGGCCGACGACGAATCAGATCAGCCGGTGTTCCCAGGGTCACATCGGACGGGACAAACGGAATCGGCTTTTTTCGATCTGGAATAAGTTGGTCCAGATTCTGTGGCGGCATGCCCAGAAGCACACAAATGGCATTTTCCGTCTGGCGGACTCCAACCTCAAGTTCGGGAATCAGTGCTTTTGTGCTTTCAAGATTCGATTCTGCTTGAGTGACGTCGAGCTTGTCCGTTTCGCCAGCTTCAAAACGCACGGTGGCAATCCGCAGCGATCCTTGCTGCGCCGCTACGTTCGAGCGGGCAAAAATGAGGCGCTGCTGGAAAGTTCGGAGTTGGATGTAATTGGTCGCTACCTCGGCAAGCAGGCTCACGAGAATACCATCATAATCTTCTACCGACATTTCAAAATCTGCAGTGGCTGATTCTAAATTGCGCCGGAAACGACCCCAGACATCTATTTCCCAACCAAGGCCAAACATACCGTCGAAGTTTTGCCAATTGCGCGGCAAATTGAAATCACTTTTGGTCGGCAGCGCAAGACCCTGATTCGTACTCTGGAGGGTCGTTAAATATTGGCCACCAAAAGATTGTCGCTGAGGAAAGAGCAATCCTGCCGCCACGCCTCGGATCGCCCTCGCTTCTAAGATCCGGAAACCCGTCGATTGAAGGGTTAAGTTTTGCTGACTTGCGATTTCGACCAATTGGTCAAGATCGGGATCTTCGAGTCGCTTCCACCAGAAAACATCTTCCACCGGATCGGTTTTGACGTGATGACTCTCAGCCTCAATCCAATCATCTGCGATGATCGCTGCGGGACGTCCATAATTCGGGCCCACTTTAAAACCATTTTGCCACCAATCAATCAGACTCGATCCACCGAATCGAGTACACCCGGAAACACTGGCGAGCACTGCGAGGAAGCCTATCAAGAGACAGAAATGGACACGCTTTATTTTTGTGCCAACGCCAACTCGAATTTTAGTGGATGGATTCACTTGGGTATTTGGCATGGTTTACCGATCTTGCCAACGGAAGGGTCGCCGACCAGTGTCGAACATTGTTCTGCTAGCTTCAGCACAGACCAATACAATCGACAGAAGTCTTATGATTGGCAGTATCGGTATAATCCAACCTCCGGAGACAATAGATTCGATAGGGACGGCAGAATCGGAGAAATCCGTAAGAGTCACTAGAATGCCGTATTTTTTCTAATCGCTATAGATTCACAATCTGAGCAAACGGCGGGAAAGACGGTCTCAATACGGGGCCCACTGCCGTACCAGGAGCACTTGGTCGTGGGCGTCAATCGTCCCTTCAAGAGTTCCTTTGTGCTTAATTTGGTCTCGATATTTATCGGTTGCCTCATCGCTCGGCCCTGCAAGCAGCAGGAGCGGCGGAAAGTCGGCATTTGTTTGTCCGATTTGAATAAACCCCGCCAACGTATCATCCAACAGATGAACATCGCAAATAATGAGATTCACGAATTGACGACAATTCGCATAGTGCGCCATCCCCTGAAAACATTTCTTGATCGATGACACATCACAACAAGAAAGAACTTCATATCCATAACGCTCAAAGAAATGACCACGCGCCGACGCTCTTTCACAGTCCGGTTCTGCCAAGAGAATGCGTCGAGGCAGAAGTGTTCCAAGAGGCGTATAGCTAAAGCATCGAGGCCAGATTACTTGTGGGGGATCGCCCTGACGAAACCGGTGATCGAGTGAAATCATCGTGCTATCCCCTTAGACTCTTCAAGCCTTACTTTTAACATGATCGCCCAGGAAATCTTTTAATCTTCTGGATTGTTCCGGCTCTTTTAATTTATTCATTGCACGACACTCAATTTGCCGGATCCGTTCTCGGGAAACCGAAAAAATCTTTCCAACTTCATCTAACGTTTTAGAAGAGCCATCCGCAATTCCATATCGCAAACGTAATATTTCGCGCTCTCGAGCATCCAATACACGCATCGCGTCATCTAATCTTTCACACAAATGATCATGTTGCATAAATTCGATCTGATCAACTGCCCGGTCGTCTTGAAGCGCTTCTCCAAATCGCATTTCTTCAGATGTACTGGATGTGTGATCAAGTGAGAGTAGTGGTTGTCGCATCCGCGTAAGCGAACGTACATCTGTGATATTTAGTTGTGTTGCCTCAGCAGTTTCTTCAAGACTAGGTTCGCGACCCAAATGCTGAACAAGTTCGCGGACTCTATCTTGAATTAAACGCATCTTTCCGATTGCGTGGACTGGGACTCGAATTGTCCGGCTTTGATCCGCAATTGCCCGGGTGATCGCCTGCTTAATCCACCACACGGCATAGGTCGAAAATTTGTATCCTCTTTTGTGCTCAAATTTTTCAGCCGCGCGAATAAGACCCGCGTTTCCCTCCTGGATGAGATCCATGATGCTCAGGCCGCGGTTGCAGTATTTCTTTGCCACTGAAACAACCAACCGCAAATTGCCGGCTACAAGGGAGCGTTTCGCCAGATTATAAGATTTTTGGTAATCGGTTATTCTTGCAAGACGACGATTCAAAGTCGCCGGAGACTCCAAGGTGCTGAGCATTAGACGACACAAGACACTCCGGTCCTGATTCCAATCGAGGTTTTCTTGTCGGTTTTGGTTTTCTTGTTTCAGCCAATTCATTTCCTGACTAATGCACATCAGTTCATTCAGCAGTGGTTCCAGCCGTTCGATGCGAATATGTAGCTCTTCAATTAAACGCATCGCTTTTTTACGTCTGCGCGTGAGTCGTTGCCAAGCATCGCGTTTAAGAGCGGAATCCGATTTACGACTGACTGCCAAGCGAAAATCTCCTGGCATTACCTCAATCAGCCGGCGAAGCGTTTTAAGGTTAGGTTGCATCCTCTGTTCGATATTTTTACGTTTTTCTTTATCGGAAACTGAAAAATCAAGTGTTCGATCGACACGCAAATTTCCGTGTTCAATATTATCCAGGACCTTAATCGCGCCCATAATCATGTAGTAGTTCCCGAGCATTTCTCGGCGATATCGCCGCCGCGAAATTTCTATCCGACGAGCTGCATCCAATTCTTCCTCGCGGGACAGCATAGGAAACGAACTCATCTGCGTTAAATAGAGGCGAACCGGATTATCCTCTATCAGACTGCTCGATGACTTACTCGCTTTCGTTCCTTCCGCGAAAGAAGAATCTCGCTTGGAATTCCCATTTTCTCGAGGCAGCTCTTGCTGATCCAACTTATTCTCTTGAAACATCTGGCCTNTACTCCCTCTTTAAAATNAATTTCTAAAATCGGTTCTTCGCAAGCTGCTTTAAGCTGCCTCTGATAACTGCAACTCCGGCCACTCNGAACGCAACTGCAACAGGGCAGAGTGCATACGGCTCTTGAGCGTGCCGACCGGGATTGAAAGTGTTTCTGCGGCTTCCCGATATTTGAGGCCTTGGAAAAATACGAGTGACACGATNGTTTGTAGAGACTGCGGTAAGCTATTGACCGCNTGTCTCACCGANTTACGCTGCTCGTTAACCTGCAGCGTCTCTTCGGGTAGTNGGTTCTCTCCCCGGATCATCTCCACGAGTTCGTAGCTCTGACCATCCATCGAACTTGTCGATTGATTNAGGCTAACAATCTCGTGGCGACGATTACGCCTTTTGCTATCGATCGCCTGATTCATCGCAATCCGNTANAACCAGGGACGAACCTTACGGCCCTCTTCAAATTGCCCNCATTTAACGTGTAGTTGCATCAANGTTGCTTGAAGCACATCTTCAGCAATCGATTCGCTNCCTATCTGACGACGAAGGAAACAGAGNAGNGGTTGGCGNTATCGCTGCTCCAGTTCGGTAAAATGCGACTGATCTCCAGTGCTGCGATACGAAAGCAACAACTGCTCGTCTGTCATCTGACGCGAATCCTGTTTGACNCTACTGCGTTCTTTTCTGATGAGTGTTGACGAAGACATGGCACTAATCTCCTAGCTTCTAAAACGTCGGAAAACCTTTTTTCGAAGCAGCGTTCGTTCCGATCACCGCTTTGAAAACCTGACCCGTTAAGACGCAAGGAATGTGCCGAGAAATAACTATTTTTGAAATAAGGCGCAATGCCTTACTGCAAAGGACGATACAGAGAATCAAAGAANAAAGGGCTCCGCNGTTGCCCGTGGCAGAATGCCACAACGAGGCGTGCAACGGGGAAAGCCGCCCCACATGGATGAGCCNCTGAATTCGCCTCAATCGCTACGCAATGACTTACCGCTTGTGCTGATCGGGCGTTTCATCNTCTGCGGAAGGATNNNCNATCNCTTCNTCGGAGCCTGACTGATATTGTCTCAGCTTCCGGTACAGTGTTTTACGATCAAGTCCTAAAATCCGGGCAGCCATTGTCTTATTACTACCGACCGCACCGAGCACATGAAGAATGTAGCGTCTTTCAATTTCCTCCAGGGGAACCATCTCTGTTGGATCTTCACCNCCGATAAAAACCTGCGACCCCTGAAAGTTGCGTATTTTTTCTGGCAAGTCTTCTACACCCAAGCGATCATAACGCGTTAACGCAACCGCCCGCTCGATGACATTTCTTAATTCACGCACGTTGCCCGGCCAAGTGTATGCCAGTAATTTTTCCGCAACACCTTTTGAGATGTCTGTAACTTTTTTTTCCGACCGAGTTGCAAATGTTTCTAAAAACTTTTGTGCCAATAGAAGCGTGTCGGTACCCCGCGAACGCAACGGCGGCAAGTCGCACTGAATGACGTTGATGCGAAAGTACAAGTCTCCTCGAAATCTTTCCTCTTCGATTGCCGTCTCCAGGTCGCGATTGGTTGCAGTAATAATCCGCACATCAAAAGGTATTTCTTCGTCACTACCGACCGGACGCATACAATTTTCTTCAAGTGCGCGCAACAATTTCGGTTGAACCGTTAGAGGTAGTTCACCGACTTCATCCAATAACAGCGTGCCGCCCTCNGCTTGAAAGAGAAGTCCCTTACGTTCGCCACGTGCATCAGTAAAAGCACCTGCCGCATGACCAAATAACTCGCTCTCTAATAATGCATCAGGCAAAGCCGCACAGTTTACTGCCACAAAAGGTTTTTTACTTCGGCGACTTTTACGATGGATTGCGCGCGCCACAAGTTCTTTACCCGTGCCGCTCTCCCCCGTGATAAGCAAAGACGTTTCCGAATCGGCAATCCGTTGGAGTTGATCGAACAGTTCTTGCATCGCGGGGCTAGTGCCGAGAATGTCGCCAAACCTTTCTGTGCGCGCGACTGTCTCACTGAGAAATTTAATTTTCTCCTCGAGTTGACGATGTTTTATTGCCCGTGACAGGGTGACACTTAAAAGGTCCATTTCGATGGGCTTCGTTACAAAATCGTAAGCGCCTGCTCGAATGGCCTCCACGGCCGACTCGAGGCTGCCGAAGGCGGTCATCATTACAACAGGAATGTCAGGACGATTCGTCGCAATGTGTTCACAGAGTTGAATGCCGTTGGTACCCGGCATATTCAGATCAGTCAGCACAACGTCGTAGTCCCGTCGATTGACTGCCTGCACGGCGTCCGCTGCTGATGTGTGCCACTCGGTTTCAAAATCGCGCAAGCGTAAATCTGTCTCGAGCAACTCACACATGGCCTGCTCATCGTCAATAATTAAAATTTTACCCGTCAAGATGATACCTCTGCCGGAATGTACACGGAAAAACAGGTCTCTTTACCCAATACACTTTCAACGTCAATCCAACCATCGTGTTCTTTAATGATGCCGTAAACAATAGAAAGCCCCAGGCCCGTTCCCTCACCGACTCCTTTGGTGGTGAAAAAAGGCTCAAAAAGATGTTCGATATTTTCTTCTGCAATGCCGTCACCTTCATCTTTTACCGTTAAACAATAATAAGTACCTTGATCTCTCACCGACGGCTTGTGCATTGAAGAGAGTGCTTTCATTTCACCGATCTGTTTCTTCAACTCCACAGCAACAACACCACCTTGTGACATGGATTGAACCGCATTCATTACTAAATTAGATATTACTTGTCGAAATTGCTCAGGATCAACGTGAATTGGAAAGGCTTCTTGTGGAGAACTGAATTGAAGCTCAACATTACTTTTTTCAGCCAAAGACCCGAGAAGCTCAATCGTGCTGGCAACTACTTTCCGCAAATCCGTCGCCATGGTCTGGGGGGGACTGCGGCGAGCGAAATCTAAAAGTTGTCGCAGAATGCCCGTCATCCTATCCGCTTCTTTGCGGATTGTTTTTGAACTTTCCGTTATCTCCGCAGCAGATAATTTTCCCGAGTGGATCAAACTTGCTCGGCCGGCAACAACATTCAGCGGGGTTCCCAATTCATGCGCTAAACCCGATGCGAGACGGCCCACTGTGCGCAGACGATCCGCATGGCGCAACTGCTCTACCGCTTCCACCCTCGCTGCAGCTTCCTCATGGACTTGATTCTGAGACGCTGACAACTCATCACACATCGTATTGAGTTTCAGCGCCAATTCACCCAATTCATCGCTGCCACTTAAGGAGAGTGGTGTGTTAAGATCTCCCTCTCCAATCGCTCTTGTCTTCTCAATGAGTTGCCGTATCGGTCGCCCAATAAAACGGATTCCAAAAAGCATAAGAATTAAACCAGACACCACCACCTGCGCTGCAAAAAAGATCAATATTTTTTGTATGGCGCTGCGTTTATTCTGTTTTAGCTCTTCTAAATTTTGTGATATTTCTAGTTGGCCCGAACGCTCGCTATCTAAAACAATTCCATGATAGTGGCAGAATCGCCGCGGTTGCATCTGTTCTTTTGTGGTCGAATTCGGTTGCATCCAAAACCACTTCAGTTCCCAATGTTGATCCGCTTCACTCGCCTGACGAACAAAACGAAAAATACCTTCTTCACCTTGTTCACTCCATGCCAGCACAATCTTTTCTTGCAGCGAGACGGCCATCTGCTTGGCTTGATTGTTTGCTTTTTCGTAAAAGGCTCTTTCTTCCCAGCGGATTGCAATCCAGGCGAAAATTGAGGATACGGTGAGAATGCCAATGAAAAAGATTGACACAATTTTTGCAGTCAGTTTCATTACGTTTCCATACGATCGTGGTCGATCAATATTCGGCTCGCGTTACCGATCCATTTTATTTCNATAATTCCAATAAGATAACAGCAATTCGGTTGCCTTGCCCGGGCGAATTGACCACGTTTTGTGCGTCATCAAAGAGTCGTGACCTAGCGTGAAGTTTATCTAGGTTTGGTTCGAGAGAAAAGAAAGTAGTTCGGAAGGTTGTTCTATAAGCAAATCAACCCCTTGAGCAAGAAGTACTTCTGAGTGGCGGTAACCCCATGCCACCCCAATCGAAAAGATTCCGGCATTCTGCGCTGTCTGTACATCAATCTCTGAATCGCCAATAAATAGCGTCTGCTCGGCAGACGTATTGTGATATTTCATGATTTCCCTGACGGCTTGTGGATCCGGTTTGCGGGCCACAGTCGGTCTTTGCCCAAAGACAGGGTGAAATCGATATGGAGCAAAATAGTGCGTCACGCATTTTTTTGTAAATGGGTCCGGTTTATTGGAGAGTATTGCTAAACGGTAGTTTAGTTCTAAAAGTTGATTCAATAGTTCCGGTATTTTTGGATAGGGTGTACTCGCCTTATCCCAGCATGCATCATAAGCATGTTCAAACCGAACAAGGCACTCGTCAATCACGCTCTGCTCGGGATTCTTATCCGGTAAGGCTCTTTGAAAAAGGACTGCTACACCGGAGCCCACAAACTCCTGATAGGCAGAAAGCGGATGCGATGGATATCCCAACTCCTGTAAAACCTGGTTTGCCGCAGTGCCTATATCGTCAACCGTATCAAGCAAGGTCCCATCTAAGTCAAAAATCAGTAGTGAGTGATGCATGGTAATTTTGTACTGCTCAGTATCAGTGCTCACCGACCAATGAGATTATTAGACACTTCATTGTCTGTCTAACTATGGGGCCGGAAAATGGGGCCGGAAAATGTCGTGTCATTAATCCGGCGGTTTTGATGATGCCTCACGATTTTATCGGGATGTTTGAAGCTCTTGTGTTGGCGGTAAAACCTCCATGCATTCACTTTCTTGATTACGGTCCGCAACATAGAGTGTCGTATTCTGCCCTGACAATTCACGATGTGTGCGTAAAGCAATGTCTGGATGATTGTTTTTTTCTGATAGATGTGCCAAGCAAGCCCATTGCAGGTTTTGCGGATAAAGATCTCTAAGTAATTCTGCAGCCTCTCTGTTCGAAAGATGTCCCCCCGGGCCTCGAATTCTTTTTTTTAAATCGATCGGATAGGGGCCATCCTCGAGCATTTCGGGATCGTAATTACTCTCAATGACAACGGCATCGAGCGTAGCTAGCCTGTCGGCAAGCCCGGTGAAGACATGCCCTAGATCGGTAAAAATGCCGAGGCGAGAGATTCCATCATCAATAATGAAAGCGACCCCATCCACGGCATCGTGAGGAGTGCGTATCGATTCTATTTTTAATTCGCCAAGTTGAAATGTTGAGCCCGATAGAAATGTATGCACTTTTCGAAGCGTTCCTTGACGAGAGCGTCGGTGGATTGCCGTGAGTGTTTTTTCCGTTGCGTATACGGGGACATCAAACTTTCTATGATATGTTCCCATCGATCGGGCGTGATCGCTATGATCGTGAGAAATGAATAGGGCATCTACGTTTTTGACGTCTCTGCCGGTCGCGGCAAGTCGATGTGCCGCCTGGCGTGCTGAAATACCAGCATCAATCAAAACAGTTGATGATTGAGTCTCTACATAGAAACAATTTCCATTGCTTCCCGATTGGAGCGAAATTAATATCATTGCGCAAAGGGTATCCGGCAACACGAAGTGAGCCATCAAACTACAAGAAAACAGGGAGCACGCAAGAGATGAGAAGCGGGGTGCGTACTACGGCATCCCCGCATTCTCATGTTAGCGCTATCAGGTTCACCCTAATGTGCGGAGCAACACAGGTTGGTTAGACCGGCGTCACATTTTCTGCGCGCGGTCCCTTGGGACCCGTACCCTCGGTGTAGGATACACGCTGTCCCTCACTCAACTCGTCATACGTGGCTCCATCCACATTGGAAGAGTGAAAAAACATGTCCGTACCCGGACCTCCACCAGTGTCAATAAAACCGAAACCTTTGTCTGTAAGACGTTTAATCGTACCTTCTGCCATCAATCGAATCCCTAAAAAAAAGTCTCTTGGCGTTGTCCGACTCTTACGTTGTTCGGACCAAGCATCCAAGTGCCCCCTCATTTTAGCGGTACGGTTTCAGGCGTCAACGTCCCGATATGGACAGGGTGAGAAGCGTGGTTTTTCTCGGACAAAAATTTAAACAAGCCCAAGAACCGCAAAGACTTTCGGCGAAATCGCCGGGCATACGAGAGCCCCTTTTTCCCGTGGGGTTTCCTGTAACCTGCCAAATCCCAGGACCGCAACACGCGGAAGCCAAGCCGTTTGCTCATCAATTCTTAAGTCGGGCTCGCAGCACGGTTTCTAACGCACAGGGGATTTCCCAAGCAAACGACGAAGTATTCCGATTTGACCGGCGTGTAACATTTCGTGTTGGGCAGAAAAGAAAAGTGCCTCTTTTTTGGTTTTGAAAATAGGGTGAGGATTACGAAATGGAACCTCCAGATCATGTTCCTCGTAATTTGGAATTTCTTTTAAAACCGCGTCATAGACGCGATGTAAAACCGCTTCAATTTCATCCGGTTTTGGGTAGTCTGATAAATCTTCTGCTGGAACCGTACCCTTCGCGAAGGTACGTAAAAAGTTTTTTGATATCAAATCCCAATCGCCCGGTTGTAGATTTCTTAATCGCTCAAGGCAAAGTCGAAATTGCGCCATTGCAATATGTCCCACCTGCCAGGCAATGTGGGAAATTGGTGGGGATGGCATTTGATACCACTCTTCCGGTTGCAAATCTTCAAGCAGTGAGAGCGTATATTCTCTCGCGGTGCGAATTTGCTGAAGTGGCAATTTAAGTTCGTCTTGCATAATTCCTACCTTTTTGAGCTACCGCGAATCTGCTTCTCTCAGTGCGGCCGCATACTCTTCTTGGGTATTCAGGTTGCAAAGAGATTTTGAATCTGGATCAACGTCTTTCCATTCCGGCGGTAAAACTTCACGCCTCGCAATCGATTCTATCAACAGGCCCATCCGTCTTTCCCCCCCCTGGAGCATTTTTTCGATGTGGGGCAAAGCCTTTGTGCTAAAGGCGGCACAAAGAGGATGATAGCGACCGTCTGCTTTTGGAATCGCCACAGCATAATCATCGAGCAAGGCAAGGATGCGTCTGATAAATAAAGGCTTGATAAAAGGTGAATCGCAACCGGTAACAAAAGCACTCTCTGCAGTCTTCGAAATCGCCTTAAGACCCATTGCGAGTCCTTCGAGGGGACCGCAACCGGGCTGCCGATCATAAACAACTTCGATTTCAGCAGAGAAATCCGGGAGCGATTGTCCCGGAGAAGCGACAACGATTAAGGGGCTTACAACCTCTGTTAGAGTACGCGTTACTCTTTCGAGCAAAACCTCATCACCAAAAGGGAGTAGCGGTTTTGAGCGACCCATTCGCTCACTTTTTCCGCCGCAGAGAATAATCCCCGCCGATTCCGTTTGTGGGTTCATATTCGGTACTCACTGCATCGCTGATTGCTAAAGAACATCTTGACACTTTGAGATTGCCTGCGTCCATAATTTACACCAATCAAGCATCAAACGAATACATCAGGGAAAAGGATAGTGTAATATAAATATTAAGAAAGCTTTTTTTCTTAGAGGGAGAAAATAAAATGATTGAAGGTCCCAAAAACGCTTCCTTGAGATAAAATGGCATCGAATCGTTCGGCGTATAATACAAGCGAAATAATCATTTAATATGGCTGAGCATGCATCACGCCTTTTAGCTGTTTCCATTAACAAAAAGGTATTTACCGGTGAATAGCGCAGTCGTGGTTGAGTGTGTGAGGTCCCCGGTTGGACGTGCACACTCAGAAACCGGCTTCTTTCGAGACGTTCGCGCCGATGATCTTGCGGTCACGGTGGTTGAGGGGTTAGTGGAAAAGTCTGCTATCGAACCCGACCAGATTGAAGATTGCTTGATGGGGAACACGCAGCAGCAGGGTGAACAAGGTTTCTGTGTGGCCAGAAATATCGCTTTGATGTCGGGTCTTCCTGTACACACCGGCGGAGTAACGATCAATCGACTCTGCGGGAGTAGCCTTCAGGCAGTGAACCAAGGTGCACATGCCATTATGTCTGGTTTTGAAAATGTCCAGATTGTCGGAGGGCTTGAGCACATGCATCACATCCCGATGGATAAAGATTTTGATATCAATCCCAAACTCTTTACGCGGACAAGCAAGGGCGCGCTGATGATGGGAGTCACCGCTGAATTTTTAGCACAAACGCATTCTATCTCTCGCGAGGCGCAGGATGATTTTGCCCTGCGCAGTCACGAATTAGCAGCAAAAGCAACCACAGATGGCCATTTCAAAAATGAAATCATTCCGGTTTGGGGTAAAAATGAAGTGGGGGAACGGACACTTTTTGATTTTGACCAGTCCATACGAAATGAAACGAGTCCCGAAGCGCTCGCAAAGCTAAAGCCGGCTTTCATGCCCGGAATGGGTACCGTCACGGCCGGCAACAGCTCCCCGTTGAATGATGGTGCTGCCGCAATGCTTATTATGTCCGAGGAAAAAGCAGCTGAACTCGGGCTCCGACCACTGGCACGGATCACTGCAACTGCAATCGCGGGGGTCGATCCCTGTGTGATGGGAACTGGACCTGTGCCCGCCACGCAGAAAGCACTTCAAAGGGCAAACCTCTCGCTTCAAGATATCGATTTGATTGAGTTGAATGAAGCTTTTGCTGCTCAAGCACTCGCTTGCGTTGAATTACTTGGCATGGATATCGACCGCGTGAATGTCGCTGGGGGCGCAATCGCCATCGGGCACCCCTTGGGCGCCAGTGGGGCTCGTATTGCAACCACATTAATTCACAACATGGTGACTCGAGGGGTCCGATATGGTTTAGCAACCATGTGCATTGGTGTCGGACAAGGAATTGCAACAATCTTTGAAAGAATTGATAATTAGTTAGTGCATTGAATTGCGCATTGATAGCCATAGGAGCGCGTGTCTTCTAAGCCGAAGATATGTGAAAAAAATGACCGACAATTCTTCTAACCCGACCGAAATGCCGCACCAAGAAAACAAATCATTTGCGGAAACGGCGCTAGAACTCGGAGGCAAGAGTGCCGAAGAATCTCGGCGAACAGGTGTCATCGACCAAGCCGATGATCANGTGGAAGCTCTNTTNGCGCCCCANTATCAAACCGTTAACAGCCCCGCACATCGNGCNGTCTGGGANAAACAACCGCCTTGTGATCTTTTCNTGAGTCAGCCAGTGACGATTCCAGATGGGGTAAAAACCGTCATGGATAANAGCATTCAGGTGGTTAGCAAGTATCGCACAGAGGGTTCACTTTACGATCAGAAGGGGAAAATTTCCGANACNGTTTTCAAGTCTCTNGCAGAGGTTGGCTATTGGGGATTGTTAGTGGATTNNCAANATGGTGGGAGCGGTTCATCGTTTTCTGCTTTTGCACAATTCTTAACCACCATGGCCATCCACGAGCCNACTATCGCCGGTCTNGCGAGTGTGCACGGGTGTATCGGTGCGGTCGACCCGATTCGTACTTTNGGAACTGCGGNCCAAAAATCGCGATATCTTCCTGCCTTAGCCGATGGGAGTAAATTATCTGCTTTTGCATTGACAGAGCCCTGCGCGGGTTCGGATCTCACNGCGCTGCGTACACGAGCCGAACTCCGTGGAAGTCATTATCACGTCAGNGGNGAAAANCTTTTCATTACAAATGTCGTCCCGGGNCGAACGATTGGATTGGTCTGTTTAATCGAAGACAAACCGGCCGTCTTAATTGTCGATTTACCNGCAGAAGAAAGTGATTCNTTTCAATTAAAAANATATGGCCTCTATGCNCTCAAGCGCACATTCAATCAGGGAATCGTATTCAATGATTTTAAAGTNCCTGCGGAAAATTTATTGCGACCCGCAAAAGGCGATGGGCTCACGATCGCCTACCACGGTTTAAACTTGGGTCGCGTTGCCCTGTGCGCCACAGCGGCGGGTACCATGCGTTTAATGATGGCCAATATGATTCCGTGGGCGCAGTTTCGTGAAACCTATGGNCAGGTCATCGCTTCGCGTGAACTTGTCCAGCGACGCTTGGGCCGCATCGCGGGAATGATTGTTGCCTGCGATGCGATGGTTGCTTGGTGCAGTGGCTTGATTGACCAGGGTTATCGAGGGGAAATGGAATGTATTATCGCAAAAATTCTTGGGAGTGAGCTTCAAAAAGAGGCTGCTATTGAACTCTTAATGAAGACGCACGGCGGGCGAAGCTTTCTTCAAGGCCATCTGTTCGGGGATAACGTTCACGAATACCTTGCGCCTTGCATCTATGAAGGAGAAGGGGAAATGCTGGGAATGGCATTTTTTAAATCGCTCGTAAAAAATCACGGCACTCAATTTTTTGAACCGATTGGTCGCGCACTGCAGTCCGCGGGTATCCGCAAGCCTCGATTCACGAACCCATCACATCTCTGGGCGTTGAAATCAGTCATGGTTCCCTACGCATCATGGATGGTGCGGGAAAAAATAAAGATCGGAAGCGGGATGCGNCTTCCTGAAATGCCACCNCGACTCCAAGAGCACGCGGAGTTTGCAGCTTCTGCCTTGCAAAAGATGCCATCGACAATCAGCGGTACAATGCGAAAACATCAACTCGCCCTGGCTGATCGTCAGTGCCGAATGGCAGACTTATCCGGAAATATTCAAAGTCTACTCACTATTCTATGTACCAGCCTCTACGCGGCCCGCCACAACGATGCCGTTGTTCAGCAGGCGGCGGATTTGTTTTGTCGGGAGACTCGAAATCNAATNGAGGCAAGGCCACCGGACGATGCTTACTTTCGNGATGTGACAACCTTGGGGNAAACAGTGGTTGATTGTGGTTTTTCTCCACTCGCNGGTGTNGAAAGCGAANAAATTCTGATGCCNTACANAAACACGTAAGGTATTGGANATTCTCTTTTCGGGTAGCGGAAATCAGTGACGCATTCCCGCGCGTGTGGATGACCATCAGAAAGCGGTTGGATTACGGTGACTGAACCGATCTTTTNGGCCTGTTCTCCTTCAAAAAGTACAAAAACAATCGGCTAAATTTGAGNGTTTTAAAGACATCTGTATCGCGATACCTCACAAGGGGGGGTTTTAATTGACATCCTTTTGATGCGACCACTAGACTGGTAAAAGAAAGGGTTTAGGTGGCAATACCAACCGGATACCACCCAGGGTGATCAAGGAAACATGTGTTTCCTCGAACCAACGGGATGACGAACAGAGAGAAGAGGTTGTGGGATGGCAAAGGGAGCCTCAACTTGGGGTATCGACATTGGTCAGTGTGCAGTCAAGGCACTCCGCTGCACAGCGAGCGAGGATGCGTCGGGGAAAATTGTCGCCGAGGCCTTTGACTACATNGAGTATCCGAAAATTCTTTCGCAACCAGATGCGGATCCCGAAGCAATCATCCGCGATGCGCTTGAGTTATTTCTCTCGCGGAACGATATCCAAGGCACAAAAATTGCCGTGTCCGTTTCCGGTCAAAGTGGCCTTGCGCGATTCATCAAACTACCGCCCGTAGAAGTTAAAAAAATTCCTGACATCGTCCGCTACGAGGCCAATCAGCAAATCCCGTTCGACCTNGAAGATGTGATTTGGGATTATCAGCGGATGTTTGGCGGNATGGAAGAAGAAGGCTTTGCNCTGGATGCAGAAATCGGCCTTTTTGCNATGAAGCGTGATCAGGTTTTTCAAGAGATTNCGCCTTATCAGGAATCTGGTATCGACATTGATATCGTTCAATTAACTCCGTTAGCAATTTATAATTTTGTTGCCTTTGATCAGATTGATCCCGCTTTATGGTCGGCAGGTTATGATCCTGAGAATCCGCCCGATTCGGTCATCGTGTTGTCGATTGGCACTGAAGCCACCGACCTGGTCATCACCAATGGCTATCGAGTCTGGCAGCGGAATGTGCCGCTCGGGGGAAGCCANTTTACAAAAGCCTTGGTCAAGGAACTCCAACTTACCTACGCCAAGGCGGAACATCTCAAACGCAATGCAACAAAGGCTGACGATCCCAAGGCAATCTATCAGGCAATGCGGCCAATCTTTAAAGATTTGCTAACGGAAATTCAGCGCTCGATCGGTTATTTCCAAAGCCTCGATAAAGAGGCGAAAATTAGTCGTGTTCTGGGGATTGGAAATTCATTCAAATTGCCNGGTCTGGAGCGTTATCTCAAAAAGAATCTGGGTTTTGAGGTAGGGCATCTGACCGACATTGCATCACTAACCTCTTCAGCCGTTACCCAATCGCCGGCGTTCCAAGACCACGTATCGGCATTTGCCGTCCCCTATGGTTTAGCTATCCAGGGACTTTCAAAATCCGCGATTGGCACCAACCTGGTTCCGCAGGAACTTGTCTGGGAGCGGATCATTAGCCACAAAAAGCCATGGGCTGTCGCGACCGCGACACTTTTGGGTCTGGCCTGCTTGATCAATTTTATTGTGCTCTGGTGGAGTTGGTCGCAAGTGCAAATTGATTCTGACAGTAAATGGCAGGCGGCGACACAGAAAGCGAAGGCTGTTGTAAGAAGGGCGGAAGATTTACAAAATCAATATCAGGAAGCCTTGGGAGAATATAAGTCTCAGAAAGATAAATTGGAGGAAAAGATCTCCATCTTCGGTCGCAAAAATGATTATTTAAATCTGTGTCAGGCGATTTACCAATGTCTTCCCGATGAAAGTAATCGCGCTATCTTGGAATCTGAAAATAAGGCTACAAAAAGGGTACGTCGCGGCGAGGAAAAACCCGATTCTGAAGCGCCAGAAGGGGAAGGTGAATCCGCTGACGTGGAAGAAGTTAAGCTTTTCAAAAAAGCGGACGATGGTAATCAACCGATCAGTCAACAACTGGGCACGGCCGAGAAAATGGACATCTGGATTACCGATTTCCGCGTCCGTAAGGTCCCGAACTTAGCCAAATGGTATTCTGCCCAAAATAAGGCTCGTTTCGAAGAGAACACCGAACCATTAGTGTTAGAAAATGGCCAAAAAAGCCAGCAGAAACGGGCGTCACCGCTCGGGGGTGTTTCAGCGGTCGAAAATGAGGTTACGGAGTTGCCTGCCCCGAAAAAAAATCGTAACCCGGGTGGGGCCCCCAAAGGCCCCGGTTACGTCGTGCAATTGTCAGGCTATCACTTTCATGACTCGCCCATGAATGGGACAGGGAAACANTTTGTTCAAAGAACGTTGGTACACAATCTCCAAGAACGTGATGTCGCGCTGCCGGATGCAACGGGGGAAATTAGCGAGCGACCAACCTCGGAAATTGGAATCAGTCATCCGCTGGTCTATGAGGCAAAAAAACAAAAGGTAATTTCACCGTTTGATGTCGACAAGAAAAATGAGCTCACTCAATATCAGTTTGTTATTCAATTTGCCTGGCAACCACAGACGTCGAGTAAACCCTAAAAGCACACGGNAATCCATGTGTATTAANTTAAATCTTTTGATTTTCAACNCAAAACATTGATCGTATGGAAAAGCTCAAACCCTATCTACTGAAAATCCAGCAGCACCATTTTTGGATTTTAATCGTGGTTGCGATCGTCGCACTCTTTTATGCTTGGAACGCCGGTACGGCTGAACTAGAAAAATCTTTTAAAAAGAATAAAAGCAGTATTGATCGGCAGTTTACGGATTTAAAAAATAAAAGCAAAAGTCGCGGCGGGGGAAATTTTCCAAACGACAAATGGATTGAAAAACGGCGTGAATTGACCGGTGAATTAACGGCGAATGGCAAACTGGCATTAAAAAACATTCGTGAAGTGCAGGGAAAAGCACAAACCTGGCCACAAACCCTGCATCCCGATAGCAAGATTGAGATTGAAGAAGACCGTTGGACCGCAGATACGGTGGCAGATTATATCGATGCTGCGAGTGAAGAAATTGATCGATTCAGAATCATGTTAGATGCCGCAGATGGACCGGATGATGCTGGTATTTTCTGGAACGAAGTGGATTTCGATAACTTGAAACAAAGTGTGAATACCAAGGATATTCAGGCTGAAAAAGATTGCAAAATATTTCAGCAGGTATTATGGGTATACGAGGCTCTGGTTATCGCCATCCAACAGACGAATGCGGGTGCAGAGGATTCGTTTGATTTACCGATCTATGCGATCAAAGATACGGCTGTTTTCCAGGAAGCATCTGAAAGTATTGATGAAACAGCTTGGATGGTTCGCGAAGACATTCCGGACATCGAGGCAAAAAAAGAGGGTAAAAAAACATCGCCAAAAACACGCCAAAAAACGAGCGGCAAGAAAAAGCCGCCCGTTAAGTTTCAACCAACCCTCCGAACGATTATCGGAAAACCCGTTAATCTTGAAGGGTATGATGTGATTGCTTTTCGCCTGCAAGTTCGAATGCAAATCGATTTTTTGGAATCTTTATTGCGGTCCCTGGCGAACACTCCTATTCCAATGGTCCTTGAGGGAATTCGTTTCCGACATATGCCAGCCTTGGAAGTCGTTAAATCGGCAAAGCCCGAAATTGGCCGTCGAACATCACGAAGAGGCCGTAACACACAGGCTGCAAATCCGAAAAAAAAGGGCGTGACCGAAACAGTCGATGAGAACACTGAACTTGGTAGTTTGGTTGAAATATGGGGATTTGCTTATCTTGCGAAGGTCGATTCTGGTGTCTCCGAGGCCTCTGATGAAGGGCAAGCTACTAGAACAAGGCATGTTGATCTGACCGTGTCAAAATAGATTAAAGAGTCATGAAATTACCAAAATTTTCTTTTCGCAAAAAATCGAAGCAAGATCCTCAAGCAGTGGCGTCGGGTCAACAGGCGGAACCGGAAGAGGAGGTTGCAGGACCCGGTGCGTCCAATACCCAAAGTTCAGCGAGTGCCAAGCAATGGCTGATTCTTCACTTTGAAAAAATTTGCCTTGTGGTTGCAGGCCTGATTTTTGGATTTCTCATTTATACAGCCGTGGGAAAACTTTCTCTGAATCCCAGACAAGATGCGACCGAACTTGCAAATAAAGCTCAGCAGATGGAGACAATGATTGAGCAATCAGATTGGGATGGATCCGCAGACCGTATGCCGGATTTCGCCGCACAAGTGAAAGACGCAAGCCGACCGATTAAGAAGGATAAATACAGTTTTAAATCTATTGTCGGATTCGAGTCCGAAAAGCTGCGCAAGAGAACGTGGCCCAAATTTCTTCCTGCAGAAAACCTTTGGGTTGAAGGGGGTAGCGGCATCTTTTGGATCGCTGGTCAGCAGGAGGAGGCAAAAGAGGAAACTCTGAACGAGGACGCTCCTAACGCGGAAGGCAATGCGGTGAAACTTTCACGCGGTAATTATGAAGGTGAACTGGCCCCGAAGAACGCTATGGCGAAAATAAAACATTGGGCAGCAGTCACTGCACTTATTCCTTCTAAAAAGCAAAAAATACTCTATGAGCGGACCTTTCAGGAAGCAGAGGACTATCAACCTGAGGAGGATGTACCTAATTATTTGTTGGCCCGCATAAAGAGAATACAACTCACTCCCGATAATCCCGAGGGGGAAAATCTTGATTGGGATAATCCTGACTTTCAATGGGAGTGGACTCCTCAGTCGGCCAAAAATAAAACAAGTGTTGCGGAGACCGCATTAGGCCGGCTCAATCCAGGAAAATATGATCGCTGGGCGACTAGGGCGAGAGAATTGGT
>NHBP01000022.1 GCA_002168195.1 Planctomycetaceae bacterium TMED10
GGGGCTGATCGCCATCAGCTTGGCCAGTTGCGGCTGTGTTTTCTTTTGCAGTACCGCGGCAAGCACCGCGGCCTCGCCAAGAAATTCAGGCAGCGTTGTTTTACCCGCGACAGCAGTTGGCGCAAGATCAAGAGTTTTGGAGGGTGAGAGCAAAATCAACATCGCATACGCCTCAAAATTTATCGGTTTACAGGGAAGAGCCCAAGGAAACTTCGACCATCAAATCACCAGCGACCGCCTCCACATCCGATCGTAACTGGTCGACCGAATGTGCCGGAGGCAATAAAAACTGAAACTCGGCGCGAAAGATGGGGCCGCCACTCATCGGCGCTGCCGTGTACTCGGTGGAGAGCGACTCCACATTGATACCTGCGGCCGACAAAACGCCGGAAATTTCCCGTACGATTCCCGGTCGATCACTGCCAACCACCTGAAGCCGGTGTTGGGACGGACTCGGTGCCACCATCGCTTGGCCAGCATGGTCAGTGCCGGTCAACGCTTTACCGGCCTCCTCGACCTGAACCACCAGTCCATCCGCTGCGAGCGCGGAAAGATCCTCAGCGAGCGATTCGGCCTCCGCCTCGGGCACCGCCACGTGCGCGATTCCGGCAAACTTACCGCCCAGATGGGCCAGGCGACTCGCCATCCAGTTTCCACCGCGGGCGACCACCCGTTCGGCAACCGCCTCGACAAGGCCCGGTCGATCAGGGCCGATCAGGGTCAAAATCCACTCTGTCATGCCTGTTTCCTCGTCCAGAGATCCCTGTCGGTCGAATCGACAATGCGGTCGCCCTCCCGCAACGATGCTGGCAGAATAGCCCAAGGCTCGCCGGGGAACAACTCGGCAACGCATCAACGGATTACAAAAAACGGATCNCAAAAAAACCCCGTGGCAAATTGCTTTGCCCACGGGGTTTGATTGTTAAAAAATCCGGCGATACCTACTTTCGCACTTGTAGTACTATCATCGGCTCTGAAAGCTTAACTACCGAGTTCGGAATGGATCGGGTGTGACCTTTCAGATATGTTCACCGGAAGAAGGGCCGGGGACCGTTAGATCCACCGACACTTGATCAGCAAATAGCAAAAGTGACTCTCTTTTTCTGAGACTTTACGTCTCTACGCGTCTTGGCTTGCTCCATCCAACAGAACGCAAAAGCGTTTNATATATATGGTCAAGCATTCGTCCATTAGTACTGGTTAGCTGAACACATTACTGTGCTTACACANCCAGCCTATCAACCTGGTCGTCTTCCAGGGGACTTTCGGGCATAGCCCAACGAAACCTTATCTCGGAGCGGGCTTCACGCTTAGATGCTTTCAGCGTTTATCCTTTCCGAACTTAGCTATCCAGCCGTGCCGCTAGCGCGACAACTGGAACACCAGAGGTTCGTCCATCCAAATCCTCTCGTACTAAAGATGAATCTCCTCAAGTTTCGAACGCCCACGGCAGATAGGGACCGACCTGTCTCACGACGGTCTGAACCCAGCTCACGTACCACTTTCATTGGCGAACAGCCAAACCCTTGGGAGCTTCTCCACCCCCAGGATGTGATGAGCCGACATCGAGGTGCCAAACCGCTTCGCCGCTATGGACGCTCGGAAGCGATAAGCCTGTTATCCCCGGAGTACCTTTTATCTGATGAGCGATGGCCCTTCCATTCAGAACCACCGGATCACTAAGTCCTACTTTCGTATCTGCTCGACTTATGAGTCTCGCAGTCAAGCACCCTTCTACCTTTGCGCTCAATGCCTGATTGCCAACCAGGCTGAGGGTACCTTTGAACTCCTCCGTTACTCTTTGGGAGGAGACCGCCCCAGTCAAACTGCCCAACTGAAACTGTCCGCTGCCCGGTTTCACGGGAATCAGCGTTAGAACTCAAACGAATCCAGGGTGGTATTTCAACGTTGGCTCCACAATGACTAGCGTCACTGCTTCAAAGCCTCCCACCTATCCTACACAGAACACGTCCAAGACCAATATCAGCCTACAGTAAAGGTTCACGGGGTCTTTCCGTCATACTGCGGGTACGTGGCATCTTCACCACGGCTACAATTTCACCGGGTCACTGGTTGAGACAGTGCATCAGTCGTTACGCCTTTCATGCAGGTCGGAACTTACCCGACAAGGAACTTCGCTACCTTAGGACCGTCATAGTTACGGCCGCCGTTTACTGGGGCTTCGGTCGCCAGCTNTNNCCCGAAGGNCTNACTGTCTTCCTTAACCTACCAGCACCGGGCAGGCGTCAGACTCTATACATCCTCTTACGAGTTAGCAGAGTCCTGTGTTTTTGATAAACAGTCGCAGAAGCCGATTTACTGTGGCCCCCCAGAGCGTAAACCCNAGAGGGCACCCCTTATCGCGAACTTACGGGGCCATTTTGCAGAGTTCCTTAACCAGTGTTCTCCCGAGCGCCTTGGTCTACTCGACCNGCCTACCTGTGTCAGTTTTAGTACGGTCACGAAGCTTCAACCCTAGAAGTTTTTCTTGGACGTNCTTCAGATGACTATCGGAACATAAATGCCGTTGTCCCNATCGCTCAGATTANGTAGCGGATTTACCTATCTACCACCTTGCGATNAGGCGAGGGCCATTTCTAATCGGCCCCTCACCNTCCAAACGCCGTCACTCCATCAGTCCACTTCGTGGCGCAGGAATGTTGACCTGCTATCCATCGTCTACGCCTTTCGGCCTCGACTTAGGAACCGGCTAACCCTGGGCGGATTTACCTTGCCCAGGAAACCTTAGGCTTTCGGCGAGCAGGATTCTCACCTGCTTTATCGTTACTCATTCCGGCATAATCACCNGTANGCCCCANCANCGCTCCTTTCGGTNCGNCTNGTATCTGACNTACNGCGCTCTNCTACCACTGTGNTCGCNCGAANGCTTGCANANNCCACTGCTTCGGTGTNNNNCTTAACTCCCGTTCATTATCGGCGCANAANTGCTCGACCAGTAAGCTGTTACGCACTTTTTAAATGNTGGCTGCTTCTAAGCCAACATCCTGGCTGTCTCAGCAATTCAACTTCCTTAGTGACTAAGCAACGACTTCGGGACCTTAGCAGATGGTCTGGGTTGTTTCCCTCTCGACCGCGGAGCTTATCCCCCGCGGACTGACTCCTGAGATAATCGCATCGGTATTCGGAGTTTGGTTCAGCAGGGTACCCCGGGAAGGGCCCCAAACCGATTCAGTATCTCTACCCCCGATGCGTAGTGACTCAAGGCTAGCCCTAAAGCTATTTCGAAGAGAACGAGCTATCTCCTGGTTTGATTAGACTTTCACTCCTCCCCACAGATCATCCCCTCAGTTTTCAACCTAAGTGGGTTCGGTCCTCCACGCGATATAACTCGCGCTTCAACCTGTCCATGGGTAGATCACCAGGTTTCGCGTCTACCACCTACGACCAAATTCGCGCTATTCACACTCGGTTTCCCTAAGGCTTCGGCCCGGAAGGCCTTAACCAAGCCGCAGACGGTAACTCGCCGGATCATTATGCAAAAGGCACGCCGTCACACATTCCCCCGAGGGGGCATAGTGCTCCGACCGCTTGTAGGCGCATGGTTTCAGGTTCAGTGTCCTCCCCTAGAAGGGGTTCTTCCCATCTTTCAGTCACCCTACTGAGTTCACTATCGGTCATTCAAGAGTGTTTAGCCTTACGGGATGGTCCCCGCAGATTCAGTCCGGGTTCCACGTGACCGGACCTACTCAGGTACCTTTCGGGAGGCAATACAGCTTTCGCTTACGGGACTGTCACCCTCTGTGGTCGACCTTTCCAGATCGTTCTGCTAGCCGATTGCTTTGTAACTCCCGTATGAAAGGCCCTACAACCCCGCAGAGGAAACCCCCGCGGTTTGGGCTGTTTCGCGTTCGCTCGCCGCTACTGACGAAATCGATTTTTCTTTCTTTTCCAGCGGTTACTTAGATGTTTCAGTTCACCGCGTCTGCCACACACACCTATGTATTTAGTGTATGTCAGTTCAGGAATCCCGGGGTCAACGCTCGTTTGACAACTCACCCGGGCTTTTCGCAGTCTTCCACGCCTTTCAAAGCCTCTTGATGCCAAGACATCCCCCATGCGCCCTTAGTAGCTTGACCATATAAATCAAATGCTCTTACTACTGTTGGTGTAACGTTTGCTCTTCCGTCATTCCGATTTGCATATTTTCGGAACGACATTGAGCGACGCCAAAACGCGTCAAAGAGAGATCGCGTAATTTCTTACGCAATCAATTACGTTGTGAGTCGAAACTCACAACGAAGATGCCACTTTTGCTAATTTGCCAAATTGTCAAAGATCTTTGCAGCGGTTGGGGCTTAAGAACCCAACGCTGCCTACCACTGAGGGCAGTGGCGTATCTCCCTAAACTTCACTCAAGCCTCAGGGAAACAGGCCACTAACCTCACACCGCGGGCACAACGGTCATACAGTTGTGCCAAGTGGAAGGGACTGAGTATAGCCGCATCCAGAAAACTGTCAAAGGGTCTAAACGCTTTGAGAGGAAAAAGTTCCGGCCACGGCCCTGTCCTTACGCAGAAACCACTCGAGCGGTTCGTGATGTAGGCCGGGAGGCGGCCGCGAAAACGAAAAAACGCTTCGCGAAACCGCGAAAAAACAACTTTCAAGTGGAGACGATCGGACTCGAACCGACGACCCTCGCGTTGCAAACGCGATGCTCTCCCAACTGAGCTACGTCCCCCCGCGTGGCCGTGCAATCAGATCGCATCGGCCGCAGGTTATGTTTATTAGTGGGCGTACCTAGACTCGAACTAGGGACCTCAGCCTTATCAGGGCTGCGCTCTAACCAACTGAGCTATACGCCCGACGCCCGGCACCTCGCCCGACACCGCGTCCGACACCGCAAAAAATCCGATAAAACGGGCCTGCAGTGGCGAACACGCCATTCTAAATCGGCCCCTCTGCGTGTCAAACCGGTGTAGCCCCCACATTACAAAAACAGCTATAGTTCGCGCTAGGGTCCAGTACCCAAAAGTTGCACAACTCTCAAAAACCACGCAGAACCCCGGAACGCTCGATGAACCTTTTTACCCCCTCAAGGCAAACAAATAGGCAGACAAACCGCCACTTCATCCTGCCCCTGTGCCTGGCCGTATTGCTGAGTTTTGGGGGCACGCCCGCCGTTGCGGCACCACCCACGGTCAAATCCGCCATGCAACTCAAACCGACCCAGAAAGTCCAGTACGACACGCCGGATAAAGAGGACTGGTCTGATTTCCGCATGGTTCCGGTCGTGGATACGAAGGAAAAAGGCTGGGCCGTGGTCGATGCCTCGGGGCAAAGACTCCGCTGTTTTATCGACACAAATGCAGATAAAGCGGTCGACCGNTGGTGCTATTACCGGGGCGGCGTTGAAGTCTATCGCGATATCGACAGCAACTACAACCGCAAAGTCGACTCCCATCGCTGGCTCGGAACGGCTGGCTCACGTTGGGCTATCGACAATAACGAAGACGGCCAGATGGATCGCTGGAAAATGATCTCTGCCGAAGAAGCTACCGCAGAATTAGTCGCCGCTTTGGCTGCAAATGATCAAGGGGCTTTTACGCGACTGCTGCTGACTAAAAAAGAGCTTCAAGCCCTTGGGCTCGGCAAAGAAACGGAGGAGAAAATTGCAGGCACACTGGCTTCCGCCGGCAATGCTTTTAAAAAAACGGTCAAGCAGAAGGGTGCCCCCGGGAAAAATGCCCGCTGGCTGCACTTTTCGGCCAGTCGCCCGGGAATCATTCCCAGTGGAACCAACGGCTCTGAAAAGGACCTCTTGGTCTATGAAAATGTGGTCGCAATGACCGAAGATGAGGGTGAACAAGGTTTTCTGCAGGTAGGGACGTTGATTCGTGCCGGCGACTGCTGGCGATTGATTGCCTCCCCGGCAATCGCTGAAGACGCCACCGCTTCGGCGACACTCAGTGGGCTATTCTTCGCCGCAGAGGAGTCCCCGGCACCGCAAGTGAGCCGGCCAACGAGCGGTGAGGGCATCAGCCCGAAATTACAGGAACTGCTGGCCGCACTGGAAAAAGTAGAAGCTCGTCTGGCAGCAGCTACTCCAAAGAGCAGCGGCCCGCTTTACAAGCAGCAGGCCAAACTCCTGGAGCAACTCGCTGCCGCATCGAGTACCTCCGAGCAACAGGCGGCCTGGAACAGGCAGCTGGCCGATAACTTGAGTGCTGCCACGCAATCGGGCGCATTGCCTGAAGGAATCGTGCGCCTTAATAAATTACACACACGTTTAAAAAAACAGGGGGCCGACGAGAATGTTCTGGCTTACATCCGGTACCGCTATCTGTTGGCGGCCTACAGCGTGGCGATGCAAAAGCCGAAAGCGGATTATGCAAAAATTCAGTCTGAGTGGATGGAAAGCTTGAAGCAGTTTGTAAAATCGTACCCGAAATCCAATGATGCCGCCGAGGCTTTGCTGCAAATTGCTATCGCCGAAGAGTTTTCCGGCAACGATGAAGAAGCCAAGAACTGGTACCAAAAAATTGCAAGCACTTCGCCCGATAGTCCGCAAGCAAAAAAGGCGAGCGGCGCCATCCGGCGACTCGACTCGCCGGGCAAGCCCCTCAACTTCAAAGGCCGTACGATCAATGACAAATCACTAGATCTTGCGCAACTGGCCGGTCGCGTCGTTTTGGTTCACTATTGGGCAAGCTGGTGCGAGCCCTGCAAGGCCGATATGGCAATCATTCGCGATCTGGTTGCCAAATATGGAAGAAGTGGATTTTATGCGGTGGGAGTGAACGTTGATAATGACCGGCAAGTCGCCATCGACGCGATTAAGAAAGCCCGTCTGACCTGGCCGCAAATCTATGAAACTGGCGGCCTGGAGAGTCGTCCGGCCACCGAGCTAGGCATTCTCACCCTGCCCACCATGTTGCTGCTCGACAAAAAGGGCCGAGTGATCAGCCGGAACATTCACATCAGCGAAGTGGAAGCAGAAATCAAAAAGCGGTCGCAAATTGCCAAGCGGTAAGTAGCAGTCAAACCTTTCGCCGGCCCCCCTTTCGCCGGCCCCCCTTTCGCCGGCCCATGTTTCGTCGCCTCGCCGTCACTCTGTGCCGGCTGTAACGGTCATGCTATCAGGGTATTGCCTGCGCGATACCTATCCAGGAATTTGTAAAAACTGCACGGTCCGCTACGACGTACCGGAGGTGGGGCAAGGGCTCAAAATTCTTTTTCTTTTCTTTTCCGCTCTATGCTCCGCGAAACCACCGATCCGGTACCGCTAGCACAATATTCGCTTCACCAATGGCACACAATCTGCTGTGTTAAACGTGTGGCAACTGTCGTCCCAAGGATGGGAGACCGCGCTATACCGCAGTAACCGGAAAGGAATCCAGGAGTTTTTTGCCATGCCAAATTTTGAACCGCACTTCGAACCCGATGTCACCCTTTGGATTCTTGCTGCAAGCTGTATTTCTGGCTTGCTGACGGCCCTCTTGATGCGGAAAAGTGAAGGCTCTTCAACGCATGGGCTCTGTACTTGTCTCTTTTATGCCAGTCTGCTTGCAGTCGGGCTCACAGCCATCTGCTTCATTGGAGCCCCATCGGGACTCAGCTTGTTTCCCCCGATGACCCTCGGCATCATGATCGTCGGGGCCACGTGGGACTTTCGTCCCACACCAGTCCAGTCGACNTAGAGTCGCAATCTGCTCAATANGCCTNNTAAGCCCGCTTGTGGCACTTCGCGTCATTAANAGCAGTGCTATCCNTTNCTGCAATGCATCACGACTTGATGCGTTAAATTCAAAAAAAAGCTCCTATTCGACACAACCGGCAACCGAAGTTAATTCTCAGGTGCCGGGGCATCATCATTGCCGGTGCCGTGGGGGGTTCCTAGCGAGGCGGTCTTATCGGGCCTGATGTCCTCGCAGCTTCCACAGCACGGGAAAAAGTCTCGCATCTCTGTGATCGATTTCAGAGGAAAATTCCCTGGATGATCCTGGTCAAGCGTGGGTTGCACAACGCAATCGACCTGACACCAAGCCGCACGAAAACGGAAATGTTCAAGGAGGGAAATTACGATGGCACGGATGCTACTAATCCTTACAGCGGCAGGGATCTTTTCTGCCGCGCTCTGGCCCGATCACGTTCGGGCAGACGACCGTAAAATCGCCCAGCAGATCGCCAATGTGATGAAGGCGACCGGGAAGATGAAAGACTATGATATCTTGGTGACCTATTCGGAAGGCACTGCGCAATTGCAAGGGACTGTCTGCAGCAGCCAACAAATGCGCACCGCGATTGAAATTACAAAAGCGTCGCCAAATGTGAGTAATGTGGTCAACAAACTTTCAGTTGCCGCAGAATCACAGAATCCGGTTGAAATTCGTCCTGCCGCACCGCTCGATCGACCGATGCGCATCTCGCCAGTGGCTGCGGAAAAGAAACCAGCCGCTACGCCGAAGCCTGCGGCCAACACCAAACCGCAATCGAGCATACGGAACAATAGTCAGGGCCCTCAGGTGGTTGCCGCATCGTTGCGTAATCAATCGTCTCGTGATCCGGCCGTTCAAGGGCGAACCGTCACTCCACCTGTGGCTAACAATGGGCCAGTCCTCACAGCAGCTGTCCCGCCGAATCAGCTGCCGTTAACGCAAAATGTGCAGGGCCCGCAATCATCGCGACGCGTCCCTTCGTCCAACCCGGTCGCCTTTTCACGACCGGTTCCCATGGCACCAAGTGCGCTCGCTGCTCCTGCACCGGGCGGGGCATCACGCCCGATGATGGATCCGCGCATGGCTCGGATGGATCCGCGTATGGCCGGGATGGATCCGCGTATGGCCGGGATGGATCCGCGTATGGCCCAGATGGATCCGCGTATGGCCCAGATGGATCCGCGTATGGCCCAGATGGATCCGCGCATGGCCCGGATGGGTC
>NHBP01000023.1 GCA_002168195.1 Planctomycetaceae bacterium TMED10
TGGCAACATTAGAGTCAAAGGACGACTTGCAAGTCTATTGGAAGTGGGGACCGGCTTTCACCCGGAACTTACCGGACGAGAAAACATTTTTTTAAATGGTGCTATTCTAGGCATGACGCGGGCTGAAATTCGCAAACAGCTTGATGCGATTATTGACTTTTCGGGGTGCGGAAAATATATCGACACGCCAGTGAAACGATACTCCTCTGGCATGTACGTTCGACTTGCCTTTGCCGTTGCTGCACATCTTGAATCTGAAATCTTGATCGTGGATGAAGTTCTTGCCGTTGGAGATGCTGAATTTCAGGCTCGATGTATTGGGAAAATGCAAGATGTGAGCCAACAGAGTGGTCGCACCATATTATTTGTAAGTCACAACATGGGAGCTGTAAAGAAACTCTGCCCACAATCAGCATTAATGCGCCATGGCCAACTTGTTAATTTTGGTGACACTCAGGAAATTATTAATGACTACTTTGCTGGGGAATCCCAAAACCAGCGAAAACGCTCCTGGGGCAAATCAGATCCTGCTGAATGCGATGAGATTGAATTACATGAAATATCCGTTAGCGATAAATCTGGCTCGTACGATTCTGTGATAGCGACCGATACTCCACTTAAAGTGAACATTTCCTATTCACTGAAAAAACCCGTCCACCAACTAAGAGTATCGATACTCTTGACGACCAACGACGGAACAGTAGTGATCTCATCGAGCGATATGATGTCTGATGTAGAGAATAATCCACGTCAGAAAGGGAGTTATGTAAGTAGCTGCTCGATACCACCACTACTTCTTAACAGAATGCAATATGTTGTCCGTGTCGATTTTGAGATACCGAGAGCAGGCCATTTACTATCGGGATATCACGTGGACTTTGATGTTTCCGAGTTAACTGTGAATCAATTGGGCCGGACAAGGAGACCCTCACCTCCAGGAATCGTGCACCCTCTTCTCGACTGGGAAGTAAAAGCCGCATAAGAAAACGCTTGAGTTTTTATTTGTCCCATCGCTGCAACCACAACGATATTGCATGCCATAAAAATCAAGCGAAGCAGGCTCGTAAGTCGTCGATATTTTTAGTTGCACATAATTATTTTTCGGAATTTTCTCCTGATTGTTCGATGATTTTCTACAACCGTCATTAAGCGTAAAACTAAATTGGATACCGAATTAGTAATCAACTCTGACATCGCAACTGGCGACTTTGCGATTAGCGCAAATCCATTGTTTAGCATTCTAATGCCGGTCTACAATCGCGCGCACATGGCTAAGAATGCAATCGAAAGCATCCTTCAACAAACTCATAAAAACTGGGAACTTGTTATTGTCGACGATGGATCTGATGATAAGAGCATGGAGGTGTGTGGTCGGTATAAAGACTCCCGAATTATTATTGAAAAACACCATAAAAATCTCGGCGTTGGAGCAGGATTTAATACAGCCGCGTCAATATCCAGCGGCCAAATTATGGGCTTATTGGGCTCCGATGATGCATTAGAAAAAAACGCTCTTGAAATAATGGCGGAACAACACAAACGCAATCCTCAGTTCAGTCTCATCACATCAAGTCAATTGCCCTGCGACGAGCAACTCAAGCCAACGGGCGAAGCACCAAACTTTCGAGCAACCACTTATCGTCCGCTTATCTTCGGCATCGAAAATGGAAACTTCGTTTCTTTTAAGCGGGCGGCCTATTTTTTGACCGAAGGTTTTGAACAGCAGTTTCGATCCGCAGTTGATCACGACCTATTCCTCAAACTAGAAGAAGTCGGAAATGTCGGGTTTTTCGACCAATGTCTCTATCGATACCGGCAGCACGCAAAGAGCGTATCCCAAGGGCGAATGACCAAGAAATCTTTATTTTTCTTCACGGGCTTAACATATGGGGCAGCACATGAAAGACGACGCAATACGTCGTTTCCCCGTCTGCCGGTAAACAAGTATCACCGAATGATGAAAAACTCCTCCTATAAACATCTCAGGTATCACGGCTTGAAAAGCAGAAAATCTATTGCACCTGCTTTTCAATATGCCCGGCATGCGCTGGCACTACAATTTCTAAGCAAAGCAGGATAATCATTTTCAATCTGTAAACACCATCATCTGTCCATTCACTACATCACGCTAAAACATGCATATCGAGCCTACACATGGAATCAGCGCAACCTCAGATCACAGTTATTATTCGGGATGTACTTGGCGGTGTCGCGACATATTGGGCAAATCTTCTAAACGAACTACCCTCTCAAACGGCATGCGTCATATTAGTTCGTGACAAACATGACCACTACGCACCTACTGAACAGCTTTTTGGCTGCAAGACTCTGCAGTTCGAATACGATGGAAAATTAGAGAATAAAACCTCGGTATATCGGCGATTAGTCAATCTCGTGCCGAGTGCCACTACCGATATCATAGCCAATGAGTCCATACATTTAGCTGCCACTGCCCACTGCTGCCCAGCCATTCGCATCCATTTTGTCCTGCACGGCGATTCCCATTATTACTACCAAACGGCCGAACGTTTTTCTGATTTTATATCCCTATACTTCTGTGTAGGAAATCAAATCCTCCACATTCTTAAAACCAAGAACATTGATGCAGCTAAATGTTGTTTATTACCACCCTGTATCCCCGTACCGAATCCGCCTCCTGCTCTTAAAAAAAACTCCCACAGCAATCTTAAGATCGCCTTCATAGGTCGCTTTACCTTTGAGAAGGGATTTGATTGCGTAAAAGATTCAATCGCGCAGTGTGCCGAGAAGAGTCTGCCCTGCGAGTGGACGATCATAAGCTCAAATCAAAAACATGAAATCGCTCCCCCAAGAGCCAAAAACATCACGCAGATCGAGCAATGCTCGAAAGCAACGATAGATAATGTTTTGCGAGAAAGCGATGTTTTCATTCTTCCGTCACGAGTCGAGGGGTTTGCAATTGTTGTTGCTGAAGCGATGCGAATGGGGGTCGTGCCTGTTTTATCTGACTTGATGGTTTTCAAGGAACATCCATTTTTAAACGACTCTAACAGTTTTCAATATTCACCGGATCAGGTTGCACTGTTTGTCGAAGCAATTTCTGAATTGGACGCTGATCGTAATCAGCTCTATTTGATGCAGCAGCGTGCCTTTCGCGATTCCGTCAAAATGCTAGCACCGGATGAAATAGCTTCGCTATTTACTGCGCGTATTACCCTGTCTAAACCACACCAGACGATGCCTCGTCGAGAGCTTTGCAGTAGACTTGATCAAAGTTTTTTGCCAAACTTTTTAGTCGTTGCCATTCGGACTTTAAAGCAAAAAATGAAGTCGTTTAATTTTGCAGCTAGCAATGTTTAAAAAATTGACTAGCGATATTGGTCTATTTGAGACATAGCTGAACATCATAGTCACCCTGCGATTAATCAATCACACCAGAACTGTACTGGACAGATATTCAAAATTTCAGCATGTTTTTTTTGGAAACCGTTGCACAAAACTATGTGCGTTTATTTCAATATTTCGTAACACCGATAATATTTTATCATGATCAGCTCGCAATCTATTCCAGACGTCAGTGTTCTAACCACCTGCTACAATCGCGCACCGTTCATCGCTCAAACGATTGAAAGCGTCTTGGCACAATCATTCGAGAATTTTGAATATATTATCGTCGATGACTGTTCGACTGATGATTCTTTTGAAATCGCTCAATCTTTTGCGGAGCGAGATGAACGCTTACGCGTTTATCGCAACGACAAAAATCTGGGCGACTATCCGAATCGCAACCGAGCCGCTTCGTATGCTCGTGGCCGATATTTGAAGTATATCGATTCGGATGATTTTCTCTATCCACATGCGATTGAGGTCTGCGTCTATTACATGGACCAACATCCAACCGCAGGGCTTGGCCTGACCAAACGTCACTCCCAGGAAAAACCTCTCCCTGAATTATTACAGCCGAAAGAATCATTCCGAAGACACTTTCTTGAGCAAGGACTGTTTGGCAACGCACCGGGGTCAGCTGTCATTCGACGTGAAACATTTGACAATCTGGGGGCATTTAGTGGCAAACGACTGATTGGTGACTTTGAAATGTGGCTCAAAATTGCAAGTCATAGCCCAGTACTGCTTCTACCAGATTTAATTCACTGGGATCGGCGGCATCCGGGCCAACAATCGGCATGTGACGATGTCTTTTATACAACGCTTCGTTACAACGTAGCGAGANNCGCGCTCGAGCAGGACACATGTCCACTTGACGAATCTCAACAGATCAACGCACGACGCGAACTGCAANTCCGGGCAGCGATTTTTGCAGTTCGGGTTGGCCTCCGACGCCTGGCTCCCCTCAAAGCAACGCAGTTTGCTAGGAGCACGGAGTGTGGCTTGCAGAATTTACTGAAAGCCGCGTGCTACAGCACACCGGGAATTCGATTCTTTAGAAAACAATGTGGCCCTCGTTACTTGTAACCATACTAATCTGTCGAGAAATGCCACGACGACCGCATTTAATTTTCGACCAAAATTGAAAACTCGTCGGACTCACCACTTTAATCTGCAAAGGCTTGGCGATCTTATCCTGCCGGACAGCGACCATCGCTTTCTCTATAAAAGTCCCAGCAGTGTGTTTGGGTGATCGCTACGAAGCGAGTGTTTGGAGTCGACGGGTCCAGACCGAAGCATTGATTTGTAAGCGTAATTAGTTTCTGCACTTTAGCATGGGAAGCAGGCCGCACGGATGATCGATACCGAAAGCTGCCATATCCTTGTCATTCCTTCTGAAGAATTTCAGCCTCCCGAATCCCATCAGGCAGGCATTTTTCAACTCCATCAATGCCTGGCATTAAAAAATGCGGGATATCAAGTAGGCGTTATTTCCATCAAGCAGGAATTCTCTCTTCCGATGCTGTTGAAGGAAATATTTTTCCGCCTCATCGGAAAGCCGGCCAGAGAAAAACTCGCGAAGTATCGACTATTTGATCTTCCCTGGCTGATTTATCAAAAATTATTTTGCCTCGAGCGTTTCATCTCTAAGGAAATCGTCGAAGGGATTCCCACGCTTCGTATCGCTGGATTCTATCGCGGTCGGCCGAATGAACGCACCGATTATAAAGGCTGGGTTCGTGCGGGGCAAAAAGCCTACCAAGCCTACGTAGACTTGCACGGAAAGCCGGATTTGATTCACGCACATAACAGTAATCCCGCGGGTATTTTAGCGCAGCGATTATCAGGCAAATACAACATTCCTTTTGTACTCACCGAACACAGTTCGTTTTTTCATCGCCGGTTGATTCCCCCTTCCATAATGCCACAACTGCGCAAGGCATTCGAGCGAGCATCTGTCATCGGAGCGGTGAGTCCCCGCTTGGCAAACGATCTAGAATTGCATGTGGGCGTCGACACAAGTGCATTTCAGTGGATGCCAAATGTTATCGATCCACACTTTGCGAGCGCTGGGATCAAAACTAACAACAGGTCAAGTTCTGTTGTATTTTTAAGCATCGGTGATTTGATTCCTCTCAAAGCACATGCCGAATTGATCGAGGCTTTCAATCTATCGATGCGGGAGAAAGACGCTCAATTGATCATCGCCGGTTCGGGACCAATGAATGAATCTCTTCAACGGCAAATCGCAGATTTAGGTCTGGGGGAGCAGATCCGTATGGTGGGGCGCCTCGGGCGTGAAGCAGTGCGCAACACGATCGATGCCTCTGATTGCGTGGTCCTGCCAAGCCACTACGAAACGTTCGGCGTAGTGTTGATTGAATCCTTGGCCCGCGGAAAGCCGGTCATCGCGTCTGACTGTGGGGGCCCCTCGTGTATCGTGACTCCAGAAAACGGTATTCTTTTTCCACCGAAAAACATTCCGGTACTTGCAAAAGCTCTGGAACAGATGTTTGTTTCTCACAAATCATATGATAGCGATGCAATCCATCGCGATGCCATGGAACGCTTCGGTCATAATCGACTTGTGGGCGATCTGACTTCTGCGTACTCTAAAGCCTCTCTATTACCGCACTAATTACCGCACTAATTACCGCACTACGGCTATATTTTGGATGGCAATGAAATTGAGCAGCAAATATCCCCAACTAGAGTACCGTCAATGCACGAAATGCGTATTGGACACCAATGACGATCCAAGCATGACGTTTGATATGGACGGTGTCTGTAACTACTACCATCAATATCTTGAAATGGCAGACAAGTATCTTCCCAACGCGACGCAACGCGATGCCCTACTGGAACAGAAAATTGATGCGATCAAAAAAGACGGAACAGGCAAAGATTACGATGCAGTGGTGGGCCTGAGCGGCGGCGTCGACAGCACGTATGTGGCACTCCTGGCCAAGCAGTTTGGCCTCCGTGTTCTTGGCGTTCATCTCGACAACGGCTGGAACTCGGAACTGGCAGTTAAAAACATTGAAAGTATTGTGACCAAACTTGACATCGATCTTTTTACGTATGTGATTGATTGGGAAGAGTTTCGTGATATCCAAATGGCTTTCTTGCGATCTTCGGTCGTTGATATTGAATTGGTCACTGACCACGCAATATTTGCAACGCTTTTCCAACAAGCAGGAAAGCATAATATCCGTCACATCTTGAATGGTACGAATGTTGTGACTGAAACAACTTTACCGCCACATTGGATCTGGCATAAGACCGATCATGTTCACATCAAGGACATCCATCAAAAATTCGGCCGTGTGCCTATGAAAACATATCCTTTGATGAACTGGAAGGTGAAGAGGTACTATCAACAGTGGAAAGGGATTCAGTCGTGGTCCATACTTAATTTCGTACCTTATAAAAAATCTGAAGTGAAGCAACGGATTATCGAAGAACTCCATTGGCGAGATTATGGTGGCAAGCACTACGAATCAATCTTTACGCGTTTTTATCAGGGGTACATCCTGCCAACAAAGTTCGGCATCGATAAGAGAAAAGCGCATCTTTCAGATCTCATTTTTTCCGGACAGATGTCACGTGAAGACGCTCTTTGCGAATTACAAAAGCCCATTTGCGATGTCGATCAGATTGAACAGGATCGCGAGTTCGTCATTAAAAAGTTTGGCCTCAGTGAAGCTCAGTTCAATGACTTGATGTGCGAGTCCCCCCGACCTCACTCAGATTACGCAACGGAACTTGGATTTTTTGAGCAGTATTCTTTCCTAAGTTGCCTTCGAAGACCGCTGCGTGCGGTGAGGGATAGACTCGCCGCTTAAGAGATTTAGTCAGGGTCCAAGGTCTGCCTGCCAGCAGCCAACTTTGCCCCTGGCTAACCCCAACAAGTCACCTCCTTCGGACTCAGCAGAAATCGCTACGGGCTCAGCCGATCTTTCAGTGTTTTGACGTCCTAAGAGCAGTTGCCAGTGTTGATAGCACGGGGTGATTGGATACGTTATTCGATTCTCTCTGAAATCGGTGTTTACCTAAATTCACGGGACCGATATTCTCCCCCTGCATCCTCGGTTCTCTGAAGCCGAAGCAAGGGTGCGATTGCTACAACGTGGCTTTGAGCAAGGAAGCTCGAGATGATCACAATCATTAATTATGGCGCAGGCAACCTGGCATCTATCCAGAACATGTTGCGCTTTTTAAACGTAGATTGTGAAATTACCGGCGATCCTCAAACCATCAGTCGGGCCAAAAAACTAATCCTTCCTGGAGTTGGAGCGTTTGATCATGGAATGCAACGTCTCCATGAATTAAATCTTGTTGATGTCCTGAACCAAAAGGTCTTGGGCGAAAAAATACCCATTTTAGGCATCTGCCTTGGTGTCCAGTTGTTCACAAAACGCAGCGACGAGGGCACTCTTCCCGGACTTGGTTGGATTGATGCAGAAACGGTTCATTTCAACCAATCATCGCTCGCTGAAAATGACCGGGTTCCGCATATGGGATGGCGTGATGTGGAGATTAATCACGCGAGTAAATTAGCGAAAGAGTTGCCTACCAATTCAAGATTCTACTTCGTGCACTCTTATCACTTGCGTTGCAACTCGCCAAAAGATGTTTTGTTCAGTGCACGCCACGGATATTCTTTTCCCTCCGGAGTGGAAAAAGAGAATATATATGGTGTCCAATTTCATCCCGAGAAAAGCCATCGATTCGGCAAAAAACTTCTCGCAAACTATGCCGCCCTTAATTGACTTGATTCAACGATGAAACGCATCCGAGTGATTCCGACTTTACTATTACGAGATGGAGGCGTAGTTAAAACACGCCAATTCCGTAACTCCGTGTATGTCGGTGATCCGATTAATGCAGTCAAAATTTTCAATGAGAAGGAAGTAGACGAGTTAATCCTGCTGGATATTGATGCTTCCCGCAAAAAACATCCCCCTAATATAAGAATGATTGAACAAATTGCCTCTGAGTGCTTTATGCCCGTCGCCTACGGGGGAGGCATATCGGATATCAATCAAGTTCAAATGCTGTTCGCTGCTGGTATTGAAAAAGTGGTCGTCAACTCAGCGCTCAAATCGAATCCTGCGATGATTCGATCCGCATCCCAAACGTTCGGGTCCCAAAGCATTGTTGCATCACTCGATGCGAAACGCACATGGTTTGGAAAGTACAAGACTTACACCGCGTGCGGCAAAAAATGCACTGGGCTCAGCGCTGTAGAAACGGCTCAGATGGCTGTGGAACTCGGGGTTGGTGAAATTTATCTCAACTCTATAGATCAAGATGGTACCCAAAACGGCTATGACATTTCATTGGTTCAGCAAGTTACTGAATCTGTTTCAGTTCCCGTGATCGCTGCGGGTGGAGCGCAATCAATAACAGATTTTTTTTCCGCCGTTTCTGAAGGAAATGCGTCGGCGGTATCGGCTGGGAGCATGTTTGTTTTCCATGGCCCCCATCGTGCTGTGCTTATAAGTTACCCGAGTCAGAACCTCTTAGTGGAGCAACTCTATAAGAAGGTTGCCTAATCATGTCTAAATCAAAAAAACGTCTGAAATTTGCAATTGTTGGTTGTGGGCGAATCGCACAGCGGCATGCTGAACACATCCATCGCCTCGGGAATCTCGTCGCTGCTTGCGACATTGAGATTAATAAGGCCCACGTGTTGGCAGACAAATACGATTCCACCCCATTTTCTGAATTAGAAGAGATGCTTGAGGCGACAGAAATTGACGTGGTCTCTGTTTGCAGCCCAAACGGATTACACGCGGAACATACAATTCGATCGCTGCGAGCAAATTGCCATGTGCTTTGCGAAAAACCTATGGCACTGTCAGCCAAGGACTGTGGTGCGATGATCCACGAAGCCGAACGTGCAAGCCGACGACTTTTTGTTGTTAAGCAAAATCGCTTTAATCCTCCAGTTGCAGCAGTGAAACAACTGATTGACCAGGGGAAGCTCGGGAATATTTCAACCGTGCAACTCAATTGCTTCTGGAATCGGAATGAAAATTATTACCGGAACTCCTGGAAGGGTACGCGCGATCTTGATGGTGGCTGTCTCTATACGCAGTTCAGCCATTTCATTGATTTACTTTACTGGATGATTGGAGATGTCGCATCTGCCCGTGCTTTTGTAGCAAATCACCAACACGAAGATTTTGTTGATTTTGAAGATTGCGGAGTTGTCGCTATCGAGTTTGCAAATGGGACTCTGGGAACAGTGCATTTCACCATCAACAGTCATTCCAAAAACATGGAGGGATCGATCACTATTTTTGGAGACAAGGGAACGATCAAAATTGGCGGGCAGTACCTGAACGAACTTGAATATCAAGATATTGCTGAGGGCAGTATTGACAATTTGCCACCAGGAAAACCTGCCAATCAATATGGCGAATACGTCGGTTCGATGTCGAACCACGATCGAGTCTACGAAAACGTTGTCGACGTGCTGACGAATGACGGCATTATTGCGACGCATGGGTACGAGGGTTTAAAAACTGTTGAAATTATCGAAAAAATTTACACCGCAGCTTCCGAGCAATGGATCCCACAGTCACACACACCAGTATTAAAAATGTATCCTTCGGCACGAATGTCCGCGTAGTCGAACCTTGCAATCTATACGATTGCAAAATCGGAGACGACTGTTTCATCGGCCCATTTGTGGAGATACAAAAAGGCGTATCGATCGGTGCGTCAAGCAAGATACAATCGCACGCGTTTATCTGTGAACTCGTAACCATTGGAGAGAGTTGTTTTATTTCACACGGAGTTATGTTTGTGAATGATCTCTTTCGAGACGGAGGACCTGCTCGGGGAGACAGCAGCAAATGGAGAGAGACATCGATTGGAAGAAACGTATCGATTGGTACAAACGCAACTGTGTTACCCGTCAACATTTGCGACCATGTTGTGATAGGTGCGGGTTCGGTTGTTACAAAAGACATTACAAAGCCGGGGGTTTATTGTGGCAATCCAGCCCGATTGCTTCGGAAGCTTTCGTAGAGATCAAGAAGACTTAAAATATCCAAGGCTATTTGAAAAGCAAAACAATGCAATTTATCGATCTGCATCGTCAATATTTATCACTGAAAGATCAGTTGGATTCAACAATCGGTTCCGTTATTTCCAATTCCGCATTTATTGGAGGTAAACACGTCCAGGAGTTCGAGCACAATTTTTCAAGCTTGCTCGGCGTGAAGCATTGCATTTCGTGCGGCAACGGAACCGATGCCCTTTATCTTGCTTTGAGAACAATGGGCATTCAACAAGATGATGAAGTTATCACGACTGCCCATAGTTGGATCTCTACAAGCGAAACCATCACGCAAGCGGGAGGCAAGGTCGTTTTCTGTGATACCGAGGCCGATTATTTTTGCCTCGACCCGAATTCGATCGAGAAGCATATCACCGAGAATACGAAGGGGATTGTTGTCGTCCATCTCTATGGACAGCCAGCCGACATGAAGCGAATCATGGAGATTGCCAATCGCCATAATCTCTGGGTGATTGAAGACTGCGCCCAAGCGCATCTCGCCGAATATGAGGGACAATACGTGGGTACATTTGGCGATATCGCCACATTCTCTTTTTATCCCGGCAAGAATTTAGGCGCGATGGGAGACGCTGGATGTCTCGTCACCAATCGTGGAGAATATGCCGACTATGCCCGACTTTTGGCAAGGCATGGTGGAAAAAATGCACACAAGATTGAGGGCATCAACAGTCGCATGGACGGCCTTCAAGCGGCAATCCTCAACGTGAAACTTACCCATCTCGGAGAGTGGACCAAACTACGTCGGCAACATGCCATGCACTACGATACGCTGCTTTCGGATACACCGCATCTCACCTGTCCTTCTGTGCGCAGGGGATGCCAGCACGCCTACCACCTGTATGTGGTACGTGTCACGGATCGAAAACGACTTAAAAAGCATTTGAGTGATCATGATATTCCAACTTTGATCAATTATCCCAAAGCACTTCCGTTTTATCCAGCGTATGCGCGTCTTGGTCATAGACCAGAAGATTTTCCCATTGCACATGGCCATGCAAAACAGATCTTATCACTCCCTCTTTATCCGGAATTACCTACCGAAGACCTCGTACGAGTCGCTGAAACCACAGCTGACTTCCAACGAACCAACTTTGGGCGACAAAACTCGGGCGCTGCATAATCACGTAGAGCCTTAAAATTTAAATGGATGTTATCCACATGGATGTGGCACTGCATACGTCAGAAACGTTATCGCTCAACCTCCCGGGTAGTGCGCGATGCGCGGATCCGTCAAATAGACAACCGGGGGCTCTGCGCGATAAGACAATTCTCATTATCTCCCCGCAACCATGGGATCACATTGCAATATCCAAGCATCACTATACGAACGAATTGGCCGCACGAAATAATACCGTTTACTTTCTCGAGCCACCCAATCCCGAATTATCGTGCCCCGTTTCAATCCGAACCTCAAAAGACCAACCCCGCACTGAAATAATTTCTTATCGCCCTTCCCTTTTAGACAAAACGCGATTTCACGCGTATGGGCTTTACAAACAATTTGTAAAGAAACGTGTCCGTCTCATAATGAAACAGGTCTCTCGTTCGCTTGATCTCGTTTGGTCTTTTGAACCAAATCGATTTCCCGACCTTCGCGAATTCAAAGCAGAACGTACTATATTTCATCCCGTGGATCCCCTGTGTGACCGTCGACAGATCGACACTGCGCGAACGGCGGATCTCGTGCTTGCCGTCTCCCAAAAAATTCTGTCTCATTTTGAATGTCATGCATCCGCACATTTTGTCAATCACGGTTTAGCTGTTCCCTTCGAATCGCTTGCAAGAGAACGACTGGCAGAACCCTATGTCGCAAATAAACCTTTACAAGCGGGATACGCCGGTAATTTGGTTCGCGCACCAGTGAATCGAAAAATTATCCGGGACATTATCTCGCAGAACCCACAGGTGGTATTTCATTTTTGGGGCCCGTGCTCAATTGTTTCAAACTCTGGCCCTCAATCGCAAGTCATTGCAAATTTTATCGCGTGGTTACAACAAAGAAACAATGTGCGGTTACATGGACCAGTCGACCCCACCACGCTAGCCAGTGCAATGCGAAAGATGGATCTTTTCTTCCTCGCTTACTCTCTGCATCCCACAGAATCTGATCGTTCTAATTCACACAAACTACTCGAGTATCTAAGCACGGGGCGGGTCGTGGTCTCAAGTCAATTCGATACGTACCAACATCTCTCCTCCGAATTATTCTTGATGCCAAAATCGAATGACGATCATGAACTTCCTTCCTTGTTTAAGCAAGCTGTAAAAAACATATCGCGGTTAAACAACCAGCAACATCAAGATGCCCGTCTCAAGATTGCACTCGCAAATCGATATACGGACCACCTCGATCTGATTGAAAAACATCTCGCGCGTATTCCTTCGCAGGTTGCCGCATGATCATTCTCTATTAATTTGGAAAACTAATGGTTTCAGCAAAACAATCTATGATTGAACGGAGCGTCAACTTTATTCCGTGGCGCATTCGTCATTTGATTCGCTTGGTCCCCGGTCTTGCACAACTCCAACGGCAACTGTTCTCTACTTTTCTCGTCGATCGTAAATTTGCACATCGAATAAACGCTGGCCCTGCAATGGGCTTAAATTATCTTGTTCAGCTACCTCAAGATAAACAAATATGGACCGGTACGTACGAAGCGGAGGTTGCCCGCAAAATTTGCGATGCAGTCATACCTGGTCAACCATGTTTTGACATTGGCGCGCATCGTGGTTTTCTCTCGGGTGTCATGGCAGTTGCAGGTGCCAGTGAAGTGCATTGCTTTGACCCTAATCCCGAAAACACAAAACAACTTCGATGCCTTCCTGAACTGAACCCGCAGTTGAAATTCGTAATTCACGAGATGGCGATAGGGAATTATACGGGAACGGTTGAATTCGTTCTCATGCCGGAAACCAGCATGGGCAAGGTTGTCGAAAGTGATTTCCAGCCAGACGCGGAAAAAATGGGGAAGTTAGCGGTGGATGCGTGTCGACTGGATGACTTGATCGCAACCGAAAAAATACCTCCCCCAGGTCTGATCAAAATCGATGTTGAAGGTGCTGAAGAACTCGTGCTCAAAGGAGCCTTGAACCTTTTGGAAAAACATCGGCCCAATATTATCCTTGAAGCGCATTCACAAAAACTCGCCTTTCAATGCATGCATTTACTGGAAGATTCCGGCTACAAAGTGGAACCGCTGAATCAACAGACAAGCACCGAACACACTTCTGGTGATTCCACCTCGCACTGGATTGGCCGTGCAGCTTAATGGCAAAAATTAACATTATTTCCGGCATTCAGCTTTCCAATAACCCGCGGGTTGTGAAGGAAGCCGATGCGCTGACAGAAGCCGGACATGAGGTCGAAGTTTTTTCATCGATCTTGAATCCGGGCGATGCTCCTCTCGAAACTGCCCTTTCAAAGAACAAAGACTGGGCTGTGACCCCTGTAATCGACAATTCAATTCAATCGTCCTGGCAACGATTACGTTGGCTTGGAGCACGATTCCGCTGTCGCGTATGGAACGAAATTTATACTGCTTCAGGATGGGGAAATGTACGGCAACTCGGTTACGTCGCCCCCGAACTGCTAGAACTTTGCCGACGACGTAAAGCTGACTTGAATATCGTACACCTCGAACAGGCGTTATGGGTTGGTAATCAACTCTTGAAGGAAGGGGAACGCGTAGCGATCGATCTAGAAGATTGGTATTCGGAAGATTTACCTTCAAAAGATCGAAAGGCCCGACCGAATTACCTGATTCGTCGCTGGGAAAAACGGCTTCTTCAGGGTGGTTGCTACGCCACCACCACATCGCACGTACTGGGGTCAGCACTATCGGAGGCTTATAATTGCCCACCCCCTAAAGTTGTGTACAACACTTTTTCTAAATATGAGCGCAATTCGCTCGACGGAAAAACCATCGATCGCGAAGATCACAAAACGCCCTCGATCGTTTGGTTTTCTCAAACGGTAGGTCCTGGACGAGGCCTTGAAACTCTTGTTGATGCCCTTAGTGAAGTAAAGACACCGATTCAGATTCACATTCGCGGTCGGTGTCGTCCTGGCTATGAAGCTATTTTACGATCTCGTATTTCTTGCGATTCTAAGCATCAAATTTTTTTCCATCCTTGTGTGCCTCACCATCAACTCTTATCACGACTGGCCGAACATGATATTGGGTTTGCAGGTGAACTGTCTCATTGCCGAAGTAGGGATCTGACGATTACAAATAAAATTTTTCAATATCTTTTAGCGGGCCTTGTAGTTCTAGCTAGTAATACCGCTGGACAAAAAGAAATAAGCGATGCGCATCCAAATTTACTACATACCTTCCAAGGCGATAGTTCAACTAGTTTAGCAAGCATCTTAAATCAACTTAATGCGGACCAAAGTCAAATTCAAACAGACAAAGAAGAAGCAATCAAACTGGCTGAAACAAAATATTGTTGGGAAGAGTCAAAGAATATCTTGCTGACCACTGTCTCCGAAGCCCTCAAGCAATAAATTCCACAACACATGAAAAACGTTTTAATCATCTCTCCCCGCTTCCCCCCGGTAAACGCTGCAGACCATCAACGTGTCCGCATGGCTTTACCCTATTTCCGGGAATACGGCTGGGAACCCACTGTATTGTGTGTTGATGCGCAGTTTGTGGAAGCATCACAAGATCCTTATCTTCTTAACACAATCCCGGATGATATATCCGTTGAGTCTGTACCGGCTATCTCGCAGGCTCTGACTCGAAAAATTGGATTTGGGGGGCTATCCTATCGTGCTAAACAAAATCTCAATCGTCGCGGACAGCAATTGCTTGAAACTAAAAACTTTGACCTCGTCTATTTTTCCACGACTGAATTCGGCGTTTTACCACTAGCAGCAAAGTGGAAGAAAAAATTTCAGGTGCCGTACATCATTGATATCCAAGATCCATGGGTCAATGATTATTATCGCAATCAGGGAAAACATCCTCCCGGAGGGGTGTTGAAGCATCGCATCACGCAAGCCATTGCGAGCATGCAAGAGCCAGTCACTCTGAGAGATGCTGCGGCAGTCACAACCGTTTCGGCCAAATATGAGACGGACCTCGTTGCAAAGTACCCGTTTCTTGAAGACACTCCATTTCATGTGATTCCATTTGGTGGGCCCGAATATGACTTTGAAATACTTCAGAATCTAGACCTTGACGTTCCGAACAAAAAGTCAGCCGCTACGCGAGACTGGGTTTATATCGGGCGCGCGGGTTGCGATATGCAATTTTCACTACGATCTTTTTTTTGTAGTGTAAAAAAGGCCTTAGATCGTGAATTGTTTCCACGCGACTCTATCAGGCTCCGAATGTTTGGAACGGACTACGCGACATCTGGAATGAGACGGAAGTGGTCGCAGGAGGCGGCTGAAGAGTTTGGGCTTACTTCTCTGGTTGATGAACGCCCTGAGCGGATCCCTTATTTTGAAACTCTTCAGCGATTGCGTCATGCAGATGCAATTTTTGTCCCAGGGTCTGACGACCCGGGTTATACCGCATCAAAAATTTATCCGTACATTCTCGCAGGCCGTCCTCTGCTGACGGTTTTTCACAAGAACAGTTCCGTCAATGAAGTCGTTGCCCACACAAAGTCGGGGACTGCAATTACCTTCGATGAGAACAGCACGATTGAATCAGTTGCCGAGGAGACTTACCGGCGCTGGTTTTTAGACAAAGCTTACATGAGGGTGCCACAAACAAACTGGAAGCAATTCGCGCCATATACCGCACGCAAGATGACAGACCGGCTAACCCAAATTTTTGATCAAGTTTTAGTAAAACCCACCTATCGTGTCGCATCATGAAACGTTTAGCAATCGTTGCCACACATCCCATTCAATACAACGTTCCCTGGTTTCGTCGCCTTGCAGTCCAGGAGGGGATCGAGGTATGTGTTTTCTACACTTGGCATGCAGATGAAAAAGCAAAATATGACCCCCACTTTGATCGTGAGATTGCCTGGGATATTCCACTTCTAAATGGATACGATTACCAACTCGTTGCTCCGCGACCCACTGTCAAACAAAAAACTTTTTGGAACCTTAACAGTGACATTACGGGACCGATCAAAGCATGGGGTGCCGATGCAATCCTTGTATTGGGGTGGAATTATCGTTCCCATCTCCGTGCGATGCGATATTTCTCTGGAAGAATACCGGTTTACTTCCGAGGCGACTCGACATTGCTTGATACGCAAAATGGCATTCGGCGTCGGCTGCGAAAAATTTTTCTTCGCTACGTTTATTCATGCGTTGATACTGCATTCTTCGTTGGCATCAACAACTATGACTATTTCCAGAAATATGGCCTGAATAAAAATCAACTGACTTTTGCTCCTCACGCTATCGATAACCAACGATTTTCCAACGATGCTATCGCGCATGAAACCGAAGCCAACCGGTGGCGAACATCACTAGGAATCCCCGCTGATAGCGTTGTTTTCTTATTTGTAGGAAAATTAATTCAAAAAAAATCCCCTGAAATTTTACTACGTGCATTCCAGAAGCTACCTCACAAGAACAAACAACATCTTATTTTTGTTGGCGATGGCGAATGCGAAGCCGATTTGAAAAAGCAGGCTTCTAATGCAGCTAACGTCCATTTTGTTCCGTTTCAAAATCAGTCACGCATGCCCGTAGTCTATCGCCTGGGCGATGTAATGTGCCTTCCTTCCGCCGGTCCCGGAGAAACATGGGGCCTTGCAGTTAATGAGGCCATGGCATCGGGAAGAACAGTCATCGTGAGCGATAAAGTTGGCTGTGCTCGCGATCTCGTGGCTGACGAATCCATCGGACATATTCACAAAGCCAATTCTGTTGAATCTCTTTATGTAGCAATGCAAAAGTGTTGCGAACGAAATAGACTGCTGCTGAAAGGTACTCACTGTGGTCGTTTTATTGATCGCTGGTCGTGCGAACAATTGGCTGCAAACATTGGAAATAAATTGCGGTCAGCTGCCTAGTTCACTACCCTTATCGTAACTCCGACTACGCCAAAAAATGAACAATCCGATATTACTTCACCCCGCGAGTCATAATCAGCGAAGGCGATCTATTTCAGCCACAAATCGTGATGGTTTGATCTCTGAGTACTACGATTCGCTGTTCATGGCAATCATAGGCATATGTGGATTTCTGCAAATATTACCCCACGGATGGCTCGGGGTATCCATGTTGCTCATTGTCTCGATACGCTTATACAGAAAAATCGATCATGCGATCACGATGCTGGAACTCGCAGCATTGATCATGGTGATGCAGTGTATTATCGGCCCACTGCTGATGTACCACAGCGATTTCAGTCATCATAGATACATGATGTATGTGAATTCAAATACGTATTTTCAGTTTGTTATTCCGGCAGTTGCGACTTTTATTATGGCCCTTTTTTATCCCATCAAGGGCTTACGTCACCTTAGCTTGGATATCTCGAAAGGCAAAAACTTACAAACTCTGGGATTCTACCTCTTAGGGATTGGCGTCTTGGGATCCCTGGGCACATTTGTGCCAGGCATGCAATTCTTCTTCTACCTGGTTGCCCAATTTAAATACGTCGGTGCGATCTGTTTATTTATATGTGGGCATCGATATAAATGGCTTGTATTGACTTGTGTTTTGCTCTCAAGCTACGCAAGTTCAGCGGAACAAGGAATGTTCGGCGAATTATTTTTCTGGGGATGTTTTATTGTCACGTTTATCTTGCTGCACTTTCGTCGGTCACATGCACTCAAGATTTCTCTTTTTACCGGTGGTGCCCTCGTGCTTTTAACTTTGCAAGGAGTAAAGGGAGAATATCGTGAAGCAATCGACGAAGGGCGAGATACAAGTTTAGCATCTCTGCTTAGTGAAACATTTTGGTCGTTGGGATCCGTCTACGAAAACGACGATTTCCGGCATGTGGCTCTGACCCGACTGAACCAAGGTTGGATTATTTCTAAAACAATGAGGCACGTCCCCGAGGAGGAACCATTTGCAAACGGTAGTACCATTAAAGACGCTGTCTACTCAAGCCTCGTGCCACGTTTTTTAGATAATAATAAAACTAAGTCCGGTGGCCGAGAAAGCTTCCTCCGCTATACAGGTCTTTATATTATGTCGGATACCACAATGTGTATCGGTCTTCTTGGCGAAGCTTACGTCAATTACGGCGTCAAAGGAGGCATTGTAGTCATGATTATTTTAGGAGTCTTTTTCAACCGTATTTTCGCGTTATTTATTGGCCTGGGGAAATACAACAGTTATTTTATCCTCTGCTTACCACTAATTTTTCTTCAAGCCGTTAAACCAGAAACGGATTTTGTAACTGTCGTCAACCATCTCACCAAGGCATCATTAATTGTATTTATGGTTTACCTCGCACTACCAAAACTACTTGGCTCACTCAAAATTAAACGCAAAACAAAAGNTATTGTGCATGCNATTCATNCTAAAAANNAACGTCGCCCTCTTCGTGCTGGCACGCAAACCTCGTCATAAGGATTTCCATGCACCTCTGATTATATTGACGACTATCACAGCACGAAACATGTAGACAAACATCTGTGTCAAGCATTAGCCAAAGACTTACTTGCAAAACCAAATGATCACTTATTCGAAAAAATTCAACTCTAGTGTGAGAAAACGTCCAATCCACGTTTCCTATTTGCAGCGCAAACCACGCCCCAAGCAAAACTACAGTCTGGAATTCATTTTTGATGATCTTCGACATCGACTTTCTGGCGATATCCGACCGACCGTGCATCGGGCTCCGTTTTATAGCAATGGGCTTATCCGCCGAACCTTAATCGCTTTTTCTGCCACATTGCATCAAGGAGATCTGAATCATATTACCGGCGACATTAATTTTGCCTCCCTTTTTCTGTCACGAAAACGCACTCTATTGACTATTCTTGACGCCGGCGTCATGAATAGAAAACAGGGCCTCCGAAAAACACTTCTTGATTGGATTTGGTTTCGCTTGCCTGCTAAATCAGCAAGAGTAATCACGACGATCTCCGAATCCGCAAAAAGAGACATCCTCGAATATGTAAAGGTGCCAGAAGATAAAATCAGAGTGATACCGGTTGCAGTATCTCCTGACTTTGAATGGTCTCCAAAGGAATTTGATACCTCCTGCCCGCGCATTCTTCAGGTAGGAACAAAAGTAAACAAGAACATCGAGAGACTCATTCAGGCATTGTCCGGAATTCCATGCAAACTACAAATTATTGGCCCACTTACCGATACGTTGCGCAATCAACTTCGTGCCAACAAGATTAATTATGAAAATTGGACAAACCTCGCGATCAGTGACGTCGTCAAGAAATATCAGCAATGTGATCTTTTAACATTCTGTTCGACGTACGAAGGATTTGGGATGCCGATTGTCGAGGCCAATGCTGTCGGTCGGCCTGTTGTTACAAGCAACGTTACCTCCATGCCGGAGGTGGCGGGCGACGCAGCCTGCCTCGTAGATCCTTTCGATATTACATCTATACGCGAGGGCATCAATAAAGTGATTCAGCAGCCGGAGTATAGAAAAGTATTGATTAAAAACGGGAGGAACAATGCGATGCGATTTGATGCCAACGTTATTGCAAACCAATACCTTGCACTCTACCAGGAACTGCATGCCTTCGTCGAAGGCTCACTCCACCCCCATTTTTCAACACAGTAAACTGATAGTCTTTCCTTTTATCAACGTTTATTAAATTGTTCCAAATCAATAATCCCGTGGATATAAATCAACCAAAACGGTCCATCATGGTCCTTAGTGATTGGTTTGCACCCGGGATACGTGCTGGTGGACCCGTTACATCTTCCGTCAATTTTTCCTACGCAATGCAAAATGATTTCAATATCCATGTATTAACTTCAGATCGTGATTTGGGCGATAGCCAGGCATATCCTAACGTGAATGTCAATCGCTGGTCTCATTTCGATCGAAACATCTCGACTTTTTACTGCAGTCCGCAATATCAAGCTTATTCTTCGATCGCTTCTATGCTTGAGAGATCACAACCTGATTTTTTGTATCTCAATAGCATGTTCTCAAAAAGTTTCACTGTCTTTCCACTGTGGCTGCATTTATTCCGTAAACTGCAATCCACGGTAGTGCTTGCTCCACGGGGCATGCTTAGAAAAACTGCGTTGCATTTCAAACCGATAAAAAAACACGGCTTCTTAAATCTACTACGCGCGACCGGGATAGCACATCGCATTCGGTTCCACGCCACCGACAAACAGGAACGTGCCGATATTCATCGAATATTCGGTAGACATTCCAGGGTGCACGTGATTGGAAACTGCGTTCGCTCGCCAAAGCCACGGAATACAACACAGACAAAAGTTTCGGGGCACCTGAAAATTATCTCCGTCGGTCGCATTCATCCGATCAAAAACACCCATCTCCTTGTCAATGCCGTGGCCGCTGCTGAAAATCGTTTGACACTGGACCTTTACGGACCGATCGAGGACGCAAACTACTGGAAAACGTGTCAGCAGACCATCAATCAACTTCCGGGGCATATCCGCATAAGGCATCGTGGAATAGTCCATGCAGAAAAATTGCAAACCACGCTAGATTGTTATCACCTGTTCGCACTTGCTACGGCTGGCGAAAATTTTGGCCACGCCATCTATGAAGCACTTGCGGCTGGGAAACCGGTACTGATCAGTGATCAAACGCCTTGGAAAAATCTGCAAGCGAAACAAGCGGGCTGGGATTTACCACTCAATGCAATGCGGGCTTACACACAAAAATTGGATCAGTGTGCTTTGATGGGTCCGGAAGAATACAATCGGTGGTCACTGGGTGCCCACCAACTGGCCACCCAGTTTGCCCACTCTAAAACACGGCGCCTTGAATACCTCAAGTTATTTACCGAATAGCAAATATGCCATTTGGTAAATCTCGGTTCCAGGGCTTCGTTGTGCGAACCCCTTCGCCGACCTTTAAAGGACAAAGTTCCTTGCGACTGACTCTGATCAATCAATTCTACCCTCCCGACATTAGTCCTACAGGACTGTTGACTGCCTCGTTGGCCAATCATCGTGCAGCCTTAGGTGATTATGTCACCGTTATTTCCAGCCAGGGTTATGTGAAACAATCAGAATCAGAAATACAAACCAACCATGATCGGGTGAACGTCAAACGTATCTGGACGCTGCAACTTGGAAAGAGAACTATTGTTCATCGTTGCCTTGACTATCTTATTTTTTACTTATCTGCGCTATGGATGGTTCTTTGGCTACCACGGCAAGATACCGTTATTTGTCTGACCACACCCCCATTTATCGCGGGTGTCGGTCTCCTCCACAAATTAATCCATCGAAAAACAAAACTCGTGCTGTGGAACATGGACTGCTATCCAGAGGTAGCAGAGAAGGCGGGCGTCATCCGCGAGGGCGGTGCGATAAGTCATATCTTGCAAGCATTCAACAAGCAACTTGCCATACGATTCGATCACATCGTTTGCCTGGATAAGCCGATGCAATCGATCCTGACTCATCGCAATCGATCTCATACTGTCCCCACAAGCATTATTCCGAATTGGGAACCCCTTGCAAATTTTCCCGCACCCATCGATAAAATTCGAACGGATAAAGAACGCAATACTTTCAAAATTATTTACGGGGGTAATCTGGGGCACGGCCACTCTTTGGACACACTCATCGAGGCCGCTAAAAAACTACAACAGAAAGAATCGCACGTCTGTTTTATAGTCACTGGCGGTGGTGTAGGCCTGAAAACACTACAGCAAACAATTGCGGATCAAGAACTACGCAATTTTCAAATATTAGGTTATGTCTCTAAAGATCATTTTAGAAAAATTCAACAAGATGCCGACTGCGGCGTCATCACCTTACGTGACGAGATGCTTGGCATCATGAGCCCCAGTAAATTACATGCCAATCTCGCCATCGGGCAACCGATCCTCTATATCGGTCCCCGGGGAAGCAACGTCGATGAGGCAATTACCCAATATCAATGCGGACTCAGTTTACGCAACGGAGATGTTGACGGACTGGTCGACGGGATCAAGACCCTGACTGATTACTCCACACGGCACCAATATGCTCAGCGGGCAAGATCAGCATTCGAAGAAAAATATTGTGATTCAAAAACGTTACCGCTTTTTGATCAGATCATCGATTCGGCTGTCTACGGTCGCCACTCAAATTGAAAACTTCGCGTCAAACAGAATTTGCAAGTGATGTCGGTGCAAGAAGGATTCTCCCCCGCAAGACCTGCAGGGTGGCCGCCGTGAAGGCGAAGATTTCGCGGAACCCCATGAGCGGCAAAAGCCAGGGTCGATTGAACGCATACCTNCCACAACGAGGGCGAACAACGCGATAGGCAAAGTTGCAAAGCGCTTGACCGATACCCACATTTTTTAGTGTGAAATAATGTTCGCCAATCGATCCGCTGCATGCCAATGGATCAAATGCAGCGCGTCGCGATTCACAACCACCCGAACACTCTGCAAGGTGCACCAAGGAAGCTTCCGGCACATATTTTGCCAAGCATTCGTAATGCGTGCAAAAGCGAAAAAGGAAATCGCTGTCCTCGCGGTAGGCCACGCGATAAAATCGCTGATCAAATCCGCCCACCTCAATCGCAAGATCGCGATATACGCTAAAGTTGCCACCCCCTATATTTTTAATCCAAGCCGACCGATCGTGACTCAGTGGAAACCCTAACTCAAAGTCATCAATATCACCCGTATGTACCGGCTTATCTGCCGCTACAATTTGCCCCGCAACGATCTTTGTTTTTTCATCTGCAAAGCTTTCCTCATGAGATCGGATAAAATTTTGCGAGAGAATGACATCGTCATCCAAAAAAATGACGACNTCGGACGTTGCTTCGAGCAATGCTCGATTACGTGCGGCAGATAGATTGGCTTCATTTTGCTTGAGCCAACGAATCGACCCGTCTGCGTTCCACTGCGAGAGCTGGCGCGCAACCGATGCATCGTGCTCCGGGGTCTGATCTACGACCAGTATTTCATCTGCCGGTCTTCCTTGGGCCAGGACATGCTGAATGGTGTTGATCAGGACCTGTTCACGATTGTAGGTCGGAATGGCAACGGTAATCGTTAAGGAATTCACAGATTTCTTTCTCAAGAACTAATTAAGAGAGACCATAACGGCGTCTATAAAAGCATCGTTTTCGTTATAAAGACAAAGCGACGCGGAGGCTACCGAAGACACTTCCTACGGTCAAGGCAAGGCGCCCAAATCCACCGACTATCTGTGCCAGCACTGCATTCATTAACTGTGAATCTAAGATTGATGACTCGGACAAAGACCGCTACATTTCCCTAGACACGATCCACGGTGATATGACAATGCATGTTAGTAAACCTCTTCTGGTCATCGGAACGCGACCTGAGGCCATCAAAATGTGGCCTGTCGTTAAGGAATGCACGGCATCCCCTGAAATAAGTCCTGTAATCTGCTTCACAGGGCAGCATCGTGAACTACTCAATCAAGCAGCAGAATATTTTGAACTCACTCCAGACATCAACCTCGATGCAATGCGGAAGAATCAATCGCTTGCAGAACTCGCCTCTAGATGCATTTCAGGTATCGATAAAGCGATAGCGGAAAAGCATTGCGATAGCGTGATCGCACAGGGCGACACTACGACGACCATGTCAGCATCGCTAGCATCTTTTTACCGGCAAGTCCCGTTCGTGCATATTGAAGCGGGCCTCCGTACAGGAAACCTCCATGCACCTTGGCCCGAAGAATACCATCGACGTCTGATCACGACGGCAACGCAACTGCACTGCGCACCTACCCCCAAAGCCGCCCAAAACCTTTTGCACGAAGGGGTCGAGGCAAACCGTATTCATGTCACCGGTAATACCGTAATTGATTGCCTCCTCTGGACGCGCAGTCGCGAAATTTTAGCGACTGCTCCGTGGGAAGAAAAATATCGGTGGCTCGCAAATCAAAAAATGGTCCTAATTACGGCACATCGTAGAGAAAACCAGGGGCCGATTTTTGAACAGATTCTCACAGCAATTTTCAGGCTGGCCACAAAATTCCCCAATATTCATTTCCTATATCCACTTCATCTCAATCCACACATATCTAAACCGGCCACAGAACGTCTTTCTGCTCTCACAAACGTTCATCTCACTCCCCCAGCAACTTATCCAGAATTTGTCTGGTTAATGGAGCGATCAACACTCATTCTGACTGATTCAGGTGGCGTTCAGGAAGAGGCGCCCACGCTCAAAAAACCTGTCGTCGTATTACGTGATACTACCGAACGACAGGAAGTAGTTGAAAATGGATCTGTTATCCTTGCAGGAACTTGCAGCGAAAATATTTTTGAGTCTGTTTCAACGCTCTTAACCAATAAAAAATCATATGCCCGATGTCAGGAAGCGGACAACCCCTACGGCGATGGACGAGCCAGCGAGCGAATTGTCCGTCTGCTTTGTGGAAGAAAAGTCGATCAGTTCCATCCAATAGCTGCCTGATTAGCTATTTATCGCATCGGCATGAAGAACTAGATTTACATTCAACATCATTTGCATCTAAAAAAGCACCGTTACTACAAGCCAAATAAGAGCATCACAGCATTAGCGCACACGCATTAATTTCCCAACACTTTCAAATACTCTGCGAGAGAGAATCAGAACAGTATCTCGAAAAACGGCAACTGGTGATATTCTGCATGCTCTTGCAAATTGCAGGATTCCCAACCGAATTTCTCCGAGGGTAAAAGATCTGCGTGACAATGCGTATGCACATCTTGCCCGAGTCGCAGGGGCTAGGTTTTGCATCGACGGAAAATTTTTTTCCAAAACTTTTCGTGAAGCCGCTTGAACCAAACGCCAGTGACTACGCGTGAGGGAACGGTCGTGATCGCGGTATAAGTAAAGGCTATCGCGCATATGATAAAAGCAAAATCCTGCGATGAATGCCCGAAGCCAAAAATCCCAATCTTCGGCGCAGTGCAAAGATTCTTCATAGCCAGAAATTGCATCTTGTACAGAACGGCGATAAAGAAAACAGGCGCCGATTCCATTACGAATCGGTAATTCCTGGGATGAAAGGCAGTGAACCGTACGAATTCTTTGGCCCACAGCGTCGATCATATCAAAGTCGGCATAAACAATATCAATCTCAGCACTGTGATTAAGAACGGCGATTAATCTTTGAAAAGCATTTTGGTTGTATACGTTGTCATCAGAACTCCACGTAAAATACTCACCTTTGGCCTCTGAGAAACCTGTATTGAGAGCGGCGGGAAGATTTCGATTCTCTAGATGCCGAACTTGTCGAATCCTCGAATCCCGAGCGACAAATTCTTGGATGATTTCCGGAGTAGTATCGGTTGATCCATCGTCGACGATGATAAGTTCCCAACTTGAGAAAGACTGCCCAACAATACTCTTGAGTGATTCGCCAAGATAGGCAGCGCCATTAAACGTGGGTAGAACCACAGAGATTTTGGGGCGATCGGTCACAGTGCTTTTTCCACCATTGTGCATCAAGAAAATACTTTACGGCCCACGAAGGCTCAAAACGCGGAAAATAAGATGCACCTTGGCCACTACTTCCTAGGAAGCCACCCGAAGAACGTTGCTGACTGTTGAGGCAATGCAATGCTCGATCCGCTTCTGCGTGAAGGCCCACTTTATACCAACAGACTGCCAACTGAGCGATGCCAGGATTGCAGACCCAGGAAACACCTTCACGGGCAGGAATTGACCCAGTGGATTGCTGTACACCCACGAAGTAATCCAATAGTCCTTGCACTTTCTGCAGGTGGCCCAGATCGATAAGCGCTTCGATTTCGTATGCCACAAAATGTGTCAAACTCGCTCTAGAGAGAAGTTTTTCGTGCTTGAGATAGGTTTGAAGACATGCATCGGCAACTTCCCTATATTTTTCGTTACCCGTCTGACTCGCAAGCTCTCGAAGAGGGGGCAATCCATAAAGTTGGATGGTCTCTTGAATTCCATGAGGTTCACATTGAATCGAAAATCCATTACTACTTTTATTGACCTGGGCAAGCAAATAATCGCCCGCCGCAATCGCGTGTGGTAGCAGTTGTGAATGCTCCGGGGAAAGTGCGAGTAAGCCGCGAAGTGCCTGACCGGTATCAAAAATATGTGGGATCCCCTGATCAGGATCTGGAAAACTTCCATCCGGCATTTGAATTCGAGCAAGCCACTTTCCGCAGCGATCGGCGAGTGCATCTTCCCCCCANGCTAAGAGCGTGGGGATCAAATAACCGGTAACCTCGGGATATGCACAGCGATGCCTATGGTGAACGCGAATACCTCCATCGGGAAGTTCGTGCCTTTTGAGCCATGCAATGGCTTTATCCACAGGCGAACCGAGAGCCTGATCGCGATGGAAAATATTCCTTACTCGCTGCGTTACCCAATCCACAAGCCTCGCACTCCTCTCCTACAAACGCTTACTAAGCTGCCTTTTTTTGTCCGGATCGAACAAGCCTCCAGGCTTGTTTTGCCCCGCCGCGAATTGCCTGATACACAAACTGCTCCGCATTCCATCGCTGTTGCGTCCATGCCGATGGCGGGCTTCCCAGTCGTCGATGCATCACCTCACGATAGATTTGTACTTCCAATGCATCCACTTGTGAGAGTTCAAAAGGTGCTGCCGCTGTCCGGGCGCCGATTCGAATGCGGGCGGAAAAAGCAGTGTCATCAATGGTCCGGTGGATTGCCTTGGCAAGGCATTTCGGGTCTTCGTATTTCTCCACCAGAAATGCGCTCTCGCCGTGCCGGAGGTATTCAGTCATTGGAGGAATTCGAGAGGTCACAATTGGCGTTCCACACGCGGCCGCCTCGATAAATACGATCCCAAACCCTTCCCAACGACTCGGCACACAAAAGCAATCACATGCACTGTACCAGTGCGGCAGATCCTGATTTTGAATGTGATNCAGCCAGTAACAACGATCTGCGACTCCCTCGGTGTTTGCTAATGCTACATAGGATTGAACATCACCNGTTCCGATAAAAACGCAACGATATTCTTGAGGAAGATGGCGTAGTGAACGGATTAACGTATCAAGGTTCTTTTCTTNATGNTTGCGCCCCACATGGAGGATTAACTTTCCTGGATAGGCCGCTTTAATTTTTTGAATCTCGGGGGTATTCCTGGAAGGCTGAAAGCGATTGAGATCGACTCGATTTGGGAGGACCATCACTTTTTCTGAGTCGACACCCTTCCGCATGACTTCTTGCCTGACTGCTTGAGACATACACAGCACCACATCTGCCAAAGCTACGGACCGATGAATACGCTGCGGTAAACGGTCGTGTACACTTATGACTATTGGTAAGTGCGGCAAGCGATTGCGAACTACCAGATCTGCTGGCCAATATCCACCGTAAGCTCTTACAACATCGGGCGCTATTTCTCGGAGGGCTGATTGAAAAAATTGCTCCGAAACGTGACGAATCGTCATCCCATGGGCTTGCCGATTTTTTTCTTCACGTGGACTTAGCGCAATAACTTCACCGAAATAGCCCAAGGGATTGTAGTAGCGATGCAACCAATCATACCCTGCCCTTTCATAGGCAGAAATCGGATCCGACGGTACCACGACCAGGCGCGGTTTTGGACGCATGGAACTACTCATTTTCTTGACCGGCGGATTGATAAACAGATTTCTGAAGGGGCAAGACGACATCCATTTTTCGACAAACCTCAATTCGCCGAAACGCAAATGCGTTCAACAGCGGCGCGGAACTGATCCATTCATCAAGCATCTTTCCCCTCAGTTCGAGACTCATTACCTTTTTCCAAATTGGATGCAGCAGCGGCCGTAGCCATCGCGGTTTGTGTCCCCAGAGTGGTAACATCTGAAACGACCGGGACGAGAGCGATTTTAAATTAGCATGCTTCAGCATGGCTTGAATATCTGCACGCGAACGATGGTAGCCGTCGGCAATTTCTTCATACGCTTTGACAACGTGCGTATTGAGGGATGCTTGGAGGCCAAAATCAAGAATCGCGATTCCACCAGGCACCAACACACGACTGCACTCGGCCAAAACATCTTCAACACGCGGAATCGCACAAAGCGACGAGTAGCAATATGCTAAATGAATGCTGTCTGAGAGAAGTGGCGTATGACGGGCATTGGCTTGTACACATTGCACGCGGTGCCTACTCTCCATCTCTATCCCCGTTCTGGCTAGCGCGAGCATCTCTCCTGAAAAATCTACGCCGATCAATCGATCTGCAAAGACGGATACTTCCTTCAAAAACATGCCCTCCCCACAGCACAAATCGAGGATCGTCCCTCCCGTATAATTCTCTCGCACCATATTTAATTTGATTTGGCGCATCTTTGAAAAGTAGTCTTTTGACTTNGCNAGCTTAACGGGAAGATTGGGATAATAGTTGCGAAATTTTCGCAACTGCATCTGATCCGCCTCAAGAACATTCGATTCAGCAACTGAGGGCACCATGCTTTATCTCTGTTTAAATTTAAAAATACTAACAATTCGCTTCGCAGAACAATCCATCGACAAATTGCCTAGGACATCCCGACGGTCGAGCCTAAAACCTTCTTTGCTTTTCTGCTACATCGCCAACTAAAATCAAGAATTCGAGATTTCGACGAGAGTGGCACGGTCATCTGACCCCGATACAAACGCCGTAGATCACCTCCGAATTTTCGCTTAAAGATAGACAAGCCTTTTTCTTTTACCTGCTCTGGCGCGAGTATAATCTCTCCTATATCGAAACTCTGATATCCTTCTGCTTGCGCACCAAGAATGGCATGCCACATCAAAAGATAATTCACGCCTGAAGCAAGATGCTCGCTTTGGGAACAACCGGTCCAGTAGTACGCTCCGGTATTTTCTCCAGCACGATCGTCGTGCGCCATATTTAGAAACCCAACTGCACTTCCTTCCGAATCCATACAAACCCACAGGCTTGCGATTCTGCTTGCTTCCATGACATCTGCAATGCCTTGGAAATAACTTTTCGGATGCGGCCTTACCCCAGTGCGCTCGTAAGTCTCCTGATGAATTTGATAGTAGGCATCCACCTGCTCAGACCAACGCGTCTTTTCCACCGTATACCCGCCTGATTGAGCCTTCGTAATCGCTTGGCGTGTGCTCGAAGAAAGGCCAAACCAGAGATCGTCTTGAGGAAGCCTTAGGTCCACAATNACCGTAAGTGTCGATGCATCCTGCCAGCCGGACAGTTGCAAAGAGTTGACTCCTGTGTGATCGTACAANTGCGNTTTTGCGATTGGCGGCAAACTGCACTGCACGGCTGGGATTTGATACTCTGCTGCAAACAGTGTGACTGCCGTCGCAAGACGATCTAGGTATTGGCGTCTCTTTTTCGCAGAAACATTCGCCCTAACAAAGGGTCCGGAGTGCCCCATGGCGGAAGCTCGGGCCACTCGTTGACTCGGTGGATTTGTCCTGGATATTTGTAGAGGAATGCCAGCTACGATCTGGCCTTGGTTTCTAATGACAAAAAAATGGTTTTCTAAATCCCAAACTTTTGCGGTCATCCCGAACCATTCCCAGCGATGAAAGATCCAAGTGTCTTCCGAGGCAAACACCGCCGCGTTCCATTCATTCGGTTTGATGATCGCGAGTCGTTCTACATCCATTTGGTGGATTTCCTGCCTTACTTAAACCGCACATCGATGATCGAACAATGAGAATTCAGAGCTAGCTTGGGCCACAACTTTAAATCTTTCTGGCAGAGCATCTAAGCAACTCTCGACGTATTGGAGCGTTGCCGGTTCCATATACTCGGCATACTGACCGATGCGACCGCATCGTGTCTTGAGCCCTTCGGCACGCGTAACATCCTTTTTTTTGCGGAGCCATCCCTGCTGAATCTGACAATCGACCTCGATTCTACGCATATTATCAAAGCGACCAAATGCAATCGCCTCTTGCAGTTGGTCAGAGCTNAGCTGTGCAAGCCGTGCAAACGCCCATGTATTCTTCATCATGCTGAGTGGATTTTGATGAAGAGCTTCGTAGCGCACCATTATCTGGTCATCTGATTCGCACCACGCTGCATCCCACGCACAATAAAATTTGAGTAGCTTCTCCACTCCATAGACGGGGTCTCGAATCATTGCATCAAGCGAGCCACAAAATCGCTGTGAGCGAAAAGACTTATCAAAATAAAGAGAAACGAGTGTATCTCTCGGGTCGCGCATTAGAAATATTAGCCGGGAATTTTTTGCCAATCCTGTTCGCACGTCTAATTGGCTCGCAGACTGCGTGTTAAATTTTGGCATCGTGTGAGTCATCTGCACTCGGGGAACTTCGTGTTGCTTCTGCACATCAGCATCAAGTGCGAAACTCCATTGTTTTTCGGGAATTCCATACGCCGAAACCAACATGCGTCGCAACATCACGCCAAACCACGTGTTCCCCACCTTTGGATAGCCCACAACCAGAAGATGAGGGACACGTGGGCTGCACCATTTTTGATACATTTTTTTTCGAAACAAATTGAACATTGCGAGNNTTGCTTTTTTTATGCAATCAACTTTGATGGTTTTAGAGCGNCATATAAAAATATTTTTTAGAATATGTTGGGGCTTGTCATTGGGGGTAACCAACCGCTGTAAGGTTGCGATCGAGCAATTCNGAAGTTCGCGCATTACTTTGTTGATACATTTTTTCGACAAGGTCCCGATCCGCACGCGTCATGTGATAGCAACTGTTTCGAAATTTCACCGGGAGCATTGCTGAAATTCGATTACGAATCGCGATTCGCTTATGTTTGTGTCGTCCCCTGTTGCAGACTGACTGAGCGGCCATTGTTTGGTTAGGCTCTACCGCCAGAAATGTATTNAGATCAACCAGAGATTGAGGATATTTCTGCAAATCTTCAAGCAAAAGAACATGGACATTTTCTTTTCCGTGAGTTTGGTGCAAGGCCAAGATACACTCATCAAAAAAACCGGCGGCTTTGGCCGCCTGCCCTTCAGCAGTAGACAAAAAAGAATTAAGCGATNGCTCTTCTTTTGAAAAGTATCCCCAATAATGATTTACCATCGACTCAAACCAGGCAAGTTGGTTGCGAATTACGATCAGGATGCGCGCAGCAGGAAAGCAGCTTTTTAACCGACGTGCAATTTCTGGGAAATCAATGCGAACAGGCCAGTGATCACTAGAAAGCTTGGGATCGAGGGCCCAATCAGCGGACCACCGTGGGCCGTTTTCTTCAAATGCCACTGCTGAATATGGAGATTCAAAATACTGACCGAGCATGAGTGCTTCATACATTTCGATGAGACATCGGGTCTCGGGTGTCCGTCCGTTGGCATTGCGCACTAAATATTGATAGTTTTCGCACCGTTCTTGATCGGACTGCCCCAACTGTAGGCACCATGCAAAACGCCGCCAAGCGACTTGAGGNTGTTGTGTAAAATACGATCGCAGCGAGGTTGAACCTGCGCGCATTAAACCCAAATACACAACATCAGGTTGATCGTAGCTTGACTCTGGGCACGTCATCCTTGAATACGCCATGGTCGAATGTGAGCGAGGGACTTAAGAGTGTAACGGGGCCTCTTGATTTCGAGCAAGGCAATCCCATTCCGATAGCACTGATAGCACGACTCGTGCACGTGCCAAACTTGGCTATCAGCGTGTTGCGGTTCCGTTTGGCGACTGATGATCTGCAATCCGTGCTTTCACGACAGTTTTCAGTAATTCCTGCGACTGAGAATGATCTGGTCGACGAGAAACGCACCAGCGCAGTTGTTGCTCTGCTTCCGAATACTCCTTCAAATCAAATAAAATGGCGGCCATAAGCAGGCGTGCTTCAAAATTATTGAAGTCGCATTTGCTCGCCTGCTTGGCACATCGAAGCGCATCTTCCTCTTTTTCTATTTCCTGGTAAGCACGACTCAAAGTGATCCATAATCGCAAATCACTTTGATTTTCTACAGTACCTTTCCAAAGGAGCGACTCAAAATGCTTACATACCTCTTCCATCTGTCGGGGGTCACCCAAGGTTCGATAAGCACGGTAAAAGTATATTAGATCACTTACCTGCGGCTCCAACATCTGGATCGTAATATTCGCCGGAACCCGCTGAGAAAGCAGACTTAATAAGTCCGACTTGCCATCGATGCTGTATTTAAAAGATTTTTTCCAATGTGCAACCGCCGTCTCTACCTCTCCGGCAACAGCGGCCTCCTTGCCGGCCATCAGCAAAACTTTCCCGTCAAAGGGCCGCACACGGATGGCTTGATTCACGAGGGCTGACTTCGCAGACTGATCTTTTCCCTCGAGAAAAATAAGCTCTGCAAGGAAGAGATATGCTTCGCCTTGAAGCGGGCATCGTGCCACTGCCTGCTGCGCGTGCCAAAGCGCACGATATAAGAGTTCTTGATTGCCGCCGATCGCGCGTGCCAGCCATTCGTTCATCGCTTCTTTGGAAGGAAATTGCGAAGCGATTGCCGCGTCTCGAATTTGTCCGATGCCCATCGGATTAATGCTCGAACGCTGCTTTCCTTGGAATTGACGAAGATAAACTGCTGCCATCCGCAAATGGGCAGACGCATTATTCAAGTCTTTTGCTAAGTAAGCTCGCATTTCTGCTTCCAATATTTTATCGATCCCAACAGATAATCGCGAAAGTTCGTCTTTTTCCTTCGGATCAACAGAGAAGGCATTCATTTGCCTTTCCACCGTTTGCCGCTCCTTGGCATAAATCGCGTAATTATCCCAGTGCCGCGATGCTTCCGCCGGACGTACAAGAACCTGAACACTCCCGATACTTAGAATTGCCACAATGACTGTAACACCCATCCAAACTAGCCTTGAGGATGAAAACGATGGTTGTTTTTCTGCGGCCCGCCGCATTTGATAAAGTCGGCATGCGAGCCCGCATAAAATTAAGGTCCATGACATGCAGGCAGGGATATACCACACAAAATCAACGATGGAGTGAACCGCACTGGCCGCTAACGCACTGGCAACAGCGCCACCGCAGATTATCTCGACAACGTTGCCATTATTCCATACCGCGCCNANGCACCAAAAACCGCAGACAATAAAGCCCCCAAATAGCAACCCGAGACCTGCAATACCGGCTTCACTGCCGACTTGTATATAGCCACTTTCGGCGTGGGTAAAAATGACTGGGAATGGTTTTTCGAGATACGTTTTATAGAAATCACGATGGGTACCGACCCCATGACCAAACCAGGGCCTCGTTTGAATCGCTCTGATGTTTGCACCCCAAATTGCCGTCCGCATTTGTTTGTAGTCTGCTTTACTGAAAGATAAATTCTTAACCGTATCGACTTCTTTTGCCAAGTCGTCGATCCCATTGATTGCAAGCAAAATAAACCCAACACATACTGCACCCAGACCAGACAAAAGAAGCTGCCGATTTAAAAGTTTTCGACAAACGCAGGCCAACGCAATGACGGCAACAGCTAGTGCCAAGATGCCTCCACGGGACATCGCGAGCAGGACGGTAAACACAACAATACCTACACCGACACTAGCCGCAAATGTATGCCATTTTCCATAAATAGACCTTCGTTTTGCATGGCCGAAAATCGATTGATCCGCAGATGGGCGCTTTAATCGAATGAGTAGCCAACCAGCACAGGCACCGATGCCCAAAGCTAATATATGCGAAAAATGATTCGGATTTGTAAAAGACCCACGAACTCCATCCGTGTCATGAAGCGAGCGACCATAGGCCCATAAAATGTTTTCGCCCTTTAGAAGATATTGACTCAGCCCAAGAATAGCCAATGCAATCGTGGCAAATGCAATCCATTTTAAAATCATCTGAACATCAGCGATTGTCTCTACCCGCTGTACAGTAATTAGAAAAGTAACCCCATAAGCAAAAAGAATCGCAAGGCCGTATTTCGTTGACTGTGGATTAAAAGACAGATAGGACCAATTTTCAAACTGCTCGCCTTGAGACCATGATGACAAAAGGTCTGTTGTCGACGGAGCCAATGTCGTCATCCACTCCGGTGAAAGTGGAAATACCTGAAACAGAACAAGGCAACAGGCAGCTAGAAATAACCACTGACCTGCAGTCGAACGCCAAACAGCATGCTGCAAAAGACACTGGCGGACCAGCCAGGCGATCGCCATGATTGCTGCGATTGAAACAAAAACAANTCTGCCGACCGGATGCCGACCACCCATGAAAAGCGGCGCAAAAAACAAGATCGCTATCAAGCAGAGATCGACGANCCGCAGCAATATCTGTGGTAACAGGGCATTCATAGAAGGCGCCTGAAGTGAGGAATCTGGATATCGATTTGAAACCACAGTGTTTGTTCCAAGTAACCAAAAAATGCAAGATTTTTTCGAATTGCAGTCGGGCAGCGAGTTAAGCTGTTTTTCGAAACTTGGCAGGCAACTTTTCCTGGNCATTTTCCGATTGATCGAATGTCTTACTTTGAAAACTTATACCCTGGTAGCTATCCCGATTACCTTGCTGCTCAATCTCTCCTTCGTCCTCATCATTATTTTCATCGTCGCCATACCCATACCCATACCCATACCCCTCACCCTCACCAAAGCTGTATCCCTTGTTATTTTCCGCTCCCACACCATTAGCGACCAGGCCGAATAATGGTATTTTCATTTCGGTGAGATTTTGAGNCGCACGNAAAACAAGTTTACGACGATTCTTGTCGGGNCGAACAATCAATACCATNCCATCGACAATGCGACCGACAAGAACCGCGTCACTTGCGACCAGCGTTGGGGGACAGTCCACTAGAATTTGGTCATACTTTGTTTCTGCCCAGGCAAAAATTTGGGCCAGACGATCGCTCGCCAACAATTCGGAAGGATTTTGTCGCCTCGGTCCAGCTGGCAGAACATCAAGATTGGGAGCATCGGTGGGTGCTAAATAATCAGAAATCATACCACTAACTTCGTCATCCGCATTCAATAGATCTGATAGACCNGGCTTACTCTTCAAATCGAGCAGGCGCGTTAATCCTGGACGCCGAAGATCTCCGTCAATCAAAAGCGTCTTCTTTCCTGATTGCGCACACACAACAGCAAGATTCGCGATCACGGTTGTCTTCCCATCGCCAGGTTCCGAACTCGTGAATGCAATTCGAGTCGAGTCGACTCCCGAAAGCGTCAATGATGTACGCAAAGTCCGAAAAGATTCTACAAAAACAGAAACGGGATCGCTAAATGCCGATACTTTCTTCAAACCTTCACCCGAGAGTTCCGGCAAAGCACGCACCAAACCAATAAGCGGTTGTCCCACCCGCTTGCTCAATTCCTCAGGTGTTCTGAATCGATCATCAATTGTGTCCTGCACGTACACGAGAACAAATCCGATTCCAAGCGTACCCAAAATCCAACATACAATGATGCGAGAAATCTTAGGAGACACAATCTGGCCTGACGCCGTCGCATCTTTAATGATGGTTGCCTGAATTTCACCATGCCCTTGACGAAGATCGACTCCAGCAATTTGATCGATAATTGCATCATGAAGCCGTCGAAGCCGTGACACATTTTGCGCAAGCATTGTGATATGTGACGTATCGCGCTGATGCGCAACTGCNTTAAATCTCGCTTCATCGAGACTCGCTTGTAGGATTGATTCTTTCTGCCTTGCTTTATCTAACCCCTGTTGTGCCATTTGAAGTAGCAAAGGTCCTAACTGATTAGACTCTAATTCGTCTAACTGCGTCTTGAGTTCTGCATCGTGGTATTCGATATACTGTTTCGTCGTTTGAATTCGATTCTGTATTTCAATAATCCTTGGATGGGCCGGGCCAAAATCACTACTCAATGACTTAAGGCTCGAAATATCTGCAAGCAGNCCCTGCTCCAACTGATTTCGAACTTGAATATTTTCTGTATTGAAACCAAGCCCTTTTATGAGAAGCTCTTTTCCAATTGTCTCTTCCACAGCCATCGCGTACTGCTTGAGATCTTCGCCTCGCACAATCGCCCTTTGAATACCTTCTACCAGCGACTGCTGAATCAAACTATCTTTCTTTGCGTCAAGAAATGCCTCATTCAAAGTAATGACCGACTGAACTACGGGGTGAACAATATTTGATTCCGCACTAATACTAAAGTCACCCGACGCAACACGCGCATCGGCGAGTTTAGTCTCTTCTTCCATGAGCTGTCGTCCGATATCATCTTTTTCTTGGGTCATAACATTAATTATTTTTGCAGCTGTACCCTTATGCGTTTCATCCACAAACTGGAGGTAAGACTTAATAACGGCTGTTACAATGGCGACAGCGTTTTGGGGCTTTGTGGATGTGTAGCTAATATTTAAAACGGTGGTACTTTTAACCACGCGGGTCGAGATTTTTCCCGCTAATTGGCGATGCCAAGATTCTCTTTGTTGACCCTGAAATTCACTCAAACACTCTGGTGAAATATATTGGATCGCATTCTCCAAAACTGGCTGACTTACGATCAATTGCTGATGGGTGGGCATCAAATGCTGGCTGTTTCGATTGATACCTAACGCACTGTCTTCCTGCGACATGCCATTTCGAACGATTAAAATTGAAGCAGAAGACTGGTAATAGCGCGTCGCAGTTGCCGCATACCAGCCGGCGATGATGGCGAGAATGAAACCCACCATAATCATGCTATTTTTGCGATACCAAACAACCTTCAGAAACTGAAACCCATCATGGATGGCCCCAGCCGCATTGGTTAATGGCGCGTCATACGTTTCGTTGTCTGTTTCTACAGACATCAAGCTACCTTCTTCATTAGAAACCCGGGACTCGCGCCGTAGCGCCAACCCCAAAATTAACAAATCGATCAAATGCATCAAACACAACGGTAAGTGGGGTACGTTCCACACTTACGACGTCGCCCGAGGCAAGACGTATATTTTCACTCTCTACTCTTTTCGCTTTTTGATAACTTACTTGAATAACTTGTGTATCTTGTTCACCTGGAATCCGACGAATGACATAAATTTTATTTGCAACAGGAGAAGTCAAGCCGCCTGCCATAGCTAAAACATCAAGCACGGTAAGATCCCTATCGGAGGGCAACTTGTAGTCGGCAGGCTTACGAACCAATCCTAACACTGTAACCGGATTTTGATCCATTTCTGGAACCATAACGACGTCGCCATCGCGGAGATTAACTCCGCGTCCTGCATTACTCGCCGTAACCAAATTAATTTTTACACTTTGCGAGACTGGCTGTACGGTTTGCTGTCCACCGCTGTAATTCGCTAACCGATTCTGCCTCTCTTGATCCAAAGGAAATATCTGTTTCGCTGGAGAACGAACCTCAATACTCGTGGACGCATTCGAGGTTAGACCACCAGCTGCAACAAAGGCGGTGAGAAGATTCGAAGAACTGCGAGGCAAATCGTAAGTTCCTGGACTCTCGACCGCGCCGATGATCGTCACTTTGTTCGCATCTTTTGTTTCCAGAACAACCGTAACATGGGGATTCATGTAGACACCACCGGCCATTGCCTGCTGACGAATGATCTGTTCGGCCTGCTCGACTCGCATACCGGCAAGCGGTATCGCTCCTAAAAGCGGCACCAATGCTGTCCCGTCTTTGTTGATACGTATGGGAATCGATAAAGGGCCTTGGTCACTCGCACCTGCAACGATCGTTACTTCGATGACATCGCCCACCTCAAGAAAATCTTTCGTAGATGCAAACCCTGATAAACGCGAGAGGTCAATGGCTTTTGCATTTTCAACGTGTGGCGCAATGAGATCTTTCGGCATATGCTTGGGAGTGATCACTCGACGATAGCAACCCACCGTGGCAATCAATTCGATTGCGAGTAAGGAAATCAGCAGTCGCCTTTTAGAAAAGCAACAAACTTTATTTTTTGGTGTTTCTGAAGACACTCTATTGCGGCCTATGTCGTCTAACGCTGTTGCTCTCAAAGACATACCTTTTCTGCGCAACTCCATTCCTGAAGTCAGCTCGCGCAAACGATGATGCTTTGAGCGAAAGCGGGTAACTATCAAAAACACTTAGATTTGGTCAAGATCACACGCCAAACGTGATACTTATTGCGGAGACAAGCAGAGAAAATGAGCGGCATGCTTGCGGTGCGCGCAGTTCTTTCACATGCAGCAGGCAAGGATAAAGATTACTGAGAAAGACTCTCGGAATTGGCAAAATCAATTGCCTGAGATTCCGTAACACAGACGCGTTCGACCGCTATGGCATGCCCGCTTGCGTCGTCTACATCAACAAGCGTACCGCTTAGTCGCACGTCTTCAGATGCGACATCAAATGGTGTAGGCGTAAAGTGTCGCGTCGTTTGCAGAACTCGGTCGATGCGTCGACCCAAAATACTCTCATAAGGACCAGTCATACCGACATCACACTGAAATGCTGTACCATTTGGAAGAATAACTTCATCTGCCGTGGGAACATGTGTGTGGGTTCCCAAAACCGCCGAGACCCGGCCATCTAGAAATCGCCCCATCAATTGCATGTCGCTGGTCGCCTCGGCATGCATGTCAACAATAACAATTTTTGTGATATCCAGTACCCTTCCCAGCACCCGCTCAACCGCTGCGAAAGGACAGTCAACAGGTTTCATAAAAACACGCCCTATCAGACTAATCACCGCAACCTTTTGTCCCGCACCGGTAAGAACTACACAGTGGTCAAGGCCTGGTGCATCGGCAGGATAATTAGCAGGTTTCACGATATTCGATTTTGTCTGCAGAATGCGGATAATCGCCCTGCGTCGATAAATGTGATCACCGAGTGTAATTGCCCCAACGCCCGCTTCGATCAGTTCATCATAGATCGACGGTGTTATTCCTGATCCGCCGGCAGCATTCTCNGCATTGGCCACNACTAAATCTATTTTTTTCTGCTTTACTAATCCGCGCAAAGANTGGGNTACAATCTTGCGACCGGGATTACCCACAATGTCACCGATCATGAGAATCCGCACTGCACGTAACTCCTTGAATGAGATTCAACTTTCAAAACTAAAAACGCGTAATAGCAAGCAAGAACGAAAACCTTTACCGTGCTTTTTACTAATGCGCAAATTCCGTCGCTCGCGTTTCCCGAAGCACCGTGACTTTAATTTCTCCTGGATAAGTCAACTGCTTCTCGTACTCCAAGGCAATTTCGCGGCAAATCTTAGCGGCCGTTTCATCTGTCGTTTGGCCTGACGAAACCATTACTCTCACCTCTCGACCGGCCTGGACCGCAAATGCCTGATGTACCCCATGAAATCCGGTTGCAATGTCTTCCAACTCCTCCATCCGCTTAACATANCGATCTAAGCTTTCGCGACGCGCTCCGGGGCGTGAAGCACTACAAGCGTCAGCAGTTGCACAAATCATTGTGTACGGATATTCCAAACGGATGTCATCATGGTGCCCCAGGGCCGCATGCACGACTTCTGGACCTTCTCCGTATCTTTTTAATAAATCTGCGCCGATCTTCGGGTGTCCGCCATCGGCGTCATGGTCTGCTGCTTTTCCAATATCATGCAGNAATCCACANCGAATAGCCAATTTACCGTCGAGCCCCATCTGTTCCGCGATGAGCTTCGATAAAAATGCAACCTCAATCGAATGACGCAGAACATTTTGACTATAACTGGTGCGAAAATGTAAGCGTCCTAACAGATGAATGACCCGCTCATGCAAGCCATGGACGCGAACTTCGTCAGCGGCCTCCTGGCCGTGCTTTTCAATATGCTCATCGATTTTATGTTCCGTTTCTTTAACAACCTCTTCAATTCTGCTTGGATGAATACGACCATCNGCAATCAATCGATCAAGAGCCATCCTGGCAATTTCGCGCCGCACAGGGTCAAATGCGCTAACAATCACAACACCCGGCGTATCGTCAATAATCACATCGACACCCGTCGCTTTTTCAATCGCACGAATGTTGCGCCCCTCGCGACCAATAATACGCCCTTTCATCTCATCGTTTGGAATATCAACCGTACTGGTTGTCGTTTCAGACGTATGCGACGCTGCACAACGCTGAATCGATGTAAGCAACAGTTCACGTGATTTTTCTTCCGCAATCTCTGCAATCTTTTTTTCATGCTTGAGGATAATCGACCCCGTTTGCTGCTCTAACTCCTGATCAAGNAATTTAAGTAAGCGATCCGTCGCATCCTCACGCGTTAATCCGCTCACTTGATGCAATGCTTTNCGTTGCTCCTCAATTAAAACATCTANCTCNTCACTTCGCNTNTTCACCTGAGCCATTTTATCGGTAATTTTTCTCTGGTTCCCCTCGACCATTCTTTCCTGTTTTTGCAATTCCTCGGCACGTGAATCTAACAAGTCTTTGCGCTTTTCCACATCACGCTCTTGAGCGTGTAATTTTTCGCGTGACTCCATCAAATCTTTTTCATGGACTGCTTTTTCCTGCAGCCGCTGCTCCTTAGACTTCAACTCCGCTTCACGACGCCGCGTCTCTACCTCTTTATTTGCCTCATCCAGAATACGCCGAGCCTGAGACTTCACATCTTGGCGACGAAAATGGTCCATCAACTTGACAACGACTATGGCAAAAATGGCTGCAGTAACTAGAAACGCTATCAGTAACCAGAGTTGGATCGAAACTGGACCCATTCGTCTGCACTCCCTTCAACAAAACCACCGTTTCAAAATAACAGCTTGCGCTATAAACAAAGCGGAATCGATGGCCATGCATCAACTTGGCGGACTGATAGGCAGAATGCCTACCTAAAGCAGAAAAGAGTACAAACGAAACGTCCGATCTTTATCGAGCTTGTCTATCGCTTGCTGAAAATATTTGCCCTGCTTCTGAAACAGGCAAAATACTGAGTGGGTCGGAAGCAAGCATCTTCTTTAGAAGGATNTACTTCCCTGCACCATTCGCAAACAAAACTCGATGAAACCTTCTAAATTGTGATTTGGCTAATAACCTGCCCAGGCATTCACTTCGATCCAACAATCCGCTTAACGTTTTTCCCTTAGCATACGCCTCGGCATACGCGATACCATACGCACGAGAGTGCATACCGACGAACCAGCAATTTGGATTCGTCCACAACGTATGAAAAATTTGCTTAAAAAGAAAAANCAGTGTGTGCATGACTAGAAGTTAAAAGACATTTTCGTCGCGGCATGGCAGCCGAAACGATCTCATTTTTTCGGTTTTTACTCAATTTTCTACTTAAATCCGTCTTTTCGATATGCGTTCGCCGCATATCCAAACAACGATTCCTAAGCTCGGTCAATCTAGCACACTCTAGAAAAAATTCAACCGAAGCGTTTTACTGCAAGAACACGACATTCAANAGGCTTTTAGATGACAAAATTAAAAACATCCGCACCGCCTCTAAGTTTGGATACCGCAGACTCCAAACACGATTTTGTCCAACAGCTCGCATCCGCCTGGCATCCNAAAAACTGGATTAATTTTCCAATCGTGCTCGCNGTTTCAGGGGGGGCAGATAGCATTGCCTTGCTGCATGGCGTCAAGGAACTTAGAGATCGATTCGAGCAGTCTGNTGCTTATTCGAAAGACAAAAGTCNTTCTCAGCACAAAAATCAGGNAAGTGNAAATCGATTACTTGTTGGNCACTTCAACCACGGAATGCGTGAAGTCGANGCAACGGCNGACGCTCGTTTTGTGCAATCGATTTGCGAAAAACTCAAACTCCCATGCGAAATNGGCCAGGTTGAGCAAACGTCGATNCAAAAAACGCCGCGCGAAGGATGGGAATCGACGTGTCGGAATATGCGTTATGCATTTCTTCTCAAGCTCGCAGAAAAGCACGGGGCACGCTACGTCGTTACCGGGCACACAGCGGATGATCAAGTTGAGACAATCCTGCATCGCGTGATTCGTGGCACGGGTCTTCGTGGCCTTACGGGTATGCCTCGCAGTCGATCGCTTTCACCGGCCGTATCACTGCTACGCCCCATGCTGGATCTCTCGCGATCAATGGCCCGCGACTACCTGGAGTCGCTCGAGATCGAGTGGAAAAATGATTCNACGAATGCCAGTGCNGCGTTTACCCGCAANCGCATTCGCCACGATCTTTTGCCTCTGTTGGAACGCGATTTTAATCCCCAAGTTTCAACGGCCGTGCTACGCCTCAGTCAATTGGCCGGCGAGGCACAAGAGATGGTCGATGGAGTGATTGCCAATACGCTTGCAGCATGCCGCTCGCTAGAAAAAAATGGCGAGATTGTATTGAAGCTTGGCGAGCTTGTTGCACAGCCCGAGTTCTTGATCCGCGAATTAATGATCGCCATCTGGCGCGAGAGGGGCTGGCCTCTGCAAGCGATGGGGCTTCGCGAATGGCAAAGTTTGGCAGAATTACTGCAGGAAGCCGATCCCGGCGTCTTAACACTTCCCGGTAGCGTGGTCGCAAAAAAAGAGGGCGGGAAGCTTNCACTNCACCGCCCTCAAATCAACAGTTGAAAATAAATACTTTCTAGGANTCCATTCCGGATGAGGTATTCAGTTCAATTGGCTTATATCCGCCCTTCCCTTTGAAGTAGAGNAAGAGCAGGATGTAACAGACCAGCATGAANGCAGGAAAATAAGCCATCTTTCCCAGAGCTGTAAACTGCCCAGCCTTATTGGCGTCTTCTAGTTGCTGCTCAGCGTCCTTCCCTCCCTCAGCAATGGCTGCTTCCTTTTTGGATGAATCAATCGCTTCATAGCGAATACCNAAAACCTCTTTTTCTTGAAGCACNATCTTGGCCGTCGCCGGAGCATTGACTGCCAACTCAGCACTGGCAGTCTTATCTTGCAATAGCCCNATGAAAGGAAATCCAAGAACTCCCACGGCAATCATGCCGATACCTGAGATCGCATTGAGCGATAAACTTCCGCCCTTGGGGCACTGCTCTGAGGTCACGCCAAGCATGGTCGGCCAGAAAAAGGTCTTACCAAATGCGTAGAGCGTCGCAGCTGCCACAATCAGGCCAAGACCGGAACTTCCGGTTTTAGAAAGGGCAAACAGACCAGCAATCGCCAACACCGAACTTGCGATNAGCAATCCGATCGGCGAGAGCTTGTGCACAATCGGGCCCGCAAAAAACCTCAGCACCATCATAATGGCTGAGGTGTAGACGAGCACCCAACCTGCGTTGTAACCCAATGCTTCCATCGGCCGCTCCATCAGACTACTGATCCAACCGTCNGTACCAATTTCGGTGGTNGCCAGCGGCATCATGATAATAATTAAAAACGCCATGATCGGTCGACCAAAGCTTCGTGTGTATAGCGCGAAGACAACTACCGATGCAACCGTTAACCCGATCCGTACGCCTGTAGACCAAGCAAACACTTCACCAAGTTGCCAAAAGATAAGCCCGAAACCAACGAGTGCACCAAAGCCGCCAAATTCAGCAAGCATCTCTCGATAACTCACGCCCGCCTTCTCGCGTTCCTGAACTGGAAACCGCACGCCGATGAGCATCAACAGGAAGATAACCGCCGGAATCGCCACAATCCCCAGCACGATCCGCCAATCCCCGGCTTCAGCCGTAGAGGCCAAGGCGATGGTAATAATCCCTCCCAGCACCAAGCCACCAGGCCAACCTGCGTGAAGGATATTAAGCCACTTGGTTTTGTCCTTATTGAACATCGTGGCAACGACCGGATTAATAAATGCCTCTACAGTTCCGTTACCAAGTGCGAGAATAAAACTCCCCCAGTAAAGAAGTGTATAGCCACGAGCCTGAGCCGCTGCGAGTGCCTCTCCTTCAATACCTTGAATGGCGCCATAAGCCATCCAAGCCATAACCAGATAGACCGCATAGCAGACAAAAGAAAAAAGCATGGCTACGCGGTAACCAATCTTATCAATAACAAGACTAAAAAGAATAATCGAAATCCCGAAGGGCCAGATGCCTGCGCCCATCAGTTCACCAACCTCTGTTTCATCCAGCCCAAACTCGGTACTGAAACGAGTACCGCATAAATACATGCGGCTGAAGAAAGCAAACGACGTTGTAATCAGCGCAATAAAACATCCCCAAAAGACAATTTTGTTGTTTCGATCGTTCATAGAAATTCACCCCTCCGCTGGGCCCACGGTGCGATTGTTTTGCGATTGTTTTTCAATTGGCCGAAGTTAAAGCCGTCCAACAGTTCTCATTCCTGGCAACGTATTTGAGCCGAAATTTCTCTGTATGTCAGCAGTGCCAGCAGTCGAACGGCCCCCACATCGTGTGGGGCAGCCAATTGGTCGTCTGAGTATAAAGCACACCCTCTTTGAAGTAAATATTTAGATACGCCCTGTTATGCGAGGATTTCAACGGTTTTTTTATTCACAATCCAAAGCTTTGAAAATCCGTTGACTAGAGTTCGAATAAGCGTCAACTGGCTCTTGACCCTCATTTCCTTCAACACGTACTATCCCCAACCATCTATCGAGTTTGGCCGGAAAATAGGAATTTTTCCTCAGCCTTTTTTGATGTGACCGACAGGCGAGAGCTGTCGGATTCGTCTGCCTTGCCAGATGTAAGCAGGGGCTGTCCGTGTGGAATTGCGCTATTAAATTTGCGAAAGGATTCGCGCCATTTTTACCCGCTTGATCAATACTTGCTGGTCGATCCTCAAGTACGGNTTGCTGCTCGGCGGCCTTGCCATTCTGGCTGTCGTTTTTGGTAGTTGGTATTTCCAGAATACGATCAACGACAAGATCCGCATACGCGTACAACAAACCATTGCTGAGGGATATCCTAACCTGGCAGTTGATATTCAAAGCGTGCAACGGATCGAGGGCAAAGGAATTCTTGTTCGCGGTCTTTCGCTTACCGAAAAAGAAGCAAATGGGCCGCAAACGGAACTGGCTTTCTTTGAAGAACTTCTTCTCGGTTGTCAGGCACAATTACAGGAATTGATCACCGATAAACCGAATATCACTCACATTGTAATCCGTCGACCTACCCTCCGTGCTACGCGACGAACCGATGGAACNTGGAGCCTACAAAAGCTCTTTCCGTTACCTCAATTTGGCGGAACCGCAAAGAGCATACGCATTGAACAAGGCGAACTTGTGCTTTTTGATCCGTTAAAAAATCCTTCCGGGATACTGAAAATTAGTGACGTCAATTTTCTTGTGCAATTTTCATTCCTGAAAAATCGCACGGGCCAGATTGAGAAGCTGACTAGTTTGAAAGGATCCATGCTAGGGGAACATTTCGGACGAATCGAATTAGAGGGAACTACCTCGAGTCAGACAAAATGCTGGCAGGTTTCCGGTCGCGTGGATAATGCAACTCTATCGCCCGAACTGCACCAGGATCTTCCAGGAGATGTTGCGAAGCACCTGAGTTCGATAGGCCAATTACGTGGGCAGCTTGGTGTACAATTCCGTGTCAATCACGATCCACAAAATCCTTTGCAATTTACCGCCCAGGGAAAGTTTACCCAGGGCAGCCTCACCGATGATCGACTCCCCTACCCCATCTCTGACATTGAAGCCGATATTCATGTGAATCAAAACGGCGTCCGGATCAAAAATGCGACTGCCCATAGTGGTCGAACACAGCTTTTAGTTGATGCTCAACTAGATGGGTATGAGGAAAAATCAAACTTTCTTATTCGAGGCAAAGCCACACATCTTGTTCTTGATCAACAGATCGCTGCAATCTTGCCACAAAAGTGGAAGGAACAGTGGAATCGCTACCTTCCGGATGGAGAGGTCAATGCTGACTTCCAACTGATACGTGACGAAAAAGGCTGGCACCCACAATGCAGACTTGAGTGTCTTTCACTTGCATTCACACACCACAAGTTTCCCTATCGGATGGAACGTGCACAAGGAACGCTTGAACTTGAAAATGACCAACTCTATTTACAACTCTCCGCACAGGCAGGCGACCGACCGGTCGAGATAGTTGGTCGCATTTATCAGCCTGGACCGAATGGCGTGGGAGAGGTTTTCTTGAAGGCCGATACGGTTCCACTCGATGAGAAACTGATCCGGTCAACACCGGAAAAAATACAAAAAGTGATCCGGTCTTTTTCTCCGCAAGGAACGGTAAATGTATTCTTCCATGCCAAGCGTGAAACCCCGGACACGAAGTGGATTCCCCATTGTGTGATTGACCTTAATCACATTTCAATCCGTTACGACAAGTTTGCTTACCCCCTTCAGAATGTCTGCGGACGGCTCGAAGGTATCGGTAAAAAATGGGCGTACCGTGATTTGACAGGAACGAATGATACAGGGCTCGTCACAGCCACCGGTGAATCACAACCGACTGCGTCCGGAATTGAACTTGCCCTACAAATCAACGCCAAAAAAATCACCCTGGATGACGAACTGCAAAATGCGTTGCCTCAAAGCATGCAAAAGCTTTGGACGCAACTTCGACCTGCCGGAGATATTGATACTGAAATACAACTCGATTTTAAATCTGCTTCTAAATCGTTAAACCTGTCAGTGACAACGAATCTCAATCAGATTCGTGTTGAGCCCGTCTTTTTTCCTTACCGAATGGAAAATATCTCCGGGCGAGTGGACTATGCAAATGGGCGCGCTCAGTTTTCTCAACTGATCTCTAGCCATGGTAAAACCAATATGACAGCTTCCGGGCGCTGCCAGTTTACTCCCGATGGCAGTTGGAACTGTCATTTCACCGAGATCAATGTTGATCGACTCCGCATGGATCGGGATCTTCTACTTGCGCTTCCCTCTGGCCTCCGATCAGGCATCACTGCACTTCAATTTTCTGGTCCGGTGAATCTCAACGGCGCAATACGGTTCACTCGAGGTAGCCACCCGCAGGCACCGGTCGCATCAGATTGGAACATCGGTGTCGAAACGGTGCAGGGAAAAATCGACTGTGGCATTGTCCTTGATCAGATTAACGGGGGAATCAATCTTGTAGGCAGCTGCAACGGGGAACAATTTTATAGTCAANGCGAACTCGACATTGATTCGGTTCTTTATGAGAACTTTCAGTTCACCCGTGTTCGTGGACCGATGTGGTTCAATCACCAACATTTGCTTTTCGGAGGTTATGCGGAACGACAAGAACCGGGCAAGATACCGAGACGGATCTCGGCTGATTTCTACGGCGGCCGCTTGGTCGCTGACTGTCGCGTCGCCCTCAGCGACACGTCCCGGTTTGCACTCGATGCACAAATGTCAGAAACAGACTTGGCACAATTTGCGACGGAAATGATTCCCGGAGGAAGAAACCTCAGCGGAAAGATGACCGGAAATCTGCAACTTGCAGGAACATCACGGGGAACGCATACGCTTCGAGGCAAGGGCGACATTCGTTTGCGCGAGGGCAACGTGTATGAGCTACCTATTGTACTCTCACTTCTCAAATTACTCAGCATCAGAGAACCCGATTCGACAGCATTTAATACATGCGATGTCGATTTCAAGATAGATGGCGATCACATCTTGTTTGATCAGTTCAATTTTCACGGCGACGCAATTAGCATGTTAGGCAAGGGGGAAATGGATTTTGATAAAAGCCTACGCATGGTTTTCCACGCGGTCATTGGCAACGATCAATTGCAACTACCAATCGTCCGACCACTTTTGGGCATGGCCAGTCAGCAGCTTATGTTGCTCTACGTCTACGGTACGCTCGACAATCCGCAAACAACGCGAGAAGCATTACCAGGTGTACGACGAGCTGTTCAAGAAATGCAAACCGAAGCGGAAAAAGAAAAAAATATTATTGGTAAAACCAATGATTGGATTCAGGAATGGATACCAAAACGATAGAGAACCTCCATTAGACATNTCCCTAACGATTCTGAAACGACTCGGGGCCAAGTGTTCGTTGCTGAAAGAAGCACCGGCCGATACAATGACTCGGGGCAACCACTACTTTATTTAGTGTCGATTATGCAATTCATAAAAATGCAAGGTGCCGGCAACGATTATATTTATATCGATTGCTTTNGTGAACGTGCACCCGAAGATCCTGCGGAAGTAGCTCGCGTTATCGCCGATCGCCACTTCGGCGTCGGTGGCGATGGGCTCGTCTTGATCCATCCTAGCGAGAAAGCAGACGCGCGAATGCAGATGTTCAACGCCGACGGAACCGAAGCAGAAATGTGTGGAAATGCAATCCGCTGTGTCGCCAAATATCTCTATGAGGAAGATATCGTTGCGAAAAAGCAGATGACAATCGAAACGGCTTGCGAAGATTTGGAACTTGAACTTCAAGCGGAAAGACATCACGTTCAATCGGTGCGTGTCGATATGGGTTGTCCCATCTTGGAGGCCGAGAAAATCCCGACGCTACTCTCAGGAAACCCCGTCGTCGATCAATCATTTCCTCTTGTAGGTGCCGCGGGACCATCTGGAACATCGCTTCGCGTCACATGTGTTTCGATGGGCAATCCGCACTGCGTGATTTTTGTCGATCGAGCAACAGACGACCTCGTGCTAGGACTTGGTCCAATCATCGAGCGGGATAGTCGATTCCCCAACCGCACGAATGTAGAGTTTGTTGAGGTGATCAATCGTCGCCAAGTGAGACAACGCACATGGGAGCGTGGGTCTGGTGAAACACTCGCTTGTGGGACCGGAGCAAGCGCGGTCTGCGTTGCCGGAGCGCTTACCGACCGGACGGAAAGAAATATTACCACCCAATTATTGGGCGGTGACTTGGAAATCGAGTGGGCNGATAATGACCATGTCTATATGACCGGTCCGGCAGAGGAAGTGTTTCGTGGCGTATGGAAACCCCACACCGATTGAGCAAAAGATGAAGCTGAATTCTCCACTGATAAATAAAACAACCGCGCTCGTCACGCAAGGAGTCGTTCGTAGTTGGATGTCAACGCTTGATTTCAAAGCCGCCACCTATGACCTTTCCGTTGATCCAGCATCTCCCGCTTGTCGCACGCGTGGAATCTACATCTTTTGGCACGAATACATACCGTTGCTCATGTACTTGCGCGGCAACTGTGATCTAGCCATGTTAATGAGCCGACATAGAGATGCCGACATTCTTTCACGACTGGCATTACACTTTGGATTTGATTTCGTTCGCGGTTCAACGCGCCGTGGCGGTGACGGGGCTCTCCGAGAAATGATTCGTAAGAGTCGCTCGATGCACCTTACCATCACCCCGGACGGTCCCCGAGGACCGCGAAGGGAATTGACTGCCGGTTGCATTTATCTCGCATCGAAGCTCCAAATGCCCATCATCGCGATGGGACTCGGTTATGACCGCCCCTGGAGACTGTCTACCTGGGATCAATTTGCGGTACCTCGACCATTTTCCCGCGCCCGCATTGTGGCCAGCCCTCGTCTTTGGGTGCCCAAAGATTTGGATCGGGAAGGCATCGAACATTACCGAAAGAAGACTGAAACGTTCCTTGAAAGAATGACCGTTGAGGCTGAGGCTTGGGCCGAAGCGAACACCTCAAAGAAAAATCAAATACCGGTCTGTCCGACTCCTCGTCCACTGCGCAATTGCGATCCGGTTGATTTGAGCGATCTGCTATCGATCAAAGAGTCGCCGCCAAGCGAAATCGCGGCGGTTCGACGTGCCGCCTGACACAGCGTCATTGCAACCACTACTGCAACCACTACTGCAACCACTTCTGGTGCAACCTCCTCCGGTGCAACCACTTCTGGCCCGCTTCCTCTGCTACAGTCACTGATAGCAGGCTGTTAATGCGTCCAACCCAAGCCATTCATATTCAATTTTCAGAAAGATTTGATCCACCGATCACGGAATTCCGAAGATAGAATTGTCCGCTCTCTGATTTGGTCTTTGATTTCTGGTTCCGTCCCTTCAGCGAAAGTTAGCACTATGCTTCGCCACTCTTACTGGATGAGCGGAATTCTCATGCTGCTTTGCACATCCACTGCCAGCGCCGAAGTCTACCGGGGTGGACTCTTTTGGGGAAAAACCTGCGTCCCAGATTGTGTCAAGAAATACTGTTGTGATGACTACTGTCCCAAGCCGGTGCCCTGTACACATACCGTGCAGATGAGATGCTGCAATGACTATTGTGGTAAACCGGTGCCCTGCGTCCGCCGAGCACCCTGCCCGGGTTGTGATGATTACTGTGCGAAATGCCAGCCACTGATTCCGTGCCCGGTGCGTAAACTTACCTGTCAAAATAGTTGTGGCTGCTCCGAGCGAGAAACATCAAACTCCCAACAAGCGAGTTCCATTTCGACACAGCTCACTCGCAAATGAGTTCTCACGCCAAAGAGCGGGAAATCATTTACTCTCTTCAGCTGCTGCCAACATGCGATCTGCAACGGCTGTGGTTTCCCGGTCGTCGTTTGACCAGAGGTCATTAAGATTCTGCTGCATGCGGCGCCTGGCAGTCTGCAAGTAATAGCGACCCGTTAAGAGCGCATCCTCGCGAGCCTCCGCTTGGCCATTCGATCCGGCAAGCAGGAAATCAAGTCGCTTCAAAACACTGGCGCTGACATAAATCTCTGTGGCAACGTCGGCAATTCTTCGCAAGTGGTACTGGCTGTCGACAATATCTTCCTGATACTTCCGTAGAAGTCGCTCTACGTTACTACCCAATTTCCCGACGAGGCTGCCCAACTTTGCGGCATCGTCGGTGAGCACCGGATTTTTGACCGGAACATGAGGTGAAACAAAGAGTGATCCTAATTTTCGCTTTGCAAAGCGACTGAGCGTGGAGACATTCCCCAAGGGACTCTTGAGAGCCTGGAGCACACCCTGTAAATCCATGCCTACATCACGCATGCCCACGGCGGCGATGAACACCTTCAGAACGTCATTGGCACCCTCACCGATCGTATTGATGCGGGCATCGCGCATCATCCGTTCAAAAGGTTCGTCGGTGAAATACCCCTTGCCGCCGAAGAGCTGAATCGTATCGTTAATAATCTCCCAAACGACTTCAGTGGCAAAAACCTTGAGCATTGCGGTCTCGACCATATAATCGCCATCGCCCGAATCCATGAGTGCCGCCGTTTGATAAGTGGCCGACTCCATGGCAAAGGCGCCCGCCTTCATATAGGCCAGTTTCTGTTTCACCAGTTCGAAATTTCCGAGCGACTGCTCAAATTGCACACGCGAGTTGCAGTGCTTCACCGCATGCTCAACGCAAAACTTGGCCGCACCCGTACAGCTTGCACCAAAGGTAGTGCGACCGTAATCGAGAACGGTCAGTGCAATTTTTAAACCTTTCCCCAAATCACCTAACACATTTTCGCTAGGCACAACCATATCGTGAAAAGCCAAACGTCCGGTCGCCGTACCGCGAACCCCACACTTATCCATTCGTTCCTCAACGACCTCAAAACCGGGCATGTCCGGGGAGACTAGAAAAGCGGTGACTTTCGTTTGATCACTTCCCTCCACGGGCGTACGCGCCATGACCGTAAGCGCCTGTGCGATCCCGCCATTGGTGATCCATCGCTTCTGCCCATTGAGTTTATACCCCGTCCCGTCTTCGGTGGGCGTTGCGATTGTCTGCACATTTCCCGCGTCGCTACCCGCTTCCGGTTCGGTCAATGCAAAAGCACTGATCCATTCGCCCGTTGCAAGTTTGGGAAGCCATTGTTTTTGTTGTTCTTCATTACCAAAAAGAACGATCGCTCGGGGACCGATTGAATGGTGCGCATTGACAAATAACGAAGTGCTACCGCAATGTCCCGCTAACCGCTCTACCAATCGGCAATATTGTGTTTGGCTCATACCTAGTCCACCCGTTGATTTGGGTAGACATGCGCCGAGAATCCGCATTCGACCTAGTCCCTCAATGACTTCGTCGGGAATCCGGGAGTTTCGATCGATCGCAACGGGATCAATTTTTTCCTCGCAAAAAGAACCCAGTTCCTCCAGTAATGCGTTTCCCTCATTGTCCGCATGAATATCGGGATAAGGAAGCAGCTTGTCCCCCAGAAAGTGCCCAAAGTAGAGTGCCCGTGCAAAACCGATCTTGGCAAGCCGATCCCCAAGTAACTCTTCGGCCTCAGCCATCTGTTTTTCGCGTAAAGATTCCGACATCACATGTGGTCCTTCAATCGAACAAAATTCGAGCCCCGCTCCGAGGAAATATACTCCAGCTGGATCCTACTAGCTACACGAATCCCACAGGAACTTTGCCAAGAAAAACATCCATGCCCGCACCGAAGCCTAACAGAGGGGAAAATCGATGCGTATCATCAAGAAGAGCAGCGCGTTGCCAACTCTTTTTGACGATGGCACGCATGGACAATCATGCGGCCCAGTGAGTCTCTTCTTCTTCGGGTTCTTCTTCGGCATCCAAGGCCGCCAGATCTTCCGCCGAAAAGAAACGTCCGGCAAGCAATCGAATGGGGATCAAACCAGCGATGAATAAAGGAAATAGGAGCCCAAGAAAACTTATCTTTACCAGCCAAAGAACCGAGAGACAAATCAACTGCAACAGCGTGTATTTGTGGATGGTTGCGGCGGGAACTCTGCGAAGATAGTGCGTGCTCGGATACAATGCCGGATCAATCAACCAGAGACTCAAACGCTCAAAAAATTGACTCGATACCAGCGATACGATGCCCATGAAAAGAAATAGCCCGTAAAGAACAGCGAGCGGAATCACTTTCATGAACGGCAGAAACAGGAGGGTCGAACCGATCAATACACCGGTCACGAGTCCCGTGATTCTATTTTCACGAACATGCAATACACGCTCGTGTTTGTAACCATCCGGCTTGACCACGACCTCCATCGTTGCAAGCGATCGCACATGATTAAGCGAGCGTACAGTCGCGGCAACGAGCCATGGCATACCCAGCAAGGAGCAAATTCCGGTCAACACAGAGACGACTGCCAAATCGAGATGATAACCGACGCCTTTTTTTAAATTGTGATCGGAACTATTCACCAGTCGAGCTGTAATATTTTGATCTAGGTAGACAAGTACTGTCACCAGGATGGCCGGGCCGATCGCTGCAAAGGGCACCCAAAGGGGAACCGACCAGAACGGGACGATCCAGGGGCGATCTTTTGTGCCCGAAAAGACTTCCGAAACATTTAATTTATCCAACTCGATCCCGCGGAAAAAAAGTGCGATCACCGTCATGATGAGGATCGCAATCGTCGGACCGAAATCAGAAAGAAACTCGCGGAAATTGGACCGCAGCAATCGGCTTCGCCGCATCCGGGAAAGACCGGATGCAATGAAGAATGTACCGAGAGTCAAGATAAGCGAAAAAAGAGCCGTATCATAAGACCCCAAATTAACTCGATTAAAGACCCCGAATAACCATCGTAACGCCTCATAGATAAAAATAAACGAAATAAGGACCACAAAGATTTCGTCCGTAAATCGCGTAAAGTAGCGCATCAGGCAGCACGCATCCGTCAACGAGAGGACCATGAGAAAAAGTGAAGTCCAGAGACCAACCCAGCAATAGGCCGGCAAAAAGTCTATTCCATTTTCTGCGCATAATTTGTAGAGGATCACGGTCATGACCAAAAGCGGTCCCGTATGACCGAGAAAAATCAGCGGCTGTCCCGAAAACAGAGCGAAGATGATGCCNCAAAATGCCGTCGCAATGAGCATTTGCATCACGCCGATTTCATTCCCGGTCTGCACTGCCAGAACCCCACCGAAAGTAATCGTCGGCGTNAAACAGGCGAAGAAAAGAAAAAGTGCCGAACCGACACATTTTTGATGCACTGCGTCCTTAAAATCGCTGCGGTAGNCTGCAACGCGGCGGCGAATATCCGCCATCAGCCCGCCACCGATCCNGCCCGTATANTCAAGGCCATCGACCGGTTCACTTANNCTCTCAATCGGCTGCGCAGTNCGGCGGAGATANCGGTCTAACGCGGCAGTCAGATCGATATGGCCNTGCGCCCTGATCGCGTCAAAGCGGAATTCATCGTCAGACATCAGGCGAGCAATGCTTGCCAAGGTATCAAGATGTCTTGCAGCATCGCCTGGTGGGCCAAGCATGAAGAACAGAAAACGAGTGGGGATGCCGTCCGGTGCACCTAAATTAACAGCATGCGCAAGTCGCACAAAAATCACGCGTGGCTTTTCCAGACCCTCAAGATAAGCATGCGGTATCGATACCGAATGTCCAATCGCCGTCGGGGCGGTTTGTTCGCGTTGCAGTAATGCCTGCTCAACGGTTTCTGCTAGTTCAGCCGGTATCCACTGTTGCTGAACGGATACTCGAATTGCTTCATGGAAAATGGAGCTTAGATCCTGCGAGCGAATGTCCAGGATGACTTGTTCGTTTTCCAGAGCTTGTTTAAGTAAGTCCACGATTCAATCCGCATGAAGAATGAAGCAAAAAACGCTAACCGATCGGTTTACGGATGCAAATCGTAAAAATCATCGCGGCGTTTTGCAATCCAATTTTGCAAAAGTTTGTACGATGCGCCCCAAATACGTCGATTTCGACATGTATTTCGGGGCCCACAGCACCAAAGTAAATAAACGGTCCGGCATTCCCTTTAGAGTGCTAGCACCCGGTTGATTTCACGAAGATNTGATNNAAATACGGCATAAATGCGATTTGTGGCCAAATGTCTGGCCGACTAAAGGTCTTAAAAAGCGATACGTTTGAGGAGGAATCGAGGAGACTTTAAAAAAATTTGGGCCATTTTTGATCCGGCTGCGTAGAATCTAATAATCCTCCTCCAAACCATCTCATCTCGCATAAAGGAGTATGCCATGTTAGTCCTGACTCGAAAGTCGCAAGATTCCATTCGGATAGGCGACCACATCAAAGTGACGGTTCTGCGGATCAAAGGCAACACGGTCAGGATCGGGGTCGAAGCCCCTGAAGACGTACGGATCGTCCGCGGCGAATTACCACACTTTGGCGATCCCTCAGAAAATTCTGNCAGTAGTATCGAAGTCGCCACGATTCGTGAACCTGTAGGCTTAGGGGTTGAACCCGCAGCGGCCGACACAGGCAGCAATCAGGATGGCNNAGAACGAGGGGCCGCATCGCGGATGCCGACCAGTTCACGGCAAAAACCTTATATGCCAGCCCGCACAAACAAGGATACCCAGCGGTCCCATCCGATCAGTGGAAATCGCTTGCCATCGGAGAATATCCCGGTCAGTGGTACCGGCCTTCCGCTGCCGCCACGTTAGAGCTCTGGGAATAGAGCATTGGTGCGTAAGAGGTCCGGCAGAGGTGCGTCAGAANGAATTTAGCTTCCGCTAAAATCTTTNGGAAGATTCGAGAGGCGGAGTTGCTATGTTTGTCGGCTCAGTTGCAGACATCCCGGTTGAGGTTTTCGTTTTCCTGTAATCCGATGTCATGCCGCGACCCCCGCGCCGCAGGTGGTCGAGATGTTCGAGCAAAATGCGGCGCACCTCTAAAATGGTGCGCGGGTGGCGATGGATCGAGTGGTGGTCCGCATCGACAATGATCTCAGACACGACATCGTCTGCCTGCGCACTGGAGATCGATACAACTCCGTCTCCATCTCCGGTGACTCGATGCAAAAAATCTCGGCTATCAGTCCGCCCGATCACATTATGGTAGATCACCCAGGGAGCCTGCGGTGCAGCCGCAAGTGATTTAAGCGCGGCCGATCCAGGCGCGAGCATCTCCAAACTCGTAGGCGTAAGGTCCGCGACATCGTTTTTCAATAGTTTCGGATTGTCGCTGTTTAGTTTTTGAAGTGATTCCATAATCAATTTTGGCGGTTCAATCAGTTGGCTCCCGATCCACTGTGTTGCGGAATTAGAGAGGTCACTTCCGGAAAATGGGGTTGCAATCGTGACCACTCGCCTTACCGCGGGATTTGCTCTGAAGAAGAAGAGTCGCTCTATCTGCCGGCGCGTTTCAGGATCTGCTTTCGCCATATCCAGAGGTTGCTCGGCAACCTGCTTCCAAAAAAGATCGCCACTATCGACTGACTGAAGTCGTGAGATCAATCCGCCCATACTGTGACCCAACATGACGATTTGTTCGAGTGCAGGTTCGCGATCCTGAGGATCCAATATTTTCCTCAATTGCACCATTTGCTCGCGCAAATCGGCCGCTGTGTAGACAAAGGGTTCTCCCGTCGGATAAAAATAGCACCAAAACTGATAATGTTTCCGGATCTCCGGAATACTACGAAGATCGTTGAACATCGTCATCCAACTAATGGGAGTTGCCCAGATGCCATGGACCATGAGAATCGGAATTTTTCCCGGCTGATACGGCTCTAGCATATAGAGCCCTCCCGGATAGGGCGTTTCGTCCGGACGAAAAAGACCACTGGTGGCAGCGGCTGTATCCGTATATTCAAGGTTATCGAGAAAGTATGCCAATGGCGTTGTCGAGTCACTCTGTAGCGGCACCTCACGATCGGCAACTTGCACGGTCGGAGTACGCAGCGGGTCATAAAGTTCTAATACTGCTTCCCGCATCATCACGCCTTCGGGGCCCATCTGACGTGACGGACGGATACGCAAATAGGCGGTCACCGGGACACTCATTCCTGGTGGATAGTGTGCCTTGAGTTGTTCATTTTCTTCTAAAGTACCGCGTTCCGCGATTAACGGAACACCCAGTCCGTAGGTGCGGTAGTGGTTGGACAATCCATTGATTTGATAGTCCGAAACAAACTCAAATTTCTTGAAATCTTCATGCTGAAGATGCTCAACTTCAGACGTGATGCGAAACAGAATTGAATCATTACCGGTATGACAAAAATGCTGTAATCCAGGCTTTAATCCACCATGCCGATTTGCAAGCCGCATGGCCCTGTCAAGAGATTCGTTGTACAGATCACATGCTTGGCGAAACTGGGGGTCATAGGTATTGCGCGTTGATGCAAACTGTTTGTCGAAGAGATATTCGTAACTGTCTGCAGCCGATGTCACATACAGATCAAATGCCTTCTTCTCGTCTTTTTCTTCGCTTCTCTTTGCTAACCGGTTCGCGATCTCCGCATGCGCAAAAAGGACGTTCGCAATTGCTTCCGTTCGCAAGATGACCTGCAACTGGCGCATGACTTGCTCCGGTTGACTTTCTATCTGGTCGGCAAGGTCAAACTGCCTTAGAACTTGGAGCGTCCGCTCGCTCGGCTCAAGCGAATCGTCTTTTCCATAAGAAATTTGACTGAATGTGGACCAGTCTGGCTGTTTCTTGACGAGCCAGGCATTGCTCTGACAGCCGCCGACTCCGAATAAAATCAAAACCAGCCCGAAGACCCATGCAATGAGGCCAAGAAAAACAGCACCCTTTCGAGAGAAGGCGATCGGTGAAGCGTGCTGTACATTCATCCTGCATTTCCCGCTGGCCAACCGTCGCTGAGAAACCTGTGCTGACTATTTATTTTGTTGGTCGGTTGCACAACAAAAAAGGCGAAAAAACACGACAAGAGTGGCAATAAATAGGTCGGTTTGCCTCGGGCGTCAATGCCTGTTAACGATCTTGCTAGCACCATCGCTTGACCGCCATAATACGCCCGCTGAAAAATTTAGCCCGGTGGGTCGCTCCGCCGTAAAAACCGTTTGTAATTGGCTTGAAGGGGAAGCGTAGAAAACGACGTGCCGCACAAAGACCACCCACTGCCACCGCTCTATCAGGATTCCGCATTCTGGGGAATGACCACAACTCAGTTTCTTGGTGCATTCAATGACAGCATTTTTAAGCAAATTGTTCTGCTGCTTTGCGTTGCTGTGATCGTGAATCCGGGTGGTGAAACTCGCGATCAACAATTTTTGGCGCAAGGAATATTTGCGATCGCTTTTATCCTTCTTTCGGGAATCTCAGGCTACTGGTCGGATCGCGTCAGCAAACGTGGGCTGATTGTTTTCTGCAAATTACTTGAGATTGTTGTGATGCTTGGAGCCGTCTTCGCTTTTACAATGCTTTCAAATCTTAAAATTCGTAATGTCGTTGATGGAGTCGAGCAATTCAGCCCGCTCGGTACACCCTGGCTTTTGTTAGCCATTCTTTTTCTGATGGGATCTCAAAGTGCGGTGTTCGGTCCAGCGAAATATGGCATCCTGCCTGAGATGGTGCGCGGAACTGATTTACCGCGAATGAATGGCATTATTCAAATGACCACTTTTCTGGCCATCATTCTGGGAACGTGGGTTGGCGGCATTCTGCTCGATGCGATGCATCATTTGCTCTGGGCAATCGGGTTAATTTGCGTAGGGCTCGCCATTATTGGCACCCTTACGTCCCTGCTTGTTCGACGTACACCCGTTGCCGAACCGGATGCTCCCTTTTTCTGGTCCAATCTTGCCATTTCCCCTGACGCGCGAAGCATTCTTTACCGGGATAAACCCTTGAGAAATGCACTTTGGGTTTACTCGATCTTCTGGTTTGTGGCAGCTATTTTTCCGCTGATGGTTAACTGGCTGGGACGCGAGCAATTTTCGATGAGTAACTCGAGAACGAGTTTTTTGCTGGCGACGGTCTCGATTGGCATTGCCGCCGGGTTTGTATGTGCTGGAAAATTTTCTGGCGGGCACATCCATTTTCGCCTGGTTAAGATCGGCGCCCTCGGTTTAGCGATTTGCCTTCTCTTACTTGCCCTCCCCGCTTCGTTCACACAGGAGAAGTGGGGTCATTTACTTGGTATCCGGGGAAGCTATGTGGCCCTGATTTTTTCCGGTTTTTTTGCCGGTCTATTTGCCTTGCCGGTACAGGTCTACCTGCAAGCCCGTCCGCCTCAGAAAATTAAGGGGCGTGTTATTGGCGCAATGAATCTTGTGAATTGGATCGCGATTGTGCTGGCCGCTTTCTTTTTCTTCCTCAGTGACGAATTGCTTCAGTTTTTGAATTTGCCAAAATTCAGCATCTTTGGAATCACCGGTTTATTATTACTCCCTATTGCGTTTTTTTATCGATCCGACAAAGTAAGTCTCGTGACCGAATCAGATAACGAGGTAGACTAGAGGATATGCACGAAAAATTTGTATCTCAAACCGAAGCACTCCGGGAGTCACTCCACGACGCCACCGGCTGGTACCAACAGATTTCTAAAACGACTGAACTCATTCAGCTCGCTTTTTCACAGCAGAAAAAAGTCCTTGTTGCCGGCAATGGCGGCTCTGCGACGATTGCACAACACTTCGCGGACGAGATGGTAGGCAGATATCGTACAAACCGACCACCATTACCGGTCATTGCGCTGACTGCAGACAGCGCCGTTCTGACATGCATTGGCAATGACTTTGGCTTTGAAGAAATTTTCTCAAGACAAGTGGAAGCCTTGGGCCAAGCCGGGGATGTGCTACTCATTTTTTCAACTTCAGGAAAATCAAAAAATTTATTGCGTGCGGTCAGACAGGCAACTCAACAGAAGTTAACGACAATCGCATTTACAGGAAGCAAATCGCAAATGGAACAAGCGTCCTGCATAGTCGCGGCTCCGAGTGAAGATCCTCCCCGAATCCAGGAACTTCATCTGCACGCAATCCACTTGATTTGTGAATCGTTCGAATCCGAGCAGCCCAACCCGTGACATCGAGTTCCCACAAGTGCAGTGCCCGGCTGTTAACGGTCTAAGCGTCGATTTGCCACAGAAAGCTTTCGAGACTCGTTTACTTGTAGCGCGTTTGCAACTTGTCACGAACCTCGGGAAGCGGGTACTGGATAATCGATTCCTCCGAACCGACAAGTTCGCAAAGACGTCGCCAACCCCGAGTAATCAATTTTTGCTGCTCCGCAACATACAGGGAATCCAAGTTTCGCTTGTCAAACTCCCCGGCAGCAAAAATCGGCTTAAACGCATCGTCGACAATAAATTGAGCTAGCGCTGGATTGCAGCCGATATGGCGCTCGGAAGCCGTATGCAGCGTTTCTGGATCGACGTGCCCGATAACGTAACGCAAGTAAAGATCACTCTCCGTGATCTCCGAGACGTTTTCACCGCAAACATCACATCGATAGCCTTCGTCACACTTTGCCATCGAATCCAACCTGAACCTTTCCAAGCACCCATGACAATGATCGTCAGACGTTTTGCACCTACAGACTAGAAACCGAGTACATCATTCATCCCATACCATCCTGCCGGCTGATCCACCAGAAATCGGGCGGCCGCTAGTGCGCCACTCGCGTAGGCATCCCGATTCGTCGCTGAGACCTGCAACTCCAGCGTCTCGCCCAGTAAACCAAACAGAATGGTATGCTCGCCCGGATTGTTACCAATACGCACTGCGTGGTAGCCAATTTCATCCGATGAACGGGGGCCCGTTTGGCCTTCACGACCGTGCCGATGTTGTTTCATATCCATGGCCGCGGCAATCAACTGCCCAAATCTTAAAGCGGTTCCACTCGGAGCATCTTCCTTGAATCGATGGTGACGTTCAATAATTTCCACATCGACTCCCGACTCATATTCTTTGAGCGCAGCACCGGCCATCTCGGCAAGTTTCATTGTGAGATTCACCAATAGACTCATACTGGGAGCCCAGAGCACGGCAATCTTGCCTGCCGCATCCTGAACCGCTTGCAATTGAGTCTCTTGAAGACCCGTCGTTGCCGTGACAAGCGGTACACTTTGCTTAGCGCAGACTTTGGCAAGCGCCGCGGTTGCTTCGGGCACCGAGAAATCAATCACGACGTCTGCCTCGGGCAGGGCTGATGCGAGTGGCAACTGAAGTGGACCAACTCCCGCAATTTCCCCTGCATCTTTTCCAAGTTGCGGATGACTCGCCGACTCCAACGCCCCCACGATCTCCCACTGAGGATCGGCTGCGGCCAAGGCAATCAACCGCTGTCCCATGCGTCCCGCCGCGCCATGAATAACAATTCGTTTTTTCCCCATCGTTTTCCTTTCAGAAGGCGATAAAGCATTTGGCTTCCAATAAGCCGTCCATGCCTTCAGACATTCGTCTCTATCGCATCTACAATTTGCTCCAAATCATTGGGCACAACAATCGCCCGATTTGCAAAGTTGGTTTGTTCCACTCCGCGCGATGCAAGTACCCGCTGAAACATTTCAGCATTGTCCGTATGGTAAGCCACCGTGGCATCGGGATCTTTCAGTAAGTGCCCCGTCAGTACACAAACCACTCGATCGCCTGCGGCAATCACACCTTCCTGGCGAAGCTTCTTCACACCAGCAACGCTCGCAGCGCTCGCTGGTTCACAACCGAGACCTCCTGCTCCGACTTGAGCTTTGGCATCAAGGATTTCCTGGTCGGTCACCTCCCGAACAACTCCATCACACGTTTCCAATGCCCGCAGACATTTATAAAAGTTGACCGGTTGATTGATCTCGATTGCGCTGGCAATGGTCGCTGCACGCTGTCCTGTCTCTTCTAATTGTGTGTAATAGCCTTCGACATGATCTGTTTTAGGATCTCCCTCATTCCATCGAAGTCCCTGCTCTTCNTCANAAAGCCGATATAACGTATTGGCCCCCGCCGCATTAACCACCGCGAGNCTGGGAATTCGGTCAATCAAACCGAGCGAGAAAAGCTCCGCAAAAGCTTTGCCAAATGCGCTTGAATTTCCCAAGTTGCCGCCCGGTACGACGATCCAATCAGGAACCTCCCACCCGAGCGACTGGAGTACTCGAAACATCACTGTCTTTTGTCCCTCCAAACGAAAGGGATTGACGCTGTTGACCAGATAAATCCCCAATTTGTCGGCCACTTCGCGAACGCGTCGCATCGCATCATCAAAGTCGCCCCGGATCTGTACTGTCAACGCACCATAGTCGAGTGCTTGCGACAGTTTGCCGAAAGAAATTTTTCCCGAACCGATGAAAATAATCGCCTTCATCTGACGAGTGACAGAACAAAAGGCTGCCAACGAGGCACTGGTATTCCCAGTCGATGCACAGGCAGCGCGACTCGCCCCCATACGCGCCGCATGAGTAAAAGCGGCTGCCATACCATTGTCTTTGAAACTACCGGAAGGATTCATACCCTCGTACTGTAAATAAAGCCCCTCTCCTTCGAGACCCACATAGNGGGCCACACTTNGGGCCTGCTGCAGTAACGTGTGCCCTTCACCAATTGTGACCACCTGATCGAGCGGCGCAAAAGGAAGCAGNGAATGAAACCTCCAGACACCGCTTCGGATTCGAGGATCCTGCACCGAACCGGTGAGGCCATCAAATGCATGGAGGCTCTGAGGAATCTCGATGCGGTCCCAGTCATAAGCAATATCTAGAAGTTGCCCACAGTCTTCACACTTGAGGTGAATTTCGTCGAGGGCATATACCTTGCCACAGGCAGGGGAAATACAACGTTGAAAAGCAATGTCTTTCACGGCCACACCGCACGCAACTTGCGACTCCTCAAACGAAATCAAAAACACCCGCGATCACGGGATCAGGCGGTCGGGAACAACGGGGAACTCCCTGGTTTTTCAGTCTATTGCAGCCCCTTCCCCCTAGCAAGGTCATAGTCATCGGGTCCTTTGACAGTTTTATCGGTGGTCCCTACAATGTTNCCTCTCTCAGCACTGCCTAGAGCGTTGCCAAGAGGACTCAAATGATTTCTGCAGTCATCCAACGGAGCAGACCACCAGCGGAGAAACAACATGAAAAAAACCGAGATGAAGCCTTATAAGGAAATGCTTTTGAGCCTGCGGTCTCGATTACGTGGAGATGTGACGACGATGGCGGACGNTGCACTCAATAAAACTCGTAGTGAATCGAATGGTGACCTTTCGAGCATGCCGATCCATATGGCAGATATCGGAAGCGATAACTACGAACAAGAATTCACGCTCAGCATGATGGAAAGCGAAGAATCGACACTCGAGGCTGTGGAAGCGGCGCTCGAGCGNATTGAGGAACGTAGCTACGGAGAGTGTGAAGATTGTGGAAAGGCCATTCGAAAAACACGCCTCAAGGCCATACCATACACCCCGCTNTGCATTAACTGCGCATCGAAGCGCGAACAGTAAGCACTGACTCAACCGAGCTCAACCGAGCTNAACCAAGGGAAACGTCAGTCTTTGGAATTTTATTGGCATTGGTGAGGAGACATCCCACTGGTTCCCACGAATCGTTATTTGGTGTTTCTGCTCGTTGCCCTTGCAGGTCTCGTGATCGACCTGGGTACAAAGAGTTGGGTTTTTTCTAGGCTATGGCCCCCCACCCCCGATAAACCAGCCTACCTATGGCTGTGGCAAGGCCACATCGGATTACAGGTAAGCCTGAACCAGGGCGCTGTCTTCGGCATCGGTCAGGGATGGGTCTTTTGGTTCGCCCTGCTCTCGGTGCTGGCTGTGGCAGGCATCCTGTACTGGCTATTTGTGCTGGGAGANGCAAAAGACTGGTGGCTTACGATTGCGCTGGGCGGCATTACGGCTGGCATTTTTGGGAATTTGTATGATCGTCTGGGACTCCATGGCCTTCTTTGGCCAGAAGGACTTATAGGGGGTAACCAGCCGGGGACTCCAATCTATGCGGTGAGAGATTGGATTCTCTTTCAATGGAACGATGCGTGGCGGTGGCCCAATTTTAATATTGCAGATAGCCTGCTCGTCCTCGGTGCAATACTTCTGTTTTGTCACGCTTACGCGACAAAAAATAAACCAGCACCCGATACGCAAACTCAGGATTCAGAAACTATCGCGGAGCACGGTGACGACTGATCGACAGGGAGTTCGAATGCGANCAGCAGATTGACACCGGTTCAACCCGACTACCGTTCCGCTTGTCGATTGTTCGGCGGCGTTAATGCACTGACATCGGGCGGCAATTGGCCCAGCAGTTGNACACTGAGTGGATGCTGCGGATCGACTTCAAGTGCCATCTCTGTCGCAATCTTGGCTTCCCTTACTCCGCCCGCACGTAACTCTGCCTGAGCCAATCGATAATAGCCATCTGCGGAGGGTTGGACCTGTTCACAAATCATCCGGCAATGCGTAGCCGCCTCCTGATAGCGTCCCAAAGCCGTGAGAGCATCCGCCTTACGAGCCAGTACTGCCGGAGGAACCTCGCCTGAAACATATGTTTCAGAAAGATTTTGCAGATGCAGAAGAGATCGACCGGGTCGGCCTAAGGACATATAAATTTCAGCGACGGTAGCCAGGAGGTCAGGATCTTCCGGACGGTAACCAAGTGCGCGTTGGAAATCGGCCAACGCCCGTCTGGGATTTTCTTCAGCNCGATAAATCGANCCGCTCAGCGCCCAGCTATCTGCAGAGGAAGGATCAATATTAATTGCCTCCGTTGCCCAGCGACGCGCGCTTTCATAATCCCCCATTTGATAGCAAATTTCACCTGCGCGAATCACAAGCAACGTATCGTTTGGCGTCAGGCGAATTGCCTCCTCCAACTGAGATAATGCATCGGCAGACGCGCCGCGTTGTAAAAGAGTTTCCGCATAATAACGACGCGCATCCGGATCGATGGGACAGGCAGTTACTGCACGATCAAGNAAACCTTCGGCTTCCTGCCATCGATCGGCTTCCATGCTGACGATTGCTTGCTGCGAAAGTTCGCGGCACATGGCAACTGAATCCGGAACTGCCCCTTCTCTCCATGGCCATCCATTGCAACCTGTCAGTAAAAAAGGGAGGGTCGAACCGAAGATGATTAGCAACGAGGGATGGAAGCACANTGCAAAACAGTGCCGAAAAAAGATCTGCTGCCATGGGCAATCGCTATGACCTTGTGGCATCGTTTTGACTTCCATGACCGTCTTCCCAAATCCCCCTCGGGCCGGGGGATGGTATCAGCGATCAGGGGGATCGGCAACCGCAATGTACGCCAGAGAAATGGCATGTCGATAATCACAGATACGCCATCTCAACGAGAACGAGACAACCCGGGCATTTCGGGATTTGTCGCAAGCGGAACAGAGCGTGGCACGGCAATTCGCGTGATTAATTGTTCCAGCACTATCCGCGCCCGATCCGCACGACTGCTGTCCCCTTTCATCGCCATATCCGCTTCAAGCAACCAGCGATACAACGCCGNCGCGCGATCGCGACCCAATCTCTTTAATCTTCNNTCTGTATCAGCAAGATAAAAGCGTTGGACCCCNGCCCGTTCCAACGCAGTACCTAGTGAAATCTTTTTTTGTTNTCTTTCAGCGGATCGATACATACTTGTCGCAAGTGCAAATTTACGGAGAGGAAAAGCGATTTGTCCTAAAATAGCAATCGGGTGTTCACCCGAGTAAATCAACCTTTCTAATTGTTTCATGGCATCCGCCAGATTNCCATCGCACGCTGCGTCTAACATGTCCCAGACTTTCTTGGTTCGCCAGCCACCTATTCGCTTTTGAATATCGGCAGGCGTTGGTGGAGTGTCCGGATCAACGGTCAGCATCATTTTTTCTAATTCCTGGTCGAGAAGGCCGACCTCACAGCCTATGATTTCAACCATTTCTCTCGCTGCGTCTGACGACAATTTCAAACCATTCAGGCTCTTCGCCCGATGCTGCAGCCATTTNANCAGTTCCGCCGGNTTNGGCGGATTGCAATCAATCTGCAAACCCGTCTTNTCCAANTCNTTGAAGAGNCGCGTGTTCTTTGGCCANGTTTTTACGCTGAGAACAAGNATGCCATCAGTCGCAATTTCTTTTGCATGNTCCTCGATGGAAGTGCGAAATGTTTTNACGAAATCATCGGCATCTTCGAGTGTGACTAAACGCTTGCCATCGCCGAAGAGAGATCTCGTGGCCAGGGCAGCCAACACATCATGCCAAGCCTCTTTCTCAGCGTCGATTCGTGTGAGACTAAACTCTGCATCATTATCGGGAAGCACAATGCTCGTCAGGCGACTGAGAACAGCCTTCTTGAGATAGGGGTCGCCCCCGAATAAAACATTAACCGATTGCGGTGCGGCCGGTCGCTTTCCGATCAAATAAGTGATGGCTGACGTTGTGCCTGCCATAGCGGTTCGCTCCTAAAGAGATACTAGCTTCCCCCGAATGTAGCAAATCGAGGAACTTCTGACAGCCGACCTGGAAGCTTTCACTGCGTGTTCGCACCCTGAGTGTCCGAAAAGGTTGTTAAAAAGTATTCCGTGCAAGCGGGGTTCTTCGTGCTCAGCGACACGCGAAACGCCGGAAGCGGAGATCTTCACCACATTGCCTGAAAGTCATGCTTTTTTCCTCATGTAAGGCAATGCAAAACTTTTGTTGGATTTCTCCTGCTCCTCGCAAACAGTCGACTGCGATCCTAGACTTTCAGGGCGCCAAAGTGCATAATGAGCCGAGCCGCAACGGTTCGCGGACGCCGCATCGTCCGCCATTCTCAGATGGCTCAGCATGGTCGAATTATTAGAAGGTCCGTGGTATCTGGCGATTATCCTGTTTACCGCGGTCGTGGCGTTGGTCGCGGTTGGGGCATACGCCGTGTCAAAGTGGCGCGATGCTATCGACGATGACACAAATACCGCCTCAGAACTACTAACCAATTTCAGAGAAATGCATTCCAGGGGTCACCTCACGGACGAAGAATTCCGAACTATAAAAGCACGGCTTTCGTATGAGATACAAGAAGAGATAAAAAGTTCCGACAATGAGGATTAGGTTAAGCGGATGGATCGCGAAGACTTCTCCTCCTGCTGGAAGGGACCACGCAGGGGTCGGAAACAATGAGTGTGGAACGTCAACTTTTCTCGAGCCTTTCCGGGGACAGGGATGCCCTATCGGTGAGAAAGTCACCGAGTCAACTCGAGCTACAACCGATGCAGGATTCCTTGGACACAGGCCGATAGTGCCACCGAGCACTACTCGCTGAAAGGAGAGACGATGCCCACCGGAAGTGAAAACAATGGCGGAACCCGCCGCAGTGGAAGTACCACGAAGAAAAATGCGTTTTGCTCCTTTTGTCGCAAAAGTTATCGCGATGTGGGTCCTTTAGTAGAAGGCCCCGGAGATGTCTACATCTGCGGCGACTGCATCGAACTTTGTCAATCCATTCTTGACCAAGAGCGCCGTCGTCGAGGAACATCAAAAGAACTCTTCTCAAACGTACCAACACCCCGCGAAATCGTCTCGCATCTTGACGAATACGTCATCGGTCAAGAACACAGCAAACGTGTTCTGGCGGTAGCCGTACATAGTCACTACAAGCGATTGATGGCCAGGGATACCGATTCAGATATTGAAATCGAAAAGTCGAATATTTTACTGGTCGGACCTACCGGTTCAGGCAAAACGCTCTTAGCCCGCTCGTTGGCTCGGGCACTGAACGTGCCGTTTGCGATTGGTGATGCCACCACGTTAACCGAAGCAGGCTACGTTGGTGAAGATGTTGAAAATCTCTTACTCAAGCTACTCCATGCAGCCGACTTCGATTTGGAAGCGGCACAGCGCGGCGTGTTGTATATTGACGAGATCGATAAAATTGGAAAGACGAGCCAGAATGTCTCGATTACACGCGATGTCTCCGGCGAGGGCGTCCAGCAGTCTCTCTTGAAAATGCTTGAAGGCACCACTGCCAATGTGCCTCCTCAGGGTGGCCGAAAACACCCGGAACAACAATATATCCAAATGGACACGACGAATATCCTGTTCATCTGTGGTGGAACCTTTGTTGGTATAGAAAAAATCATTGGTAAACGACTCGGTAAACGAACGATTGGATTTGGACAGGAATCAGGATTCCAAAATGAGTCTGATCTTGCGAGTACACTTCCGCATGTGACCAGTGATGACATCCTCGAATTTGGTCTCATTCCAGAGTTAGTTGGAAGATTACCCGTGCACTCGTCTCTGACACCGCTGGGGCGAGATGCTTTGGTTCGAGTTTTAACTGAACCGAAGAATGCACTCATCAAGCAATACCAAAAGCTATTTTCAATGGAAGATGCCGAATTGGAATTCACCGAGGGAGCCCTGTCGGCGATTGCAGAAAAGGCGCAGCAGCGTGAGACCGGCGCACGGGGTCTCCGCTCAATTATCGAACATATCATGCTTGATATTATGTTCGATTTACCGGATCAGCCGGAGGGTGAAAAACACGTTGTCACCGCGGCAATGGTCAACGGTCACGAAAAGATGTTTCCGGTTGACGAACAAAAGCAGCGAAGTGCCTAGTGCCGCCTAGTGTCGTCTAGTGCGTAAATAGCCACGCGACCGTCGTATTGCATGGCGGTCATTCTGGCGGGAGGGAGCGGATCATTTCCGCCCTTCCCTGTTCCCCGAAATGGGTGCGCTGCTCACCGTTGGCAATCCGTCCCGCGGCATCTTCAAACGCCACTTGGTACCACCTTGCTATTGCCAATGGCTTGGTGCGGTATTTCTCTGAATGCGAATTATTTCCTCAATTCGCGTGTCCACTACTTGACGCCGTTCTCTCCAGAAGGATATTCGAGGTCTGCTGCCTGTCGTGTTGATGCGTGTTGATGGTGGCTAAAAGAATATCGATCCTAAAACATGAGGAGCGGCAAATGCGGCGGTCCAAAATATCGATCATTGGTGCAGGTAATGTAGGTGCAACCACAGCACACTGGTGTGCGGCTGCTGAATTGGGCGACATTGTTTTGCTTGATATCCCACAAACGGAGACCATGCCCGCCGGAAAGGCGCTCGATTTACTCGAGGCCAGCCCCATCGTTGGTTTTGATAGTAAAATCACGGGAACCACTGAATATAGCGACACCTCTGAAAGTGATATCGTCGTGATTACCGCAGGCCTTCCTCGTAAGCCTGGAATGAGCCGCGATGATTTATTAAAAACCAATGCTTCGATTGTGACTGCTGTTTCCGAACAGGTATGCAAACATAGCCCGAACGCGTTTGTGATTGTGGTCAGCAACCCGCTTGATGCAATGGTTCAGAGAGCTCAAAAGGTCACTGGATTCCCACCTTGCCGAGTTATGGGGCAAGCTGGTGTTTTAGACACTGCTCGATATCGAACTTTTCTGGCCATGGAACTCGGCGTCAGCGTAGAGGATGTCCAGGGAATGCTGATGGGTGGCCACGGTGACACCATGGTCCCGCTCCGCACATGCACTTCAGTGGGCGGCATCCCGATCAGTCAATTACTTTCCGCCTCAAGGCTTGAAGAAATAATCGAGAGAACGCGGAAAGGAGGCGGAGAAATTGTGGGGCTCCTCAAGACGGGAAGTGCTTTCTATGCTCCCGCCGCAGCCACGACACAGATGGTCGAAGCAATTGTTAAAGATAAAAAACGCTTGCTGCCATTAGCCGCCTACTGTGATAGCGAATATCAAGTGGGTGGCTATTACGTTGGTGTGCCTGCAATTCTGGGTGCCGGAGGCGTTGAAAAAATTATTGAGCTCGCCTTGGATGAGCAAGAACAGGCTGAATTTCAGAAAAGTGTAGAGGCCGTCAAAGAGCTGGTAAAGACAATGGAAGAATTATTGGCATGATGCCTGCCGATGCTATTTTCCCATCACCTGATTGATAGCGATGCCAGTAATAATGCCATATCTTGATAATGCTTCAAAGTCGGGTTGCCCTATAGTGGCGTTGCGATGTAAAAATCTCGGTCTCGCCAACCTCGCTCTCCACTCCGCAGTAACCAATGCCCCCATTCGTGACTGCACGAGTATTGCAAACAGTGAGAATTTTGGGCCATCAAGAATCCGTTTAATACATGCATTGTGATCGCGTTGATCTTCTGCAATAGAACCCCTGCTGTAGAAGATTTTCGGGCCGCAAAGGGAGACCCCAGAAAATGAATCGCCTCTCATCCAACGTAATGCTCGAAGACATGAAATCAATGGTCAGTGACGCGGCAGTCACTGACGACGACATACAAGAAACCTTAGCTCAAAATATTTTTCCTGATGATCTTTCCACTTCCGTAGAGCAGACCGACCAGACCGAAATCTGTTCCGTTTTCACGCCTCTGCATTACGAGCCAAACTATGCGTACCCATTATTAATTTGGCTTCACGGAGCAGGCGAAAACGAAACATGTCTTCGGCAGGTAATGCCTAAGATAAGCATGCGAAACTACGCGGCTGTTGCTCCACGAGGAACATTGCCGCTTGGCCAAGAGCGACTGCCACAATTGAGCGATGCATTCACTTGGCCCTTAGGAGATATCCACACTGCTGATGCGATGGATCGGGTGTGCATGGCTATCGAACGAGCGGAGCAGCGATTTCACGTTGACAAGAACCGTATTTTTCTTGCCGGGAGTGGAACGGGTGGTACCATGGCACTTCAAATCGGCATGACAATCCCCGAGCGTTTTTCGGGAATCCTTTCCGTCGGGGGGCCACTTCCCCGCGAGGACACTATCCTGGCGCACCTGAATAAGAGCCGGCGTCTGCCCCTGCTTCTAACCGTTGATCGTGACAACCATCAATATCCCGACGCTATGGTATGCGAAGATTTGCGTTTGCTCCATATTGCAGGTATGACCGTCACACTGCGGCAGTATCCCGCTGGCGACGCCTTGCGCGATTCTATGCTGTCGGATATCGATCAGTGGATTATGGAAGTCATTGCTAGCGAGCAGAAAGCTCCTATCGTTCGCGTTTAGACAAGCCGAATGAGCCGGCGCGAGATTCACCCTTCTGCGATACGGCTGATTCGAGCATCTTCTAGACCTCGGCTAGCTATCTTTGCTATCCAATACAAACGCGGATTGACGCCCGTCCGCCGTTTCGAGTAGCCTCCCGCTCCTCTGCGGGCTACCCAAACAAACCCCGAAACAAACAAAGCAAAATCAGATAAACCCATATCCAGCTTTTGAAGCGTGGAAATCTGTTTTTCCCATACAAGGTGATTCGAATGTCCGATTCCAATGAAACCAAAGAACATGTTCCTGTCCTCTTGGCTGGCACAATATCGGCAAAGACGTCGACGTCCAACTTGAAAGACTCTGTAAGGCGCGTACTCGAAACATTCTCCGATCAGTTATCTGCCCAAGCGATCACACTGTCAGTCGATATCTGCGATGATCTACGTTACTCGATGGATGAACCGCTGTTTGAACGTGCGGTCCGATGTCTGTGCGAGCAATCTGTTCATGGAATGCCCTGCGGTGGGGAGTTGGTCATTACGGCAGTCCGGCAGGATCAAGGCATTGAGCTAGAGATTGCCGACAGCCGACGCGATCACATCGAATCTCCGCGTCTTTTTGACAGTCAAAGCAATCAGACCTTTAAAGATAATTTAATTCCCGTTCATTATTTCGTTGCTCTTCACGGTGGTTTTGTCCGAGTACAGAATTGCCCCGAGGGCGGAGTCGCATTTACTATTCACCTTCCCTTTTCGCAGGCTTTACGGTCGGCCGCTTAAAATAAAAACGCATGGAATCTCTCCAGCAAGCATGGAACGATCTCGTCAGACGTTTGCGGGAACTGCCGAGACGAACGCAGATTCTTATCGCAACCGCTGCGGTTCTTTGCGTCGCCGCATTTGTGCTTCTTAATCAAAGTGGCGATCATAATTCGGAAGTTGATCTACTGCCCGGTACTTCTCTCACCGTCCGGCAGCTCTCCACCTATCAAATTGCATTCGCAGATGCAGGTTTAGCGGAATATCGGATTGAGAAACAAAAGATCTTTGTTTTGAAGACAAAAAAGGCCGATTTTATGGCCGCCTTGTCTAAAGCGAACCTTTTGACCGCAGCATCTGGAAAATATTTAGAGAAAGCCCTCGATTCAAGTAGCCCATTTGAAAACCAACACCAACGAAAACAGCGGATTAAGATTGCCCAAGAGAAAGAATTTGCTCAAACCATTGGCCAGTTCAACGGCATCGAAGAAGCGACCGTTCAATATGATACTGAGGAGAAAAAAGGGATTCGGCAAGAGACACGCTTTACGGCAGCGGTTACCGTGCGGGCAAAAAACAATAAACGATTGACGGTCCATCAAGGTCAAGTCATCAAAAATTATTTGGCGGGGTGCATTGCAGGCTTAGAGACTGAAAAAATTTATATTGTTGATCTTAATCAATCACTCGAGCCACCTGTTGCCGCCACCAAAACTTTAAATTTTCCTCTTGAGCAGCGGCTGGCTCAGAATGAAACTGGCCGCCCACCGATTCATACTGAACGTTCCCGGCAACCTGGCCCGTTTACCACAGGTACGCT
>NHBP01000024.1 GCA_002168195.1 Planctomycetaceae bacterium TMED10
CGGAGGCTTTGAACGCGAAGAAGGTGGAATCTATCGACTGGTTTGGAAATTTTTTCAACAGCAGATGGTTCGCGACGCAACGAAATGAATTGCCGATCGAGACTCGACGGCAAATGATAGAAACCGGCGAGAGATGACCTGCCCATCCATCCTCTTGTCGAGTGAATGCCCCATTGCTATACCGGAAGCACTTTCATTGCGATGCACCGCATTTGTAGCGGTGTAGCGGGCAAGCTTTTGAACTCCCTGAAAGACGGACCCTTATGGCAAGACTCTCAAGGCAAGAAGTCGCCTGGGCCCTTTACGACTGGGCAGCGAGCGCGTATGCACTCTGCATTCTGGCCGGTTTTTTCCCCATTTTTTTTGAAAGCTACTGGGCTGCTGATTTAACCGCACCGCAAGAAACCTTCTGGTATGGCATCCTCGTATCCGTCGCGAGCCTTGCTGGTGCTATTTTGGCCCCATTTATCGGCACATTCGCCGACACCGGTCGTAGTCGAAAAAAATGGCTTGTCGTCTTTGCTGTTCTGGGAATGTGCTGTACGTGCGGATTGATTTTGGTCGGTCGCAACAATTGGCCACTTGCCGGCGGCATTTTTATCCTCGGCACCGTTGGTTATTACGGTGCGTTTATCGTTTACAACTCGCTTTTACCGATAGTGAGCCCACCCAAAAATCGACACTTTGTCTCGGGACTCGGTTTTGCGATGGGTTATCTCGGAGGAGTGATTCTCTTTGCCGCAAGCATTGCGCTAGTCAAAAATCATGCTGCATTCGGTCTTGCGACTGAAACTCAGGCGGTCCATATCGCGTTCCTTGCTGCTGCGATCTGGTGGCTCTTGTTTACCCTGCCGCTGTTATTCCTGGTCCACGAACCGTCAAAAGATCAACCGCCAACGGCAATGCGAACCAGCCTGGTGCAACTCGGAAAAACGATCCGGGAGATGGCATCGAATCGATCCCTTCTGCTGTTTCTCATCGCCTACTGGCTCTATATCGATGGCGTGAATACGGTCGTCTCCATGGCAAGTAACTATGGAAAGACGCTTGGATTTTCAACCAGTACGATGCTGGGAACACTCATCCTGGTTCAAGTCGTCGGTGTACCGAGTACGCTGTTGGTTACGTATCTGGCGGGAAGATACCGCGCGCGTCCCTTTTTATTTGCTGGCATCGGCCTCTACCTGGCCACGGTCGGGTATGCCGCGATGATGCCCACCACCCCCATCCAGCTTTTTGGTTTCTCGCTAAGCAGTCTCTACGTCCTAGGTTTTTTGGTCGGTTGTGCTCAGGGAGGCATTCAGGCACTGAGTCGTTCCACGTTTTCGCTGTTGATTCCACCAGAACGCACCGCTTCTTATTTTGGTGTCTACAATATGCTCGGACAATATGCCGCATTGCTCGGTCCTTTGATGATGGGATTTATCGCCCGAATCACGGGAAGTCCACGCTGGGGCGTGGCTTCCCTGGTCTTTTTATTCATCAGCGGGGGCATCGTTTTGATGTGTGCAGGGAGCGTTGAAAAATCCACTTCCGGCGGTGGTTCGTGAGATGTTCAAAGCGTAGACTATAGCTTTGCCGCGCAAGGAAATCAGATAACAGGAAGTATCTTTTAAATTGGGGTCCAGGGACGATGCAAAATTTGGGTCGTGTAGCCATCGTTGGCGGCGGGGTTGCAGGACTCACCCTCGCGCTCGCGCTCAAGCGGGCGGGATTCCACTGCTCAATTTACGAAAAGCATCGTTTGACCGATGAGGGTAGCTTTCAGAAGCGTGCTAGCGGGTTTACCCTCTGGTCATATGCAATTGCCCGCTTGATCGAATGGGGCGTCGATCTTCGAGACGTCGGGATCGAACTTGAGCAAACTGAAATCCGTAACCAAAACGGGGAACTGATTGCGCTGATGCCAGTTGGCGATGCTTCGCGGAAATTCGGCGCGCCGAGTTATGAAATCCGCCGCGGAGATTTACTTGCCGCGATCCTTGCCGAATTACCTCCGGAAACGCTCAAAACCGACCATACGTGTTCGGGCATACGTGAACATGCCGATTCTGTCGAACTACAATTTGCCAGCGGCAAACGTGTGCAGGCCGATCTGGTGATTGGTGCCGATGGCATTCATTCGGCCGTACGCAAACAGGTTGCCGGTGATGTTCCTCTTCGTTACTCCGGTTATAGCGGCGCAAGTGGCGTGACCCGTTGTACGCATCCGGATCTGCCACCACAAACACACGTTGACGTCTGGGGCCGCGGTGGCAAAGCCGGCATGGCCGATGTGGGTGACGGCAACATTCGCTGGTATCTTACCTGGAAAGGGAGCGCTGAGAGTCCCAAATCGCTTGATGAAATTCTTGCGCGACTGGAAAAGTGGTATGCGCCTGTCCATGCGGTTGTAAGTACGACGCCGAAAGAAGAAATCATACAACATTCTTACTACGATATCGCACCACTCCGCGAGTGGGTTCGCGGCAATTCAGTGCTGCTCGGAGATGCGGCGCACGCAACGACCCCCTTCGCGGCGATGGGGGCCAACATGGCGATCGAAGATGCCTGGGAATTGGCAACCGCCTTCGCCGAGACACGTTCTGTGCGCGAGGCGCTACAAAAGTTTGAAAATTCTCGAAAAAAACGTACGGAAGAAATCGTTCGGCACGGTCGCCGTATGAGTCGACTCACCCAACTCCACAGTCCGATCGCCGCCTGGTTACGTGATCAAGCTTTTTCACACATGCCTGAGAAAGAAATGGAAAAAGTCGCGGTTGCCATGGCCGCCGGAGAATGATTACAAAACAGACAGGTTGCCAACAAATTTTTGAAAGCAAAACAATCCAATGCAAGAACTCGAATCTATTGTAAAAATGTGGGAGCAGTCATGGCAGAATCCCGCGATGCGGCATGCCATCCTCGTGCATTTTCCGATCGTCCTCGCATTTTTACTGGTGCCCCTCGCCTTTCTGACTTCGGTCTGGGGGGGAACGTTTCGTAAAACGCTCATCATCTTGTGCTTTCTAGTCGGTTTGACAACGGCAGGTACCTCGTGGCTCGCCAAAAATGCCGGTTCGCAGGCCCACGCGGCTTTGGGTACCGAAATTGCGCCTGACGTGCAAACCAAAATCGCCGCGCACGGCGGCGCGGCCGTCCGCGTCTGGTGGCTCACGCTCAGTGCATGCGGAATTCTCCTGCTCGCATGCTTCGGCAACAAGGTATGGAAGGCGATTGCCCGTTGCCTGTTCTTTTTGGGAAGTGTCGCTCTTGCTGCTTATATTGGATATGTGGCGGACCTGGGCGGACGACTCGTCTATGTCGACGAGGTAGGAGTGGGTGTCCATCCGATGAACGCTCCGGCACCTGCAGCAGAATCACCGTCCACACCGTCCACACCGTCCACACCGTCCACACCGCCGGCACCGATCAGCACGCCTCCTGCGGCAACGCCGATTCCAGCTCCCCCACCTCCAAAAACAACCGCCCCATCTCCACCGAGTGCGGTGGAAAATCAAGCGCAATTAGTGCTCAATCAGGCAGGACTCTATGAAGCCAAACCGGGCGTATGGTATCTGAAGCAGGTCAATAATTTTTCGCCGCGTGTTTATAACCGTCTTTCGACCGATGGCGATGTCCGAGCGGCACTCAGAACACTCGGGGGCCAGCTTCCTCCGCGGGAAGATTGGGGCAGACGTCCTTAGAAATCGGAGTCGAGCAAATTGTAATAGCGCAAATCCAAATGCCCGGCCTGAGGAGACTGATTAGCGAAGTTCCAGTCTGTAAACCAATCAAAAACGGGCCAGAACGGCCGACTGTTACGCAACGTACCGTATCTTTCTTTCCACTGCTGCCACGCTGCGGCACTGTCGACTGTGCGTAGTTGCACCAGGCAATCACTTGCCTCTTCGGCCGAAAGGCTCACAAAAAGATTGGGGAAATCACCCACCAACCCTTTGTATACGCTGAGCGTATCGAGTTTCGGTTGACGCGCACCGTTTTCATCGAAGATCACATCGTTGAAGGCGTAACTGCGATTGGCAATCAGCGTATAAACCTCCCAACGATCATCAAAGCGAATCCGCAGATAGCTGACACTCGGCAGAAACGATGTAAAAGATTCACCGGTGCGCATCGAGAGTCGACTCACAGCACGCTCCCAGTCGGTTACATTCCGAATGGGCTTCTCTAGCTGCACATCCCCTAACAACGTGCTGTTGAGCGGATCAGCAGGACCGCTGACCTTGTCGGTGAGATGCCCCTGAATGAGCGTCAAGACTTGCGAAATCGGATCGCGGGATGACAACGGAACGTCAGTCTCGCCACTTTCACCGGGAAATGGCATCGTGAATAGAAGTTCTTGACCGATCCCACGAGTCCACCGCTTACGATACTCGGCACGATCTTGTTCGGGAAGCAAACGCAGGAAGTTGTCTTCGAACTCCTGACGTAAATATCCCATAAACTCCCACGTCGCGATCTTCGATTGCTCACCACCCCAATACTGGTAATCGGCCACCAAAGAATAGTAAAGTCTTTCGTAGCCACTGTAATCGATCAACCAAAACGTCGGTGGGATGCCACCTTTACGCCCATGCAAAACTGTCGCGTTAGTTTCATTCCGCAAAATAGTCAGCCAAGCATTTAAATTCTCCTTGTCCCCGTCCCAGATATCTTCAATGGAGTAGCCGTTTGGTTTGTAGGCTGCAAGGGTTTTGGCATAGGCTTTTTCGTAAGCTGCATTCCCCCAGACGGCGAAGCTCATGAAGTCTGTCCAACTCTTCAGTCCTAATTCAGGATTTTTCACCGATGGATCCGAATCAGGATTGACAAAGAACACCCAGAAATAGTCTTTAATTGCATACGTTGCGAGATTGCCGACACAAACTGGTCCGCGAATCATACCACTGGCAATGAGTTTCGAATTTTCCAGCAAAAAGAGTGAGCGACTCTTTGCCGGCATGGCTGCGAAAACCTCAAACGGGTTATGACTGCCGTAGCCCGGATTCAGATCGCCTCCCTCGGGCCATTGAGTTTTATAAAACAACGCCTCTAAACGCGTCAGCATCTGGTCGCTGAGCGACCATAGAAAGAATGACTTTTGGACATAAGAGGAAGTGATCTTCTGAAGTCGATAGTAACACTTCTTGATGCCCGGGAGATACGGCGTATCGAAAGGCCGCGCGGTGATGATCCGCCGTATCGGATATTCTCCCGGCGGGGTGACCGAGCGGACCAATTTATAAAATTCGCCCGGTGCCTGCTTGAAGTTGATGGAGGCAAGGAAAACATGCTCGAAAATATAGCGACTCACTAGCGAGGCGCGCGGATCCGATTGATTGAGAAAAGATTCCCAGCGTTGAATCACCGCCCCTTTCGTCGATTTTCTGCGAGCTGCCATTTCGCCGCGCGTCGGTCCGGGAGCGCCGGCAACGATCCAGCGTGAAAATGTACCCAACTCTTCCTGGGACAGCCCAGGCAGGCCGAAGGGCATCCCTGCAGCGGGTCGCTGCTTAAGATAAGCATCAATCCCCTCAATGCACGGGCAGAGATGTTCATCCGCTCGCTGATAGACCGGCTCCAGCGGGGCAAGATTAAAGGAAGGGTGATTGCGCTCCGCGCCGGTCGCAATCATGCGATAAAGCACCGAGCGGGAAGGCCGTTCCATGGGCGCAGCCTCACGATCGATCACCGTGCAAAATCCTCTTTCACGCCAAGCCTCAAGCGATGGCGCATCGTAGAGACGTATCGGCTCTTCGGTGAACAAATGAGGATCATCCACATTATCGCCCTTCGCTCCCCGCATGACTCCTTCGTAAGAAGTCATTTTCAAGTTACAAGGTGAGTCCAGGCACCCATGACAAGCGATACAACGCCGATTGAGGATCGGCTGCACGCGATCCAGATAAAAACCGTCTTCAAGCGTTGCGGTCTGTTCCGGATACACCGGGGGTTCGAGAACGAAGGGCCGCCAAGAGGTTTTGTCACTCGAAGCTTCATAAAACAGGACGCCAATCGCAGCGATCCCAGCAAGGACCACAAATGCAATCAGCACCACACCTAGCTCGAGTTTGTTTTTTATCGACATGCGTGAACGCCTCCTGTCCAAAGACCTCTAACGCCATCATAAACTTCAAGTCGATCACGTCGAGATGGGAAACAGTGGCAAGATTTTTCAATCCAATTTCAGGGGTAAAAAACTACTTTTTTGGCTTATTCTTCGCAGGTAGCGGGGCAGACCATTGATTTTTCCAGCCTCGGTGAAGATCGTGCAACGCTGCCCTCCAGGCGGATGCCTGTCGCGATGCCGGATAAGGCTCCGGCTTCAATGGGCTCTTTGCCTCCCAGACAATATCAAATTGTCCGTCGGGGCGTATTTTCCCTATCCGAGGCTTTCGGTACGCATGCTGTGTAGCAGGGTCAATGCGCAACTCGCCCCCTGGCCCCATCCCTCGGACACCACGTAACCCGCGACGGATGGCGACCGGGTCGGCACTCCCGGCTTCGGTGATCGCGGCCGCCCAAAGCATGACCCCCGCATAGGCGGTCTCCATCGGATCGGTGATGACCTGATGCGGACCGTATTTTGACTGGAACGCTGCGACAAAATCTCGATTCGCCGGTGAATCAATGGATTGAAAATAATTCCAGGCGGCATAGTCGCCAGCCATGGATTCAGAATCCATCTGCGATAACTCCGACTCGCCGACACTAAAGGAAATCGAAGGAATTTTATCGGGTGTGATTCCGCGACTACGGAGCTCCTCAAAAAATGCGACATTGGTACTGCCGTTGATTAAATTNAAAATGGCATCGGGATTCGTCTTTTCAACTGCATCCACTGCAATATCTACATTCCGCGTACCGAGCGGAAGAAAAACTTCGCCACTCACNGTTCCCCCAAGTTCTTCGAGACGATCTTTAATGACTTCGCTCGCCATCCGTGGGAAAACATAATCGGAGCCCACAATAAAAAAGTCTCGCTTCTGCTTCTCATCAAACAGCCAGTCGATCGCTGGCAAAATCTGTTGATTGGGCGCCGCACCGAGATAAATCACGTTTGGTGATTCCTCCATACCCTCATACTGGACAGGGTAAATCAAGAGATGGTCTGCGTCCTCAAAAATGGGCACAATGGTTTTGCGACTTTCCGAGGTCCAACAACCAAATACCGTTACCACACGATCTTCCTTGATCAGTTGCTCGGCTTGTTGGGCAAAATCATCGGCACGACTTCGCCCATCTTTAACGACCGGTTCCACCGGACGTCCCAAAACACCTCCATTTTGATTCAATTTTTCAATCGCCAGCAAGGTCGCATCGACCACCGGTCGTTCACTATCGGCCATGGTCCCGCTGAGTGAGTGCAAAACACCGACTTTGATCGGCTCCCCGACCGGGACAGCCGGTCCAATGAAACCAAACATCCAGAACGCGGCAGCGACTGCTATCAAGCATAGGCCGCTTGCGGCAATGGCGGGCCAAGCGATTTTCCGACTGCGCCGCATCACCGGCACTCCGCCATCAAGTTCCCGTTCCACATCTGCCAGGGCTGCCTCCATATCAGCCATCTGGGCATAGCGATTGATGGGTTGCTTCGCCATCGCACATGCGATGACCGCCGCCGCGGAAGCAGGAACTTGACGATTTTTTTTACGTGGGTCAGGCGGACGTTCATTGCAGTGTGCATACATGACCGCAACCGCGCTCGTCTGCTCCACATAGGGGCGATCGCCTGTAAGCAGCGCGTAATAGGTGGCACCGAGCGAGTAGATATCCGTGCGGGCATCCGCTGGACGCGATTCACACTGTTCGGGGCTGATGTAACTTGGCGTGCCGATAATCTGACCTTCGCGGGTGATTCCCAACGCCGGATCAGCAACCTGCTTGGCCAGACCGAAGTCCGTCACTTTGGTATTGCCCTGTTCATCAAGCAGCAGGTTCGCAGGCTTGACATCGCGATGGACAATCCCCGCATCGTGCGCCGCGACCAAGCCGGCAGCAGCCTGCCTCGCAATCTTTGTTGCCTGTGCAATGGAGGCCCTTCTATCGCCCTGGCAGTAATCTTCGCTCGTTCCTCCCCGCACCAATTCCATCACAATGTAGTCCACATTGGTATCGGAACCAATTTCGTGAAGCACAACAACATGCGGGTGATTGAGTTTGCCAACCGCACGCGCTTCCTCGAGAAACCGCTGACGCGCTATCTGCTCTCTAACCGAATCTGTGGGAAGTATTTTCAGGGCCACATGCCTTTCGATCGCCGTGTCGATCGCTTCAAACACCATCCCCATACCACCCACACCGAGTACGCGCAAAATCTTGTAACGAGCGATCGTTTTACCCACCCACTCCTCGGAATGCTTCAGACTTGAGCCTGCCGTATCCGGATTGGTATCTCCGTGGGGATCGATCGTTTCATCAAGCGAATCGTCAGAGGCATCCGGCCAATTTTGCGTGTCGGAATTCTCGTTGTGCTGATCGTCGGCACTCGATGGATTGGTAGGGTACATCCGCGATCCTTTTTACGGCCCCAAAATCTCCGGCCTTCGTGTCATACTCCCAGCATACCAAAGCCGACCCTCGCGCTCTGAAAATATTTTTATTCCCGAACTCAAACACGATCGACAAAAATGAAATAAAGGCCAAGCCCGAGCAACACAGCCAGGGGNCCTTTCCAGAGAATAGCATCTCCGCTGAGCAACGCTTCGTGAAACCACGAGAGAACCGCAAATACGATCCCAAACGCGGAAAGCATCATCCATACACGTCGAAAACGTTCATGTTTCATGNGAGATATCCCTTCATTGCCATGGTCATGGAAACTTATCGCAATACGTTGATTTTGNTACGATAGCCGCAGAGTCTAGTGTCGTACAACCCGTGCGGACCCTCGCGGCCACCTGGAAGATGTCTCCACTCACTTCTTTTTTGTTTTGCCTACTTGCACCGCCGTTTGCCATTCTCTCAGGCAGCGTGCTGGTTGGCCTCTGGCGACCGGCGGCACGCATTCAAGCTGCGGTGCAGCATTTTACTGCAGGCCTCGTACTGGGGGCCATTGCCATTGAACTTGCTCCCGAATTTGTGCAGAGCCCCCATCGNGTCGAAGTGGTCGCTGGCTTCCTTGTCGGTGCCATCTTTATGCTTCTCGTGGCGCGACTCACAACGAGCAGTGACCATGATAGTGCATCAGCAAAACGCTCAGGGAGCCTCCTGTTTGCGGTCGCGGTCGATCTTTTTATCGATGGACTTTTAGTCGGAACCTCCTATGCCGTGGGGGCCAAGCAAGGCGTACTGGTCGCAATTGCACTCGGCGGATGTGGTTTTTTCTTAGCACTGACAACCNTTGCCACTTTGCAGGCACAAGGAGCCTCACAGGCGAAGAAAATGGCGGTCACCCTCGCACTGATGCTGGTCACGGCAGGTGGCGTTTACCTTGCCCATCTGTTCTCCGCAACGCTCGTCGGGGGACTACGCTCCGGGACACTCGCCTTTGCTACGGCCGCCCTGCTTTATCTGGTTGTTGAAGAATTGATGCCTGAGGCGCATGAGGCTGCAGACGATCGCTCCGGGACACCCGCGTTCTTCTTCGCAGGATTTCTAGCGGTCTATCTTATGCAACAAACGCTCGGCTAATGGCGATCGACTGTTTCTGCTACCGCACGGGCTGCGTTGGCACACTCGCCGCTGCCGGCGCAGGTGCTGGTGGTGGTGGTGGCAGGCTGAGACCGGAGGCAGTCGTACTGGCTGTGTAACGCTTCAGCAGACCGTAAACCTTCTCAAATACCGGTTCGCTCGCCAGCAGATGATACTGAGGTGAACGGGCAACGGAATCAAAATGTGAGAGGGAGGCCTGTAATTCTGTTGAATTGACCGGCTGATTTTCATAGTACACCGATTTGGGAAGGGCCAAAAATTCTCGCCATTTTTCGTCGGGAAGGGCCGCATACAGGTGCGGCGCTGTGGCAGCGAGTTGACCGCGAATGGCCTCCTGCGATGGAACGCTCGGTGCCGGGGTGGCCGGTGCCACAACCGGGGCGGACTGGACGATCGCCGGAGTGGTGGTGGGAGAAATCCCCAAATAGCTATCCAGGACAGTCACCAAACGATAGGCCGAGGTGGGCCAAGAGGCACCGGGCAAACCGGTTGCCGTATGATAATACATTTGATCGGCATAGCGATCGACCTGCAGCGCGGAGCCATCGAGCGAAACTCCTACAAACGCACCGCGGCTTTTCGAATACGACCACACTTCGGCATTCATTTGAGCGGTAGTTGCCGCGCTGGCCTGACGACCAAAGGGTCCGGCCGCAGCCGCCGCATCGGCCCCCAGCGTGAACGTGCCATGCATAAGATTCTGCACCGATTGTTTCGTCCGGAATACCAGCACCACATCGGTCGATTGCACACCTGCCTGAAATCCAACACTTCCGCCGGTGAGAGAAACAAAACGAGGCGGGGCAAAGCCACCATTGGGTGCTTTCGGGAGCAACACGCCCATCCCGTGCCGAATGCCAACAATAAACCCACCCTTGATCACGTTTGGAATAATCGCAATCGCCTGTGCTTCGCGAAAGACTTTAGTTGGAATTTTACGTAACCGCATCGAGACAAATTCTTCGATGACCGAAGTTGCGTTGTCAATGATCAAGTCTTGCCGCGTTTGGCCGACTGCGGGATTCATTTGCAATGGCGCACCTACAGGTGCCTCGATACCCGCACCAGCAGGCACAGGCACCGGTTGCACTGTTTTTTCGACCGGACGATCGAACGATGGGGAGACGATTTGTGCGTCGGCCAACGTGGCGGATAAAAAGAAAAAACTGATTACCGCACCGGCCGACTGCATCATGCAGCCTGCATACTTCCACAGCGTCGAAGGGGTCATGGTCAAAAACTCCTTGTAGTATTTTTGTTCATTGCTCTCGCATGCCACCGCAAAGCGGGATCGGCGACGAGCTGATTAGAAAACAAAGCCCCAAATCAACCAATAGCGATTTCCCCAGAGTCAAAAGCCGGCGGAAAATTCAAATGACAACTTCTTAAAAAGCGACTTTTCAACCGTTGTGCGGCCGGGCGAGACCTGCCGCCAATGCTTTGGCCATCTCGCTCAGTTCCCGATCAGCGAGGGTGGAAACCTGCCAGAAACCGACAAAAGCGTGAATCGCCCCGGGAACACGGCGGCACATGACCACGTTGCCGGCCGCCTCGAGTCGGTCGGCGTAGGCCTGCCCCTCATCAAGCAGCGGATCGAGTTCGGCCAGTACAATATGCGCAGGTGGCAGTCCCGCCGCATCGGCAACCCGCAACGGCGCCGCTCGCATATCCCGCCGATGCCCCGCGTCCGGGCAGTAGTGATCCCAGAACCAGAGCACGTCTTGCGCTTCGAGCAGAAACCCTGTTGCCAGCCTCCGCATCGACTCGGTTTCCGCGCCGGGGTCGGTCGCAGGATAAATGAGCAGTTGAAACTGCAGGGCCGGTCCCCCGGCATCCCGGGCCAGGATCGATACCACGGCCGCCAGATTACCGCCTGCGCTGTCTCCGCCGACCGCAATCCGCTGTGGATCAACCTCAAGTTTCTCCGCGTTTTCAGCGGCCCACCGAAGCGCGGCAAACGCATCGTCCACCGCGGCCGGAAAAGGATGTTCGGGTGCCAGTCGATAATCGACCGAAAGCACCGCACAACCGGAGCGCGCCGCAAGGGTGGCCGTGATTCCATGCGCAGAATCTAAATCACCAAGTACCCATCCTCCCCCGTGGTAATACACCAGAAGCGGTAGGCGGGTGCCGGGCTGCGGATGATAAAGCCGGCAGGGAACTTTGCCCACCGGAGTCTCTGCCAGCAGATCGCTTTGACTGCCGGTCACCTGGACCGGCGGCCCCTGGAACAATTGCTCCGCCTGTTCCCGTGCTTCCGCCGCAGTCAACTGGTGCACCGGCGTGTAGGCCGGACCGTTGAGGACCTTCAGTATTTTACGGAACTGAGGGTCCACATTCTCCACTGGTGAGTCGGACATCATTGCACCGATCAACGAAGGGCATCCAACGAACGCTCGGAACAAGCGACGCGGTCACCAGGAAAGTTGGAAACTACTTATTGAACTTGCCCTCGAGCGATTTAGCTTCGCCGGAAAGCTTGCTTCCGGTCGATTGCAGTTTTTGCTCGACGCCATCTTTATCCACCGAAAAGTTGACGTTCCCGTCTTCTTGCTTGGTTTTGACGTTGCCCCACAGCAGATAAACCCCAAAACCGAGAATGATCAGAATGATTAATTTTTTCATGGCCTTCCTTTTTGGTTTGTCTCATCATCGCGGAATTGCCCGCTCAGAAAATCCATCGGAGGAGCATAAACGATTGACCCACCTGAAGAAAAGGCGAGTTTACAATCCCGCCTTATTGACGGAAAGACGTTTTGTGATCGAAATTCCAACGCACGCAGGCCTGCAAGCGATTGGCCTGACCCGCATTGGAGGTGGCACCCTGAGGAGCCGTGTTGCCGGTGATAAAACGGTGCCCATACATATATTCGATCCCTAACGTAAAGGTCGGATTGGGCGACCAGACCAAATTAATACTCGCGTAGCGGGCCTGCAGCAATCGACCATAACTAACAATGTCGGCTGCATCTTCCGGATCATTCGTTGGAGTCAAGTCTGAATTAATGAACTCATCATTGAGGGTGAGGATGCTGAATGTCCCGGTCGAGCGCAACGTATCGGTCCAGAAATGCTGGTAGGCAATCCACGAACCCCAAACCGGAATCGATGAGAGTGGGCCCCGTCGTGATGGCGTGTTTGTGAGACCATTTCCGGGGATGAAAAAACCGGGCGCCGCATCCAATCCCAGGCCTGAGGAATCCTGACTATAGGCGGCAATNCCCTGCCCTCCTTGCCCGGCAAGGATCAAGTTATTTTTTCCCCACGTCGCAATTTTTCCGCTCAGTGCCATCCCATAGCCGTAACTGCTCGAGCGATAGCCGGGACCGGAAGCCGTGAGTTTACGGAACAGACCGGCCGCTTCGATGTGGGCGCCTTCCGGTGTGTAAACATACTTCGCTACGATCGATGGCATTTGATTTACCGACCCCCAAAGGTCGGCAGCGTCGTTATCCGGTACAGAGGTTGTTGGCGGCGGTGGCGCTGGCGGGCTAGTCGTTCGGCCAGCATTGATTAGCGTCAACTCCGAAGGCATGTGTTCCACGCCGACCACCAATCCTTGATGCTCACCAAGACCGAGTTCCTCGAAGGGGATATTCATCACCAGTTGCGGCGTACGCACATAAGGAATGGCATTGGGACCTTCAAAGTCGATCGTGTCCGGCGCTGCCGACTGATTGAAGAAAATCGTNTAATCTTTGCCCGCCTTGAACCAACCATAATTGGCGTAAACCTTGTAGACTTGAAATCCGGTCTGATAAACCTCTTTGAATAAGTTCATGAGCACATAGGCTCGAAACCGTGCCAAGTCCGTGGGTTGCTCAAACCACACGCCCAACTGCGTTTGATTCGGGCTGATCACCTCACGCGGATAGAGCGTTGCCGCTTGCGTTCCGGTGACGGGAATTTCGGAAGTGACAAATTCGCGAATCACGCCCCTGTTTGGAACTAAACCCACCGCGTTCACATCGTAGATTTCGTCGACTTCCAACAGTCCATGGAACCCCACACCTTCCCGATCGCCGGTCAGCACGTAAGGCGCCATTTCACCCAACCAGGCCGGGCCCTCACCGATGCGTGAGCCGTACTCCTGTGCCGCCCGNTGCCCACTCGCACTTGGCGAACCCATCCTTGCTCTGTTCCAGGCGTAGGGNCCCGGGCTACTGCTTTGCCGTTGCTGTTGCTGCGATTGCTGGGGTTGCATCGACGAAAAGTTGTAACGCATCGAGTTGTTGTCCGAGACATGTCGCTGGACCATCGCGGTCGTTTCGCGATCCCAGTCGACGTCATCCGAAGGGTCTTCAACCGGCGGCAATCGTTGCAAGTCGCCAGAATCGGCAGCTTGGCAAGGCCGCGGAATACTCCCGACGACGACCCACAGCAGCATGACACTGCAGGCTATCAACCACACTCGATGATGAATTGCCGCCAAAGCCAAAGTCCAGAATCCTTTCGTATGCCCCGTCGCACCAGCAATGCTGTCACTCGGAGCCCAAGACATGGGCGCAGTCTTAATCCCACTTATCGGCATAATCCGATCAAGCGGAACAGCTTAACTGCCGAGAACCACCCCTCTTTTATGAACGTTTTTACGGGAAAAACAGCAGAGGGGAAAAACTAGGCCGGCGAGGAAGGGCCCGAGGGCGGATTGCGGCGATGCTCGCGGAGTTGATGCACGCCGAGTTGCACATCATCGCGCGTGCATAACAAATCTAGCGTCCAATCCACAGCCACGCGAATGCGGCGTCCCCACCCGGGCATCTTGAGCAAATACACCGTCCGCCAGAGGAACCAGGCAAACCAACCAGAAAAATCAAGACCGAAAATCCGTGCCACGCCACGATGCCCGCCGAGCGCGGCGAGCGAACCGAGCATGGTAAATCGAAAGGGCCGGGTCGCGCCACCGCGGAGTACCTGCGTCAGATTCTCAGCCAAATGGGCACCCATCCGCACCGCGTGCTGCGCGGTCGGCGGATACGGTTTCCCAGCATCGTCCGGGTTGAGCGAACAGTCTCCAATCGCCCACAGATTCTCGTACCCCCGCACGCGAAAATCGGCAGCACAATCAATGTATCCCCGCGGACCGGTCGGCAAACCGCTTGCGGCAACCAGGGGCGGCGGTGCAATCCCGGCACACCAGATAACGGTCTGTGCATCGATCCGCTCACCCGATTGCGTTAGGCAATGGTCGGCATCAATCCGCGTGAGTGTTTCTTCCAGTCGAATCGTTGTGCCATGCCGACTGATTTCTCGGGCCGCGTAATTAGCCAGCCGATCATCAAGTGTCGGCAGGATACGATTCGACAACTCAAAGAGTGTGGCTCGACAATCTTCTTCCTGGATATTTTTAAATTTTTTCGCCGCTCGTCGCATAAAGGCCAAAAATTCGCCCGCTGCTTCGACACCCGTATAATTGGCCCCGACAACGACCAGATGCAATAAACTTTTCCGCTCTATCGGATCCTCAATCCCATCGGCCCATTCGAGAAGTTGGATAATATGATCTCGAAGCGCCACCGCATCGATCAGTGACTTGAGAGGATAGCCATACTGAAGTAACCCCGGAACCTCTGGCAACCGGGGCACACTACCGGTCGCAATCACCAGATGGTCATAGTCAATCGTCCGGGTCTCAGTCCCACCGGAAAGATGGTAGTGTACCTGCTGCGTGGCAGGATCAATGCGCTCAACTTCCGCCATGTGAAATTGAGTCTTCCGCAAAAAAGAGCGAATTGAAACGACCGCATGACGTGGCTCCACTTCGCCAATTCCGGCTTCAATCAGAAGAGGCGAAAACACAAAATAATTATTCCGGTCCAGCAGAATCACTTCGGCATCTTTGCTCNGGATTTTTTTCTCNAGTGCCTGGGCACAGTAAGCCCCGGCAAATCCACCGCCGACAATCACAATCTTTGCTTTTTGGTTGTCCCGCTTCATGTAGAAACCAGATTGTTTGAAAGGACCGATGCATCTTCAGCGCGTCGGCTGATTGTAGCTTTTGCGTACCGCCACCCGCAAGTTTCCCGGCAAGCGCCTGACAAGCAACTGACAAGCAACTGACAAGCGGTTTCCTGAAGGTGTCCATCTCGCTATGATGCCACTGTTCGCTAAATAAGTCGCTCAAAAGGTCGCTCAAGAAGGGAGCAAGACGCGATGATCGAGGCAGGCATTTTTTTCCTACTCACTATTTTATTTCTTGCGATAGTGCGCCGATACCGTACCTTTGCGATGATCGTCTTTCTACTTTGCTTTGGTTTTATCCTCGCCGACTTCCTCTATCACGCGACAAGCAGNCTTTCGCTCAGCCTCTGACTCCAGCCCAGAAAGGATCCCNGCGTGATGGCTTCAGCAACCGACTCTTCTTCTGCCTCCTGTGCCTCTTCCGCATTGGCCAGGAAATTTGGCTGGCTCCTCCTGCATTTTTTTGTTTGGGCTCTCAGCGTTCCGCTGCTTGGAGCCTTCTGGGTTCAATTTATCTGGAACGAAGACCCGTGTGCGCTCTGTTTGCTGCAGCGGATGTGCATGATCCTTGCCGGTCTTGGTCCAGTCTGGATCCTCAGTCAAACCGCAGCACCNACTTACCAAACCACGGTCACACTTTGGTCGCGTGGTTTCGGGATGTCGGTATTGGCAGCCACGCTTGGATTGGCCATATCGCTCCGGCAAATTCTGTTACATATCTTGCCCGATGATCCCGGATTCGGCACTCCAGTCCTCGGCTACCACCTTTACAGTTGGGCCTTTGGNATTTTTGTCATCATGCTGCTTTGCAGCGGGGCNTGCTTGCTCTTTACACCCGCGCTGGCACCGGTGGCATCCGAGAAGCAGCGATCAAAATTAACCCCGATCACGGTTGGCTTTTTCGGGTTACTGATTATCGGNAACACCCTGGTGGTCAGCTACAAGGCCATGGCCACCGCATTGACAGCGGCCGCCCAATAATCAACCACCGGCGNTTCGGTCAGTGGGCCATCGCCACTCGACCTGTCGCCGGATCGCCGGCGGCGTCAATGCGGCCGCTATTTCGGTCGAGACTCAGCATGCAGGGCGCTCCGATCGGTCCCTGCGTGACTTCGATTTTNTGTCCNCGTTTTTTCAGGGCATCGGCGACANTCGGAGCGAGCCGGGGATCAAGCGTGAGATTTCCAAGTTGAGGCGGCGGTTGNCCGAAGGAACCGATCAGATGCCGTGTGCCATAGCGGGGCGTTGCGGTTGCCTCCTGTGGCGATGCTCCATCGGCCAGGTGCTGCAGAAGAATCTGAAGCGCCACCTGATCCTGCCAGTCGCCACCGGCAACGCTGATCCCGGCAACCGGTTTACCTTNGCGTGTAATGAGTGTCGGTGTGAGGGTGATCCGCGGTCGCTTACCCGGCGCGATACAGTTGGGATGGTCGGGCCAGATATTGAAACTCTGCAACCGCGAGCCNAGTCGAATGCCAGTCTCACCGGCCAACGCGCCGGCCCAGCCGCTCGGCGTTGCCACCACCATGCGTCCTTCGTGGTCGGCCGTGACACAATTGGTCGTATCAAGCACCGGACTCTGCGATTGCGCATCCCAGCGGTAACCGGCCAGCAGCGGTTGCATCTGCGCCGGATCCCCGGGACGCAATTGCACCGATGCCCGCTTGGAATCGACCAATGGCCCACGCATTGCGGCGTAGTCCTCGGACATCAGNGCTTTTAANGGGACTTTGGAAAAAAGCGGGTCGGCATAGTAAGCATCGCGATCGGCAAGCGCGAGNTTCATCGCTTCAATGACCGTATGGATCGTTCCCGGGTCGCGCTGCAGATATTCAAAACCCTCAATCTCACGCAAGAGTTGCAGCGTTTGGAGCAAATAGGGTCCCTGCGTCCACGGCCCGCATTTATAGACTTGGTGGCCACCGAATGCCGTAGCTAAAGGTTGTTCGACNCGCGTCCGGTGCGCGGCCAGGTCCTCATACCGCAACAGCGCTTTATTTTTTCGTGACCAGGTATCCAGATCNCGNGCGATAGAACCGCGATAAAAGGCATCGGAAACTCCGGCAAGCCGCTCGCCCCGGCTTCCGCGTGNAGCGGACTCGGCGGCACAAAGCGTCTTGAAGGTCTTGAGCAGATTCTGTTGCCACGCTTCATCCCCCGCTTCGAGTTGCTGCATGGCCGCTGCAGCTGTGGATGAAAAAGACCGCGTGCCATGCCGCTCAAGCAAAGTCACACACGCATCAAGGAGTGCCGGCACCGCTGCTGCTTGACTGCCACTCCGCGGAATGCCACCGATCGAAGCAAAGTATTTTCGAGTCGCCAACCGCGGCGCAGCTCCCTGCCCGGCGAGCACTTCGACAATATTTTTTTTGGGGTTGAAAACCAGAATCGGTACCTCACCGCCGAAACAGTGCAATTCACGGCCTGCCGGATCACAGATAGANAGCACCAATAGCGCGGCAGCAGCCGCATCAGCAGCGTTTCCCCCTTCCTGAATCACNGCGTGGCCAGCCTGCGTTGCCGTTNNGTTACCGGTGGCGATGCCCCCGCGATACCCACTCGCTGCCGAGGTAGTGCCCTGCGCTTCCGCCCACCGCGGTAGACCCAGTGTGCAGGGAACCGCTGCGGAACCTGCCAAGAGCAGGCTNCGTCTGGAAATTTTATTCCAGCAATCACGCTGATGTTCTGGATGCNTCACTTTGCACAACCTTCGGTTTGTATTTGNGACACTCCCCTTGGAGAGTATACCCTGCCACCATTNCCCAACTGCCCTGTGGCCCTTCGCGTCGGTTAAACCTATTCAAGATTTACCACGCAGCAGGCCCATCACCACCCAGAGAATCGCGGTCAGAACTAAACTGCCGATCAGGGAAATATGAATGGGAATTCCGACCATTGGCAAAATCGCGTTGGCCGCCACAATGATCAAAACAAAAACCAATAGTTGCCCGAAAACACTCTGCGGCATAGTTCACCTCACTGGTTCAAGGAAAAGTGAAACCGATAGCAGATCCAACAGCAGGCCCAACAGCAGGCCCAACCAACCGGTTCACCAAGGAAAGAATAAGCCGCAATGCCTTGGAGTGCTATGCCTGTCCAATACGCCTATTCAATACGCATGTCCAAAAAACAGCGTGGGGCCGTGTCCGGAATTCTTAAAACAAAACCCCCGATCGACACTCCGTGCCGATCGGGGGCGAAATCAAATCCTTCTCAATTCAGACGCCTCATGCGCTACAGCATCCTGCCTTGTCGTCGGCGGGCGACTCGGTGCCTACCGACTTCTCCTTGCAGCAATCGCCTCCATTTTTTTCCTGTATGGAGGTCGGGCAGCAAGGACTGCCACAATCTTCGCCGCAACCACAACCATCGCAGCTGCAGGCCGGGCACTGACAACTCGTGCACAATCCGGCGATGCAACCGCACTCGGGGCACTCGCAATCCTCACCACAGCAGCACGCTGCGGTTGCAGCGTTACCAGCGGTGACGCTGAAGATCGGGATCGTGAGAAAAAGTGCGGCGATGGCAATTGCCAAACCACCAAAAACTTTTGAATACGAAAACATCTTTCTATCCTCTCTGCGGATGAATTCCGCATTGGGTTCATCAATATTAAAGCTCAAAATCCACGGCGACTCGCATAAAGCGAGTTGAAGGGACGGCATTAATTGAGCCAAATACCCAGTACCGCATGCAGGCGGAGAGAAGGAACCAAAGTCACATCGTCCGCAGGTTCGCTCGTCCCCTGTTTGAGGGCTCCCAGCGTATCGGCAAACGCATCGATAGAAACGGCAGTGGATTGCCGAACAGATTGATCGCTTTTTGCCAAGCGCGTGAGTGGTTGCCGACGCGTCTTTTCCTGGCAGCAGCATGGCTTTGCCGGATTGCATGACGCACAGCACGGAGAGGTAAGCTGACAAACGTCATCTTCCACCGCACAACAATGCCCACCCTCTGCCGGTGCCCCGCAGAGACACGGCACGATCATTCCCAAAGGAAGTCCTGCCACAACCAAAGCGAGCACATAGTGCCAGAGTCTATTTTTTCGTGTGGTAGAGCACATTGTGAAAGCTGCCTGATTCAAAAACGACGATCAATGCCGATCAATATATAGGGTATTCTACGTGCTTGGTTCAAGATGGTTTTCCGAGACGTGCGTCAAATACGGTCAGTATGTCACTTTTTCCGACGCGAATCCGCAATTTTAAGGCACAAAAAATCATTGCGCGTTTGATGACACTTCTTTAGACAAGCCTGTTTATCGGCGTTTCGAGTCTGCTATAATCCGCCCTATGCCTCTCCTAGCAGTGAGAATCCGCCCGGTAGTGCTTCTGTTTTTTTTGGTCGTTCTCTTTTTCGGAGGACTCGACCGCGCCGGCGCTCAGGCTCCCGAGGCCGACAATGCAACACCGACGATGAAAACGTTGTCGGACGAGCGCAACACCCTCATCCTCGAACCGGAATCGCCCCCTGCCCGCACGGTGGCGGAAGTCTTTTACCTGGTTCTAGGAATCGTTGCTGTAATTTTTCTGCTCGTTTTTGTCCCGCTTGTTTGGATGCTCTTTCGTTTTCGGATGCGCAAAGAAGATGAGGGCATTGAACCGCCACAAATTTACGGCAGCAACCCGATCGAACTTGCATGGACAGTAGGCCCGGCAATCATTGTACTCGTGCTGTTCCTGGTCACCGCACGCAGCATCTTCGAAATCGAGGCGGCCGTTCCTCCTGCCGATGCTGTCCGAGTCCGGGTGATCGGACATCAATGGTGGTGGGAATACGAATATCCGGAATATGGTTTTATTACGGCCAACGAACTCCACGCTCCCTTGGGAAAAGATGGTTCACCGCGGCCTGTTTATGTTGACCTGGAGTCGGCCGATGTGATTCATAGTTTTTGGTTGCCCCAACTTTCAGGAAAGACCGATGTAATTCCCGGACGCATCAACCACTTATGGTTTGCGGCCGAAAAGCCCGGTTGGTACACGGGCCAATGCGCCGAATATTGCGGCACACAGCACGCTCATATGTGGCTCCGCGTAAAATCCGAAAGCGATCAAGATTTCATGGCTTGGGTCGAAAATGAGCAGCGGGATGCTGTGCGGGACCCTGCGGTCGTTGAAGGCCATAAACTTTTCATGGAGAATGCCTGCGCAAATTGCCATACGATTCGCGGCACGACCGCGAAAGGCAAATTTGCTCCCGACCTCACCCACTTGATGAGCCGGAAAACAATTGCCTCGGGCATTGTGCCCAACACCCGTGAATATCTCTTGCAATGGGTGCGCGACCCGCAAACGCTCAAATTAGGCTGCAATATGCCTGACATGAAATTGACGAATCAAGAAGTGAAGAAGATTGTTGATTATCTTGTGACTCCTGAAGTAATACCTGAANTAATAAACGCGCATCAACCGAACGCANCATGGCAACTATCGATTCTGTTTCCCCGAGCGAGTTGACACCGCCTCTAACGACGCGGCTACACGGCTGGGTCGCTTCTGTGGATCATAAACAGATTGGCATCATGTACCTCATCATGAGCCTCTTCTTTTTAATCCTCGGTGGCTTGGAAGCGTTTTTAATCCGTGCGCAACTCTGGGCACCGAATAATGAACTGGTGGGGCCAGACACTTTCAACCAACTCTTTACGATGCACGGCACAACCATGATTTTCTTCGTGCTGATGCCAATGCTCTCGGGGTTTGCAAATTATCTTGTTCCGCTGATGATTGGCGCCCGTGATGTCGCTTTTCCCCGGCTTAACGCACTCGGTTTCTGGTTATCTTTTTTCGGTGGCTGCTTGCTCTACTTCACCTATTTAGGTGCTCAGGGCTTGTATGGCGCGGCAAACGCGCCCGATATCGGCTGGTTTGCCTATGCCCCGCTCACCTCACCGGCGTATGCGCGTGGCAATGCGACTGACTATTGGATTCTCGGGACCATGCTTACCGGTGCCGGCACAATCGCGTTTGGCGTCAACCTGCTGGCGACCATTTTTACGATGCGGGCACCGGGTATGCTGCTCACCAAAATGCCGCTGTTCGTTTACATCTTCATGGTCGACGCCGTATTGATCATTATTGCATTCCCGCCGCTGACCGCTGCACAAGTGATGCTGTTACTTGATCGCTATGCGGGTGCCCATTTTTTTGATCCGCAGAATGGCGGTTCAGCAGTTCTCTGGCAACATCTTTTCTGGTTCTTCGGTCACCCGGAAGTCTACATTCTGGCACTACCCGCTTTTGCAATTACCTCCGAGGTGATTCCCGTCTTTGCTCGCAAGGTCATCTTCGGCTACGCATCCATGGCAGCGGCAACCGCGGCAATCGCATTTATCAGTTTAGGGGTCTGGGTCCACCATATGTTTACCGTTGGTCTGAGCGACGTGGTCGATACCATTTTTGCCGCCTCGACTTTTCTAATCGCCATTCCTACAGGCATTAAAATNTTCAATTGGACCGCCACGCTTTACGGGGGACGCATTCGCCTGAAAACACCNATGCTNTTTGCACTTGGTTTTCTTTCGATGTTTTTAATCGGCGGCCTCACCGGCATCATGCTGGCGGTCGTGCCTTTTGACTGGCAGGTGTCGGACAGCTATTTCCTCATTGCCCACTTCCATTATGTGCTTTTCGGTGGATCACTCTTTTCGTTGATTGCCGGGTTCTATTACTGGTATCCCAAAATGACTGGGCGCTTGATGAGTGAAAAACTCGGAGTCTTGCAGTTCATTTTCACATTTGTCGGCTTCAACCTGCTCTTTTTCCCGATGCATATTTCAGGTCTGCTGGGGATGCCGCGTCGCATCTATACCTATACCGAGCCAGGCTGGGTGTTATGGAATCAGCTCTCTACGATTGGAGCGGCCGTGATGGGAATCGGCTTTTTATTCTTTTTCTACAACCTGATCTGGTCGTTACGCCGCGGTGAAGTTGCTGGCGATGATCCTTGGGATGCCTGGACACTCGAATGGACCACTTCCTCGCCGCCACCGGCATACAACTTTGAGAAAACGCCAACAGTCCGAAGTCGTCGCCCCCTCTGGGACTTGAAACACCCGGACGACCCCGACTGGGAACACGAATAAATTATGAGTACCGGCATGCTTTCCACCGAACACGAACATCCTCAGCACCAACCGTCGAGGCTCACGACACTCGAGGCGGGTGTGGTGGCATTTCTTTGTTCGGAGGTCGCCCTCTTCAGCACCTTGATTACGACTTATGTCATTTTCCTGGGTGCCGAGACCCCGGGTGCAGATGCAGCCAACATGCCCAACCCGAGCAATAGCCTCGATCTCGGCCTGGTCATTATCAACTCCATCTGTTTGCTCAGTAGCAGTGCCACGATTTACTTTGCGCTCAAGGCCCGCAAACGTGGAGCGCATGTGCTTTATCTCATCTGGTTTGCCATCACGATCCTGCTCGGAATCGAATTTGTGCTAGGCACCGGATACGAATGGTACGGCTTGATGACCGAAAAGCAACTTTGGATCAGTACCAATAGTTTTGGCAGCACCTTTTATACACTGATCGGCTTCCACGCCTTCCATGTCTCGATTGGCATCCTGGTCATGATGATTCTCTGGGTCGTTGAGGCAGCGCGCTGCCTCAAGGCAGAGAGCGAGGCGCCGGAACTGGTTTCCTGGTACTGGCACTTTGTGGATGGNGTTTGGATACTCATTTTTACTCTNGTTTATATTATCAGNCGCTGAACGATTCGTTATGCAAGACAATAGCTCACACGANAATCAACACGAAGGCATCGTGATGCCGCGGACCACCTCGGCGCCGATCATTATCTCGTTCGGTGCCATGTGCATGGCCAGTGGACTGGTGCTCAACTGGATGTTTTCGGTCGTCGGCCTGATCCTATTCTTTTCAGGACTTACGCGCTGGATTTATATTCTTGCGACTGGCACCGGGGAAGAACGGCTACCGATCGGCACACCGCCGCAACCGATCCGTCAATCGCGGATTCAAGTCGAACCCCTGCGGCCCGGCATGCCCGGACATCGCATGCGAATTCCTGACAAAGTACATCCGATTTCATCCGGCCTGAAGGGAGGCGCCATTGGTGGAGTCGCAATGGCTGTCACCGCACTTTCCTATGGACTCTTTAGCGGTCGAGGGCTTTGGTATCCGGTAAACCTCCTCGGCGGNATGATCATCCCCAGCATCGGCACCTGGAGCGATGAACAACTGGGGCAGTTTGATTTATTGGCGATTCTTTTAGGAATTATTATTTTTGTCGCAACTTCCCTTGGCGTTGGTTTGATGTTTGGCATTCTGCTACCCACCATGCCACGCGTACCGATTCTTTGGGGAGGCATTGTTGCCCCGCTTCTTTGGACCGGGGCGATCTACGGATTCATGGGCATCTTGAATCCTCCGCTCAGTGAACATGTCGACTGGACCTGGTTTTTTGCTTCCCAGTTCGCCTACGGAATCACCGTGGGGATCGTGGTGATCCGCAGTGAAAAAATACCGGTCGGGGGGTTTCGATCGTGAACACGGTTTTCAGATACCCAAGAATGCGACTGCTAGCCTGGTCACTAGGCATACTAGGCGTCGCCTGTGTCTTGCTGCCCTGCAGCGGATGTGGTCCGGCAACCGGTTCCGATTCAGAACAACGCGTGACGTTTGATGACTGGATGCCNGGCAAACCGCTCGAGAGCGAGCGCGAACGACCGTACACCGAGCAATTGGATCCCGTGCAAATTTTTAGCACCAGTTGCGCCGGTTGCCATGGAGAGGACGGTCGCCTCGGACCGGCACCTCCGATCCATGATCCTATTTTTCTCAAAATCTATTCGCCCGACCTCATGCAGGCGATTCTTGCCGGGGGTCGTAGCGAGGGTTTAATGCCCGCCTTTAGCCCCAACCACACGGGTGGTTTGACAGACCAGCAACGCGTGGTCCTGGTCAAAAGCATCTGGAAGCGTTGGGGCCAAGCGACCCAATTACCGGCGAACATTCCGCCCTATCGTGCGCATGCATCAGGAGCCGCCGGTGCCGGCAAATCGATATTTGCAGCCGCTTGCAGTCGCTGTCACGGTGACGCCGGAAAGGGTGGATCTGCTGGGGCCCTCAACAACCGAGCCTTTTTAGAGTTGGTGAGCGATCAATTGCTTCGCCGCATTATGATCACCGGCAGACCCGATTTAGGGTGTCCCAATTTCGAGCAGTCAGGAACGGAAAGTTCGCTTGGCAGACCACTTACTGGTACCGATATCGCCAACGTTGTGGCATTGTTTGGTGAGTGGCGCAGTAAAGAAGAAAAAGAATTGATTGACGGACCGTAGTATGAATAACAATGACATAGAAAAACCGACAACCGACGATTGCTGTAAAAAAAATCGACGCGCCTGGTTCGACTGGATTTCCTGGTTCGTGCTTGGCGCGGCGAGTTTAATGATGAGTTTACCGGTGATCGGATTTTTGTTTGGCAGCGTGATCTGGAAAAAGAAGGATCAGTGGGTCCCGCTGGGAAAAGTTTCCAAGTTCAAGCCTGGCACGACCGAAATGGTGACCATAAAGAATCCGGTGCGGGGACCCTGGGATGGAATTACAGGAGAACTTGCCCTCTATGTCCGCCATCTACCGGAAGGCGAAGAGAAAGAATTTCAAATATTTTCCCTCCATTGCACACACCTCGGATGTCCGGTCAGTTGGTTTGACGAACCGGGCCTCTTCCTNTGNCCCTGCCATGGAAGCGTATTTTACGCCGACGGAGGCTATGCAGCCGGACCGGCACCGCGGGGACTCTATGAGATGAAATACAAGATTGAAGGTGACCAGCTTGTGGCTCTGGTGGGTCACTATCCGACGCTACAGGAACCCGGGTCAGCCCACGTGAAGGTCACACAAACTTAATTGCGGAAGGACGAACGTGCTTGGAGGTATCAAGAATGTACTGATGTGGTTTGAGCATCGCCTGGTGCTTCGGGAAACGTTCTGGCCGATCGTGCGGCATCCGGTTCCCCGTTCCCTTCGACGTAAAGTCGGCTGGATGTATGTATTGGGCAGCACGGCCATGACGTTGCTGTTCTTGCAGGTTGCTACCGGCATTGCCCTTTCGATGGTCTATGTACCTTCGGCGGGCGAGGCTTACGAAAGCCTCAATTACCTCAACTTCCAAGTCCCGCTTGGCTGGTTGCTGCGGGCGATTCACAACTGGTCCGCCACCATGATGCTGGTGGTGGTTGTCGTCCACATGATACAAGTGTTTCTTGCGGGAGCCTACAAATATCCGCGGGAACTGACTTGGATGCTGGGAGTCATTCTGTTTTTCTGTACGGTCGGAATGGCATTTACCGGGCAGGTGCTCCGCTGGGATGCAGACTCCTACTGGGGTCTGGGCGTCGGTGCGGCCATGATGGGGCGCGTGCCTTTCATCGGACCGCAAATTGTGGACTTAATGATGGGTGGCCCGATGGTCGGTGGTGAAACGCTGAGCCGATTTTTTGCCTTGCACGTCTATATCATTCCGGGAATTCTTTTTGCCACACTCGGCGCGCACCTTTACCTTGTCGTGCGCAAAGGNATTTCCGAACCTCCTGAAGTGGGCAAAGAGGTCGATCCAGCAACGTATGAAGAAGAATATGAAGAACTGATTGCCGATGGTGCGGGCGACCCATTTTTTCCAGGCCCCATGGCACGCGACGCCTTTTTTATTGGCTTTACCCTGTTATTCGTGTTAGCAATCGCCGTNGTCCTGGGGCCTGATGGGCCGGGCCTGGCACCCGACCCGGCCAACGTTGCTGTGGAACCGGTTCCCGATTGGTACTTTCTCTCGCTGTTTGCGGTCCTTGCGCTCAGTCCACGCTCGCTGGAAACCTATATTATCCTCATCAGTCCAGTCATCATTGTGGGTGTGATGCTCATGCTGCCGGTCTGGGCAGGTCGCGGTGAACGACATCCGTATCGACGGCCTATCGCTGTTTTGAGTGTGGTTTTCATCTCCTTGGTCCTCGGTGTACTGACGTGGCTTGGTTATAAGGAACCTTGGTCACCGCATATGAATGCGTGGACCGGGGATGCGGTGCCGGTCAACATCGTCAAACGACTGAGTCCCACTGAAATGCAAGGCGCAGTCGTGCTTCAGCTCAAAGCGTGTCGTAACTGCCATGCACTTGACGGCATTGGTGGACATCGCGGGCCTGATTTGACATACGTCGGGTCACGACTCGACCGACCCGCCCTCGTGCGGCAAGTGGTCCAGGGTGGGGGGAACATGCCCGCTTACGGCAAACAACTCACTGGGGCACAGATCACTGCATTGGTCGACTTTCTGCACGCCTGTCGACCGGAGAATCGTCCGCCAGCNGTCGTACCGACACCGGGCAGCGGAAACGGTAAGAAAAAGATGGCCAATCGCGATTCGTCGCAGTAGACTTGATCAAACGTTGGATGGCCCCGCAATATTTCGAGGAATGCAATGTCTTCCGATTGGCAAGCCTTTTGGATTTCGTGGCAGTTTGATTTCTGGCTCTCTCTGATGCTTGTACTCAGCGGGCTGATCTACATGCGTGGTTGGCTNCGGCTGCGCGNGCGNGGTGTCGCCTATTTTGGTCCCTGGCATCTCGTATCCATGCTAGGCGGACTCTTTGCCGTGTACATCGCGCTGCAGTCTCCGCTNGAAGCCTTCGGTCCGCTGTTGCTCCAGATCCACATGCTGCAGCATCTACTGCTGATGTTCATCGCCCCACCACTGATCTGGTTGGCCCGCCCTGAACTTCCGCTACTGATGGGCCTGCCACGTTTTTTACGTCAGTCAATCTTTGCTCCACTTCTCCGGGATGAGGGCGTGCAAATGCTCCTCAAAGGCTTACGGCACCCGGTGATTGCCTGGTTGCTGTTTGTGATGGCCACATGGATTTGGCACTTGCCTGCGCTCTATACGCGGGCGCTCNCTTCGACCGTTTGGCATGAAGCAGAACACATGACTTTTTTGCTAGCGGCACTTTGCTTCTGGCATGTGGTCATCGCGCCNTATCCNCANACCCGCAGTGCNAACCGCTGGATCGTGCTCCCCTTTTTATTCTTAGCCGGCCTGCAAGGCACGGCACTCTCTGCCCTGCTCACTTTTTCCGACCGCGTTCTGTATGCCCATTATCTCACGGTCCCTCGAATCTGGCAGATTATGCCACTCGATGATCAAGCGGTGGCCGGCGCGCTCATGTGGGCCTGCGGTTCACTCGTTTATTTAGTCGCACTCTCGCTGGTTGCGGTGGAAATCTGGAACACGCCCCAACCACTACTGGCCGGAGCGGCAACAAAAAGCAGATTGCGCGGCTGCACTTCCCCTGAAGTGATTGGCCAGCATCAAGCATTGCAATTGCAACCGGTCACCAAGACACTGCGCTGGGATCTGCTTGCGGTCCCGGGTTTTGGCACCCTGCTCCGTCAGGCAGCCACGCGGCGTACACTGCAAACGGTCCTGCTTCTGGCCGCTGGTCTTATTGTCCTGGATGGACTGCTCGGCCCCCAGATTTCGCCGATCAATCTGGCGGGCGTGCTCCCGTGGATTCACTGGCGGGGAGTCCTGGTGCTCGGCCTGCTGGTGGCCGGTAACTTTTTTTGCATGGTGTGCCCCTTCACCTTGCCGCGCAATATGGCCAAGCGAATACTCGGAGGAAATCGCGCCTGGCCTGCTTTTCTGCGGAGCAAATGGTTGGCGGTCGGTTTGCTCGCCTTTTTTTTCTGGGCCTATGAGGCGCTCGCGCTGTGGGACAGTCCTTGGTGGACCGCTTGGATCGTGGTCACTTACTTTGCCGCATCCTTTGCGATTGATGGTTTTTTTCGTGGTGCTGCATTCTGTAAATATGTGTGCCCGATCGGTCAGTTTCAATTTGCCGCCTCGCTGATATCGCCCCTACAGATCGCACCCCGTCAGGAGAGCGTATGTGCCGATTGCACCACGCACGACTGCATTCGCGGTGGCCCACAGGGCCCCGGGTGTCAGACCGATCTGTTCGTCCCTCAAAAAACAAATAATCTCGACTGCACGTTTTGTCTTGATTGCGTGCGGGCCTGCCCGCACGACAACGTCGGCTTGCTCGCCTTTGTGCCGACCGATCAGCTCATGCCGGCAATTGGCAAACCGAGGGCTTGGCAGCGCAACGACCTAGCTGCGTTGCTGTTGGTTTTTTGTAGTGCTGCCTTTGTGAACGCGGCCTGGATGATCGCACCGGTGGTGGCGCTCGAACAATCGCTGCTGCATAGTTTTTCGATCGCCAACCGTCCCTTGTTTGTCATGCTGGGGATCGTGCTCACCGTCCTGGTGCTTCCGCTCCTGGGACTATGGACGATGGCAGGTGCATCCCGCACGCTCAGTGGGCAGTCAGCGCCCGCATGGGAAGTTGCCCGGAGCTATCTGCCTGCACTCCTGCCGCTTTCCTTTGCCTTATGGTGTGCCCACTATGCGTTTCATCTGCTTACCAGCGCCGGAACCCTACTTGCTGCCGGCAATCGGATGCTTGCCGACTGGAATCTTGCGCCTCTGAGCGAAGCGGCGGCGGCCTGCGCGTGCTGCGGCGAGGTGGCCAGTTGGATTTTGCCGTTGGAAATCATGCTGCTCGATGGCGGGCTCTGTTTTTCCCTGTTTGTGGCCTACCGGATTGCCGAGGGGCAGACCGGATCGACGGCGGCCGCACTCCGCGCCTGGAGCGTGTGGGCCATCGTGCTGCTGGCGCTGTTTGCCTTTGCCGTATGGATTCTGATGCAACCGATGCAGATGCGGGGCACTCTGGTGCTCGGGAGCTAAAGCAATGAAGTGTGCGCAGGTGTTACCGCTGTTTTATGCGACGCTCTTCCCGCTGTTTACGACTGTCGCCGTAGGTGATGGAGGCGCGGTCGTCTTTAGCGGCGAGCAGGGACCGCTGCGGATCACCGTGTTTACAGAGCCGGTGCCCCCGCGGGTGGGTCCGATTGACCTGAGCCTGCTGGTGCAGGACAAAGAGTCACTCGAGGTGATCGAAGCGTACGATGCGCAGGTTGCGATTACGCACGAAAACGATTCCACGCTTGAAGCGATTAAAATGCCACTGGACCGCACTGCGGCAACCAATCGCTTGTTCCAAGCCGCACTGCTTACGATACCGNNTGCCGGCNCCTGGCAAGTNGTGCTCGAGATAGAACCGGNGNACGGGGACCCTGTGGNTGGCGGCATGCGGAATTACNGATTTACTTTTCCGCTTGCGATTGCNAAGTCGCTGCCACGCGTCTGGGACGTGTTGNTTTGGATTCTNCTGCCCGTGGTACCGCTGCTAATCTTTCTGGCCGGCAAACTCCGCCGGGTCGTGAAAGAACNGCAGNAGTGAATANCTATTTGACATTNANNCCGGGNGGACCGATGGCTGCGGTTGCAATGTAGGCCTCNATGCCATCGGCCGTGCGAATCAGTGAATAGCTGCCCGCATCCTGCANCACCCTCACCGGAGTACCGGGCCACAATTGNCCTTCGGGGGGTCGACCCTGCTGGGGGCCACCGGTGTAGTAGGGAGTCGCTGTGCCAATCTGCACCGGATACTCCGCCTCAGCGGCAAGAATCGCCNGCTCTTCGGCTTCGTCGGGGATACCACTGGGACTACAGCCGACAAGTGGAAGTACAGCGAACATGGAAATTAATTTNCATCGCATCAGATCTTTCATCCTTCAACCTCGTCATCGAGTAGAGCCATCCGNNAAAATTTTAACTCCGATCGCAAGAAAAAATCTACTGCAAATTCTTAGCGGATGAGTTATCAACATTCCCNGAAAATTTATGCNAAATAGGTAAGCNATCTTAGAAAGTCCTATGNCCCTAACTTAGACGAAGGCCTTCATAGCAATGAATAATATCACCTACCTTCACATACTTGAGTTCCACACATCCCTTTGAAAGTCCAAAGTTCGCCATCACTCCTCCAGCACCACCTTGTGCAGATGTAGCGAGTTGAATGGAATTCAGCCCCAACCAGCGGTCGATCGTTCCGGTGTTTACAGAGATCATGATGATGTGGCGATTAAAAATTGCTTTTATTGCCACATTAAATATTCCCTTAGAAATGATTGTTCGCTCGGCGGTAACCAAATAATATTGATTTTTCCACGAGAAATAAGTCACCAACAAAACAATAAGTAATACGACAGGAAAAAGGTAGAGACTAAATAATGACAAAAAACCTCCGATTATCATCTTGATAATAAGCGCATTTTTTTCCGGTCTTGAGGCATAAATCAACTCTTCATTGTCCCACAAAATTTCTCTGATCTTTGGTGGCAGATCGTGNGTGGAAAGCTGATTTCTTTTGCGACGGGACCCGACGGATTGCGGAGACTGAAAACTGGAAAATCTTGATTCGGTTTCCGCTTCGGGTTCCGAAAGGGTTGGCAATGAGTCCAGCTCTCCGGATCCTGCGTCCGTTATTGGTGTTGTTTGTAATTCGAGCTTAAACCTAGAATTACATGATTTACAGCGGCCCGTTTTCCCCAGATGAGCTTCATCGACGCTCACCGTCCAACCACAATCCGGACAACATACTTCTACGTTCATCTTCAATGCCCCTTTCAATAAATATACGAAACCTGTGCCATATCCTAAGCCATGAAATCCGTTATTAAAATGACAATATAAAGCTGCTTTAAAAATACATCTAAGCCTTGAAAAAATTTACTGGGGGTAACCCCAATTCACCTCGGCATCATTTTCCCAAACACTGTCATGCTATAGTCTAAATCCATGCGGGTATTTGGCGTTTAAAGATCAATGGACCGATATAAATGCGAGAAGATTTTGATCCTTATGACGTTTGGCTAAACATTTCTCCATGAGAGCAAAGGTATTGGAAGCCCAGCAAGCCAAGATGGCCAAGGAGTACCCCCCGCAATCCGTACTTTCTTCGCTCATCTTGCTCCGTGGCGGTCAATTCCCCACACCTCTACCCCGGACGGTGCCGATAAAATAGAGGTGACACCCTGCAACTCCGGAGTCGGATCGATGAAGCGCTCGCNCAAAGTCGTCGGCATTGCTGCTCTTTCTGTGTTTGGATTCGCGGTGGTCTTTATTCTCTACTGGCTGCTTGCGACNAAAGTATTCGGCCATCGCTACGTGGTCGACCTGTCGCTCTCGCGATCCTTCACCATCGACATGCCGTTTGTGCCGCTGCGCAAAATCCTGGTTCAGACCGATGCGGCAAGCGATATTATCAACGCCGGAGAACACAGCCAACTGATCTCGAAAACCACAAGCGATCGACAAGGGCACGTGAACCATATTTTAGCTCCGTTTAAATCGTGGGAAGGCAGCGAGGTCAACGCCCTGATGCTGCAGATCACAGACCCCTACATCGGCACGCGTAACGCCCCCTTCACCCAACACGTCTCGGTCACCCCGGGCAGCATTCACTCGGTGATCAAACTCAACCAACCCGAAGGCCCCTTGCTCGGCTATACCGTGAAGACCCATATCGGGGGCGACGGGAATAGTTCTAAATTCGATACAACCCTCGAGATGAAAATAGATACCCCCGCACCCTGGTTGACGCACTGGTTTGCCCGCATGCGCGTCCGCAACACCATGCGGCGCACCCTCCGCGCCCAAGAAGCACAAATCGAAGCGGCAGTCAAAAAACATGGCGGGCAGTTTTAGCTCATAAAAAAGCTTTGCAAATGCCCTTCCCCGCTAGAGTGGGAGTCTCTTTTTCCNCAAGAAGCCGCTGCCAATGAACTCCCGATACTTGAGTGTCTCTGCTATAATAAGAAAAGAACACACAAGAGTGTACCGATGCGTTGCGTACCAATTGCACCGACTGCCACGTGTCGTTTCCCGCCCCCCTCGCCTGCTGAGATTTGCCACCATGGTCACCCACTGGTTGCTTCTATTTGCGATCACCGCCGCACCGGCCGATACCGCAGAGCCCGCTAGCGACGATGCGCCGCTACCCCATGCGGAGATCGATTTCGGTCGTGACATCCGGCCGATCCTTTCGCGGCGATGCACCCAGTGCCACGGTAGTGCCGACCAAGAAGCGGGCCTCGATTTTTCCACGCGCGAAACTGCGCTTGCCGAACTCGATTCGGGCGAACATGCCGTGGTACCCGAGGATCGGGATGGCAGTGCCCTTTGGGAGCGAATCCACCTGGAAAATGGCGATGAAATGAGGATGCCTCCCGAAGGGGATCCGCTTTCAGGCGAAGAAAAAGAAAAGCTAGGTCAATGGATCGATGCGGGCGCACCCTGGCAAGACCATTGGGCCTTCCAGCAGCCTACCGAACCGGAGCCGCCGCTCTTACCGACTGCAACCGGAGGTAGCAGCCCGATCGATCGCTTCGTGCGTGCGCGGCTCTTATCAGCCGACCTTCCCATCGCGGAGCAAGCACCCCGACGCCAATTGATCCGGCGGTTGCACTATGATCTGACGGGCCTGCCCCCATCGAGTGAAGCGGTCGAAGCGTTCGTCAGCAACACCGCACCGGATGCCTATGCCCAGTTGGTCGATCACTTGCTTGCCTCACCCCAATTTGGTGAACGCTGGGCAAGGCACTGGATGGATGTGATTCGCTACGCCGAAACCAACAGCTATGAACGCGACGCGGCCAAGCCGTTTGTCTGGCGGTATCGCGACTATATCGTGCAGGCCTTTAACGAAGACAAACCTTACGATCAGTTCATTCGCGAACAGATCGCGGGCGACGAACTCGATCAAATCACCCCGGATTCGATGGTTGCAACCGGATTTTACCGACTCGGACTCTTCGACGATGAAACGGCCGATCCCTACAAGCATTATTTCGATCAGCTGGATGACATGCTGACCACCACAAGCCAGGCGTTTCTGGGTCTCACAATCAACTGCTGCCGCTGCCATGATCACAAAATTGATCCGCTGCCGCAGGAAGATTACTACCGGATGCTGGCGTTCTATCGAAACATCAAACGCTACAGCAAAGATCGCACCAATATTCTTCAGTCGGTACGCCTGCCAGAGCATGCGAGCGAATCGCTGGAAAAAATTGACGCTGAAAAACAAGAAATTGCTGCCAAGCTCGCCGAGATTGAAAAGACAGCGCTGCCGAAACTGGAGGGCGTGGACCGGGACGATTTTAAATATGAAGAATATCGTCAGCAGGTACTCCGCCGAAATATCCCCAAGGTCATCTCGGTCGATGAGTACAAGCGCTACCGCGACCTGAATAACCGTCGTCGTGAACTGCTGCTGTCCGATGTTCCGGGCAACCAGCTCGCGCTGGCCGTGGTTGAAAACGGAAGGCTTCCACCCAAGACGCACCTGCTCGGTCGCGGCAATCCGCGAGCCGAAGTGCGTGAAGTGGAACCGGGCTATCCGGCCATCTTTGCCGCAGCCAATCCGACTTTCAGCGAACCGCCCGCCGAAGCGAGAAGCACCCACCGACGTAAGGTCCTGGCCGATTGGATCGCCTCGGGAGACAATATGCTCACCGCCCGCGTGCTGGTAAACCGACTCTGGCAACATCTGTTTGGTCGTGGCATCGTGCGGAGCCCGAATAATTTTGGGCTGGGCGGTTCGCCACCGACCCATCCCCTGCTACTNGATTATCTNGCCGACGAGTTTGTGGAGGGTGACTGGCACATCAAACCCCTCATTCGCCAGATTGTTCTCAGTGATACCTATCGCAGTNCAGCACGCCCGAGTGAAGCAGCNATCGCNCGCGATCCATTGAATCATCTTTTCAGTCACCAGAACATGCGGAGGCTGAGTGCAGAAGAAGTGCGGGACTCGATCCTGCAAGTCACCGGCCAATTAAATCTTGAGCAGCAAGGGCCGAGCATTTACCCNGAGCTNTCAAAAGAAGTTCTGCANAGTCAATCGATGCCGGGAAAAGGCTGGGGCCATTCTTCGCCGGATCAAGCGGCANGACGCAGCATTTACATTCATATCAAACGCACACTCGTTGCACCGATCNTGAAAATCTTTGACTTTGCCGAAACCGATCTATCCTGTCCGGTNCGCTTTGANACNACCCAGCCCACCCAGGCGCTGCCGATGCTCAACGGAAAATTTGCGCAAGATCAGGCCGCTGCACTCGCAAGCCGCGTCAAACAGTCGCATCCCGANNATCAGGCCGCGCAAGTGAAACAAATTTTAGAACTGGTATGGCAACGGCCGATTGAGCCACAGGAGATCGATGCCGGACTAAAACTCATCGATCAACTGCAACAGCAAGATGGNGCTTCCCTTGACCGCGCCCTAGAGACATTCAGTCTTGTGGCGATCAACTCCAACGAATTCCTTTATTTAGACTAGATTCGAGATTGTGTGATACAATAGGGTAAGACCAGGATCGAGTTCTTCAACTATGAAAAAACCTCCCGCCAATCAGTTTTGCCATCGGACGCGTCGCCAGTTTCTCCATGAGACGGGTGGAGGGTTCGGTGCCGTAGCCCTGGCCGGACTGCTGGCAAAGGACGGCTTTTTTCCTGCCGACGTNCTTGCTTCCGGTGGAGCCGGNNAAGAAAGTTCCTACGAAAATCCTNTGGCGCCGAAAGCACCACCNCGCGTTGCCAAAGCCAAAAACGTCATTTTTCTTTTTATGTACGGTGGCCCGAGTCAGGTCGATACGTTCGACTACAAACCAGAACTCTACAAACTGGACGACAAGACAATCCAGGTTAAAACCTTCGGTCGTGGTGGACACAAGAACGAAGGGGTGATCGTCGGGCCCAAGTGGAAATTCAAACAATATGGCGAATGTGGTAAGTGGGTCAGCGATGTCTTTCCTCACCAAGCCCAATGCGTTGACGATATTGCGTTTATTCACAGCATGACAGCCGANTCACCGATTCATGGTTCGGCGATGGTCATGATGAATTCGGGAAACATCTTGAGCGGCAATCCGAGCATCGGCTCCTGGATTAATTACGGACTTGGAAGCGTAAATGAAAANCTCCCGGGGTTCTTGGTCATGCTTGATCCTACCGGTGGACCGATTGGCGGATCGCGAAACTGGTCCAGCGGTTACATGCCGGCGACTTACCAGGGAACTGTGCTTCAGAGTAAGGGGCCACCGATTCTCGATTTGAGTCTTCCGGCAGGCACCACNCCTGCAATGCAGCGAAGACTGCTTGATCANCTCAAAATGTATAATGAGCAGCACCAGCGAGGTCGGACNGATAACAGCAACCTTGCGGCGCGGATCAATAGTTATGAGTTGGCCTATAAAATGCAACAACACGCACCTGAGGCGGTCGATCTGGCNCAGGAAACCGCAGCAACCCACGCGNTGTATGGACTCAATAATCCGCAAACTCAAGATTTCGGCCGAAAATGTCTTCTTGCGCGTCGACTCGTGGAACGGGGAGTACGGTTTGTGCANCTCTATTCCGGGGGCGCACACAACAACGACAACTGGGATGCCCATGAAGATGTGTATGCCAACCACAGCTACCACGGTGCACGCACCGATCAGCCGGTCGCGGCACTGATCCAGGACCTCAAGCANCGGGGCATGCTTGATGAAACACTCATTATCTGGGGCGGCGAATTCGGTCGACAGCCGACAGCCGAGTTCAAACGCCAACCGGGACGCGATCACAACGCTTATGGATTCACAATGTACATGGCCGGTGGTGGTGTCAAAGGTGGCACGAGTTATGGAAAGACCGATGAACTCGGTGCGGCGGCGGTCGAGGGCAAACTCCACGTGCGTAATCTGCACGCGACTATTCTGCATCTCATGGGNCTGGACCCCAACCATCTGACCTACTTCCACGATGGNCTCGACAAAAAGCTCGTGGGAGTGGAAGAGGCCGAACCAATCCACGAAATTTTGGCTTAATTCGCTCGTCAGCGTTGCTTTGTCCTGAGCGGTTTGCCCCGCTTTGGTGACCTGTTTCAAAGACTTGGTGCGTGATAAAATAGTNAGATCATGAGCGAAGCTACGACTGAAACTCCCGTGGTCAATCTCTCAGGGGCTGGTGCTTGCGAAGCATTTACCAANGCAGCCTCCGGCTGGGGCTTCGTTCAAATCGTGGAACATGGCATCCCCATTCAGTTGATTGACGAAGTCTGGAAACAGACCCACACCTTCTTTGCTCTGCCTCGCGAAACGAAGCGAGAGCTGCTTCGCAGCAAAGAGAATGCGATGGGCTACTTCGATCAGGAACTGACGAAAAATAAACGCGATCTAAAAGAAATTTTTGATTTTGGCGCCGTTTCGTCTGGCAACTTGCAGNCNGGCATNNATCAAGTCANCAGCGGTGACGGATCAAATCAATGGCCCGAATCACTTCCNGAATTCAAACGTACNATGTGCGACTACTTTTCCGCATGTGAGAATTTAGGGCACCGTCTGCTGGAAATGCTTAGCCAAGGAATGGGGCTGCCGAACGAGACATTCCACCCGCATTTCGGAGAGAAGCATACCGGATTCATGCGGCTNAATTATTATCCTCTCGATGANCCACTCGCGGCGGGGGAAGCGAATGATGCGACTCCCCTAGGAGACATGGCGCTGCACAATCACACCGATGCGGGTGTGCTTACCGTCCTGCTTCAGGACGATGCCGGNGGNCTTGAGGCCNACGTNGATGGNAACTGGATCAATGTCACTCCCATCAATGGTGCGTTGATNATCAATGTGGGTGATATGATGCAAGTCTGGTCAAACGACTGTTACCCTGCATTGCTGCATCGCGTACGTCCCGTCCAGGGNCGCAGTCGCTATAGCATTCCTTTCTTTCTTAACCCGGCTTACGAAACCGATTGCGCTCCCTTGGGAGATGAGCCGGCTCGTTACCGCACAATCAACTGGGGTGATTTCCGTCGGGCACGCAGTGATGGTGACTATGCCAACTTGGGTAAAGAAATTCAAATTGAAGACTACCGCATCAGCTAGCAAACTTTATGCTAGCACGATCTTCCGCTCGATTCGCTTTTTGTGCGGAAAAAAGGTTTGCTCCAAAGTCGTCTAGGCAACGAATTTTTCTTTTGGTAAGAANCCCCTCCTTCGCACCCCTTGCGAAGGTTATTTCTTGCGGGGCTTTTAAAGGACAATTTGTCCATCCTAGGGAGAACAAAATGAGCATGAAGTTAATGCGAGGTAAAACGCTTTGCACGATAGTGTTATTCACTCTCGTTCCTCAAATTGCGTTTGCGGCCGAACCTCAAATGAAAGTAGAAAAGCAAACTCCGATGCTTACCGATATTGCGCTGCAAAAAGGTGGCATTCTCGTGGGTCGACTGACAGGTAAAAAAGGGGAACTTCGAGATAGCAAGAAAATTGTCATCCGTCAGAACAACAAGCCGGTGGCAGAGGTCACGACCGGGAAGAACGGCCAGTTTATGGTCGAAGGACTTCAGGGTGGCATCTACGAGATTGCCTCCGACCAGGGTGCCGGAAGTTTCCGTGCCTGGGCGGCCGACACCGCGCCTCCTTCTGCCAAACAATTTGCCGTACTTGTCGACAGCGACGACGTCGTCCGTGGCCAATGGGGTTGGGTGCCTACGCCAGGCGCGTTTCCCTCGCCTAATTTTTCGACGGGTGAATGGCTCGGAATTACACTCGGTGCGGCGGGCCTTGTTGTCGGTACCATCGCACTNATAGAAGATGATGCATCATAGNGAGGAGNAAATTAAGTATGAACTGGATGCGACAAAAAATATTTTGCTCNTCGATGTTACTTCTTCTCGTTCCTCAGCTTGCGATTGCGGCCAAGCCTCAATTGCAAGTAAAACAGCCAATGCTCACCGATATTGCGCTGCAACGAGGCGGCATCCTTGTCGGTCGAGTTGTAGCTAGAAAGGATGCGCTGAGCGAGAAACAAACCATTGTCATCCGGCAAAACAATAAACTCGTGGCAGAGGTTGCTGCCGGAAAAAATGGCCAGTTCATGGTCGAAGGACTCCAGGGTGGCATCTATGAGATTTCNTCCGATCAGGGCTCTGGAAACTTCCGGGCATGGGCNGCCGACACNGCNCCTCCCTCNGCCAAACAATTTGCCCTGCTNATCGACAGCGATGAAGTGGTGCGTGGCCAATGGGGCTGGGCCCCCTANCCGGGTTCCAACCTAAGCGTTGGTCAATGGATCGGGATATCNGTCGGTGTTGCGGGNCTNGTGGTCGGCACGATTGCTCTAGTGCAAGACCCCGATCCCTCATAAGATCGAACCGAGTTCCCTACCAGTACATTTTTACGATTCACAGAATTGGCAGAACCGATCGGCACGTTCCCCTCTCGGGAACGTGCCTTTTTTTAAGGAGTCAAACTTTCCATGGATCTTGCCCATGCCCTGATCCTGTTTGGTGTGGGACTTGTTGCCGGTTTCATCAATGTGATGGCTGGTGGCGGTTCGATGCTTACGGTCCCTGCGATGATCATGATGGGCTTGCCTGGGCCTGTTGCAAACGGCACCAATCGCATNGCGATTCTCTTTCAGAATTTTGTGGCCGTCATTACTTTTTTCCGCAAAGGGCTNTCCGAATTCAAGCAAAGCCTCAAACTGCTTGCATGTGCTTTGCCCGGAACGGTCTGTGGAGCATTGGTAGGTACTGAGCTTTCCGGAACATGGTTCAACCGGACACTGGCGATCATCATGTGCGTGGCACTCGTGCTCACTTGGATTAAAGGCAAAGGGCAAAAAGCATCCGCGACCGAGCAGGATGAGCAACCACTATCACGCAAACGAACAATATTCGGCTACCTTTTAATGGCGGGCATTGGTTTCTACGGAGGTTTTATTCAGATCGGCGTTAGCCTGATTCTCATGCCTGTACTGAACCGCGTATTTAAAATGGACCTGGTGCGGGTCAATATGCACAAGGTGTTTGTGATTTGCGGCTACTCGCTTGTAGCACTGGCTATTTTTGCCTGGCGGGTCGATATCCGCTGGGGATTAGGAGTTGCCCTTGCCGCCGGTGCCGGCACCGGCGGATTTATCGGTGCCTCTCTTAGCATGCGGCACGGAGACAAATTGATCCGCTGGTTACTGCAAGCCGTCTTGATTGTCTTTGTCCTCAAATTGCTCTTCTTCTAAGGGCTTCATCATCGGTTCATTTATTGCCCCGAGATGTATCCCGTACCTTATGCAGCCATTTTATGGAGGCCCGCGGGAGGCAAATTTCGCCAGATGCAAGTCTTCGGCGGACAATAAAAAAAGCAACCAGCATCAAAGCGGCAAGAAATAAACCCGCGTAAAGAATCACTCTCTGCCATACGCCCCCTATTTCGATTCCTCGGGCAGCATAAAAACCGAGCGTCAGTTGAGCACTGACCGTTAAAAAAACCATGGGGAGTTCAACGGCTAAAAAAACCCAGGCTTTCAGGTGCATGAGTCCACCCACCGTCAAAGAAGGGGTGCGTGTTCCGGGGATGAAGCGGCAAATCACGAGGACCCAAGCACCGTAGTGATCGATAAGATATTTGATTTCCAGGATGCGCCGCGGATGAACTGCGCGAAGCAGCCAATTCGACCGCAGCAATCGCGTTCCGAAGAAACGACAAAGTAAAAACCAGCCCATGTCTCCCAGCACCACACCAAAGTAGGCGGCGAGAAAGGTGACTGAAAGTGGAAAATGACCCTCGGCAATTTCCCATCCGGCAGGAATGATGATCATGTCCTCAGGGAAGTGCAGACCAATACCCGAGGCAACCATTAACAAGAAAACGGAGAGGGGACCGAATTGATTAAAAATCTTCGTGATTTTTTTTTCTAAACCCGATTCATGCTTTATGGATTGATTTCCAGGAGGTGTTCTCTGATTCAAGTGTTTGTCCACCACCGGCGGAGCGGCCAAACCACTGTGAGCCGATAAACTAAACCACATTACGAGAAACCCGAGCAGCCAGATTGCTCGCCTTGCCAGCACTATCGATCCATTGTTTTTTCTATCTTTATAATTCTCCTTCGCTGCGCTCAAAAATTGAATCTGCATTTAAATCGCATTTCGAAGAGAAAGATGTGTCGGTGCCATGCGATGCATATATTGAATCAATCGACCCCACCGCGCCGGTGATCCCGGAGTCAATTGTCCCACGACTCGCGGAGCATGGGCGCCTGAAATCGCGGGCCGGCTCGCGGAAATACGATCCAAATGCATGCCGGCCAGCACAGCCGTTGAAGCAGCTTCAAGTTGACCCTGCGACCAACCAAGATCGATCAGACGGGTGAGGGGCCGCTGCTCTAACTGAAATCGAATTTCCGCCAGTAGCATTCCATTGCTCTGCCCAACCCCACTAACCAACAGTTCGTCAATTCGATTGACTCCTCCAGGAATATAGTTATGGACGGCAAGCGCGATGCATCGAGCAATGAAATGTGTGGCTGTGCAGAGCAAATCTCGTATCGACCAACCTGCATCGATCGCCATCCGTACGGTCGACTCCAGCGCTTCGTCTGCGCATACGCCGCAGGGCTGCCAACGCGGTGGAGCTTCGTGAAAATACGGTTCTGCCAACCAACGATCAAGCAATTCCTGAATTTTTGTTCCCTGTACAGCGAGTGTGCCACCGGGATCGGAAGGGATTCGCCCCTCACTAAGCCTCAAGCTTAAACGGTCGAGCAGCGCCGTGCCGGGTCCCACGTCAAAGGCCAATAGACTATTTAAATGTTCTTCCGTTCGCCCGCCTGGAAGCAAAGTTAACCGCACAGATCGGCCTACGTCCAGTAGCACTCTGGTCTTTTCCGGTTTACCTAATAGCAACCATTGCGGGACCGCGTTGATGGGACCTCCAAGACCGCCCGCCGCAAGATCGCGCTCGGCAAAATTACCTACAACGTTGCAACCACAATTCTCTGCAATCTGCGATGGGTCACAAAGTTCCAGATAGCTTCGCGTTCCGATCCCCGAACCGGACCAGAGTCCGGGCCCCAGAAGACCAACGGCCAGCACATCATCGACCGGAACCTTCGCCGTTCGACAAAGCTTGCGAATCAGGTCTGCTTGCAGTACCGAGATCTCCCGAACAAAAAAAGAGTATTGTGAGTACTCGCTTCCAGCCTCCCATTCCGAAGGTTGTGCAATGGACGACCCATTCGCGTAGATTTTCCGCAAGGATTCCGGAATTTTAAGCCGCTCAGTCACCACATTTTGATACGTGGCTGCAAGCTTGTTCCCGGATACCGTACTTAAACTCCCAACCAACTCGTCACATTGCCGACCGACGCAGATCCCAATCAACTTATGACCTGCATCCGTCGACCCAACGTAACGCGATCGCTCCGCAAAAGGCTCGGCAGGGAGACCTTCGAACATTTGCATAACAGAACAATTCGTTTTTTTAGGCGACGAGTCGAACCGGACCACCAACCTTCACATTTTCAATAAACTCTTCGAAAATCCGTTGATCAAGTGCTGAGGCAGACTGACTTTCTGGATGAAATTGGGTACCGATCGCAAACCAATCTTCCATCGTGCTTTCAATCGATTCAATCACCCCGTCCGGGGCGGTTGCCGTGACACGGAATCCTTCGGCAACTTCATCGATAGCCATATGATGCATACTGTTGACGCGCACTTCTCCATCTCCGTAGATGCGACCGATCAAAGAATCCTGCACAACATCCAAACCGTGGCGATGCGCTACATCGCTCGGATCGCTATGGGGCATTGCCAACGGCCGATCTTCGGGAATATGCAGCATTAAATTGCCACCTTGCTGAACGTTGAGCAGTTGCATTCCCGAACCGATACCCATGACCGGCATGCGTCGCTCTGACACCATCCGCGCGAGCAGACGATCAAAATCCTCTCTACGTTCATCCATCAATCGGATCGATGGGTGCATCATAAAGCCATCGTTATTAGGATTTAAATCTGCACCTCCGACCAATAAAACTCCGTCTACAAGATCAAGCAAACGACCCAAATCGTCGCGGCTAGCAAGAGGGGGAAGGACGACGGGAATCGCTCCGGCCGAGGCCAAGGCATCATAATACCCATCTGCAATAAAACTGAAGGAAGCGGTCCCTTTACTGTTTTGACGGAAATCAGCATTAAGGGCAATCAACGGCTTGGTCTGCATCGGTTTTCCTCTCTATAGGATACGTCGTGTATCCAGTTCAGTGTAAAACGCACCAGAGAGGAAGCCGCACAGACAACAAGCGGACCGACCGGCTGCTAAACGCAACCTTAGCCGTATTTCGCTGAGAAATGCTTCAATCGAAAAAGCGAACGATGATGAGCAAAATAAAAATTAAACTGCCCCAAGTTCATCAATCGCGACACATTCGGTAACGAACCCCGCTTGTCCGTTAACCGGGAAGCCTTCCCTCCAGCAAAACACAACTCACCGGAGTGATGTCCATATCAACTGGCTTCGGTTCTCCTTGATAATGCGTAGCCCGCAGCGCCACGAAAGAGGAATGTAAGTCATCGGCGAGTTTAGACGAGAATCTCACGTCCGCAAGTACCTCGCTCGGAATATTTTATTTAGTGATCTCGCGACCTTGCTATCGCAAGATATTGTAGATGCATGAATCTATATCTGTCATTGAATTCCACGTTGCGTTTTTCTTTGCAAAGAAAATGCGAAGAAACCAGCGAGCTAGCAGTACTGGCTGTGCATTGCCGGCCCTGTGTGTCCGCGACGAAATGGTGTGGGTTGCGAAAAACAATCGCATCCATCTGCAACTGGAGACAAGCCGTTGGAGGGGGTGGGAATATTCCGGTTCTATCGATCGTTCCACATACGATCATCGTAGAGCAACGCTTGCATCGATTGTGCCGATATTTTCTCTTGGCAGTATAACTTTTCCCGGGTGGCCAGTGGCATGCGATCGGTTCGTGATACCAAAATTCTGCGCAGAGTTAGAACACTTATGCCACTTATGCATTGCGCCGCTGTCGTCTTCCTGCAAGTCCTGCTGCCGTGGTGCTATGCGGAGTCACTCCCGGCGCGACTCCCTCCTGTCATTGACCAACAAACCGTCGCAGCGAGTCTGCTACAGGAGACCAACTCCTGGGAAAACTCACCTTGGTACCCGCTACCCGCTCCAGCAGACTGGAGTGAAATTTGGGACTGGCGGCTCCTGCCGAATCGGTTGATTTATCGTCCCTATCTCGCCGGCGTCTACCAACCACGCATGGCCGCCGTATTCAATGTCGANGAAGATAGTCAATGGAAATGGGACCTCTCAATCGGGGGCCGCGTCGGTTTGGTCCGTTATGGATCCGGAAACCAAGTGATTCCACAAGGTTGGCAACTGGATGTTGAAGGAGCCGCTTTCCCGCGGCTTGCGAATCCGGGACAAATACTTGAAGCCACCGATTACCGGTTTGGTGTGCCGCTATCTTATGGATACGACCGTTACCAGATGCAAATTGCTTATGAGCACATCAGTTCTCACCTGGGAGATGAATGGGCAAAAAAACATGGAATCATCAATAATCGCATCAACTACAGCCGGGATGCCCTTGTTTGGGGACATGGTTATCTTCCCACCGATTCATGGCGCATCTACGGCCAAGTCGGCTATGGATTTTATGCCGATGTTGCCGAGCCGTGGCACTTCGAATTCGGCGTAGAGTACAGTCAGCTTGCCCCAACCGGATTTCAAGGAGTTCCNTTCTTTGCAACCAATTGCCAATTGCGTCAAGAAAATAACTATGGCGGATACGTGGCAATACAAACCGGATGGCAATGGACCGGAAACCAAAGCGGCCGAAGGGTGCGACTCGGTGTCCAGTATTTCAACGGGCAGCACGAGAAACTTCAGTTTTACGAGTACAGCGAGCAGAAAGTCGGCGCAGGACTCTGGTACGACTTCTAGCAGGCGGGAGCCTAGGCGACTGGGGGTTTGTAGCGTAGAATCGAGCAACTATTTCGCCCTTCTTTCCCGCGTTGCCCTCCATGCGATATCACTCCGTTTGCCTTGAGTCGTTCGGTTATACACTGCCCGAACAAATCGTGACCTCGATGGAGATTGAGACGCAACTGGCGCCACTCTACGAGCGGCTCAAACTTCCGACTGGTCGCCTGGAGTTGATTACCGGTATCCGGGAACGCCGGTTTTGGGATCGAGAGACGATCGCAAGTGACATCAGTGCACAAAGTGCGGAGAAAGCTATTGCGGCGGCTGACATCGACCGTCGTATGATCGGCGCGCTAGTCCACGGATCCGTTTGCCGCGATCACCTGGAACCTGCAACCGCGTGCCGTGTTCACCACCTTCTTGGCCTCGATCCCCAGTGCCAGATATACGATTTAAGTAACGCCTGCCTGGGGTTACTCAACGGGATGGTGCAGATTGCCAACATGATTGAATTGGGGCAGATTCGCGCCGGGCTTGTTGTCGGCACTGAGAACAGCCGCCCCTTGGTGGAAAATACCATCCAGACATTAAACACCGATGCATCACTAACCCGGCAGGCAATTAAAAGCGCCGTTGCATCACTAACCATCGGATCTGCAAGTTGCGCCATCCTTCTGGTCGACCGTGAGCTCTCAAGAACCGATAACCGAATCATGGGCGGAGTGGCACGTGCTGAAACGACCCACCACAGTCTCTGCCACAGCGGAGAGGACGAGGCGGGCCATCAAATGCGTCCGCTCATGGACACGGACTCGGAAGCATTGATGGAAGCCGGGATCGCGGTCGGTCAAAAAAGTTTTGTCGACTTTTTGCAAACGCTACAGTGGAGTTCTGAGCAAGTAAATAAAACGTTCTGCCATCAAGTTGGAACCGCCCATCGAAAACGCATGCTTGAAACGCTTGGCCTTGAAGTTGCAAAAGACTATGCAACGGTCGAAACTCTTGGAAATACCGGATCGGTAGCCCTGCCGATCTCGATGGCGATCGGAATCGAAAATGGGCACCTGCAAAAAAATGATCGAACGGCCCTTTTAGGCATCGGTTCCGGTGTCAATTGCCTAATGCTTGGTGTCGACTGGCAAAGTGAAGCACCGAACACTGCGATAAAAAAACAGCCAGCGGCCGTACTTACCGAAGACCGCTGAGCAATTGTTACCAGTACATTTTCTTTCTTCAAGGAAATCGCGATGTATCTTCTTGGCAAAGCCATCCGACCAAAACGAACCTTCCTGCTGGTTTTCATCAGCCTTGTGAGCCTTGTGGCAAGCGTATCCACGGGCGAACCGGGCAAGCATCGAGACCAGTCGCTTCAGGGTGAATATATGGGTGTCATTGACGGGGAGAACGGGCCCAAAAAACTGGGGGTACAGGTGATCGCGTTGGGGAAGGGTGAATTCCGCGCCGTCGGTTATACGGGCGGACTTCCCGGAGATGGCTGGAATGGAAAAAAACCCGAACTGGTCACCACAAAGTCTGATCATGGTCGCATTACGTTTGAGGGCAGCTACGCCAATGGCACGCTTCGCCAAGGGCATATGGAACTTGTGAGTAAAGACGGGAAATCGATCGGCATGTTACCTCGCGTGGAGCGTAAAAGTTCGACCCTTGGAAAAAAACCGCCCGCTGGAGCCCGTGTCCTGTTTGACGGAAAGAATGCGGATGCCTGGCTTCGCAGCCGCAATCGTGGCGCGGGCCAAATGACTGAAAACGGGTTATTGACCGAAGGCCATAACAGTAAGCAGCGCTTCGGGGACCACCAATTACACCTCGAATTCTATCTGCCTTTCGAACCACACAATCGAGGTCAGGGAAGAGCCAATAGCGGCTGCTATTTGCAAGGTCGCTACGAAGTCCAGATTCTGGATTCCTTTGGTCTGGAGGGCATGGATAATGAGTGCGGAGGAATTTATAAAATCGCGCGACCGAATACCAATATGTGCTACCCGCCCGGAACGTGGCAAACCTATGACATTATGTTTCGTGCTGCCCGCTACAACGATGCGGGCGAAAAAATCGACAACGCACGGGCGACGGTTCGCCACAACGGTGTTCTGATTCACGAAGACCTGGAACTACCGCAAAGAACGGCTGGCGGCCCCCTTGCCGAAGGACCTGAAAAAGGGTTTTTGCACCTGCAGGATCACAGTAATCCTGTCCGATTTCGTAACGTCTGGGTGATTGAAGAATGAGGAACCGTAAAATCGTTTTCCAGAACAACCGGAGCCTCCCCGCTGCGCATCGCTGGTGCCTNTGGGTGGCCATCTTGTGCTTATTGCTGACCGGACGCGTTGGATCTGCTGACGAGGCACAATCGCTTCAAGCAACCATCACTGAAGGTATCTCCCTACTAGAGGAAAAAAAGTACGAGGCTTTTTTAAGCCGGCTTCCGCTTCCCGCAGAATTGGATCGCATGCGTAAGAATCGATCAATGGAAGAACTTGCTCGAACCTTTGCCAAACAGCATGCCGACCGGTTACTTGGCATGTTACAGCAAATTAAAGAGCAGAAACCACAACTTTCTGACGAAGGCCGTCGTGCCGAATATGCGGTTGAATGGAGAAACTTTTCAAAAAGCAAACTGGTGTTTTTGAAGATCGAAGATCGATGGCATCTCCACAATTAGCGACTGTTGGTCACCGCCATAGCATTCTCATCTGATCTTATTGGTCTTCGGGGGCGACAATGTCCCGATCGAAGTAGTTGATACTCATCCCGGCATCAATCACGATTTGCTGAGCATTAATTCCACTCGACCGCGGGCTCAGCAAAAAAGCAACCGTATTGGCAACCTCCTCCGTTTGCACCGCTTTACCTCGTGGAATCACACGCTCCGCATAGAGATACGAGTCGACATACCCCGGGATTCCCGCCGAGGCACTGGTTTTCAACAACCCAGGGGCCACCGCATTGAATCGAACACTCGAAAATCGGCTAAAAGATTTTGCAAGAAATGCGAGTGAGGAATCAAGGGCTGCTTTAATCGGTGCCATATAACCGTAATTTTCACTTGCCATTCGCGTCGTCGAAATCGAGATCGTGACCACCGAGGCCTCGGTGTCGAGCAACCTCTGAAAGGCTCGACTGATCGCCAAAAGCGAGTAACAAGAGATATCGACTGCCCGGAGGAACTCGCGTTTGGTTGTTTCATGAAAAGGTTTTACGCCCCCTTCGTATTCCGCAAATGCAATCGAGTGCACCAATCCATCGAGTCGGGACCAGTCCTGTGCAATCGTTTGCTGGAGAACCTCTATCTCTTCTTCATTTTCCACATCGCAGACAAAAACGGGAGCATCTCCGACTAGTTTTCTTACTTCATCGCGTCTGGCTTCACTCCGCACGACCCAGATTACCTCCGCGCCGACCTCCCTCAGTACTCGGCCAACATGCCAGGCAACGCTCTTGCGATTTGCCAGGCCGAAGACAAGAAACGTTTTATTTTTGAGGTCCAGGTAATCCACCCGCTTCTCCTTGTTGCAGCTTGTTGCAGTTTGTTGCAGCGATCATCAAGCTGTCTTTTCTGGGTTAGGGGTCGGTTCTGAAATTTTGGCTAGCGTACACGTAAATTGCATACGCATCGCAAGTTCCTTCGCTACCGTGACGCGAGCAGTGAGAAAAAAAGCTTGGCTGACTTTCTCGTCCAAGCTGACCTCAAGGGTGATCGTTTCACCTGGACGGACCATTCGTTTGAAGCGGACATCGCGCAGTCGTGTGGCGACCGGAACACCTTCACCGTCCGCGTAGGTCGATAGCAATACGGCGCCAGCCTGCATGGCCGACTCACAGAGCAGGACACCCGGCATCAAGGGGAAATCCGGGTAATGTCCGCGAAACCAGAATTCATCACCAGACAACTCTTTTTGGCAAACGATACGGTTTTCTTCCTGCTCGACGATTTTATCGATCAGCAGAAAAGGATCGCGGTGCGGGATAGCCGCTTGAATTGGGGTAAGGCTCATTCTGTCAAAAACCTCAACCTACCGGGTTTGTATTTTTCGAAAGTAAAAGGGCATCGACCTCGTTGGCAACAATCACGCCATAGTTAATAGCGCCAAGCCAGCCCGACATGATAATCCCGACACTCCCGGCATGAAACAGGCCCTGCACCTGTGCTGGCAGTCCTCGACTCACCGCGAGACCTTCGAACTTGGTGCCAAAACTTGCTCCCAACGCATGCCGCGTGTAGTGCTGGAATGTTCGGGGAGTGGCTGCTTCGGCATGATCAATTTTTTTCCGCACCCCCGGTACATAGCGATCTAGACTTTCCAGTGTCGTTTCAATGAGATCGAGTTTACTCGCCTCATACTCTTGGTCAGAGAGATTCGCCCAATCTTCATAGCGAGCATTGGTGCTCGAAACCACAAGACATCGCGGCCGCCCTTCCGGACGCGTCCGCGGATAGTAAAAGCTGAATGTACGACTCGTAATATCGCGACTAAGCAGCAAATCGGTCTGAAACGCCGGTGCCGTAGAGCTGAACAACAAGTCACCCGTCTCTTCATCAATCTGTTCGTCCGGCTTGAGCGCCATATAGACTTGCGTGCTTGAATTATTCAAGCGAATTTTTTCAGTCTCCGCAACGAATTCCGGAGCGAAGTTCTCTTTATCGACGAGTTTCAGGATTGTATTTTTGATATTTGCATTGGAAACCACCACCCGCGTATTTATAAATTGCCCGTTGGCAGTAACGCCTGTCACCTGCCCTTTTTCAACGTGAATTTTTTCAACATCGGCTCGAATTCGCACGTCGACTCCGCTATGAATCAGATCTTTGTGCATCAGCTTGATCAAACGATCGGTTCCACCCTCAAAAGTGAATACACCCTTGGACATAAAATTCGAGAACACAATCCCATAGGTAATGGCCGGATCTTCAAGGGTCGAACCGTTCGCATAGGTAATCGGTTCCATGAGCAACCGCACAATATCTCCACGACCCGGAAAATATTGGTCAAAGAATTCGCCGACCGTCAATTGCTGCTCATCGTAAAAGTTCATTCCGCGGGCAGCATCAAAGAAGGCCATTACCTGCTCGCTGGAGACGCCGAATTTGTCAGTCAATAGTCGTGTGAAGTCATCTCGATTGTAACCGGTGGTCAGCGAAAACATGGGATTATCAAATCGGACATGCTTCAGCTGCACGATTGAATCCGCAATCTCGCGCGTCCAGTATCGACGGCAACTTTTGATCATACCGACCGGGAAGCCGTGGAGAGAGACATCAAAAATATGGCCGCCCGGTCGCTTAAACCAGGTTGCCATGCCACCAAGCTTGTAATGTTGTTCGAGGAGAAGTACCCGGTGCCCACTGCGAGCCAACGCATTCGCGACAGTGAGCCCCCCAAGACCACTGCCGATCACGGTCACATCGTATTCACCCGAAACACCTTTAAGAAAATCTTTGGGCATTTTAAGAACCACTCTCCACTGCAGGTGCGTCACGCGAGCCCGATCCACCGAGACAGTGATTCGCAATCGAGATCCCACCCATCATAGATCCAACAATACCGATAAAACCTTGATCTGTACCACAGAGATGTAAATTCGGCAGGTGCGTGCTTCCATCAAGTGTTTTATGGGTGGCGCCGTAGACCGTACCCTGATCGTGACCCGTAAATCTGCGGATGGTCGTCGGGGTAAAGACATCGGTTGCAATCACGCGGTTACGAAAATCAGGCATGAACCGCACTGCGGAGGCAAGCAACTCATTGTAGCTTTTCGTCTTCTCGCGCCGATAAGTTTCCTCGTCGAGTGCCTGCCAGCGATCGAAATTGGCCTGCGCGGTGATTCGAATCATTCCTTCCGGAAAGGTTTCGTTCTCGCCCGTGTAAGCATAGTTATTAGGAGAACAGATAACCCCCGTCCGCGAATCGATCAGCGTCTCGGGACGCTCCCAGAAAAAGTTTTCCGAATCGTTGAAAAAAACGACCGTTTTATCGAAACCGATATCTTTCGGCTCTACATCCACCACCGAAATTGCCTCCATAAAGGAGAGGCGGCCTGCATGCGTCGTATCAATCTGCGAGACATCGTCACAGAGCCGCATGGTTTCTACCAACCCGGCAGAAGAAATAATCTGTGCNGCCTCAATTTCCTCNCNATTATCTAAAACNAGACCGATCGCTTTCCCGTTTTCCACATGAATATGATCGACGCCGGAGCGNGTTTTCAATTCGCCACCAAGNCCACGAAACCTCCGTACCAGATTTTTTAGAATCAACCGCACACCGGCATAAGGCCGTCCGAATCCTTCGCAAAAAATGCTCCGGAACATGATACAGAATTGCCCGAAATCCATGTCCCGTTCCCGCGCGTTACCGTACCACATGAGTGGACAAAAAAGCATTTCAATCAGNAAAGGATCNCGGATGATCTCNTTTAAAAATTCNCGNGCNGAAATTTCAAATAGATCCTGATTCANGTCGTCGTAGTCAACAATCTTTGCCATCAGTGTTGCAAATGCATCCCGNTNTGCCGGAAANGCNCTGGCNACCTCNGACTGNAGCAACTCAATCCCATTTCCAAATTGCAGCCGCTCCTGCGGAAATGCAATTTCGGAACCGATCTGAGGCGCTAAGGCAAAGTCATCCCAACGAAAGCGCAACTGCCGAAGCAATCGCGCAAGTGGCCCTTTGCGTGCGCCTTTGGGCGTAAAATTTGTTACCGCATGCAGGCCCACGTCGAAATTTCGCCCGGCAAGTCGGTAAAAAGAATTCAAGCCGCCAATCGTGGTGTGCCGCTCAAGAATGCACACCCTTTGATCGTAGTGCGCCAAACGAATTCCAGCAGCTAGGCCGGACATTCCCGCGCCGATGATGACCGTATCGTACATGAAGCGGAGTCCCTGAGAACGGGTCAGGCTTTCTGGACATCCTGCATTTTTGGNTCGAGGTAGGTGACGGTAGTTTGCATGCTTGCCAACTCGCCATAATCCTCTTCGGGTACCTGCACCCGATACCGTTTACGGAGTTCCATGACGATGTCGAGAAAATCCATACTGTCGAGTTCCAATTGATCGCGAAAGGCCACATCGTCCTTNAAATCGCCCAGTTCTTCGTCCGGCGCNATGTCGCCAAGAATATCGATAATTACTTCCCGAATNTCTTCACTCGTCATCCGTTTTCTCCGGTATNCTTCTCNATCCTATCTTCGCCCGGCCCCGCTACGCCGCAAAAGGCTGCATTCGCTTGCGGCATCATTTCCGCAAGTTGTTTTCATTCACTACAACTTCTTGATAATCACTGCTGAATTGATGCCGAGCATGCCAAATGAATTATTCAGTATATAGTCGACTGATTCAAGTTCGCGAGGCTCTCCACACACTAATTGATCGAGTGCACAGTCCGGATCCAGTTGATCGACATTGATCGTAGGATGGCAAATTCGATCTTCAAATGCAGGCAAATTACCGGTCAGTTCTAACGATCCGGCCGCTCCCATTGCATGCCCAATATAACTTTTTGTGTTATTAAAATGAGTGCGGTCACTTTCCGAAAACACNCGCCGCAATGCGTCACATTCCTGAGCATCACCGCTGCTTGTCCCGGTCGCATGGGTACTCACAATATCAATCTGCTCCGGCACCAAACCGGCACGCCGCAGGGCCAACTGCACGCACTGCGATTGTCGTTCAGGATTAGGAAGGACAAAATCACTCGCATCACTGTTGATTGCGTAACCGGCAAGTTCACCATAAATTTTTGCGTTACGTTTACGGGCATCGGTAAATCGTTCGAGCACATACAGGCAACCACCCTCAGCAACAACAATCCCGTTGCGATCCACATCAAAAGGTCGCGATGCCCGTGTCGCATCTTCATGCTCAGCCAGCGCCCCCTGACTCTTGAAACTTGCAAAAATACCAAANGTGCGGACGCTCTCAGAAACNCCGCCGCAAATTGCCAGATCACAATCNCCAAGCCGGAGCATCTGNGCACCTTGAATCAGGCCGGCGTTCCCTGCGGCACACGCGGCACCGATCGAATAATGCGGNCCGGTGATTCCCATATTCAGGGAAATCTCTCCTGCCGGGTTGTTGGCCACTGTCCGCGGATTATGGTGATGCGACCAGAACTGTGTNTCGTAGTCGNANCCCTTTAGCTCATAAACTTCGTTTTCTGTTTCAACGTTGCCGTGTTCCGTAACACCGACATAGATTCCAACCCGGGAGCGGTCTGTATTTTCCCAATCGATCCCTGAGTTTTTGACAGCCTCACGGGCGCAATAAATACCGACACTTCCAGCACGTGTTCCTCGACGTACTTCTTTACGTTTCTGATAACGAAGTTCGTCGAAGTGACAGATGCCCGCCAATGTTTTGCCGACGTAACGAATCTCGTAAGGCACCACCCCGCTTCGTCCCTCAAGCAGGCTATCGCGAAATTCTTCCAAACAGTTTCCGTTGGGCGCAGTCAGACCGATGCCGGTAATCACGATCCGTTGTTCATCAGCCGGGAGCGATATCATGAAGGAGGCCTAACGCCTGGGAGGATTCACCGTAAGCCGTCTGAGCCTATCGGTTTTCGACCGAATTTACAAGGACTCGGCACCGACCAAAGCCAGCGGATGTTCGCATTTTCAAGGCCCCTGGCGGGCGAAATCGGTCGCCAGTCGCTGCATGCCCTCCTCGGTCGAGATGCGAGGTCGATAACCGAAATCTCGGTAGGCGTTTTGAATGTCGAAGTAATGTGATGTTCCCAGTTGTGCCGCAAGGAAACGGGTCATCGGGGGTTCACGGGAAATACCCAGTGTCCGATAAATCGCCTCGCAGACACGACCGATCTGCCAGGCCCGTCGGCAGGAAATCGACCGCGTCACCGGTGGACGCCCCGCCACTGCGAGCAATTGGTCAATCCATTCCCAGCAATTCACTGCCTCTCCCTGACTGATAAAATAAGCCTTTCCGCAAAGGGCGGCCCCTGGTTGCAGCGCCGCTGCCGCCTGAAGATGCGCCTCGGCCACATTGTCGATATAAATCATATCGATCCGGTTTGTTCCATCACCGAC
>NHBP01000025.1 GCA_002168195.1 Planctomycetaceae bacterium TMED10
GTGCACCTCACCATTTCTGCTGCGGGTCGACTCGTCCTTGAGCAGGAACTCGATGTCTCGGTCGATCTGGATGATTTCCAACCCAACAGCCTGATGCTCGGGGGTGCGGATGCAGGCGACAGTAAGCTGAGTATGCTGCGGCAGTCTGCGGGCATTTCAAGCGAGGATAGTAATGTATTGGCTTTTGAGGTCGGTTCACCCGGAAAAATTCACTACCACCACTTCGAAGATTACATGGCACCCATCGCCAGTGGATCGTTTCTGACTTCTGGAATGATCATCTGCCCGTGTTCAAGCGGTTCGCTTGCTGGAATTGTAAATTCGCTGTCCGATAATCTGATTCATCGAGCTGCGCATGTTCATCTCAAGGAGCGGCGTAAATTGGTTCTTGTCCCACGGGAAACACCCCTCTCTTCCCTGCAGTTGGATTGCATGGCGCGAATTTCGGATGCAGGCGCCGTGGTTCTTCCGGCAGCCCCCGGTTTTTATCATGGAGTCAAAACGATTCAGGACCTGGTCGATTTCGTGGTCGGTCGGATCTGTGATCAGTTTGAAATAGAACATACGTTGGTTCGTCGCTGGGGCGGATAACTTCGATCGCCCGCGGAAACCGCCTAAAACAATTCGGCAAGCAGAAAAGACGTTGCATGGCGATTCGACCCTTTCTTGAGTTGGTGCGGTTTAGCCATACGGTATTCGCGCTTCCCTTCGCTCTGCTCAGCGCATTGATGGCGGCCTCCCTGGGACCTTTACCGGTTCCAGTGCTTTACTGGATCGGTATTCTTCTGGCGATGGTTTCGGGGCGGACTGTAGCGATGGGCTTCAATCGCATCGTCGATCGGACGATGGATGCAAAAAATCCACGAACAGCAATGCGACACCTTGCTACAGGAAAAATGCAGGTTAGCTCAGCCGTCACGTTGACCCTCGTATCAGCCGTCATATTCATTGGTGCGACGATGCTTTTTCTGCCTTGTAATCAATTGCCGCTATTGCTCTCCGTGCCCGTTTTGGCTTTCTTGTGTGCCTACAGCTACACCAAGCGATTTACGGTTCTGGCGCATTTCTACTTGGGTGCCGCTTTGATGCTTGCACCGATCTCGGCTTGGATTGCGATCCGTGGTCTGCAGGTGATGAACGACCCTGCCGANCTGCTCCCCGCGCTTGNCCTNGGAGGTGGTGNACTTTTTTGGGTCACNGGATTTGATGTGATTTATGCCTGTCAGGACGCTGCGTTCGATGCGGCGGAGGGGCTTTTCAGTATCCCGGGTCGTTTTGGCGTCCGGCGGGCACTCCAGATCGCGCGGTTGCTGCATTTGGTGGCCATNGTGTTCTTTGCCGTGCTGCCGCTTGTGGATNCGCAGTTGGGATGGATTTATTTTTCGGGAGTGGTCGCGATCGCCGCTTTNTTGGTNTATGAACATGCCATNGTGCGNCCCGACGATTTAGATCGGGTGAATACCGCTTTTTTTCAGGTCAACGCGCTGATCAGTATTGGACTTCTGGTCGTGACGGCAGTGGATCTTTTCCTGGTCGCCAAGTCGGTGCCGGGTGGCTAAAATACATAGGATTTCCCATTGAAGGTTCNGTAAACGGTAATCATGGACGCACACGCTTCAAAACTTGCCTCTCTTCATGACAAAGTCGCTGCCGGGGAGCGTCTGTCTTTTGAGGATGGGAAATTTCTGTACCGTACCGATGTACCGCTCGGTGATCTGNCNGTCTTAGCCAATACGGTGCGGGAAAGAAAAAATGGTAATCACGCTTACTACAACATCAANACGCACCTCAATCCAACCAANGTTTGTGTTTATCGATGCGTCTTTTGTGCATTNCGCGCNGATTTGCGAGATGATAAAGCCTATTTAATGAGTGACGAAGCAATCCTTGCGCGGGGGCAAGAGGCGATTGATTCGGGTTGCACAGAAATGCACATTGTGGGCGGACTGCACCACAANATGAAATATGACTGGTATGTGAACGTGATACGTATTCTGCATGATGCGTATCCTCGCCTGCATTTAAAAGGTTGGACGGCGGTTGAAATCAATTGGTTTGCCCACCTGACAAAGAAAACCTACGAAGAGATTATCGTTGATCTNATTGATGCNGGACTGGGNAGTATGCCCGGAGGCGGCGCAGAAATTTTCCACCCCGAAGTCCGTGATCAGCTTTGCGAACATAAAGCCGATGCGAGTCACTGGTTAGAAATCCATCGTACAGCCCATCGATTGGGGCTACGTACCAATTGCACGATGTTGTATGGGCACGTTGAAAAAGACTATCACCGGATTGATCACCTCGTTCGCTTGCGAGAATTGCAGGATGAAACGGGCGGATTTCAAACGTTTATCCCGCTTGCATTCCATCCCGAAAATACNGGCCTCGAGAAAATCAGAAAGCCGAGTGCGGCGATGGATTTGCGAACCATGGCCATTAGCCGCCTGATGCTCGATAACATCGACCACATCAAAGCCTATTGGATCATGCTTGGTATTGAAACNGCGCAGGCCGCGCTGCACTACGGTGCGGATGATTTGGATGGGACCGTGCGTCATGAATTGATTTATCACGATGCGGGTGCCAAGACGCCTGAGGTCCTCTCGGTGGAANCGCTGCAGCGATTGATNGAAGAGGCCGGACGNGACCCTGTCGAACGCGATACGCTNTACCATCGCATTGACCGATCCGGCACCAGTTGGGAAACGGGCGAAGCAATTTTAACTTGCTAGTGCTCGACTTGATGGCTTTCAATGGCTTCCGGTAGTGCCGCCAGTAGATCCGAAGCGATGAGCGCCACCAGNCCGTTTCGCGCGGCGGCNAGNTCTCCCGCCNANCCGTGGAGNTGNACCCCNAGTCGTGCCGCGTTCCACGGGGACATTCCCTGCGCGAGCAGTCCAGTAATCACTCCGGAGAGCACATCCCCGCTTCCGGCTGTTGCCATGCCGGGGTTCCCGGTCGTGTTGTGAAAACTTTGATCTCCATCAGTGACGAATGTGCGGTGCCCTTTGAGAACCAGGATGACATGGTGGGCGGCCGCCCAATCTTTCGCCTCTGCTTCGCGCTCTGCGCGTGTCGGGGTGACCGAATCAGCCAATCGGGCCCACTCTCCCTNATGAGGCGTTAAAATTCTTGGNGCGGTAGTCGCCGGTAACTTGCCTTCGGCCGAAATAATTTTGGCCAGTGCGTAAAGTGCATCTGCGTCGAANACGGCAGGTAGGGTGAGTTCCTCAAATAACTTGGCGACAAGAAGGGTCAATGCGGTATCGCGACCCAGNCCTGTACCGACTGCAGCGGCNGACATCTTCGATGCAACGGAGAGCAGTTTTTCCGTTGCTTCAGGAGCGAAAAAACCCTTCTCGTTATCGGGAAGTCCAGAAGTCATCAGCGAAGGNTCGAAGGAAGCAACGATATTTTGACTGCAGGCCGGTGTGGCGGCGGTTGCCCGCCCTGCTCCACTCCGCAGTGCGGCAATTCCNGCGAGGGCAACTGCCCCAGCCATTCCTCTNCCGCCGCCGATCAGTAGTGCCGAGCCAAAATTTCCTTTGTGACTCTCTTCGGNTCGCGNAGGCAAGGCGGGGAGCGATCCGGTCATTGCGATTTCTCTGGGGCACTTGTCTCACTATTTTNNAAGCGGAGCAGTGCCATCTGNTTCGCGATCACGCCAGCGATATAACCTCCCTTGAATCCCGCGTCGATATTCACCGCGCTGACGCTGGCAGCGCAGCTATTGAGGACCGAGAGCAATGCGGCCACACCGCCAAAGTTTGCACCGTACCCNACGCTTGTCGGCACAGCAATAATGGGACACGCCAGATGTCCACCCACGACGCTGGCAAGAGCTGCCTCCATGCCGGCCACGACAACCACTGCGTCCGCATGACGGAGTGTNTCGAGTTTTTCGGTAAGTCTTTGNGGGCCGGCNACNCCCACGTCATAGACCGTTTCGACCGTCACCCCGATCCAGGATGCGGTCACGCGNGCNTCTTCGGCCACTGGCAGATCNCTGGTNCCGGCCGATACGACACAGACGCGGCCTAACGCCGACCANGCGGGGACTCTNCCTTCACTGGTTGTGCCCACACAGAATGTGCGGGCGAGCGGTTGGTAATCCGCTTCCGGAAATACTCTCATCAGTGGTTCGGCTTGCTCAGGACTGATCCGCGTGATCAAAACGCCTTGCCCATGTTTTTGTAGTGCTGTGGCAATCGACTTCAGGGCGTCTATCGACTTTCCCTCCCCGAAAATAACTTCTGCCGATCCGCACCGCTCAATACGATCGAGATCAAGGTGCGCCTGTTCTAGCGATTCGGTCTGTGGGGAGGTGACTCGATTGACGAACTGTTCAATCGAGATTTCTCCCGAAAGTAAGCCTTGCGCGAGCGATTCACTTTGGTGTTTGTCCATAGCACAATCGTACTAAAGACAGTCGTCAGTTGACAACGCACTGGTTTGTATTGTTTTTTCAGACTTCTAGGGTCGATTTATCGTCGGCTTGACACAATGGGCTCCGGTGTTGTCGAATTGCAGCTTGGTCGGGCGTTTATTTTCGTGGAGCTCCCTGGTTGCTTGAGGAAGAAGAATGAGTCGTTTTCAACTCCGGCGTGATCGACTGCGACGAAGTTTAAAAAGTACAGGTGCCGCTGCATTTCTGGTTACCGATTTCACCAATGTGACTTACCTGACCGGATTTTCCGGAGACGATAGCTTTTTGCTTATTCTTCCTNATAAGGAAGTCATGCTCTCCGATCCACGCTACACCACGCAATTGGAAGAAGAGTGTCCAGGCCTCGATCTGGAAATTCGATCTCCAGGCACCGCGATGTTCGAGTCGATCCGGAAGACACTGNAAAAATCANGACAGNCGAGTGTCGGTTTTGAGTCTGGCGCCATGACCGTGCAGATGCATCGCCGCTTGACCGAAGAAATTCCCAAGGTCGATTGGATCGCGTGCAACGGACATGTCGAAAATTTACGGATGGTCAAGGATCGTGAAGAAATTCGCGCGATCCGGAAGGCGGTCGATATTGCACAGCGCGCTTTTGCGGTGGCTCGATGTGGGCTGCGGGGTACGGAGACGGAGCAAGCGGTTGCGCATGGATTAGAGAATCAAATCCGGCTGTTCGGGGGGCGAGGCTGCAGCTTTCCCCCGATAGTGGCATGTGGACCACGGGCCGCCTTGCCCCATGCGAGCCCCTCATCGGTCGTGATGCAGTCGCATGGACTTCTGCTGATTGATTGGGGAGCGGATGAACCGGGAGGATACAAGAGTGACTTGACGAGGGTCTTGGTGACCGGTAAAATTTCGCCGAAACTCGAGCGTGTATATCGACTTGTGCTTAAAGCACAGCAGCGGGCGATTGATTCGATTCGACCTGGTGTACAGTGTAGTGCGGTCGACCATGTCGCGCGAAAAGTCATTGATCGTGGTGGCTTTGGNAAGTTTTTTGGTCACGGTTTAGGCCATGGAATCGGCCTTGATATTCACGAGGGACCACGTTTGTCGGGTGGTTGTGACCAACCGCTTAAAGCCGGCATGGTGGTTACGGTGGAGCCGGGTATTTATCTGCCCGGGGTTGGCGGAGTAAGAATAGAAGACGATATTCTTGTGACTCGCAATGGTCACGAGGTGTTGTCGAATGTTCCCAAAGATTGGGATGATTCGCATGTCACGTTAGGTTGAGGCAGACAGGGAGAGCGACGATGACAGCTTCCGGTTCAGGCGATGTATTCGACGTCAAAAAGATACGTCGTCTTGTGCAATTAATGAAAGATCACGACCTTGCAGAGGTCGATTTAGAACAGGGTGAGCAGCGGATTCGACTCCGCCGTGGNGGAACGGGGGAAGTTGTGTATCAGCANCCACCTCAGCCACAACCACAAATTTCGCAGCCAGNCGCTGCGGCCGACTTGACTGCCCCAGCGGCGGCCGAGGACTCACAAATGGTAGTCATAAAAAGCCCGATCGTGGGTACTTTTTATACCGCTTCGGGTCCTGACTCAGATGCGTTCGTAAAAGTTGGGGANCATGTCGGGCCGGAATCAACTGTCTGTATCGTCGAGGCGATGAAAGTTTTCAATGAAATCCCGTCAGAAGTTTCGGGCAAGGTGGCGGCCATTCTTGTTGCCAATGGCGATCCAGTCGAATTTGGGCAACCGCTCTTTAAAGTCGACACTTCAGCATAGCGGCCCATGTACAAGCGCATTCTGATAGCAAATCGCGGTGAGATTGCTCTCCGGATCATTCGCGCCTGTCGCGAGTTAGGAGTTGAATCAGTCGCNGTTTTCAGCGAAGCGGATCGAGGTGCCCATTACCTCGAACTCGCTGATGAGGCATTCTGTATTGGTCCAGCCAAGAGCAGTGAGAGCTATCTGAAAATTGATCGCATCATCAGTGCTGCCGAAGTGGGTAACGTGCAAGCCATTCATCCCGGTTACGGGTTCCTCGCCGAAAATGCACATTTCAATGAAATATGTCGTAGTTGCCAAATCGATTTCATTGGCCCGTCGCCCGAAGCGATGACGAAGTTGGGTGATAAAAATGAGGCCCGTAAGCTTGCACGTCAAGCGGACGTTCCGGTCGTTCCGGGAAGCGATGGGCTGATTGAAGATGAAGACATTGGTCTGTCGGTTGCGAAGGAGATCGGATANCCNGTTCTGGTAAAGGCGTCGGCCGGAGGTGGCGGCAAAGGAATGCGGGTGGCNCTCAATGAACTCGCCCTCAAGCAGGCGATCCAACAAGCGCGACGTGAAGCGGAGGCGGCGTTTGGTGATGGGAGCGTGTATTTAGAGAAGTATGTTGAATTTCCGCGGCACGTTGAAGTCCAGTTGGTGGCGGATCAACATGGGAACGTGGTTCATCTCTGGGAACGCGACTGCAGTGTGCAGCGACGACATCAAAAATTAATCGAGGAGAGCCCATCACCGAATATTGATCAGGCAACGCGCGAGGCGATGTGCGAGGCGGCGGTGCGGATGATCAAGGCGGCTGATTATACCAACGTCGGCACGGTCGAATTTATTGTTGATCAGGAGGGNAACTTCTATTTTATTGAAGTCAACGCACGGGTTCAGGTCGAGCATCCGGTTACGGAAATGGTAACGGGCGTCGACATTATTAAAACGCAGTTACAGATTGCGTCCGGGGAGGAGCTTTCATTTCGCCAGGAAGATATTAAATCGGAAGGTGCTTCGATCGAGTGCCGGATCAATGCGGAAAATCCAGATCGCAATTTNCAGCCCTGCCCAGGGCGGATCGAAAGCATGTTTGTGCCTGGCGGGCTTGGCGTACGGTTTGACTCNCATACCCACGCCGGTTACACGGTGTCACCATTTTATGATTCGATGGTCGGGAAATTAATTGTGCATCAGCCCACACGACGCGAGGCGATTAACTGCATGCTGCGGGCCCTTGGAGAACTGCAAATCCAGGGTATTGCGACAACCTGTTCACGGCATGAAGAAATTCTCAGGCACGCTGCATTCGTCGAGTCGCGGATTGATACGACGTTTGTCGAACGAACGTGGGATCGTTAAAGTGTAGCTTGATTCTAATGAGTCTTTGACAGCCTAGTCTTCCGGTGCATTTCGGACCCTGAAGGAAATGGCAAAACGCTAACCAAGTTGATTTTCGCCGCCTTTATTCAGGAGTCTTGAAATGTCTGACGCGTCTTCTCTTTCGCGGCCACCCGCGATGGAAACGAATTTTCGCCGGGTCGCGATTTTGTTTGCTGGTGGCCCTGCACCAGCTGCAAATGCAGTGATCTCGGCCGCTGCCATCTCGTTTCTTCGCAACGGCATTGAAGTTGTCGGCATTAAGTATGGTTATTCCGGTTTGATTAAGTTCGGCCCNGACTATCAANTGCANGAAGGTCGAGACTATTTACTTGTGGATCAAGCGACACTTCGNCGAACGCGTAATTCTCAGGGGATCTTAATTGGAACCGCACGCGATAATCCGGGGAAATTAATTTCAGCTCCCGAGCANTTGAAGGATGCAGAACGCAGCGCTCCTCTTAAAGCTGTGTATGAGGGTTTGACGAGTTTAGGTGTCGATGCGCTGATTTCNATTGGAGGTGACGATACGCTCAAGACGGCAAATAAATTNAAGATGTATCAAGATATTCTTCCTGAAGGGTCGCATCGGATACCGGTCGTTCATTTGCCAAAAACTATTGATAATGACTATACAGGCATCGATTTCACGTTTGGCTATTTCACAGCGGTCGAAACACTTGCTGATGAAATCCGTAATGTGGTCATGGATGCGGAGGCCAATAAGGCTTATTTTCTTGCCGAAACGATGGGTCGCAGTGCGGGTTGGCTTGCCTATGGCGCGGCGATTGCCGGCGAAGCGAGTCTGGTGATCAGTGTAGAAGATATCGTGGGGAAATTTCGCAGTGATGAAGAAGTGATTGATCCTCAGACGGGTAGTAAAACGGTTCGCCCGATTATGGATATGCAGAATGTGATTGCACGCATTGTTGATACGATGCGAATCCGGGAGGATCAGGATGGTAAGCAATTCGGTGTGATTGTCATTGCGGAAGGCTTAGCAGAATTTTTACCTCAGGAATACCTCGAGGGGGTTCCCCGTGATGATCATGGGCATATTTCCATTGCCCAAATCGATCTTGGACGCCAAATGGCCCGGATGGTCGCGGAAGAGTATACGCGACAGACAGGAAACCCCAAGAAAATTACACCGTTGCAACTCGGGTATGAATCACGGTGTGCCAAGCCCCATGCGTACGATGTGATGCTTGGGAGCCAATTGGGAGTCGGAGCTTATCGCGCCTTGGTGGAAGATGGACTGAATGGTGTGATGGTTTCGATTAAAGGTCAATTGGAATTGACCTACGTTCCTTTTGAGGAACTGGTGAATCCCGAAACGCTTGTGACAACCGTCCGCTACATTCAATCCGGATCGGATTTCCAAATGCTGGCACGATTTTTAGAAACCTATGTGAACGAGCGTTAGCGGGTGTGCATCACTCGCTCAAGATACCCTTCGTGCTAGGAATGCCGCTCGCTCGGGAATCGAATTCAACGGCCATGCGAATTGCGCGGGCCATCGTCTTGAAAATAGCTTCGCTGATGTGATGGCTATTACGACCGTAATGGACCAAGACGTGCAAATTGCACAGTGCATTGGATGCAAACGCTCTGCAAAACTCTTCAACCAGTTCAGTATCGAATTCGCCAATCTTTTCCGAGGGAAACTCCGCACGAAATCCAAACGCATAACGTCCGCCCATGTCGACAGCAACGGTGCAGAGTGTTTCGTCCATGGGAAGCGTAAAGTGGCCGTAGCGCTGGATGCCTTCTTTGTCTCCAAGGGCTTTCTTGACTGCCTGTCCAAGGCCAATCCCGACATCTTCGACCGTATGGTGCTGATCGACGTGTAAGTCACCCTGAGCCGTTACTTCCAGATCAAGCTGACCATGGTGCGCAAGTAATTGAAGCATGTGGTCGAAAAATCCAATTCCGGTAGCGACATGTGCGGTCCCGCTACCGTCGAGGGAAAGGGAAACCTGGATATCGGTTTCGGTGGTCTTCCGATTGTGGCTTGCGTGGCGCTGAGGCATGGAGGGAGACTCGCGAGAAAGTGTTTTAGATGGACCGTGTTGTAATTATGACGATGCCTGTGTCTGTCTGGACAAAATATATATTAACTATTGTACATGCTTTACTTCGATTAACCGCCTCCCCTTGCAGGTTAAAACGACGGCGAAAGTCGCTTCAATCGTGTTTTTTGATCTTTTTTTGGTCTTAGTCACGTCTTTCTCCGAGTGAATATCGTTCAGACAAAAAAATTTCATCGGGAGTGGTCTGCTTGGGTAAGCTGCACTAAACTTAAAGGAATACCCGTTTTGGGGGTATTTTTAAAGCGGGTTATCTCCTTTCCATCAAATGTTTTACAACTTGGCAACTGCGGTTACCCCCCCAAGGAGCATGCTGTGGCAATTCGTGTGTTAATCGCTGACGATCACGAGGTGGTCCGGGTCGGACTGCGTAGTATGCTCAACGGTGCTGACGTTACGGTCGTCGCGGACGCGTCCTCGGGCGCAGAGACTCTTGCCGCAGTGGAGCAGCATGGGCACGAGTTGGATCTTGTATTGCTTGATGTCAGGATGCCTGACGGGGATGGATTGAAAACACTCAATCTTCTCAAGGATACGCATCCGGACTTACCGATACTCATGATTTCAACCTTTGATAATGCGACCTATATGGCCCGAAGCGTTGCCCTGGGTGCCAATGGCTATGTTTTGAAAGGCGTTGACCAACCGGTTCTACTCGATATGATTCGCAAGGCAGCGAGCGGTGAAATGGTGTGGCGACGCGAAGAACTCCGTAGAGTGACCGGAGCCCTCTCGACTCCTCGGATGCCAATCGATGTTGAAGTAACGCTTACACAGCGTGAGAATGAAGTGTTGCATCAGCTTGCGCACGGACTGACAAATAAGCAAATAGCAGAAGTATTGAGTATCAGCTACGAGACGGTAAAAGAACACGTGCAACATATTCTTCGGAAAATAGGCGTATCCGATAGAACGCAGGCAGCTGTCTGGGCGGTTCGTCAGGGCTTGGTGTGATCCATAGTGCCCGAGGTTTGCACCTCTAGATTATTCGTGGCTCGTTTTTCCCCGAATCGTGATGAGGAGGATCCGTGAGAAAGGATCGACGATTTTTTGTGGGAAGCCGCAAGCAAAAAATATTCTTTTGGCTCGTCAGTTCGCTGCTTTCTTTCCCCGTGATCGGTGCCGAGACGACCATTCTGCATAATCGCTCTGGTCGGCCAGTCCGGATACGATTTCAAGCCGACCCGGTGGAGGCTGCACAATTTACGTTGGTGCCTAATGCTTCGATTCCGCTATCGCTTAATGGATCGGTCAAATTGTGGTATGCCGGAGNNAGCGGAGGCGGTAGCGGCACGCTGTGGCCCAATCACATATATCGCTTCAACGACGTGGAACCGGGACGCNNCGACCTGCAAAGAATCCCGATCAGCGGACCCCAAACAACACCTCCTCGATATCCAAAGGGTGAATTAGTCGAGCGAAAACCCTGGCCTCTTCGAATCAAGATCGCGGTCGATGATGATGAGCGTACCCGCAGGGCAACCTGGGAGAAGAAGATAACAGCACGAATTGAAGCCGCATCAAAGTTGTTTGAATATTTTTGCGGTGTGAAGTTAGAGATTGTGGCAATCACTCGGTGGGAATCAAAAGATAGTATCCGCGATTTTAATCTGACGCTTAGGGAATTTGAGGCAAAAGTACCGGTGAAGCCTGCTCAACTCGTGATTGGATTTACCAGTCAGTATGATGTCAATATTGGGCGTCAGCGGCTTGGGGGAACATACGGTCCGCTTCGTTCGCATATTCTAATTCGCGAACACGGGCCGCGCATCGGGGAATCGGAACGACTGGAGGTGCTGTTGCACGAATTGGGACATTATCTTGGCGCGGCGCACAGCGCAAGTCAAACAAGTCTGATGCGTCCGGTGCTAGGTGACGGGCAATCCAACGCGCGTTCTTTTCAATTAACGTTTGATCCGATTAATTTATTAGTGATGAACCTGATCAGTAATCAAATCCGACGCCCCGATTTTTATTCGTTGAGGCAAATTCCGATTTCCGTTCAGCAGCATTTACTCGACTCTTATAATTGGCTCGCTGAGCAGCAGCCGGGCGACAAGTCGGTCATGCAAATGGCCCAAGTTTTGTGTCGCGGTGTGCTTTCCAAGGTGGAGGGGCCGATCCGGCCCGAACCTAAAAACGGCCCCTCAGTAAAAGAAATGCGTGCCCGTCTGGCATTTCGACAAGCGGTGCAGAAAATCCTGCAGTCGCTCGGTAGAGTCGCGAGTGACCGGAGCACCAAATCGCTCAGTCTCGATAAGTTGACTGAGGCCTATATCCGTTCCGCTGCTGCGGCAGCCGCTACAGTTGAAGACCAACATGCAATCAAGGCCTTTTATTTTGCCTTGGCGATAGCCTTTGATCGTGGCTACTTGATTAAACGATACGACGCTGTGGCAGTAAAAATTCGGAAAGAATCAGACCTTGTTGCTGACGTGTGGCGAGAAAAGTTTGTCGGTAAGGTAACGATTTGGCGTCGTGTTTCGTTACTTCAGGATTTTATATCGGCTGGAGTGCTGACTCAGTTCGTCGGCATCGACGCTGCCCGCGACATAACAACGCTTGAAGAGATCAAGCAAGCGACTGAGCCGGCTGGTTTCAGTTTCGCTGCGATCGTAGCGAGCCGTTCCGGAATCCGTCTTAATCAAGCATTGGCATCCGATGAGATCAGTTTTACAGAACTCGCAAAAACGTTTACGGTAGAACGCTTTGTGCCGTCAGTGGCGTCGATGCAGAAATTCTGGACTTCGGCAGAGTTGGAGCAAGATTATGGAGGCACGGACGGAATTTATTTTCAGCGCGAAATAGAAAAGATTCAGCAATCCGTAGACGATTTACCGCCCTATTTAAAATGAATGCTTCCGTCAGGAGATCGAAGCAACTGCAAGGCAGCGGACGTCGAGAGCCTTACGCTAAACGAGTAAGGTTGCTATTTTTCTTCGCCCCTCAGCACGCACTGTTAGCTTGTTTTCTCGCGCGAGCCAGCCAAGCGATTGCATGATTTGGTCGCGTGGAGCATCAATCATTTTTACAATTTCAGTGATGGTAAGCGATCCTTTGTCGTCGAGTAATTGCCAAATCTCTCCGGCGGTATGGCCTACTTCAGTGGCAAATAATTCTGTCGCAGTCATCAGTGCCTCCCCGTGACAAACATGTTCAACCACGCGGAAGTTTAACTGATCCGACGATCACAAAAAATAGGCGGTTGGTGGGCAAAATAAAAAGGCCCGTTTGGCGACGCGGGAGCGCCAAACGGGCCGGAGAAAGTCTCAAAAAACTGGTATTGGTCTATCAGGACCGCCGTATCCACCGCTCCAAGTGGGTTGACCTAAGATTTGAGACTTCCCCGTGGATCACCGGCTTCGCCGGTTATCCTTCCGGGACATAGTTCATAGGAAGAGGAGTGCGATTCCCATGCCAAAGAAAGGAAATATGGTTCACTCTTATCACCTTTCCCAGTGTCTGCCCTGTAGGGATCACAAAAGCTCCGTTATTTCAAGCACTTAGAGTTTCCTTTGCGTGACAGGCGACGTAAAGAATTGCTGCCCACACCTCTTCAGGGTGCTGAAAAAATTACAAAGGTACCGCAATCGTTTCATTCTTCACTGCCGCGAATCAAGCTAGTGGTGATTGCGTTAAAGATCGGTTTTAGCTGTTCAAGTTGCCCGTCTTCGGCCTGAGAAAAGATGACATATTTGCCGGTGACCGCTTGCCAGACTCGGACCGATGCAGTGCCAGTTAAGTCAAGGCAGAAGAAGTGCATGTCCATACCGATCAGTTCCGCCCCGGACACGTGATCGACCACATGTTCGACTTCCAGTTCGGGGTAGACCTCTCGCATGGCTGCAACGGCCTGTTCCAGCACGGCTTTATTGGCAGTGTCCCGTAGATCGCGACGAACGCACCAGAATCCTCCCTCGGGACTCACGACGGATATCGAATCGGCCTCGTTCGATGATTCGCTCTTGTCTAATTTCCATGACTCGGGAAAAGAAAAGCATAAATCATTCTGATTATCAAATATTTGCATAGCAACACGATCCAGGATTTGTGGAAGCAAGATGCGTTATGCTGCTCGCGCGGCTAATTGCGCGCGTTGCACCAACCCGAGCATTTGCACTCCTGCCGTCTGAAATTGTTTTAGAGCCCAACGCGTGTCGGTCGGACTCGTGTCTAGCCAGAGAGCAGCATCCACAAATGGGGCACAATCGTCAAGCATTTGACCGCCCAGTTTCTTCTGGGACAGAGGCGGCATATCGACCAGGACGGCATCATAGTGGTCTCGTAGGCCTTCAAGGATTGAGGCGAGGTCCCAGGAATGTGGCCAGTGAGAAGGCGACTGGTTATCGGTACACGGCAATATCGTGTAGCGGTCGGCAATCGAGTCGATGAGATACTCATCAATCGATTGATCTCGCGCGGAAAAAAGCTCCCAGCCTGCAACTGGCTGGACGCCGAGCAACTGGGCGATCGACGGATTTTCTACATCAGCATCGATCAACGCGATCCGTTGATTGGTCCGAGCGCATGTTACGGCCAACCAGATCGCCATGGTCGTCCGCCCCGATTGCCGTATTCCACTGGCAATTAAGATAATGCGCTTTCCAGCGGCAGACGAATTTAAGATCGATTCGACGATTGGGGCAGCAATCGTGTTTGCATTTTCTTCAAGCGCTTTACAAAGGGGCGGCCACGCGAAGCGATCCACTTCCAACGCAGCACAGCCTCTTCGCTGCTGAGTCGAATCGAATGAAACGCCGGACGTTGTCTCCTTAGACAACTTTTCGGGAATGTGCATCGCAACGGGATGCTGTTTAGGAATGTCGAAGATTTTGAGCGGATGCTTTTCGGATTCTTGCATTGAATTATTTTACAATCACGAGACCCGCATTCGTTTAGGGACGAACGGGAGTGGGTGCGGGAAGCGTTGCGGTGTGTTCCGGAGGAGTCGCAAAGCGAGTCATGTACGAATTTTGGAGCGGGGATTCCGTTGGCAAAACACGCATTTTGGAAATATAGGTCCAAGTGAAAATGATCAGCAGAGCCAGGCAGACTGAAAGACAGGCGATCACTACCCGGCCCATCCGGCGTCGCCGGACGCTTTGCTTGGCTCTCGCATTGAACTGTCGGGGATGATTTCCTGTTTTTTTCAGCTGAACTGCAAGTGGTGCCTTGCTCGTATTGCGTGGTTTTTGTAACGAGGGAGGCGTTTCACCGGACGCGGTTCGATAGGCCGAGAGGTCGGGAAGCACCGCTAGCACGCGAGGGGTGCGGCCTGTGGCCGTACGGATGGTCTGCTTTTCCGGAGGTGAAGACATGTCTCCGTTATCGGGACGTTCTTNCGCTGATCTTGAGCCTTGCACGCGAGCCACAAAATAAAAACAATAGGAACNTNNGTNCNNCGGTTCGTGGNTGCGGCCGAGCGNTGCGGGNNGGGTTATTATGGGNNGTCTAGGNTATATGGTTNTTTTTANACCGGCGTAGCTTAGGGGNCCAGAATGAGNGTAAATTGTTNGATAGCTTGCGTCTATTTGCTTTGAGAAATCTCTGATCGTTCGTTTTTACTTGTAGTCGCTATCTGGAAATCCGAGTCATNNNCTNGTGCGGNTCGTAGTATGTCAGTAAATAAATTTGATCAACTCAGTGCCATTCTCTCCGAGCGGATTCTTCTGCTCGATGGCGCAATGGGTACGATGATTCAACGCCTCGACCTCGATGAAAAGGCNGTGCGNGGCGAGCGNTTTGCTGATCACAATAAGGATTTGAGTCGATTCTCCGATATTCTCTCACTGACCCACGCGGANAAAATTACGGATATACACCGCGCTTATTTTGCGGCCGGCTGCGATATTGTTGAAACGAATTCTTTCAATGCTTCNACCGTTGGCATGATTGAATTTGAACTTCCAGATGCTCTGGCCGATGAAATCAACAGGGCAGCGGTTCAGTGTGCTCGGCAGGCTGCNGATGAATATACCGCCAAGACGCCCCACAAACCTCGCTTTGTCGCCGGATCCATCGGTCCNACAGGTCGTCAAACGGCAATCAGNACGCGNGTGGAAGATCCTGCACATCGCGATGTGACTTTTATGGAGATGGTTGATAGTTACCGCCGGCAAGTCGCCGTACTTGTCGAGTCGGGCGTTGATATTCTCCTCCCCGAAACGGCCATCGATACGCTCAATCTTAAGGCTTGCCTTTTTGCAATTCAGGATTATTTCAGTTCCACCGGTGCTTCCGTGCCGGTCATGGTAAGCGGAACCTTCGATCGGGGAGGCCGGACATTTGTNAGTGGTCAGAGCGTTGAGGCGTTTGTGACTTCTGTGGAACATTTTCCTCTTCTTTCGGTAGGCATGAACTGTGCCCTCGGTCCCGATGTGATGCGGCCACATGTTGAGACAATGTCTAAAGCGTCGAGCGTGGCAGTCAGTTGCCATCCGAATGCGGGATTGCCCAATGAAATGGGACANTACGATTTAGGNCCCGAAGCNATGGCNGGCATGGTGGGNGAATTTGCTGATGCCGGNTGGTTGAATATCGTGGGCGGCTGTTGTGGTACGAGTCCGGAGCATATAGCCGCCATTGCAGANCGCCTGAAANCAGTGCGTCCCCGNATCNCCAGCAAAAATCGCACAATGACCTGTTTAGCGGGACAACTTCCGATGGTGTTCCGTGAAGAGATTCCGTTCACNATGATCGGTGAACGAACCAATGTAACGGGAAGTCGTAAATTTGCCCGCCTAATCCGTGACGAGCAGTACGAGGAAGCGGTCGAGGTTGCACGGAATCAGGTTGAAGCGGGTGCGATGCTGATTGATGTGAATTTCGACGANGCGTTGCTTGACGGAATCGAAGCGATGACACGGTTCNTGCGGTTGATCTCCGGTGATGACGTCGTTGCAGCNGTTCCNATTATGATTGACAGCAGTAAGTGGGAGGTGATCGAGGCAGGNTTGCGGAATACACAAGGTAAGGCGGTCGTGAATTCTATTTCACTGAAGGACGGTGANGAGATGTTTCTCGAGCGTGCACGGCTTGTAAGGCAATATGGCGCAGCCGCCGTGGTCATGGCGTTTGATGAAGAAGGCCAGGCCGTCGACGAAGAGGATAAGGTCCGGATTTGCAAGCGAGCTTATGATTTGCTGATCTCCAAAGTTGGTTTTCCCCCGCAAGACATTATCTTTGATCCCAATATTCTTACGGTCGCCACCGGTATCGAAGAACACAATAATTATGCGGTCGATTTTCTCGGCGCAGTACGTCGGATTAAGGAAAAGTGCCCCGGTGCGCTCACGAGCGGCGGCGTGAGCAACATCAGCTTTAGTTTTCGGGGAAATGATCGCGTGCGCGAGGCGATGCACAGTGCCTTTTTATATCATGCGGTGCGTGCAGGTCTTGATATGGGTATCGTCAACGCGGGCCAGCTAGAAGTGTACGAAGAAATTCCGGCNGATCTGTTGGAGCGGGTTGAAGATGTTTTGTTGAATCGTCGCGAGGATGCAACGGAGCGGCTCGTTGAGTTTGCGGAAACCGTAAAAGGTGCTGGGAAGCAGCGCGTTGTTGAAGACCTGGCCTGGCGCGAAGCACCGGTCGGCGATCGAATGCAACATGCCCTGGTAAAAGGAATTGATAAGTTTATTACGGAAGATGCCGAAGAGGCTCGGTTGCAGTACGATCGATGCCTTCAAGTGATTGAAGGCCCGTTGATGAGCGGCATGCAGGTTGTGGGCGATCTGTTCGGGGAAGGGAAAATGTTCCTNCCNCAGGTGGTTAAATCAGCCCGGGTGATGAAAAAAGCAGTCGCGTATCTTGAGCCGTTTATGGAGGAAGAAAAGAAACAGGCAGGGCTGGAGGCTTCTTCTGGTCGGGGAATATTCCTTATTGCGACCGTTCGCGGTGATGTCCATGATATTGGGAAGAATATCGTGGGTGTGGTACTCGAATGCAATAACTACAAAGTAATCGATCTCGGCGTCATGGTATCTGCAGAGGATATTTTAGCNGCTGCAGAAGAAGAGCAGGCGGACCTGATTGGCCTGAGCGGACTGATAACTCCCAGTCTAGATGAAATGGTGACGGTTGCCCGGGAAATGAAACGCCGGAATTTCGCAGTGCCGTTGCTGATTGGTGGTGCAACCACAAGTGCGAAGCATACTGCCGTTAAAATTGCACCCCACTACCCGGGGCCCGTGGTTCATGTTCTGGATGCAAGCCGTAGCGTAGGTGTTGTCGAGCGTCTTACGAGTGATGAACTTTCCAACGATTTTATTAAGCAGAACTTGATTGACCAGCAGTCACTCGTCGATAGCTATGAGGCCCGCTCCCAGACACTGGTGCCTTATGCGGAAGCGATGCAGAATCCGTTTAGTACCGATTGGTCGGAGATCCGAATTGACACGCCGTCCTTCACAGGTCGTCGAACATTGGATGGGATTTCGATTGCTGAAATAAGAAAGTGGATCGACTGGTCCCCATTTTTTTTAACCTGGGAACTTCGCGGTAAATACCCGAAAATTTTCAAAGACGAGACGGTCGGCCAACAGGCGAAAGAGTTGTATGATGATGCGAATCGTCTTTTGGATCGCGTTATTGACCAGGAATTACTCACACTACGCGCGGTATATGGGATTTGGCCAGCGGCCAGCGAGGAAAATGACATTCTTCTCTTTGAAGATGGCTCGCGAGATACTGAAAAAGCGAGGTTTCATTTTCTGCGTCAGCAATGGCAGCGGCGAGGTCAGAATGAATATCGTTCGCTGGCTGATTACGTCGCACCTACCGGCTCAGGACGAGACGATTATTTAGGTGGATTCGTTGTTACTGCAGGGATTGGAGTGGATGCCCTTGCCGATGCGTATAAAGCGCAGCAGGATGATTACAATGCGATCATGGTGCAAGCAGTTGCCGATCGACTGGCCGAAGCCCTTGCCGAGTGGCTTCACTGCAAGGTTCGTGCTGAATGGGGATTTGCGGATGTGGACCCCGATAATCTCCAGGCCATCATCGCCGAAAATTATCGAGGTATCCGACCTGCAGCGGGATATCCCGCCTGCCCGGATCATACCGAGAAGGAGATTCTCTTTGAATTGCTTGACGCTGAAAATCAAACCGGCGTTCGATTGACTGAGACGTTTGCAATGTCTCCGGGTGCGAGCGTGAGTGGTCTTTACTTCGCGCACCCCGAAAGTCGCTATTTTACCGTCGACCGAGTGACCCGCGATCAAATTGAAGACTATGCCCGTCGCAAGGGCTGGCCGACCGACCGCGTGGAGCGGTGGCTTTCACCCAACTTGAGCTACGATCCGGAATAAGGTTTTTGGTCAGTCCGTCGTTTTAGGCGGACGTGGAATCGCTTCCCCGTGCGGATCGTGTTCCGGATGACCAAGGTCCTGGTCAATCTTATCGGCCAGGTCATGGACATGTTCGAGCTCTTCTGCTTGTTCGTGAACTTCGTCGGCACTCACGCCAGCATGCGTCGTTAGATACGACTCCCAGAGCCTGTGGGAACGAACCATTTCAATCGCCCTTTCGGTACCTTTTTCTGTGAGCCCGATATTTGAGTCTTGTCGAAACAGCAGTCCTTCATGCTCCAACTCCGACACGATGCGTTCGCCCTGTCGCCGCGTCACGCGGGCGGCAGGATATATCCGCTCGATCGAGTATGCGTGCACCCCGACTTGGGCGTTACTGGTGATGCACCGGTAAAGCGTTTTTAGGATATCTTCACCCTGAATGTGCCGTCGCATGCGTCTGCGTTGTAGCCACCGCGTGAGGAGCCCTTGTGATGGACTGAGTAGCAAAACCAAGGTGAAAATCGTTGCTGCAAACACCACCATGGTGGCCCCGCTAGGCCAATTTGTGACGAACGAAAGTGTCATGCCGGCCACGGCTGAAAAGCCGCCAAAAATTCCCGACAAGACCATCATGGTCCCCAGTCGGTTAGTGAGTAGATAGGCGGAAGAAGCAGGCGTGATAATTAAAGCCACAACGAGGATGACCCCCGTGGTTTTCAGGCCGGCGACAACAGTCGCCGATAGCATCCCCATGAGGAGGTAATGCAGAGCAATTACCGGGATACCCATCGCCGCTGCTACGACGGGGTCAAAGCTCGATGCCCGCAGTGGGTGGTAAAGCATGAAGATGATGCCGAGCACGAGTGGACAGATAACGGTCATAAGCACGAGGTCAGCGGTATCGACGGCCAATGGATCACCAAAAAGAAAGCAACTTAGGTCAAAATGAAGTCCTCGGGGAAGTGCGCTGACGAGAATAATACCGATTGCAAAAAGTGCGGTGAACACAATACCGATTGACGAGTCTTCTTTGGTGCGACTCAGTCGACTTACCGCTCCCACAAGTACCGCTGTCAAAACGCCGGCCAATAAAGCCCCCGCCAGCAGACCAAAAACACCCGTGTCGCGTGTGATTAAAAAAGCGATGACCACGCCCGGAAGCACAGCATGGCTCAGTGCATCCCCGATAAGCGCCATCCGTCGCAGAACCACATAGCAGCCCAGAACGCCACATGTGACCCCAACCAGCATGCTACACACCGTCTCCTGCCACCAGCGGTCGCTGAAGGGACGTATCCACCAGTCTGTAAAATCAAATTCTGCAAGGAGCATTGCGTTGTTCCATCAATCATCTCATCCGCATTAATTCGGCTTCCGCCTCGTCGAGTAAAGAAAGCCGACCGCCATAGGTTTTTCTTAAATTTTCTTCGGTAGCGACTTGCTGTGGGGGGCCCATGGCAACGATTCTTCGATCCAACAGCATGATTTGATCGAGTCGTCCCAGGATCGACAGATCGTGACTTACCAGAAGTATTGTTTTATTTTCGGCTTTCAGTTGATCAATCAGCGTGTAGATCATCTCCTCGGTTCCGGCATCGACTCCCGTTAAAGGTTCGTCAAGCAGATAGATATCCGCCTGTTGGCAAAGTGCTCGTGCCAGGAACACCCGTTGTTGCTGTCCGCCCGAGAGTTGACGGATGTGGCGATCCGCAAGTTGTTCAAGTCCAAGTTTTTTAATCGATTCCCACGTTGCTACTCGATCTGCTTCATCCGGTCGACCGAACAAGCGGCCACACCCGGTTCGCCGCGCTAATCGCCCCATGCGGACAACATCNANAACGGTGACCGGAAAATCCCAGTCCACAGATTGTTTCTGGGGTACATAACCGATTCGAGGTCGATTTTGATTCACCGTGGTTCCGAACAGAGAGACCTCTCCGGCATCCGTATGAATGAGTCCTAAGATTGCCCGCAGTAGGGTGCTTTTTCCAGCGCCATTGGGACCGACAATCCCGGTAAGCGTTCCGGNAGTCAGTTGNAATGAGACCGATCGTAACACGGAACGATCCGCAAACGATACGGTCAGGTTTCGTGTTTGTAGCGGCACAACGTTTGTGAGACTTGACGAGGGATTGGCTGTCTCGCTCAAGGGTTNTTTNCCCCCTGTTNATCCTGTTGCTTCTTTTGCTNCAAGGGCGAGTGGCCCAGTGCGTCTGNAATCGCAGACACATTGTGTCGCATCATACCGAGGTAACTGCCCGCTGGTTCACCTGGTTCGTCGAGAGAATCACTNTAGAGAACACCGCCGATTGTTGCTCCGGTGGCAGCAGCACTTTTTTTCACGAGGGTGTTTAGTGTGGAACTCGTCGATGTTTCTATGAATAATGCTTTGACNTTTCGGTTTCGTATTAACGCTTCTATNCTTTCNATTTCTTGCGGTCGTGGTGCCTCGGCGGTGCTGATGCCGATCATCGCGCGTACATCNAGTCCATAAGCTTGTGCTAGATATTGAAATGCATCATGACTGGTAACAATAACGCGTTTATCGGNCGGGATGGATGTTATTTGATTCTTGATCCACATATCAAGCGATTGTAATTGATCATCGTATTGTCGGGCATTTGCACGATACGCCTCGGCATTGTCTGCATCGATAGAAATGAGTCCATCTAAGGCATGTTGTAGATAGCCACGGAAATGAGGCACGGACATCCAGCAGTGAGGATCTGGAGCGGCAGATGCTTCATCCACAATACTTCCGAGGGGTTTTGGTACCGCTTGTTCTGCCAAAGCAACGACAGGTCCGGTGGCATTATTTTGGATGACTTTTTCGAGCGTCGATTCCAGGTGGTATCCGTTGGTAAATACGATATCTGCATCTGCGATTTGTTCGGCATCACGAGGACGAACATTGTAAATGTGGGGATCTTCCCCTGCTCGCATGATGCCCGTGACATCGGCGGTTTCGCCGACCAGATTTCGGACTAAATCTTCAATCATGGTGGTGGTGCAAACAATTTGCAGGCGATTGGTGTTTCGAGTCGAGATTTTTCCGCTGTGTTCACAACCGCTGCTCAGTGCGAACAAAAGGAGAAGTATGGCCGGGAAAAGGAAAGCTTTTAGTTGCATTTGAACGAAGGGTATTGTTTTGAGTGAGTGATGATACAGGTTCAATGCTCTATTTTATGAAGCGAGAACCTGGGAGTTCAAGTGATGAAAATAAAAGTTTTGATTAATCAA
>NHBP01000026.1 GCA_002168195.1 Planctomycetaceae bacterium TMED10
GTTAAAATTACACTCGCCAACAGCAAGGTCCTTCGTAGCCTCGGGGGTCGAATCGATACGCTGTCCGGTATCTCGCAACCCTCCGAAGCATTGCTTGCGAATCCGGATATTCTGCAAACCATTTACAACCCGGCGATTCAAGACTCTGCACCCGGATACATCAACGGCCTGATGACCGGACCGGAAGCAGCACTTGCTGCCTTCGATACCACTTTCAGCAGCGGATTTTTCTGGGAAAAGTTTGAAAATCCGGAAAATGTCAATCCTGCAGAATTACAAGTTCTTGAATTGGCCTCGGTGAATGTCCAGGACATCCTTACGCTCCAGGCACAATTGCAAAAAACCAACGCCACTGGTGGTACCACCACCGTCAGGACCGAAACAACTTACGATAGCAACAACAATCCGCGGGTTCTTTATCCGAACTCTTATCGCACCAACATTACGGGCGAATTCCGCCAACCGCTGCTGCAGGGCATGGGCCTCGAATACAACCGGATCGCCGGTCCCTTCAGTAACCTTGCGGGCATCGGCACACGGATGTTTGATGGTGTGCTCATTGCCCGCATTCAGACCGATCGAGCCTTGGCAGATTTCGAAGGCGGTGTCCGCAACCTTGTGGCCGATGTCGAGAATAATTATTGGGAGCTTTACTATGCCTACCGCAACCTGGAGGCTCGCAAGGTGGGTCTGGCCAGTTCATTAAGAACGTGGCAGACCGTTCAAGCGATTACGCTTGAGGGTGCGATGGGTGGTGGCAAAGAACGCGAAGCACTTGCTCGCGAACAATACTTTTCTTTCCGCGCACAAACCGAACAAGCTAAAAGCGACGTCTTTGCAGCCGAAAATCGCTTGCGATTTCTGATGGGCATCGCGGCGACTGACGGCCGCCTGATTCGTCCGTCCAATGACCCCACGATGGCTAAGGTCACCTTCGACTGGCGAGATATTCTCAGCGAGGCCCTCGAGCGCAATGTGGAACTGCGGAAACAGAAATGGCGCATCAAACAGCGCGACTTGGAAGTGATTGCGGCCAAGAATCACTTGCTCCCCCGATTGGATGTGGTCGGTAACTATCAATGGCTTGGCTTTGGTAAGGATCTTCTGGGCCCCGGTCCGCAGCCCTATCCTTCAGCCTGGAAAGTTCTTTTTGAGGGTGATTTTACCCAAGCACAGCTCGGAGTCGAAATGTCGATGAATATCGGGTTCCGCGCCGAGTTGGCCGCTGTTCGAAATGCACAGTTGCTCTCTACACGGGCCAAGGCGGTGCTGAACGAGCAAGAACTCGAACTCTCCCATCTGATCTCTGATTCGGTGCGAAACCTTGATCGCAACTATCAGTTGATCGAAACAAACTTCAATCGACGCGTTGCAGCACAGGCACAGGTGGACACTTTCCAGACCAAAATTGATGTGGGCGTCGGCCGCAATATTGAACAATTGGACCTGCTCCTCGAAGCGCAGCGGAGACTAGCACAGGCCGAGGCCGACTATTACCGCTCATTGGTCGACTACAACCGAGCGATTATTCAAATTCAATTCCATAAAGGGTCCTTGCTCGAAGACAACAATATTTTCCTCACCGAAGGACCTTGGCCGAGCAAATCCTACTTTGATGCGATTCGGACTGCACGACAACTTGATGCGAGCATCTTCCTCGCCAATGAGCCCAGCCGTCCTCCCGCAATCAGTGGTGGTGCCTACCAGCAGTTCCGTAATCAGAATCCGCAAGAACTCATGGGAGAGCCGATTCCGACCGGACCAGCGGTTCCCGAAGCGGTACCGACCATCGAATCGGAATTGCTGCTACCTCCTCCGGCGCCCGAGAAGCGTGCGACCGATCCGCTNCAAGTNACCNGCTCGGANCGATCGATTCTCNANACCGATCCGGCCGACCGACCAACNTCGCGCTCGATTTTNACTGAANNNCNNNGTNCGCAGATCCAGCANACGAGCGGCGTTTCCAGAGACACGCTCTCTGAGAAAATCGCCTTTGCCCTCACCAACCAGAGTCCANCGGAGCATGCGGCTGAAGCACCTGNGACCAACCGCGCCGACCGCACCGACCGCACTGCTTCTCCTGAAATTGCTTCGCCTCGACCGTTACCACGACTTGGTGCTCAAAGTGGCAGTAGCGAAACCAATTTTTCAACTTCTTCCGCCGCGCGACGGGTGAACGCGTCAATCAATGCCAGTTCGGAACTTCGCCTGCGGGGCAGTAAGCCACGCAGCAGCATCCCAACCGAATCGACAGTGAATCCTTATCCCACTCGTCCGGCATCAGCGGCCGCCAGTTCAGCAACTCCTATCGCTCAGCCGCCGCGNGGCTTCCGCCGCTAGGGAAACCCCCGATCTTCAGGCACTCGATTTCTGCTATTTTGTGCTATAGTAGCGGCAAACTCCAAGCTTCCTGCGGGCACTTTCGCGTTCTGCTCTGACAAATGGTAGACCCAATTCTATGTTCCTTTCGCTCGACGGCATTGACGGCGTAGGCAAATCGACCCAACTCNAGTTGCTGGTTGAAAAATTACAACAGCTGGGCCGCGAGGTGATCACCTGCCGTGAACCGGGAAGCACGCAACTCGGTGAATCGATCCGCAAGATTCTTCTCAACGATTGGGAGACGCCGATTGACGTCGTCAGCGAAATGCTGCTCTACATGGCTTCGCGGGCACAACTTGTGCAGGAGGTGATTATGCCCGCGCTTGAGCGTGGTCAAACGGTCATCGCCGATCGCTATCTGCTCGCGAGCGTTGTATACCAAGGTTGTGGCGATAGACTCGATACGGATTCGATTTGGGATGTCGGCCNGGTAGCGACTGGAGGCCTGCTCCCTGATTTGACACTCGTATTGGATCTACCATTGGACGAGGCTGCCTCGCGACTTGGAGAACCGGATCGAATCGAGTCGCGCGGCGACGCCTACCGGGAGGCGTTGCGAAAAGAATTTTTGTCGGAAGCCGAAAACAGGCCNCAGCAGATACAGGTAGTCGATGCGCGGGGGACAAAAGATGAGGTAGCCGATCGTATTTGGAGCGTCGTTGAAAAAATAGTCGAAAGCGATGCAAGATGAGTTGGCAAGGGCTACTGGGACAAGATCAGGTGGTTGCGGGATTTCGTCGTGCACTGACGCGCGGGCGCTTGGCCACTAGTTATCTTTTTGTGGGGCCTGAAGGTGTCGGCAAGCGAGCGTTTGCCCTGAAACTTGCCCAGACACTCCTCTGTGAGCGCAGCGATCCGGTGGAAATGTCGCCCTGTGGAGATTGTCCACCTTGTCAGCAGGTCCTGGCGTTGACGCACCCGGATATTGAAATCGTGTCGTTGCCTGAAGATAAAAAAGATATCCCCATTCGACTTTTAATCGGGGACGCACAGAAAGGCCGACGCAACAAAGAAGGTTTCTGCTACAACCTGTCCCGGAAACCGAGTCGGGGCGGTCGAAAAATTGGCATCATNGATGATGCGGACAGGCTGAACGAGGANGGGGCCAACTGCCTGCTCAAGACACTCGAGGAACCTCCGCCCCGCTCGNTGCTCATTCTNCTGAGCAACAATGCATCGAGCCAACTGCCTACGATTCGCTCAAGGTGTCAGAGCATGCGGTTTCAACCGCTCAGTCAAACGCATTTACGCGAACTGATTGCCAAGACCGACGAAATTGAAAATCCGGCCCGTGCCGAAAGTCTCGCCGGGCTGGAGGGTGCAGGCTTGGCCGAATCGCTTCTTTGGGCCGAGGATGCCTTTTGGGAGTTTCGTTGTGAGTTGCTCAACACGCTNTCTCAGTTGCCACCAGATGTCGACCAATTAACGCATGTCGTCCAAAGCTTTGTGGAACAAGACAAGGCGCCGGTCGAACGCCGCAAACGCATGACACTGACCTTTCGTTTGACAGCCTATTTTTATCGTCTGCTTCTTCGTCTGGCNGTCAGTNCTGAAACAGAGATCAAAGATGACAGCGGTCCCTATCTGGACGATACGCTTATGCGTGCGGTGTCGATGGGGNNNAAATCTCTTCCCCAGGANGCAGACTGTGGCGTCGAAGCACTGACCCGNATGATCGACCGGTCCCTCGCTGCNGAACAACAGACCCACCAGAATGCCAATCCCACGACGGTTGTGGGCTGCTGGGCAGACGATCTGAACGTNTGCCTTTTGACGTCTCTTTAGNAAGCTGCTGCAGGCGCTGTGCAGACGCTGTGCAGACGCTGTGCAGAGAAGCTCACCGGGTTTTTGCCNGGACCGAGCGTTTCTATTTACGCTGCCCTTGAAGCGTGAGGATCAACGTCCGCGGACCACCCGCATTGCGATGTTCACAGAGGTAAATTCCCTGCCAACTACCGAGCAGAATTTTTCCGCCATTCACCGGAAGGCTCAAGGAACTTCCTAACAACGAAGACTTGACGTGGGCGGGCATATCGTCAGGACCCTCACAAGTGTGCTTGTATGGAAAGTCTTCCGGAGCGATGGCAGCGAAAGANGACTCCAAGTCAACCGTCACNTCAGGNTCGGCATTTTCGTTGATCGTCAGCGATGCCGAAGTGTGCTGAAGAAACAGATGCAATAAGCCCACACGTATTTCTCTGACTGTAGGTATGGCCTCCAGTACGGTNGCCGTNATCAAATGAAATCCGCGTCCGCGCGGTGGTAACTCGACAGCNGATTGATCCCAGTAATAGTCCATCCTCGTGCCTTGGTTCCGGTTAAACAAAATGAACGGCTAGACTTATGGTAACAAAAAATCTCGTTTTTTTCGTGAATTTGCTTGACATTGGTGTCAATCCTGAAATAATAAGTTTACGTTTTGGTTGCAGATTAACCCACCGAGTCGGCCCCACGTCAACCCACCTTGGCCGGCGATTTGGACGTCGTCTGCGTCGTTCAATGACGCCTGTTTTGCTCCTAAGCAAGCTGAGCGTTTAGACCCATTTTTTGCGAGAAAATAACCGATGCGGAACGTATTTCAAGCGATTGACAAGTTTGGGCATGATGAAGATTTTGCCCCCATGGAAACGAACACGTTTGAGTCCACTGAGGCTCCTGCTGGTTCCGATGAGAAATTGCGTGTGCTGGCAGCTCGGATTGAGGCAGGGCTTCCGCTCTGGCACCACGATGATCGACCCGATTACAGCGGGCTAACCGGTGTCGTGCGGCCTCGCGACTAGTTTGCGATGCTCGCCGTTGCGGCCCGAAGTTCAGGGTCCGCAGCATGAGTGGCGATGTTCGTTGGTTGNAGGTTTCCGGCCTTTTGCAAAGACTGGTGATCCCAACCGAACGAGCTTCACCCTCTGACAGGGGTACCATAATTGGTACCCCTTTTTTTATTGGTGGGTGGCCGGTGAAATCGNATCCGACACCCGTCACTCAGGCCGTCTTCTCCAGACACTGATGTGTTTCCAGTTCGTCCCGCAGGACTAACATATCGGAAGGTGCATCGATGCCGATCCGCACCTTGTCTCCGCCAAGACGGACCACGGTCACGACGATCGAATCGCCCACCCGAATGCGTTCACTTTCGCGTCGCGATAGAACAAGCATGTTGACTTTCTCCTTTGGATTATCAGGAACCGCTTTGAGGGCGATTTATTTTTGAGGATAGGGAAATAGCAACAGATAAAATCTGATCATGCAACTGCCGTTTGCAGATTCGGGGCATCTACTAACTGCGTTCTCAACGTTCGTTCCCCGGAAGCTCCGTAAAATAGCACCGTGTTGTTGTCCGTTTCCCAAATCGCAGTGAACTTCACTTGCCTGGGGCCGTGGACACAAAAATAAATACCGCAGGGGTGACCGCAACGCGTTAAGATTCGTTCGGTCATCTGAAAAGCTCCAACCTCCAATTGTTCTTGATCACAGATGGTTTCGTTGACAAACATGCGTAAATCGGAAAGACACGAAAACGGTTTACCATGGCACACCATAGGAATCAGGTTCTCCTTGCTGGGCAGAGAGGATACGTAAAATAAAGTCCTGTCTGCGGGTCAGCGAAAATAAGTCGATTGATGATAGATTGTGCTATCGGCAAAATAGGAGGCCACCTGTTGCCCGTTCTTCGAGTGAACACGGGGTATGGTTTCGATCAAAAACGGACCGAAAAGGATCAAACACCATCCGTTTTTCAACAAAAAAGGGTCGATCCGTGGCGATTGCGTGACGCGGAGTCCCTCAAAAAAGAATTCCCATAATTTTGTTTCCCTTAACGCTTAGGGAACATTAAGCGGATCACGCGCAGGCAAAAAAAAATCCTCAAGCTCAGCGGTGCCCGTTTTTCAATTAAAGCCAGCACAATCGCCATCAGCAGCGCATTTGTAGAAGACGGTTCGAAGGAGCGATCGCAGAGAGGATTCAAAACTGGGTGTAGACACGCAGTTTTTCTATTTACCCTCAGGCCATTGATTCCGATAGGCGACCAAACTCACCTCCGGAAATTTTTGCCGGCACTCCTCTACCCAGGCCAAGCGTTCGCGGTCCTGGGCAGACAGTCCCACCTGCACTTGATGGACACTCCGCACGGTCAATTCCTTTTTACCGATGTGGCGGGACGGGCTTATTCGCAACTGAACCGCCTTGGGGAGCAAACTTTCCTGAACCATCTGTTGATTCACGATCAGACGGGGAAAGGGAGGTAAAGATTGAGGTCGGAGCATCGTATTGAGTCGCGCATACCAATCACTGAACGAACGATACTCGAGACCGATCTGCGGGTCATCAAAAGTATCGGCTTCGATCTGATATTCGAGCAATGGATGTTCGAAAAACCATTTTTTCCCACTATTTTCAGACCGAATTTTAAATTTAGGCGAGGCGCAGAATCGAAGCAGCGGGTCATCACTCTCCAGCGATTTTTCTTTGAGCCAAGCGGTGTATTGCAGAAGTTGATCGGTGGAAATCCGTGTCCATGTTTTTTTAGCTGCATTCAGAACGACAAATTGATTCTCCGCCTTTTCGAAGAATGTAATCTGGTCTCCAGTGGCTGGAAAGTCATAAACATTCCCGCCGTGGAAGATCGTCGTGTTCTCTCCGAGTGGATCCTTATTGTCCGCTGCATACAGTTTCGTGATGATTCGAAAGTCTGCTGCTTGACTTTGCGGGACGTCAGCGAAGCCAACGCTCAATAGAAGCAGCAAAGGAATCCAGCAGAACCGGCAGTCGAAAAAAAATGCTCTGCGCATCTGGCCGAACGTCCTTTCCCAATGGGCATGCATTGACAGGTGGTGAATCTGACCAAAACGTATCTAAGCATCGAAAGGCTGTAAATGCCATTTTCAAGCGCCATGCACGCCGCTACGCATGATCGGCAGCCTCAAGATATGGAAACTGTAAGGATTCTTTCGGCAGAAACACCCATGTGGGGTGCCCTTCGAAAAAGGCATGATCGGTCAGGTCCATACATTCTCTTTATTTTAGCACCTCGTGATTCTTTAGCGTTTGCTTTGCCGATGAAGGGGACGAGGGTGCGTTTGTGGTCGCGTGCCCCCAACTTTGATTCGTGCACCCTCAATTCTCCGCAGGAAATATTTTCAATGCGATATCTTCTTTTAGCTACGTTGCTGTTATGGGTTTCTGCCTCAAGAACCACGGCAACGATCATTGAAATTCCTCAGTCGAGTGCCGAACGACCAAAACTCAAAAGTATCTATGGGGTGACCCATGGGCTGGCCGAACTTAGGGACGCCCAGACACAGGCCATGGTGTTTATTTTTACCGATGTCGATTGCCCTGTTGCCCAACTCTATCTTCCACGCCTCAAAGAAATGCACGCCGCCTACGCCGCAAAAGGGGTGAAGTTTTTTGCGATCTATCCCAATGCCCGCACCGAAATTCCGGAGATGGCCAAACACGCCCATGATGCAAATCTGCCCTATCCGGCCTTTGCAGACACAGAGCATCGTCTCGCGGATCTTCTCGATGCAGAAGTCACTCCCGAAGCGGTTGTACTCAACGCCGATTGGGAAAAAACATATCAGGGCGCCATCGACAACCAATTTAAACGCCAGGGACGTAGAGCGACGGCAAGCGTGCATTACCTCCGCAACGCGATCGAGGAAACAATATCCGGCCAAACTCCGAAAGTTCAATCGATGCCCCCTTCGGGATGTCCTATCGAACGTTTGAAAAAATTGCCGCCAAAATCTGATCTAACGTATCACCGCGACATTGCGCCGCTCATGCAAAAGCACTGCCAGAGCTGTCATCGCGCAGGTGGCGTCGCACCTTTTGAACTTACGAACTATGAAGATGCCTATTACAGCGCTGAGAGAATTGCTGAAAATGTGGTCGAACGACGCATGCCCCCCTGGCACGGGTTTTTGAATTCAAAATATGGAAAGCTGCAACACGATGCGCGGCTTTCAGAGGCCGAAATCCGCACAATCAATGATTGGGCCAGCAGTGGGGCCGCCGAAGGAGACCCCGCTGAGGCGCCACCGGAAAAAGTATGGCCCGACGAGGAGTCCTGGGAGATTGGCACTCCCGATTACGTCTATGCCACCGAGGGTTACCTCGTTCCCAAAACGGGGATTCTGGATTATCAGTTCTTTCGGGTCAAACTTGGCTTTGACGAGGATCGTTGGTTTCGGGCCGTGGAAGTCAAACCGGGCAGCACCGAAGTGGTGCATCACGTGGGCCTGCACGTGGTCCCCAGTAATGATAAGGACTACAGCAGCTTTTCAGGAATGGCAGACCTCTATGGTCTGAATACCGAAGGCGCTGTTCTGATCAACGACTACGTCCCCGGAGACACCTACAACGCCAAGCATTATCCACCCGGGCAGGCGGTTCGCATTCCGAAAAATTCAGACCTGATTTTTGAGATCCACTATACACCGAACCATCGGGAAGAGGTTTTCGACAAGTCGCGCGTCGGATTTATCTGGGCGAATGAAACGCCACAAGAAGAGGTCTATACCAAGGTTTTTCGCAAACCGATCGGCAGGTTCAGTATCCCCCCNCATGCCGGTCACCACACCATGCAGGACAGTTGCTATTTCAAGCACGACGTGTTGATCGATGCAATTCGACCACACTTTCACTACCGTGGCAAATCATTCCGCCTCGAACAGATCACACGCGATCCAGAGACTGATCAGATTGTCCAGCGGGATACGATTCTCACGGTCCCAGTATGGGATCCCGACTGGCAGAGAACGTACGAACTGGAAACACCGCTGCAGCTCAATGCTGGAACGGAACTGTTGGCCACGGGAGTTTTTGATAATTCGTATTTGAACCCTAACAATCCGGACCCGAGCGTTGCCGTGCACTACGGCCAGCAGACTTCGGATGAAATGTTCAGCGTCCGCTACAAATTCCGCCATGCGAAACCCACCACCGAGAAAGAGTAGCCCGAGTGAAAATTTTCAAGTCTGAACCATGTCGACTAATGATCCTGCTAGGGATCACGTTCACCCTTTCGTTTTCGCAGTTGGACGCTGAAACGCCTGCCGAGCGGGAACGTGCGCAGCAGATCCGCCAGCAACTAGCCAACCAACTCAAGCCCCGCCAGGTGAGCCGCGAAGAGCTTGAACCTTATCGAGAGGAACTGATTCTCGCCGTGGATGAGCTGTCGACGTTTCTGGATACTGCCGAAGTTGGGATTGCCGACGGTTGGCGAGATTACTTGCATTGGAATGAACTGCTGCACGAATTGGAAACCAGTCCCAGCGATCTGGATGTATTGTCTGATGTGCTCATCTCATTTCGGCGCTATCACAATGGAATCGATCTTCCCCCGTTCCAAAAACTGCAGCAGGCGTTGCACGCTTACGTTCATGAGGCACAAGTCATTTATGCGATGGAAGTCGAAGGGCAATTTGCACACTGCCTCAATCAATTATCCGCCGCTATGGCAAGACACGAAACCCAACCCAACTATCCGGATGCTCACATCATTGGACGCGAACTTTACTGTTTAGAAAAGTCGATTGACAGCGGACACGACAAGATCGAGGAAATTCGCAATCGGTTCCGACACCCCAATCTTTATGGGAAAGTCGATCTGGAACTGATCAACCGCATGCTGGAGCGCGACTTGCAGCAGGAAACTGCGATCTATGAAGTCAGTGACCGGCGAACCACCCGGGGGCAGGCAAACACTTCCGCACATTTAAAAGCAGTCTTGCGACCGGATGAGGAACAGGCCTCAATCGATCTGGTGCTGACGGGAACGTGCCAAGCGCCGACAACGCTGACCGAGCAAGGTCAAATCCGAGTGCGCGGATCGTTTCAGACCCACATCGATGCGTCGAAACGGATGCTGGTCGACAAACAGGGAATCCGCTTTCTCCCAGCAAGCGTTCAATGCTCAACCGACGTTGCGTTTCACGATATCTCGGCCGACCGGTTGCTGGTCGAACGGATCGCTCGCCGTCGGGCCCCGCGGATGCGGCCTGAAGCAGAAGCCGATGTATCGCGTCAAACCGAACAGCGGATTGCACAGGAATTGGATGATCAAGCTGAAATCGCGTTGCAAGAAGCCAACCGCATGTTCATGGATTATTTCTGTGCGCCGAATCGCTGCTACGGAACCTTTCCGGAACTGCTTCGCTTCAGCACGCGTCCCGACAAGTTGCAATTGCACATGCGTTCGGCACGCGACTGGCAATTGGGAGCACCAGAACCGCCACCGGCGTTGCCTGAAAACAAACTCGGCTTTGCCTTGCACGAATCAGTCATCGGCAATTATTCCGAAGGACTGTTCGGGGGCAAGAAAATTACCGACCGACAATGGGTCCGCTGCCTCAATACGCTCACTGGATCCGAACCGCGACCCCTGTGGGTCCACGATCGCACGGATCGTTGGTCGGTTACTTTTGCAAACCAACGCCCCATTGTTGTTTCTTTTCGCAATGAATTGATCGGTTTCACCGTACGGATCAAACACTGCCAGCGCGCGGATGATCAACTCGACACGTTGATCGATATCGCGAGTACCTTCCGTATCGAGACAACGAGTGAAGGCCCGGTATTCTTCCGCCAGGGAGACGTGTCGGTACAGCTGGTTGCGGACCGACCGGCAACGGCCGAAGAACAAAAATTCCTGGATTTTCTTCACCGCAAATTCAGTGCGGTGATGCCTGAGGAACTTTACTTCGACGGACTGGTTCCCCCGGTCGGGGGCTCGCTCGCCATGCTTCGCAACCTGAGGCCCGATGCCTATCGCTTTGAGAATGGCTGGATGCGGATGGGCTACAGTCTGGTCGATTCTCAGGCCGACGACGAATCTTAAGCATGCGACTTGGCATTTGCTTCATCACAAAAAAGCCTAAATGGCAATGGGAATTACCGGTCGATCGTGTTAGTCTTTCATGATCGCACTCATGGTATGCCATCTCCACATCCTGGCTCTGCTGCTCACGGTCGTTGCCTCTGCGCACGTTGCAGGTGTGGCCGCTGCAAACGATGCCGACCCGGTGCGGGTGCTCATCTGGGATGAACGGCAAGAAGATCAAAAAAAGGCCTACGGCGAAAATTTTCTTGGCCAGACGATTGCCGAGGCTTTTAAGCAAGAGGGATTCCTTGTTCGCTCCTCGGGTCTTGATGACGCTGCACAGGGCCTCGATCCTGCGCTGCTCGACTGGGCCGAGGTGCTCATCTGGTGGGGCCACGTGCGGCACTCGAAGATCACGCCCGAGACCGGAAAGAAAATAGTCCGGCGGATCGAGCAAGGCCGGCTTTCGCTCATCGCCCTGCACTCGGCGCACTGGGCCACCCCTTTTGTCGAGGCAATGAACGCCAAAAGTCGTCAGGATGCGATCGCCCCCTGGAAGAACCGCGACTGGGCCTTGGAAGAGATTCCGCTTCGCACCCGCTATTATCTACCGAAGAACGACGAACCGCCAACGCCACGAACCGAGATCAGCGAAACAGATGGCGGCAAAGTGCGGATCAAAATTTTTTTACCGAACTGTTGTTTTCCCAAATATGCCGACCGCGGTACGCCGAGTGAAATCAAAGTACTTGAGCCTGAGCATCCCATCACCAAAGGCCTTCCCGCTCGATTCGAATTACCAGAGACGGAGATGTATGCCGATCCCTTCCAAGTTCCTGAACCCGATGCGGTGCTCTTTGAAGAGAGTTGGAAGAAGGGGGAGACCTTTCGCAGCGGTCTGATCTGGAATCTGGGCGAGGGAAAGGTGTTTTATTTCCGGCCCGGTCACGAGACCTATCCGATCTATCGCCAAAAGATTCCGCTGAAAATTCTNGCCGGTGCNGCCCGGNGGATGGGCCAAACCCAGCGTAACGCGACCCAAAACAGTGCACGTTANGCCATCCATCGCGATCGAATGACGCTGCGTCTTGTGGTCATCACGCTCTTGCATATCGCGATGCAGCGACCGATCATAAGTGCATGCGCATTTTCATCTGGCTAATCTTCTGCTGTACGCTCGCGGTAGCAATGCACCGTGCCCATGGATCCGAGGGTCCGCTTGCTCCGGACGAAGCGGCAGCCACATTTGAGCTTGCCGATCCGGCGCTCGCCATCGATCTGGTGGCGAGCGAACCAGCGGTGCAAAGCCCCGTCGCCATNGCGTGGGATGCCGANNGAAGGATGTACGTGGCCGAGATGATCGGCTATCCGGTGACCGAAGCCGCAGGAAGAATTCGCAGGCTCGAAGACCGCGATGGCGATGGGCATTACGANCACTCTGTGGTGTTCGCCGACCGTTTGAACTTTCCGACCAGTGTGCTGCCGCACCGCGAGGGGATCTTGGTCACCGCAGCGCCGGACATTCTGTTTCTCGCCGATACCGATGGCGACGGGGTGGCCGATGTGCGGCGGGTCGAGTGGACCGGGTTTGGCACCGGCTCACAGCAACTGCGGGCCAACGCCCTGAAGCGCGGTCTTGATAACTGGATCTATGGTGCCAACGGCCGTTGTGGCGGCATTTTGCGCCGCCCCGATCAACCGGAATCGGCTGGTGTCGATATCCACGGACGCGACTTTCGTTTCGACCCGGAAATGCAAAGCATCGAGGCGATTGCCGGGCAGAGCCAATTCGGGCAGGCGCACAACGATTGGGGCGACCGCTTTTTGAACTGGAACACGATTCCCGTGCGGCAGGTGGTGGTGCCCCCGCGTTATCTCCAACAACGCGACGACCTCCGCTCGCTCACCGTCCGCGACACCGCACCCGCCGGCGCAAGTCCGCAGGTNTTTCCGATCAGTCCCCCGCCCGCCCAGTTCAACGGCGAGCGGGCCGATCACTACAACGCCCTTTGCGGCTTAGCGGTTTACCGCGATCAAGCGCTCGGAAAAGATTATCGCAACGACGCGTTTGTCTGCGAGTCACTCACCAACCTGATTCTCCATCGTAACCTCACGGCCGAGGGGGCGATCTATGTTTCGGATCAAGAGAATGCGTCGAAGGCATTTTTGGCATCGACCGATCCCTGGTTCCATCCGGTGAATCTCGCCACCGGACCGGACGGCGGACTCTATGTTGCTGACTTTTATCGGCAGTATGTCGAACATCCGCGTTACGTAGCCTCCGAGACGGCCCGCACGCAAACGCCGTGGCAGCGAGGCAAAAATCTTGGGCGCATCTGGCGGATCGTTCCCCAGGCCACCGCAACAGACAGTTCAAGCAAAAAGTCACCGAGCAGTGCAACCGCCAGCGTAACCACCAGCGCAACCAACAGTGCAACCACCAGCGCAACGCCGCCATTAAGTCGGGCAAGCACCAAGGCACTGGTCGCCACACTCGATCATCCCAATGGCTGGCAGCGCGATACGGCGCAGCGATTGCTCATCGAACAGCGCGACCCGCAAGCCGCTGCACTGCTCGGGGCGGCAATCTCAAAAGCCAACTCGCCCCAGGGGCAACTGCATGCGGCGTGGGCCCTGCACCGACTCGGCCAGCTGCGCGTTGCCGACGTCGAAGAGTTGCTGCGAAGCGATCAACCCCAGGTCCGCCGGCACGGTGTACGACTCGCGACGACGCTTGGAGATGCGGATCGAAAAACAATAAATCCCCTGCTCTATCGACTCGCTGCCGACCCGGAACCGGTCGTGCGGTTTGAGCTTGCCCTTGCCGTTGCGCAGTTGGACGACGACCGTACCGCTGCGGTGCTCGGGAAGATCGCTGTCGGCGATTACGCCGACCGTTGGATCCGCGAAGCGTTGCTTGCCGGCCAGCACGTGGTGCCACTGATCGAAGGGTTGGTGGAGCGCGAAGATTGGCAAACCGCGCTGGAGCCATCGCAGATGGAATTTTTAATCAGCGCCGGTCGTCGGCTCGGCACGCTTGATCGGGCAGAGGACCGGAAGCTTCTCGACCTTTTTGCCGGTCCGCTGAGCGAAACGGTCCGCACGCTGCTGCTTGCCGGCGCAGCCGATGCGGTGACTGAGAATNAAACGCAGTTTCAGGCACTGCGGACCTGGGAGCAGCAAACCTCTTTGTCTTTATCGTTGATTTTTGACGAGGCGGCCCGATTGCTTGCGCAGCGGCAGACGCCCGATTCGGTTCGCGTGGCGCTACTGCATTTGTTCGCCGAAGCACCTGCAAAACAGGCCGGCGATATTTTTGCCGGCATCTTGCGCACAGCGCGCAATCCGCTGCTGCTGCAAGCCGCCGCCCGCGNGCTTGGCCGCACAGGGAATCATGTGGCGTGGGCTGCGATCTATGCCGATTGGAACGCATTGGGCCGCGCAAGTCGCCANCAGATCTTGCTCGCTGCGCCGAGCACGCCGGAGAGTCGCGCCGCGCTTTATGCGGCGATTCGTGCGCAACAACTCAGCCCGCAGGAAATTCCCTTTGCCGTAGCCGCCACACTCAGTCGTGGGGGCCAGGAAGCGGAGCAGCAAAAATTTCGCGCGTTGCTCAAGACCAGCGTTAATGCCGATCGAGCGGCGGTTCTCCGCGACTTTGCCGCAGTCGATTCACTCNCCGGACACNCGCAGCGTGGCGGGGCCATCTTTGTGCAGCAATGCCAAAATTGTCACGCCGTGCTCGGTCGGGGCGGGCAGGTCGGTCCTGATCTCTCGGGTGCCGGGCGCAACAACACGACCGATCTATTGCAGCACATTCTGGATCCGAGNCACACGATTGAGCCCGACTACCTGCAGTATGANGCGACGACCCNCGACGGGAAANTTTTTACCGGACTGATTGCAGACGAAACCGACACCTCGCTTGCCCTTTGCGATGCGCAGGGAAAAATNACGCCGATCGCTCGCGGGGAATTGGCCGAAATGCGCGCGCTCTCCACTTCGCTGATGCCCGAGGGGGTGGAAACCAAAATTGACTCTCAGGCGATGGCCGACCTGATTGCCTTTCTTCGCAACCCTTCGCGNCAATGGCTTGGTGATGATTAGTCGTTGGTGATGACAAGCAGTTGGTGATGACAAGCAGTTGGTGATGACAAGCAGTTCACTGAGCCATCATCGCCCTTAAGCTTGTTGGGCCTCACGCAGCACCTCGCCCATGGCTGAGATCATCTGCGGTTCGACCTCCGGCTTACACGCCAACCGATGCTTGTAGAACATGGCCGCACCGAACGGGCTCGCTTCATAGCCCCCGCGCTCGCCCATGCGGTAAGCATCGGCGGTGGCCAGATAGTTTTCACAGCCACCGGTGTAGCCAAGCACGAGCGTGTGCTTAAACGGTGAAGTTTCTTCACCCTGCAACTGATAGGCGGCAAACGGTTCGTGCGCCAGGCCCAAAATGCAGAGGTCATCGCCGAGGGCAAAAGCCTGCAGCGGCATTTTTAAAAACCGGGGCTTACCCGATTCGGCAATCGCCAAAAGTTCGCGGTAGGGTCCATGATTCGGTCGATCGGCCACNAGTTTTTTACATTTCTCCACCGAGGGTGGATCTTGCAGCGGAAGTTCGATTTCGCGATAGGCAAACCGCAACCGCCCTTCGAGCGNCTCNGGNTCTTTCCGCAGCGCCCGCACAACNGCATAGCCCAGATCACGCCCTGCACCTTTCGCTGCCTTAATGCCTGAGGCGAGCGGAGCGCCGTTGATATCGCCGCTGCAACCCTGGATGAACATGGGGATGCCACCGGTCTCTCCTTCCGGAGGTGCCTTGCCCCCGTTCATCGCCCGGCGGATATGCTGCGAGGCAAAACCGGGATAGTCGGCCGAGATCTTGCGACTTGCCGAATGAACGATCACCGGGTGGGCCGCATAGCTGTAGAGCACACCCACGGGTTTATCCCCGGCAATCGTTTTGAGATGGATGGCGTCGACCCACAGCATCTGGTCACCATTGGGGTTCGGTGCCATGGTCATGCCGTGTGCGGCGGGCATGCGGCGGTTGACTGAAATTTGGGTCGGTTCACGTCGATAGCGGGCCGTGACCGGTTGCAAGCGGCTGTCGGCCTCGGCGACCACGTCGGCAAACTGACCGGGCAACGTCTGGTGCCAGGGCTTATCTTTGGCTTTTTCCCACTGTTCGCTCCAGGGAATCGTGAGCGGTGAGTTATGGTTGTGACTGCAGTTAACCATGATCTGCTGTTTGGGGATACCGGTCTTTTGATGAATCGCTTCCACGATTCGATCGTTGTATTCGAAATCAAATCCCAACAGATCATTCGAAACGATCGCGAGTTTCGTTGCTCCATCGGTGAGCACCAGGGCGCGGATATAGAGCGGGTCATTTTGGCCATCGCTCTTTTGCATCGGTCCGATCAGAAAAGTACCTTCGGCCGGGATGTCGGCCGCCGTTTCGGCCGCTCCTGCCGACCAGATCGGTTTGGCATTTTCACTCGCAGCGGCTTGCGATTGCTGTAGGGCCACCGCGGCGGCACCCGCACTGGCCACTTGATGAAAGGTGCGGCGATTGAGTTTGGTTTTTTCCATGGGAATCCTTTTGAAACTTCAGGACGAACGCGATTATTTTTTAGGGGAACGTCAGCCGCCTACAGTGTAACACCAACAGTCGATTGATTACCAACGGTCGATCACGATATACCCCCAAAAAAGATCCGCGTATTCCTCGCTGTTGCTGCGCGTCATTTTCCCGCAACCCCTACCTGAGCCGAAAAGACAACGCTAAAAGCTGAGCCATCGCGTTGTTACCCCTGTCCGGCTTTAACGTTTCCCCAGCCGCTTGGATGCAGTACACTCAGCGACGAATCACACGCGGGTGATCCGAGAACGGCACCATTCTTTACAATTAGCGATCAATTGGCAGGAAAACCGATGCGACTCAAGGATTTTATCCCTTCGCCGCTGCGCAAGTTGAGTTGTTGCTCCAAGCAGAGTCAACGAACCTATGGCTCGTATGCTGAAGCGCAGGCCGGATGCGACAGTGGATATGAGGAAACGGATCTGGTCGAGGTGGTGTATGAAAAGACGCGCGTTTATCGCGACCGGCTAATNCAGCAAAAACCGTTTGTTGCTGAGGCAGGCGACCTGCGCACCTTATTCGGGTTGAGCTTACCTGCGCGCGGCAATGTTTTGCATGTGATCGATTTTGGGGGTGCTTGTGGCGCCCATTATTTTATGGCTCGCCAAGCCTGGGGTGACCGCCTCAAATTGCAGTGGCACGTCGTGGAAACACCGGCGATGGCTGCCAAGGGCACGGCCCTTGAAGATGGACAACTCAAATTCTTCAGTGATATCCAACAGGCGAGAAGCGACTGGGATCATGTCGATTTAGTTTTTTCATCCGGNGCACTTCAATATGTTCCGCATCCCTATCAATCGCTCGAGCNACTGCTTGAATGCGACGCACAGCATCTTTTCCTNACGCGACTTGGCTTAACCANTTCCGGGAAGGAGCAGATTGTGTTGCAAGAGTCCAATTTAGTCGCCAACGGACCGGGACCTGTCCTGCCGGGCATGCAAGACAGGGTCGTTCGTTATCCGGTGACCTTTTCCAGAAAAGAAGTGATGGAAGGGATGCTCAGCAAGCGCTATGCGATCGATGTGCTTTTCGAAGAGGACAAAGCCGCTTATCGTGCGGCGGGCGAAGCCATCGACACTTTCGGTTATTTCGCNACGCGCAAGAGCCACTGAGCGCGCCGCACCGGGGCTTACCTGACCNNGGCCGACGCCACCTATTTGGGCGACCTCTGCTTCACGCTGGCCACCAACTTTCACACGCGGCTTTCGGGTGGCAACACGAGCTACTTCAGCATGACGCCAGGTTTCCGCTTTGGCATCGGTCACGAGTGGTATCTGTTGNGTGGTTTCGAAGTGCCCNCGATCNGACCGCTTCCGTTTCGNAATCAAGCGATCTTTCAGGCGATCAAAAANTTTTAGTNNCTAGTGCCCAAGCGTGATGCGCAATTTTCGCATATGCTTTTTGATCGCTGCTTGCCAAACTAGTCTACCTAGGGGGATAATGGTCGTAAGTTGTTTATTTAGGGCAGCGACCAAGCAGCGCACGTGCGCTCTTTCGGACACGCTGTCCGCTAGAGTACTGTTGTGCGATCTAATTCTAGCCGTGCCATCCATCGAAAACATTAATCCACA
>NHBP01000027.1 GCA_002168195.1 Planctomycetaceae bacterium TMED10
GCCACGGTGAATCAATCGATTGCCCCGAGCGCGTTTACGTATGGAGGCTACAGCTGGGATACACTCGGCACGGTGAACGTGACTGGTGGATCACTGATCGTCACACTCGGAGCAGGTTCCAGCAGCAGCAAGTACACCATCGCCGATGCGATACGGATAGAGCGCGTTGGAGATGCGGCACCGGGATGGGATGCCGGCCAGCAGATAGCGGTAATAGCCGAGACAGATTTGGATGAGGTGTCAGGGCTCACGGTTAGTCGCGATCAGGCGGACGTTTTTTGGATGCACAATGACTCGGGAGATGACGCAAAGATTTATGCCGTAAATACTGCGGGACAACGCGTAGGAACGTATGAACTCAGTGGTGTATCTGCTGTGGATTGGGAGGATATCGCCATTGGGCCGGGGGCAGATGGTCAGCCAGACAATATTTTTATTGGCGATTTTGGAGATAATGGCCGGGTACGGCCCTCGATCCGAATTTATCGATTACCCGAACCAAATATTGACCCGGGGGCTGGGGGAGGTACCGTCGTCACATCCGATTATGATACGCTTATTTTACAGTATCCCGGCGGCGTCGCTTATGATTGCGAGACAATATTTATCGATCCAATTGACGAATATATTTATCTAGTGACCAAGGACTGGGATGGAGAAAACTTAGCCCATCTATATCGAACACCAATGAATCAGGCCGGCGGATCGACGGCAACACTTGAATTGGTCGGCAGCATAGCCATGGCGGGCCAGATTACTGGCGGGGATATCATGCCAGATGGTAGCGGAATGATATTAAGGCAATATGACCGCGCATTTTATTGGAATCGATATACGAACGAATCGGTCTTTTCTGCATTGAGCCGTACAGCTAATGAGGTCACGCTCGTCTCTGAACCGAAGGGTGAAGCAATTGGGTTTTCAGCTTCAGGCCGCAGCTTTTACACAACGAGCGAGGGAATAAATCAATCAATTTATTATTACGCGGAACATGCTACTGCTTCCATAGTGCGAAATACTTCTATCGATCTAGAAATCGCGGCCGATTCTGTAACGACATTCGGGGTAGACAACGATCCTGAGCAAGGATTCGCATCAAGCAATTCCCTCACCTTGTCCGACAAAGAGTTAGCCGACAGTTGCTTCCGCGATTATTAGTCGCTATCAGGCTGCACGCTGCACAACGTCTCGTGGTCTTGTGCCGATATCTTTTTTATTGCCGTGGCAGTAATCGGCAATCAAAAGAAACAACCTTGCTAGCGAGATTTCATTTTTTTCTTTATCTGCCGCCTAATCTCACCGGCGTCTAAATAGCCATCCCCGTTTAAATCTACCTGGCTAAAAGNAGACTTTAAACGCGGAGCCACTTCGTCTGCGTTGAGCCGGCCGTCCTCGTTTTTATCCAGTGCCATTAGGCTTTTGCTTATCACGCTGATGGCACTACTTTGTTTCTCAGCATTGGGTTTTCGTGCTTGTGGTTTATCGCTTTTTTTGCTGCACATATCGCACGACCTTTCGGAACAGCACGGCATTAAATCCTTGCTGCGGTCATTCTTCTTAGCCATTTTTGTTTTCGGCTTTTTTGTCTTATTCGAGGCGCGGCGTACTTGGACATCGCCATCCTCATAGACGGTGACCTCAATCTGGACTTTGACTGTGGGCGCTGGTTTATCGGCATAAGTGCCGGCGGTAGTGAAGCTGATCAACGCAGCTAATAAACATCCGTTTAGTCTTTTAAGCATCTTAAATTCTCCGAATCTCAAAAATATCCCCTGTGCTAGAAACACAACTTGTTTTCTCACATATCGCGCCCCGCGACAACCTTTCTTAATAAGGATGGAAATAATCGATTGAGCAGCGGAGCCCATGAATTCACGCCGCTCGATACAACCACTTCATCTTTTTGTTTTCGTAAAGCATGATAGATTCGTTCTGCACATTGCGCCGGCGACATTCCGCCCTCGATCTGTGGTGTTGAGGTACCTCGGGGCGACCCTGCTGAATCAAGTGCATTCCGGGCGATGTTCGTTTTAACGTACCCCGGGCATACCGTGAGGCAGTGAATTCCTTGATTAGCAACCTCCGCACGCAAGCAATCCATAAAGCCGCATACTGCAAATTTTGATCCAGAGTAGCCGCTTCTGTTTCTGGAGCCGACTTTACCGGCCACGCTGCTGATTGCAACGATCGATCCATTACCAGCTTCGAGCATATACGGCAGGACAGTTTTCACAACCGAGATTAAACCAAAATAATTTATTTCCATGACCGAGCGGTAAACGCGGAGAGAGTTTTCCTGCACGGTTGCCTTCTGCGATATCCCGGCGGCGTGAATGGCCATGTCGACACGACCCAGCTTCGCCATGTGGTCAGAAGCAGTTTCCTGGGCACGATCTGCATCTGAGAAATCAACAGGAAATACAATTGCTTCGGAGCCAGCTATTTTCACAGCGTCAGCAACTTCACGCAAAGCTTCCACATTGCGTGCCGACAAAATAATCTGATTTTGGTGCGTGGCGAACTTCAGCGCAAGTTCACGGCCAATGCCGGAAGATGCGCCCGTAATCCAGATAGTCTTTCCTGTCACTTCCATTCCGCCATGATAGGGCGCAGGTGGTTTGTGCGTTAAGCCCCGGCGTGAGTCCTGGGTGGGCGACGGAAAATCAAAATAAGACCTAGTAATGCAGTAAAAATAAGGACGATCGCCGACGGTTCGGGGACCGCCACTAATCCGCCGGTATCGTAGAGTGAAACTTCTGGGTCCCCATAAAGGTTAGCGCCCACATGGTTGTGCCAATACCAGCATCGATTAAAGAGTGTGCTATCCCGCTTCAGTTCCATCAGGGCTTTACCAACAGAAAGTTGATCGATTGCGATTCGGGATATGTATCCATAGCCCAGGCCAGCGATCCCTGAAATGTGCCAGTCATCCGTTAGGTCGACCTCGGATCCCGGTCCATGACTGATTTCCGTAAAACCCACCGTTGCTATCGCACCGTTGATAAGAAGTTCATAACTTAAGTTATTGGTATTGCTGGGCTTGGAATTCAGGCACGATGCTTGCCACGTCATGACGGGGAAATTATCGTCGAGGGTTGCCGCGGTAGTCGTGTTCATTACGGCAGCGGCTCCAGTTCCTCCTCCATGCGTCAGCCACGTGACAACTCCTGGATGCGTTGCGTCCCAGCCCGCTTTGACGTTAGGAATCGTACAGGTGCTTGCATCCGGGGGATCCGAGAGCGGCACCCCGATCGAATCGTATACACGATAGTCGTTGATACCGTTCGGCTGTAAAAGATCGTCTTTGATCTGCTCGCCGTAAAAGAGTCGGTTCGCTCCTTCAGCTGCAATCAAGGTCGTATTCCTCCAACTGATGTCGGTCTCGTTTTGATAGTTGATGGTTTTCGTTAAGATGTGGTCGAGGTCTTGAACGCTCTGGTTAAACAGACTCTGATTATTACCGGTGCCATAAACAGGGATTCGCCCGACATACATTTCATGATTGCGGTCGATGCCCCCAGTCCCAAAATCACCCGTAATGGAGCCGAATTCCCCATATTCATTATCACCATCTAAATCCCAATTGCCCGTTGTGTCCGCGTAGTAATAGTCCGACGGGACTGGAATTTTAGTGAAACTACTCCCGTCGTCAGGGTTTCGTGGGTAAAGGGTCTTCATCGGGATTGGGCCCACTGAATCCCGCGGATCACCGACAATGAGAAGATATTCGAGATTATGCTGATTATGAGCGCTCTGTAAAAATCCCCGGAGTGCTTCGGCTGCATTGTCGCCTGTCAGCCCGCCACCACCCCAGTCTGTTTCGTCGAAAATCTGGACGTTAAAACCCCGAGATGCTTTATGCGCCTCAAACGTAGAGAGCATGGTGGACGCAGACCGAATTTCAGAAGTCGTCACGATCCCGTAACCGTTTGCGAACAAAGCGGACGTGGTGCCCGCAAGAATAAGACCGAGTACGAATGATGTCAGTCTAGAGCATAAGTGTGAAAGCACTCTCATCAGCTACCCCTCAAAATAACGTGACCCGTTGTACTGGCTGGAACTGGCTCCTCTTCCAACACGACCCATCTTATCGCTCATACCTTACCCGCCGCAAGCATTTTCGAGTTTTTCAGTGCGATAAATGTCGAATTAAGTCTGATAATTCGCCATTTCTTTTTTTATTTGCAGTTCCATGAACCCGTGATGAAGCAGGTGTTACGCATGTCATATTTCGATAAACTGTGGATAATCAGCAATAGCTTGGGTTATACCACCAAACATTCGATTAGGAGGGGACATCTATGCTCCTAGGAATCATCGTAGCAATTGGCGTTGTCATACTGCTTGTCATCTTCTGGGTTATTGCTACCTATAACAAACTTGTGACGTTGCGCAATCGATTTAAAAACGCGTTTGCACAGATAAGTGTCCAACTGAAAAGGCGCCACGATCTTATTCCGAATCTCGTGGAGACCGCAAAAGCGTATATGGCTCATGAACGGGAAACGCTTGAAGCGGTAACCAAAGCAAGGAATATTGCGACGCAGGCTGGCAGTGCGGCCGAAGGAAAACCGGGTGATCCTGGCCTCATGAAAGCACTTGCGGGAGCGGAGAGCCAACTCGGTTCGGCACTCGGACGTTTAATGCTTGTGGCCGAAGCATACCCCGATTTGAAGGCAAATCAGAATATGCTTTCATTGCAGGAAGAATTATCGTCAACGGAAAATAAAGTATCTTTCTCTCGACAGGCATATAACGACTCAGTTATGGCCTATAACGTTCAACGAGAGGTATTTCCCTCGTCTGTCATCGCCGGCAGCTTCGGCTTTGATCAGGCTGAACTTTTCGAACTTGAAAAACCGGAAGAGAAAGAAGCCCCCGAGGTAAAATTTTAATCGAATCGTTCGGGTTCGCAGCGCATGGACTTTTTTGAACACCAGGAAACCGCCCGTCGCCGAAGCGGAATTCTAATTTGTCTGTTTATTGCAGCGATCGTCGCTATTATTGCGACGACATACATTAGTTTATGTGCCCTCTCTCCACTCTCCCATGCAATAACCTCACAGTCTGATTCGCGATACGAAAACCAGGCAACGACTGCCGATAGGTTGGCTCAGCAATTTCATTGGTGGCAGCCAAAACTATTGTTGTTCTCTGTTGCCGCTACACTCGTCATCATCGCCAGCGGGAGTCTTTACAAGATCGCAGAACTTCGCGGTGGTGGTCAGGTGATTGCCACCTCGTTGGGCGGTGAACTCATTTCGCATGACAATTCCAGTGATCCGGCATTGCGGCAACTTTTGAATATTGTTGATGAAATGTCGCTCGCTTCCGGCATTCCCGTACCCCCGGTCTATGTACTTGCACATGAGTCAAGCATCAATGCATTCGCGGCTGGCTATACTCCCAATAGCGCTGTGATTGGCGTCAGCCAGGGCGCTATCGACACATTGTCCCGTGACGAACTTCAGGGGGTAATTGCGCACGAGTATAGCCATATTCTTAACGGAGACATGCGTACCAATATTCGAATCATGGGCGTACTTCACGGAATATTGCTAATAGCCATTATAGGCTTTTACATGATCCGGATTACAGCATATTCCGGAACACGCCAGCGGGGTAAAAATAACCCAGCTATCTATTTGATGTTGATAGGGATCGCGATCGTGATGATCGGCTCCGTAGGTTTGTTTTTTGGGCGACTTATCAAGGCATCGCTCTCCAGGCAGCGAGAGTATCTTGCAGACGCATCTGCAGTCCAGTTCACCCGGAATCCTTATGGGATCGGAGGTGCGTTAAAAAAAATAAACGAGACTGTCCATGGCTCGCGCATAAAAAATCCTGAGGCCGAAGTTGCGAGCCACATGTTTTTTGGCAATGCACGCCGAACGAGTCTGATCGCGCTATTATCTACCCACCCTCCGCTCACCGATCGAATTCGTCGAATTGCCCCTTCGTTGATCGAACTACACGATGCAGTCAAAGAGACTCCAGCAGCCAGCAAGACTTTGCATACCGAAGCATTGAGTGGGTTTTCAAATCAAAGCAACAGCTTAAATGCTTCCGGGCACAATAAGATTGCGGTTGACCAAGCGACCATCGGCACTGCAGGAATTGTGGCCGGTTGCGATTCCAAGCCCATCGATGCGATACCGTCCCGATACGTCCCGGAGTCGGACCCGCATTTCCCTCCGACCCTTTTAGCAGCAGCACACCAATCGTATTCCGCACGAATCATCGTGTGTTCCATATTATTAAGTGCAGATACTGAGGTCAGGCCATTGCAGCTATCATCGGTCAGGCAATATCTTGGCAAAGCCGCGAAACAAACTGCCAATGATTATTACAATGCCATGGAAGGTTTTGATAATTTCAACAAACTTCAACTCCTAGATATTTGCCATGCAGCATTGATGAGCCTTACGACCTCTCAGGTTGAAGACTTAAAGAAAACAATCAATGCACTGATACGTGCCGATCAGCAAATTGGACTTTTTGAATTCATGGTTGAAAGAGTTATTGCTTCGCGGTTTGTGGAACACCCCGATGTGACTCAATCACAGGGCACCCGGGCCTATAAATCGTATCGACCGTACAAAGAGTCGATCTCTACATTAGTCGCGGCTATATCGTACGCTTCCGGTTTAAGCGAAGACGTTTGTGATGAGCAATTTCATCGAACGATGCACAGATTTTTTCCGAACGGTCGTCAACTACGTCCACTTTCGCGTTCATCTCTTACGCTTCACGTAGTAAGTGATGCTATGGATCACCTCACGACGTCATCACGTAGAATCAAACAACTCGTCCTAGATGCAGCAGTATTTTGCTGCGAATGCGACAGAGAGACGACAATCCACGAATTAGAACTGATTCGAGCACTAAGCGCTTCGCTGGGGCTTCCGCCGCCCGCACTCGCTCGGCCCGTCTCAACGACCGGAACCAATCCGAAATAAGCAGCGCGGTTCGCCAGTATCCCGGAATATTCAACCGGCCGGAGGAACAACGCAGGTTCCCAATTTATTGCGAGCTATTCCCGGCAAGCTGTCGCGTTACGGTTCGCTGTAACGACACGTCCCCAAGACGACGTGCCAGGGTGACTGCAATTTCTGCCAATTGCACCGCTTGAAGATCTTCTCCATAGGTGCTTGCATTGCTTTGCGCGGAGAGAGCAAGTAGGCAGAGCTTAAGCGTGTCAGGGCGATTAAGCTCAGATCCGGTAAAAAGATTATTTACGACGATGGTGACGTCTTTTGTGAAATTACCCTTAAAATTTTCGGCGATCCTGTCGTATGATCTAGTCGTCGCCGTAACATCCCCTCTTGCCGATGCTCTGAAGGCCACTTCAGTGAGAGCAACATATAACTGCGCTCCGGCAAGCTTATTTGAAGCGATTATTATGTTATTTAAATCCTGCTCGAGCATCACTGCCATTTTATCTCGCGCTTTATCTATTTCGTCCTGACTCGGGACTTCATTCGGAATGTTGGGTAAAGGCCGATCGCTTGTTTTCGTGTCGGCGCTCGCCCCGGGCGAGAAACCGGAACCATTACGCGGTATGACACTCATGGAAGGGCTACCTACCTCTAGATGTTCCTCTTCCCCGTCATCCCACGTGCGATGAATCCCGGTAATATTACCGTTGGAGTACTTCAGCGTATCTAGAAACGGTCCGGATGTCGAAAGGCGGGGATCCACGTATCTGCCTGTTCCATAAGCAATTGAAATCAGGTCACCACTGTCAGCGTAGTTTCGCTGTTCGTTGTCCAAAGTCATCCACGTAATGAACGAGGGGGCTGAAATGTGATGTGCTGACTCTGCGAATACTCCGATATCGACTCGATTCGACCACATGTCGTTGATCCATGGCGACTCGGTTCGTCCGGGATATTCGATTGTGATTTCAACCTCAGACTCATCTGTATTAAGTGGAGTAATTTTTACTTTATCCCCTGGCCCCCTCAAAACGATCCAGTGAAATTTGATGGCCCCCCCTGAAGGATTGATGGTTTCCGTTGCCGACACCTTCATCGTTCTCGTCGATGGAAAACCTCTCCAGATGCGTGAAATAACCTCTGGAGAATTAAAATGTTTTTCTCGAAGTCTCGCGGGCCCGATAAAATCACGTCCCGCGAGCATTTGATCTTCAGAGAGTACCCTGAGCTGAACAGAGGGTGGAATTGTATTGAGTCGCATTTGTTTCGCAGTCCGCATCATCTTCAGCGGGTCAAGATTTCTTCGATTAAAGACTGCCGGATGCGCTAGTCCGGATAAATATTCGTCCGCGTTGTGAATGTTCAACTGAGACCGTCGGAGGATCATCTGCACGGTCGACATTAAAAGACCGTCCGCTTCTAGTTTCTTGCGAACGTCGAGGGGAAATGATCCGATGGTCCAGGCAATGGCCCGAATGAAAGGCTGGTCGGTACCCGAAGAACCCTGCGAAATAATGAGGTAAGGCGTGTTGGTCGGATACATATCCCCCCTGCCCTTCCCCTGTTTTTTTGTTTGCCCTCTACCAAGTCGTTGATTCCCAGAAATATGATCCATGTGGCTTGGATAAATATAGATGTTATTTGCCTTGAACTGTCGCCTCAGGGCNGCAAGTCCGTTGGTAGNGCTNTAAGCNCAGCGGGGCTGGCTGCCTNTGTCGATAANTTTATGTGCGGTTGATGAATTACCGACGGTCGTTGCCTGCCGNNCCGCTAANTGCAAACCCCAGCCCCGCGTTTTTGCTTCACTCTGGCTGTACTCATGTTTCTTCATTCCAGGCAATTGTTCCAAATTAATTTTGGAATGGCCATCGTCGCGGTTGTCCCAGATGGTCCCGGATAGACCTGAAGAAACACCCTTCGATACCCACGTTTCGAATAATGCGTGCGCCTCTTTCGCGACCTGGTATTCGAGGCGCTTCTGTTCCTTGACATTCGCAGGCTTACCGCTCGAGGAAGGGGTAACGCTTAGGGAAAACAACACTACTGCCAGGCATACGGCCAATCGGCGAAGACCCACTTCTCGGCCGTGGCATCGAGCGAGGTCGACGAGCAGACCCTCTATCCAATTGGACAACAACCTTCGATGTGGATCGTTTCTGCGGGAAATATTCATCTAATTGCCATTTTAAGAAGTGACTCTCGATTTAAGGCAACGAAAATTATATGATTTATTTTAGCGATGCGTCAGACGTTTAGCCACATGAATGCCGGCCGATAACCCATGTCCATAGATCCCACCAGCTGCTCCCAGTCGGAAACCGAGGTCACCATCACATATCAGTCTTCTGTGATGGAAGAATCGGTGAGCGCCGATGCTACCTCGACTTCTGGAAGCCTGATCAATCTTCAGCGTGAAGACGTCCGGCTCGTTGATTTACCCAAACGGTTGATCAAAGTGGGCGAAGTGATTGGCAAGGGGGGCATGGGGGTGGTTCGAATTGCCCATCAGCATTTGCCCGAAAGGGATGTCGCTGTAAAACGCCTCCACATTGCTAAAGCTCGGTTGGCTCGCGCGCTACTGGACGAAGCGATGATTATGGGGGGCTTAGAACACCCGAATATCGTTCCTGTTCATTTCGTACGGCTCACCGAAGACAATAGTCCGGAAGTCGTCATGAAATATATTCAGGGAAGTTCATGGAATGACTTGCTAGACAAAAAACCCCAATTAGATGACGAACTCTTGCAGGCGATCGACGTGATGCGGTCGGTTTGTCGCGCTGTCGAGTTTGCGCATTCACGAGGTGTGATTCATCGTGATATTAAACCCCACAATGTTATGCTCGGCCGATTTGGTGAAGTTTACCTGATGGACTGGGGCATCGCAGTAAGAACCTCAAATATCGAAAACGTTCCTGATGGATTGGTTGGGACTCCCGGTTATCTAGCCCCCGAGATGCTAAGTGGAATAGCAACCGATGTCACTTTTCAAACCGATATATTTTTGCTTGGCGCGACACTTCACGCTGTTCTAACCGGAGAACGCCGCCATCGAGCGAATAATGTGGTTGCCGCATTGGATGCTGCCGGCAAGAGTGAACCTTATCAGTATGGACCGGAAGTTCCACCAGCATTAGCAGAACTCACTAACCGCGCCTGTGCCAAAAACCCGGATGATCGGCCAGCATCGGCGACAGATTTTCGCATTACGCTCGAAAAATACCTTTCCCTTCGCGAGGCCTACATGGTCCGCGACCGTGGCATCGAAAAAGTAAGAGATTTCAAGGAATTGATTTCCAAACGCCAGCGTGATCAACCGAATGGAATCTTGATCCGTCAGCGTTTTGCCGAGGCTCGATTCGGCCTTGAACAGGCCCTTCAGATGGCGCCGGACTGTGATGGGGTGATTCCTGAATTACAACAGTTGCTTCGCGTCATGACGCAGTGGCTGGTTAACAATAAACACCTCGACGAGGCTGAACATCTTTTGCTTTCCATGCCTGAGAACGATGATGATTTAAATGCGTTAGTCGTCGCGAGGAAGAGCGAGGCTGCACGCGAGGCAGCTGAATTAGATTACCTCAAAAAGGTGGCGCCTGCTTTTGATCCGAACGTCAATGCAATTGGTCGTTATATATTTGGCGCAATTATTATTGGAGTGGTTGCCATAACAGTCACGACAGTGATTATTTACGACACGCTGTTTCCCGCCGAAATTTCACCAACACGGCTCATGTTTTCAACCGGAAGTGTCGCTTTGATTATCTGCGTAGCGCTCATCGTGATTCGACGTTGGCTATTTAGCACTAATCTTGGTAGCCGACTGGGACATACGATCGTGCTGGGTTTTTGTGCGGCCCCGCTTTTTGCCATCGCCTGCATCAAAGCGGGATATCCGGGAAACGTGGTTATGATAGGCAATACACTATTCGTCGCGTTGGCGATGGCAGCTGCGTATCCCGTTATCCAGAGCGGGCGGCTAGCGGCAGTTTTTGCCGTGGCTAATGTTTTAATAGTATCAGTTTATCCCGAATGGTCGCACAATGGATTTATGCTGAGCACCGCATTCGCCGCGGTTTGCATTGTCTACGACTGGACGATTCGGGCTAGCCGAGTGAAATCTTAGTATCGATACCGTTCGGTAACGATTACCCCAGCACATCGCGCGACATCGCACGCTGAAAAACGGAGCGGACAGGATTCGAACCTGCGGATCCCTTACGAGATCACGGATTTAGCAAACCCGCGCTTTCGACCACTCAGCCACCGCTCCCATGGACCTGATTAACGGGCACTAGGCTCATAGGCCAGCGTCCGAAAATTTCGGTTGTAACGATTTTAGACAATCTTGCGATGCTCGCAAGCCAGANTGCGATCTCCAGTCAGGGCAAATCAGGATATTTGTAGCTTAGGATAATTGCGTGACCTATCCTACAGAAACTCAGAGATTAATTCGAATAATGATGAATTACCCTGGTCGAATCCTGTATTCTTGGAGTCTCAGCATGCGTAATTTGGTTTTATCGTTGATCATCGGATTCGGTGCAGTTCAGTACCAATTTGCAAAGANTACAANCGCCGAAACGATAAACAAACGCTCAAGTCTGTCACATGCAGTCTCCGTCATTGCCAGTGATGACCTAAAACGTCATGTCGATATCCTCGCTGACGATACCTTCGAGGGCAGAGCTGCTGGAACACGCGGTGGTCGAGCGGCAGCCGGATACCTCCGTAAACATCTCATTTCGATGGAACTCGATCCCGCCGGTATCAATGGTAGCTACAGCCAACCATTTCGCAACGATTGCCAGAACATACTAGCGGTGATTCCCGGTTATGACGAAGCATTGTCGGACGAATTCATTTTAATTGGTGCACACTACGATCACGTCGGCTACGGATCAAGAAAAAACAGCTATGGTCCGACCGGTTATATTCATAACGGAGCCGACGACAATGCTAGTGGCACGTCAGCCTTGCTCGAAATCGCTGAAGCACTGAAGGTGAACCCTTGCCGCCGAAGCGTCCTTATCGCTTTCTGGGATGGCGAAGAACAGGGGCTGTGGGGCTCAAAATATTTTATAGCTAACCCGACAATTCCATTAAATCAATTAAAATTGGTCCTGAACATGGATATGGTTGGGCGACTTCGCGATAATACGCTCACGATGTACGGTGCCCGAACCTGGTCCGGGTCGCGTTCGCTCATTGCTACTGTAAATACCCATCTCATTGATAATCCACCGCTTAAGATTGAATTTGATTGGGAGATAAAAGAAAACAGTGATCACCATCCATTTTTTAAGACCGGCATTCCCTACTTAATGCCGCACACGGGTTTGCATGATGATTATCATCGTCCGCGTGATGATGCCCATAAAATCAACTCTTCGGGCATCGAGAGCGTTGCGAGATTCACCTATCAAACCGTGTTGGAGATTGACCAGTTAGACTCTTTTCCCTCGTTTCGCGAAATGTCGCGTCGAGAAACGCCCCGAGCGAAGCGGCGTTTTGAAAATCCACTTGCACCGCCCCCGAAACGACTCGGATTGAATTGGGCTTCAGAGCAAGCGTCCGAAAACGGACTGCAAGTAACCCGGATTGAAAGGCGTTCACCTGCACGCGACGCAGGCATCAAACGCGGCGACAGAATAATTAAATTTAATGGCGACACCATCACCAACGACGACGAAATGCGATCAGCGGTCTTCGGAGCCCCGNAANANTCAAAAATNACCATCATCTCGCCAGGTANCGGAGATGAAAAAACACTCGATCTCGTTNTACGAGGTAAACCGATGCGGCTTGGGGTCTCCTGGCGACACGATCATGGCAATCCAGATACGCCTATGATCAGCCGAGTCATCTCAGGCTCGCCCGCTGATCTTGCTGGACTCCGTTACACTGACAGAATACATACGATAAACGGGGCGTCATGGAAGGATGCCGATGANACGGCGAATCCGTTCAACGGTGTTCCATTTCCGATCAACATTCAGTACGAGCGCAACGGGAGGCTCTACTCCACAACGCTTAATCTTCCGGAGATGGAAGCAGNAAANAAATCGGATGANGCTTAATCCAACAGAATGTTCAGCGACGCGGCCATAAANCAATGTTGGCAGCTACTCTCTTGCCAGTCTTGATTTTNGAATTCAACCGGCTTCTCTGGTCGAACATGTCACTTCTCATCGTCACTGAGTTCGGCAAGTGCGTTACTGGCAGCTCGTTGTTCGGCTTCTTTCTTGTTGTGGCCCCATGCCGGTGTATAAGTCTTATCACTTATTTGCGCCGACACTAAGAACTGCTTGCTATGATCCGGCCCCTTCTCTTCGATCACGACGTAGGTGGGAGTGGTATTCATTTCCCGCTGGATAGTCTGCTGCAGCAATGATTTATAATCGAGGTNGCCGCGTCCCGTGTGTGCAATTTCTATTTCGCCCTGCAAGTGCCGGTCGATAAATTCCCTCACGCAGTCAGGACCACCATCGAGATAGATTGCAGCCACCAGAGATTCAAAGGTATTGGAGAGCAAAGATGAGGGGAATTGGGCGCCTGCCGATATACCCCGTCCGACAATAATGAACTCGCCTAGGCCCAAATTGGAGCTTAATCGTGCACAGGTCTGCCTGCTTACAACGGCAGACTTGATNTGAGTTAAATCCCCCTCCAATAACTCGGGGAACGATTTGTATAACATTTCGCAGACGATAGCGCCTAGAATGGCATCGCCCAAAAATTCGAGGCGTTCGTTTGACGCAAGGCGGTTNTCAGCGCCCGAGGCATGTGTCAGCGCACACTTCAACAATTCTTTATCCGTGAACACATAGCCAATGCGTTCCTCGCACCGAAGGAAATCGTCTCGCTGTACTTCAGTCATTTTTTTTAAAGCGGCAAGATATTGTTGTGTTACCCTTTGTTGTATTTGGCGCGACTCTAACAATCGCCATTCCGTTTGTCAACAAAGATCATCACCAGAGCCAGATCAATAGATAAAACGGCATCGTGAGCTGATTTCACATGGTCGGTTTTTTGCTACAATGCGCTTTCGGGGAGTCAGGCACTTTGGCTGCGATCCCACCATCAAACTTTCCTGCGAGACCGGTCGCTCAGGTTCATTGGAAGCTGTGTTATGTGCCCAAATACACTTTATATCCCGGAACTGCGGGAAATGCTCTCCTGCAGTGATGAAGCGGGCCTCCAGCAATTCTGTACCGCGCTCCACCCTGCCGCAGTCGCCGATTTCACCAACATGCTCGAGTGGGACGAGGCCTGGAAGGTGCTCATTCATACCGACCCGCAAACGCGATCTGAGATATTCAGTTTTTATGAACTAACCCGACAAGTTGATTTCATTGAAAACCTGTCTCCTCAGGATGCAGCCCAATTGGTTGGAGAACTACCCCCGGATGATCGAGTCGATCTTCTGGAGGAGACCGAACCCGCGGTCGTTGCCGAGTTCTTATCGCTTCTACCGGAGAACATTCGCCGCAATATCTTCCATCTTCAGCGCTATGACGAAGATACGGCCGGGTCCATGATGACGACAGACTTTGCCCGATTGCAACAGAACACGACGGTTAAAAACGCAATTAGCTCGATAGCGTCCCAGGCGGAAATCCTGGAAACGGTCTATTACCTCTATGTCGTTGATAACCAAGATCGACTCTCCGGTGTGCTTTCAGCAAGAGACCTTGTATCGTCGATCGGTCGCCCTGACGTCGTGATTGGTGACCTTATGGATACGCACGTTATTTCCGTCGATGCGGATGAAGACACCGAGGAGGTGGCGGAACAGGTAGCGAAATATGATTTACTGGCAATTCCCGTAGTAGACAAACAGCATCGCATGCTTGGCATCATAACCCATGACGATGTCATCGACGTGATGCGTGAACAGGCCACCGAAGAGACGCAGCGGATCGGTGGCGTAGCACCACTCGATGAATCCTATCTTCGGGCTTCTATCCCCCGGCTCACCTGGAATCGCGGAATTTGGCTCATCATTCTGTTTATTGGCGCGTTACTTACCGCGTTTGCATTAGAACAATATCGAGATGGACCACTGACAACCGCTTGGCTTGTTCTTTTTATCCCTTTGGTTATTTCCAGCGGTGGAAATTCGGGCAGTCAATCCGCAACACTCATCATTTCAGCGCTCAGTGCGGGGCACATCACACCACGCGATTGGATGCGAATTATCCTCCGGGAACTAGCGCAAGGCGTTTTACTGGGAGTCGTCCTGGGCCTGATCGGTTACCTTGCGGCGTTGTGGCTTGGACCAGATGATCCCCAGCATTACATTCACGCGCTGACCGTGCCTATCACTGTGCTGTTGGTTGTTATAGCCGGCACACTTTTGGGCGCTATGTTACCCCTGATTTTTGAGAGTATCGGGTGGGATCCCGCATTAATGAGCACGCCCTTTATCGCGGGCATAATCGATGTTGTTGGAATTGTCATTTATATGACCGTAGCGATACTCTTGATATCCGGTTCGCCTGTGTGATTCTGTCCGCCAAACTTATTTAAAAATGAATATATAAAAATGGTCAAATTAGGTGTAAATATCGATCACGTCGCCACCGTGCGGCAGGCGAGGCTCACCGTTGAACCGGATCCGGTCTGGGCAGCTGCAGCAGCGGAACTCGGCGGTGCAGATTGCATCACCATTCATTTACGAGAAGACCGGCGTCACATACAGGACCGCGATTTTCTCCTGCTGAGAGAAACAACACAAGTTCGACTGAATCTGGAAATGGCCTGTGATGATGATATCACAACGCTTGCATGCGACCATCCACCCGATCAAGTCACGCTCGTTCCTGAAAAACGTGAGGAATTAACAACGGAGGGCGGATTAGACATATGCGGTAACCGTCGAGCCATCGATGTAATTAAAAGGCTAAAGGCAGCCAACATCCCAGTCAGTTTATTTTTAGACCCTTCGCCGAAGCAAATCGACAAGGCGAGTGAGTTGGATGTAGATGCCATCGAGCTGCATACCGGGGCATACGCGGAAGCATCTAACGTTGAGAAGAATGATTGCTTGGCAACGCTCATCAATGCGGGTGAACAAATAACGAAGGCCGGAATGCTTCTGAATGCCGGACATGGGTTGACCTATAATAATGTCCATTCTATCGCTTCTATTCCGCAGATGCACGAACTGAATATTGGACATAGTATTGTTGCCCGTTCAATATTTGCCGGGCTTGAGAATGCCGTGCGCGAAATGAAGATTCTACTCACCAATAGCACCGCAGTTTCGTAAGATTGGGCGGCTAGCGTTGCAGATCGGATTGTCGTAGACTATCGCGCCAGCCCCTTCCGAATCCAAATAAAGCAGGCAAAAGCATGACTACGCGAGGAGAAGAATTTTCAGGTCTCTCGGTTGCCTTAACGACCCCCTTTAATGGCGACCGAGTGGATTATGATTTACTCGGGCAGCAGGTCGAATTTCAGATAGCAGCCGGAACCACGTGTGTTGTACCGACGGGCACAACGGGAGAATCTCCTACGCTCTCTCACGAGGAACACGAGAAAGTCATTTCCGCAGTTGTCGAGGCAGCAAGCGGGAAAATAAAAGTGATGGCCGGTACCGGTTCTAATAACACGGATGAAGCCTTACGTCTCACGCAATGGGCAGCGAACGCAGGTGCTGATGCCGCCCTGGTCGTTGCTCCTTACTACAATAAGCCGACGCAGTCGGGCATGTACGAGCACTTCAAAATACTAGCCGAGTCGGTTGAGATTCCGATATGCGTTTATAATATCCCTGGCAGAACATCCAAAAACATTGAGCCAGAAACGATTATTCGATTAGCAGAGCTACCACAAATTACCATGGTGAAAGAAGCCACCGGTCAGATGGATCAGGCATCGGAAATTTTGGCAAGCACCGATCTAACGGTACTTTCTGGTGACGACAGCATGACTCTCCCCCTCCTTGCCGTAGGCGGGAGAGGCGTCATATCGGTCGTTGGTAACATTATCCCAAAAGATATGATCTCGCTCATTGATTCGTTTCTCGGTGGCAACATTGAGGAAGCACAATCCTGGCATCACCGACTTTTCCCTCTTTGTCGCGACATGCTGGGATTATCTACGAATCCGATTCCGATTAAGGCTGCCATGGCACTACTGGGAAGAGACTCCGGTACGCTTCGAATGCCCCTCTTGCCGCTTTCAGAGACTGAAATGAACTCTTTGCGGTCAACTTTGAATGCTTATGGGCTGCTGTGATCCTTTATCAATCGGCGGGAATCCACTGCATGTTGTGTTGCTGATGGAGCATCCGTCGTTAAACGGCGGAGAACGTTCCACGCTTGCATTCTGTGACCAGCTAAGACAACAAGGGTTTCAGTTCACGGCGATTGCGCCACCCGATGCCGATTTTTCTGATACTCTCACGTTGCACCAAATTGATCACGTACCCTTTTCATTTCGAAACCCGGAAGGCAATCGTTATCCACTGGATAAATTGCGAACAAAACTAAGCGAACAGTTACGGAAATTACCGGGCGATTTATTTCACGCTATCAGCCTATCTACATCGCGTATCGCTGGCCCCGTCGTTCGCAAGCTTCGTTTGCCCTCGATTGGACACATCCGGGATATCATGACATTATCGCGTCAAGCGATGAACGATGTGAATGAAAATGACCGAATCCTTGCCGTATCCAAGGCAGCGCTCGACTATCACCGTCGGGCTGGCTTATCAAGCGGTAAGTCATCGGTCCTCTATAACGGTATTGATTTACGGACATTCAAACCAACCGCATCATCGGGAGAATTGCATCGTAGTCTCGGGCTCTCGCCGGATTCAATTTTACTCGGCGCTGCAGGTCAAATCATAATTCGTAAGGGATTAGATACCCTATTAAAAGGATTTTTAATCGCTTCAAAAAAATACCCGAAGGTGCACCTCGTCATTGCCGGGCGAAGGCATTCTGACAAGGAAGAGACGCTTGGTCATGAAAAAGAGTTAAACGAGTTTATCGTTGCCAATAAACTCAATCATCGGGTGCATTTCCTGGGTCACCAGAAAAACATGCACCCGTTTTACGCTTCACTCCGCATGTTCCTTCATTGTGCGCGTCAGGAACCACTTGGGAGAGTGCTATTGGAAGCAGCTGCGTACGGGATTCCGGTGATTGCCACCAATGTTGGCGGAACGAATGAGATATTCAAGCGACGCGACCAGGGGATCATCATCGAGCCCGATGAGCCCGAACAGTTGGCGGCTGAGATATCGAACCTTATTGATGCGCCTGAGTCCGCACGCCATATCGGAGCAAATGGCCGAACTGCTATCGAAGCTTCTTTCGATATCCGCAATGCGTCGATACAACTAGCTGGAATTTATCGAAGGACGATAGTCTGTGCAAATCAATCTTCATGAACTTATGAGTGCACTCGCTTTTAGAGGCAAACTGTTGATTATCGCTGCTAGTTAATATTGCGTATTGCGGATAAATTATGTCCATCGTTAACTCCATGGGAAATGTGCCTCAATGCCAAACGACATCGACAACGACAAAAAATACTGGGTAGGGTTCGATCTTGGCGGGACCAAGATGCTTTCAACCGTCTACAACAAGCAATTCGAATTATGCGGCAAACACCGCACAAAAACGAAGGGCCATGATGGCAGTAAGGCTGGCGTTAATCGGATGATTAACACGATCCGGCAGTCGATCGTAGATGCTGATATTGCCGTAAAAGACATTTCCGGAATTGGGATCGGGTGCCCTGGCCCTTTAGATCTTGATCGGGGAATTTTAGAATCTGCGCCCAATCTGGGTTGGACCAATGTTGCCATCAAGGATTCATTGGAAGACGAATTGAATTGTGGTGTTCATCTCATGAACGACGTCGACGCTGGTGTTTATGGAGAGTATCGCTTTGGGGCCGGCCAGAATTGCCGGACGATCGTCGGCGTATTTCCAGGTACGGGCATTGGTGGGGGATGCGTATATGACGGGAAAATTCTCCGAGGAGCAAAATCGACTTGTATGGAAATTGGCCATATGCAAGTTGTCCCGGATGGGCCACTGTGCGGCTGTGGAAAACGTGGGTGCCTCGAGGCCGTCGCGAGTCGACTTGTAATCGCCTCCCAGGCAGCGGCAGCAGCATATCGAGGCCAAGCGCCGCATCTGATGCAGAACCAGGGAACTGATATTTCACGCATCCGTAGTGGCGCGCTAAAGGAAGCTATTCATTCGGGGGACGCAGTTATTGACCAAATCGTCAGGAATGCGGCCCGTTATATCGGTATTGCGGTGGCGAACATTGTTCACCTTCTCGCGCCTGACAAGATCATTCTTGGTGGTGGTATGGTTGAGGCACTGCCCGACTTATTTGTGACTGAAGTCAAAAAGATTGCCGTGGCCCGAGTCCTACCCTCGTTTATTGATTCGTTCGATGTGGTCGCAGCAGAACTAGGAGATCTCGCAAGTGTATTGGGAGCTGCTGCCTGGGCCGAACGAAGCACCGATGGGAGTGCTTAATCGATAGCGAATAAACATTTCGTTAGTCACCCACGCCTATATCATCATCAAACGCAGCGAGAATCAGTTCATTTTCGGAATGCTCGTGCTCCGCAAGGCGAGCAAAAAACTCCATAAAATTACTGAGTAAATCCCTCACGTGGATGGCGTTATATTCACGATAGAGGATACATTCGGAGGCATCGACGATGTTGCAAATCTCCCGAAACAGCAAATCGTGTTGCAGGTGGAGTTTTTCGGCTGCCGCGGTTAGCCATGGATTATCCTCGATGGCATCGTGAAAATAGCCGTAAGCATCTTCGAGAGTAAAATGGAGTGCCAGTTGATCCCTCAACGCCTGATAAAGCTCAACCCGCTCACGCGCGTTTATGCGGCCGGAGGCTGAATCAGTGGCATCATGTGCTGCGGTATTAAGAAGTTCCCGGAGCCGAAGATTATCCTCTTTGATTTCAGCGAGGAAGGCTGCATTAATCGTTAGTGTACCAGTGAGAACCGCCATGTTTCACCTCGCATACTAAATGCCATCTCGGTCGATCACAAAACCCTATGTATCTGCGCCATTGGTTCCAAATTAGGGCAAACGACCTCCAGAATATCGACACAAAGTTGGCAGTAAAAAAGACGGCTCCCGGAGCGAACCTGTACGGGAAGTTGTCATTTCACCCCAAACAGTAAGCGAGTGGAAGCCGTCTTTGTTTAATCAATAATCCAGTCTCGCGTCTCGCAAACTATTTGTCAAACAATTATTACAAAATGAGTTATTTACGCACCGAACAATAAGACTTCAGGACAATACACGTTGATTCTCTCAGAAGGGGGTATCGCCTAATTGTCCACAATATTTGTGCCTGACACATTAGTTGCGGAAATTCGGAAGACTAATTCACGATGGTGAATCCATTGGTTTTCCCGGAGGAATACATTGATACTTTCGTGATTGGGGAATAATCCAAAAACGGTGGGGCCCCAACTACTTTGTCCCACCCCAAGAACGCCATTTTTCTTGAGTCGGTTGGCGACCTCCTCCATCGCCGAGGAAGAATACAGTCCCGCCTGAGAATGAGCAAATAGTTCTCCGCAGCGCTCACCATATTCAGCCAAAGCATGACTAAATTCCTCGAATTGCGCCCGCTCGGCACTGTGAATCAATCGTTTTTGTGCGAGGTCAAGAAGCTGCTGTCTTAATCCGCGATTTGAATCCCGATTTGAATCCCGATTTGAAAAAGCGTCAGCCTCTATTTTCCCCGAGAGTCCTTCTTCTCCTGCCGAGGTCACTAAAAGCCAACGCCAGTCGGCGGGCAGTATAAATCGTTCTACCGAGTTGCAAGGTGAGCCGTCATTACCGGCCACGCCCCCGGGATCAAAGATCAGCCCGCCCCGAACGAAACCTTCCGAGCCGACAAGGGACCTGCTCCCCCGCCCAAAATNCTGAGACATACCACCCGGAAATACGGTTTGCCGAATCCACGCGTTTAACATCGATGCGGTGNCCATTGTCAACTGCGTACCCGAGCCGAAGCCGACATGGGATGGCGGGGCCTCACTTACNTGGATATGNACAGGCACTGGATCACACTTGGCAAGNTGGAATACCTGAAGAGCGATTCGTTTGACCCGATCGCCACACAAGCCCGTGACCGCCCACTGNGAGCTTGCNCGTGCAGTCATCTTCAAGTTCGGATTGTCTATCATTACGCCCAACCCNCCACATCGGTGGTCCAAGTCACCGGTGCCAGGGAGAAGGCCGAAATGAAGACGGCTCGGCGCCTGCAACGTGATNGTGCGAGAATTGATCGCCGGTTCTTTTGCTTCGGTTGAATTTGNCATTTATCTGCGGANCATCCGTTTCATTACCGCATGGGTGTTAATTATTCCCGAAGGCTNTCGTTATGATTCATTTTTTCACCCACTGTATGCTTTAATAACGCGAATGCATCTCGCTCNGGTATTCCACCTGTTTTTGTAATCCACGGTTCAAGTGCGGTGANCTGNTGCCGTATTTCCTGGTCGGGTAAAATACCAACACGGGTGGCGAGAATNGCCGCCTCGATCACGGCGTGTTTNGCNCGATTAAAGCCCGCAAAGTCACGCACCCTGCCCGACTGTTGAATCGTCATTTCAAGTGTGGCGCGTGGACCTTCTTGTTCTGCCGTATCCAATTCCACGAAATACCATCGGCAGGTGTCTTTCAGCCGATACGCTTTCGNACCAGTGATCNTCGATAATTCNGCCATCGGTTGCACATCGCCTATTGCGGCCCGGGCAATCAGATGTACGTCGTCTGTAATATGAAANACTCCNGAATTGGTTTCCATAAGATTAGTATAGGAACGNGACGTCTTAAAAGGGCGTAGCTGCAAACGTTTCCCAAGGGCATTNAATCGTGCGCCCATGGGTGAAAGATTGACGCAATCACCGCGATCCCACGTCGTCAGCAGGCCTTCAATAATTAGTTCGCCGGTTNCTGTCACAATACGCTAACTCCTAGTTCTCTCCAGTGCGCCGATCTTCAATACGAGATCGGTTCGCCTCATTTTTTGTCAAAAACCCCCAATCAAGGGCTTCATCTTGCTGATAATTCTTGCCCAACGTGATCGCCGTGGTTGCTTTGCACATTTCATAGCCAATATAGAAGGAATGTCCAATATTCATTCTATCGCCATGGTCATCCAGGAATTTCTGAAACAATTCGAAGGGTTCATCGCCNACAAGGTGAACACCGTTTGTTACCAGATGAATCCCATCGGCATCGGCAAAAAGCCGAATNTTATANNCTCGTATCGATNCGGCCANTTCTTCANAAAATGATTGCTGATATTCGGGGCGATCAACATCGCGNAAGAGTAATAATTGGTCTTCTAAATGCTTTGGCAAAACTTTGTGNTGCACCGAATGATAAACNAACCGGCGNGCAATATCGCATTCTCTGACACTTGTTTGAGCCCAAGGAATAACCTCTGTGGTAAGAACGCTTCGGATNCCAAGCTCCTGGCATATCCCTAGGAGAAGCACGTTCATCCCTGCAGAATCAGCATCGGTAAGCTCCGTGAGGTTGCCAATGCCCATCATGATCTCCGCGTCGAGNTANCGNTTACGGANNTNGTTATANCGNCNNAAACTATCGGAAAATCCGAATCCGATGGGGGAAAGAATAGGATCAATCCGGAGTGCAACACCCCGGGTGGCAAGATATTCGATGGTGGGGTCTAGGCTTGCCAATTCTGCCGGGTTATCCGGAACGACAATCACCTCCGCACCCCAATCAACAGCCTGTTCGCAATTGGTACTATTCACAGAGAGTACTAGTTCAGCCCCGGCACGGACCGCGTCAGCGACTTCCGTTTGATTCATGCTATCAATCGATACTCGAAGCCCGATGTCTTTGAGTATTTTCACCGCATCTGCTACGCCCGCCCAGGTTTCACCTGGATTGCATCCGACATCAATTACATCAGCGCCAGACTCTGCATAATTCTTCGCCAGCGAGATAAATTCGGCTTGCGTGAGCCGAGGCGCGTGATTGATTTCAGCAATAATTTCAATGTCACTCGCACCATAGTCGTCCACAGTATCGCCTGCCTGATTNAAAAANATATCAAGGCGTCTTAAATCGCGCGGGCCNCGGAGCACCTGACAGNGTGNTTTTCGTTCGATGGCATCAAGATTGCCTTCACAGTATCCGGGGACGACAACATAATCGGTACCGCTGGGAACAGAAATCCGATCAGCGACCCATTTTGGAGTCATGAGGGCGGCGACCGTAATTTTCAGCACATCAAGGCTGTACGTAAAGCCAACGACGGATGACAATCTTTCGAGCGCCTCTCGGAGTGCATGCTCTGCCAATCGTCCCGTGACAAAATGCAATCGTTTGTCGTTGAAACTATCCATTCGGATGTCCTCGGTCTGCAACCTCTTTGCCGTTAGCGGCGACCGCCATTGACGGCCACTATTTGACCGGTGATAAAACTCGAGCGTTCAGACGCAAGAAACACTGCTGCCTGGGCGATATCCCGGGGCGTTCCCCATCGCTCCAATAGCGATTCGTCGATGGCTCGCTTTTGCCACGATTCGGGTGCCGTTTCGCCCCATTTTGTTTTAATCCACCCGGGCGCAATACCGTTCACGCGAACATGCGGCGCTAGTGTTTTCGCCAGGGACCGTGTGAACCCGGTGACGGCGCCTTTTGTTGCAGAAAATATTTCCCCCGAGTCGCCCTCCATGCCTGTTGCTACCTGGTCCCAACCCAGATTAATAATCGAACCCCCATGATTCTCTCGCATCGCGTCACCAATTCGGCGTGAAAGACGTATCGTTGCGAGAACATCGACCCTCCAAAGTAAATCTAATTTCGTATAGTAATCAGCCGATGCAAGCGGACCTGTCAGCGTATCGACACCTGCATTATTGACCCAAATATCCGGGGTGCGACCGCCGTCTTTGGTTGCCGCAAGAAACGTCTCCTGATTTGCTTCATCGGCTAAATCAATACACATTGATTTTACATTGACGCCCACCTCCGCAACCTTCTTTACAGTGCGGGCAACGGCATCATGACTATGCCCACCGTGAATGAAAATATCAGCCCCCGACTCGGCCAGCGCAATCGCAATTTCTCGTCCAATGCCACTTGAGCTACCGGTAACGACCGCATAACTATTTTTTAATTCAGTGTTTGACATTTTATCGTCGGCGTTTCAACCAATTACACATTCCATCAGGTACTAAGAAGCTTTAGGTTGACGGGTCCCTTGTCGGGAGGTCAGCTCGTACGGCGCAATAGCATTAACAGCATTAAAGCAATCCAACAAATTTTTTGCCGGATTCACCTTTGAATCAAAGCAAAAAACGCATCGGAGATTCGTTTATATTCTGATTTTCTCCCAATCCCTCGTAATTAGCTAGGGTCGGGCGTAGAATCCGGCAAACCCATTCATGTCGACTCAGGAAAAACCCACTCGAAAGGTCAAAATGAAAGTGAACCTAAGCGAGGCTGT
>NHBP01000028.1 GCA_002168195.1 Planctomycetaceae bacterium TMED10
ATAAGTCTCGTTTCTCTTAGCAAACAACTTCACAGTTCCTGGACCCCCTTAATTCCACGATGAATACACCAGCAATCTTTGATGCCCAGGCTATTCTCACGCGAGAGCAATTTAAAATCCGTGCAAAACTAATAGAAATCGCGGCCATTCTGGATCGCATTGATCGAGCGGATGGCGCGGTGGATCACGATAGGCGCATGCTAGAGATTCGCAAGTCGTTGGAGGTACTGTCCGTTACAGATAGTGATAGTGATCGGGCTGCGCGGATACAAATGATTTATTCCAGAGAATTTGATTCCCATTGGAAAAAAATCTTGAAGTAAACGATTCTTAAACAGATATTAATCCCGAAGATACTAGCCGCCTTTCCCACTCGTAAAGTCTAGGAATATTAATGTACTATTTTGACCCGCACATCCACATGGTCTCTCGAACCACCGATGACTACGAAACACTCGCAAAGATGGGTTGCGTGGGTGTAAGCGAACCGGCTTTTTGGGCAGGTTACGATAGGGGCAGCCAAGACGGATTTCGAGATTACTTTCAACAGTTAACAGATTTCGAACCGAAAAGGGCCGGATGGTATGGAATTTCGCATTACACTTGGCTGTGTATCAATGCAAAGGAAGCAGAGAATGTAGAGTTGTCGAGAGAAGTCATCGCCATGATACCGGACTTTCTTGATCGCCCAGGTGTTTTGGGTATCGGCGAAATTGGATTGAATAAAAATACAAAAAATGAAGCGATCATTTTTCTTGAGCATCTTGACTTGGCTGTCCGGACAGACGAACAAATTTTGATTCACACGCCACATCTCGAAGATAAATATCAGGGCACGCGAATGATTCTCGATATGTTGTGTGATGATTCAAGGTTAGATCATGAGAGAATTTGCGTCGATCATGTGGAAGAACATACTGCGGGAGAAGTTCTTGATAAAGGTTTTTGGGCAGGGATGACACTTTATCCAGTGAGTAAGTGCACGCCAGAGCGGGCGGTTGATATTGTCGAGAAATATGGACCTGAGCGACTGCTCGTTAATTCGGCAGGAGATTGGGGGCCTTCCAAACCGACAGCCGTCCCTGATTTCATTCTAGAAATGCGTCTTCGTGGCCATCCAGAAAATTTGATCCGTCGTGTTGTGTACGAAAATCCGATCAAATTCTTCAGCCAGAGTCGTAATTTTTCTTTTACTCCACCTCAGATTGACGAACCCTGGTCAGACAAGACGGTTGTAGTGTGAGTCAGGTTGGCACTTTGATGGCAGCCAGAGAAGCATAAGCGATCTACCAACGCACGCGTCATCTTAAAATTGGTCAAGGATGAGTTGACACACGTTGTAATCGTGAAGAGCACCATTATGAAAACCGCTCTTTTTCAAGAGACCTGGATGGGAACTGCTAAAAATGCCCTGTTGATCCGATCGTGTTGCCGGGGCACCGTGAGAACCTTTGACCAGAGATGCATCAAGCGGAATACTTTTTGTGGCAGGGTCAAAAAATAACTCGACCGGATCGTATCCTGGTTTTCTGTGAATGTCGACCGTGCGGGCGAAAGGTGGAGCCTTCTCATCTTCTTGCCAATAGTAATAGGCTTGCCAGCTTTCTGGTTCCGAAATCAAAATGATTTCGCCACTTCGTGGGTGATCAAGCTGATACTTTTTCCGATCTTTTCCCACAACAACTTCGGCAATTCCGGGACTATCACGGAAGAGTTCGGCAATTTCTTCTGCATCCGTATTCGAAACCGGCTGTTGTAAAAAGATATGTGAGAATTGATGATCCACTAATGCCCAGGCCTTACTGGTACGAAAATCAATCCATTCGCCCTCATTCAGATAAACGTTTAAAAAGCCAGCCGAACGTAGGATTCGGTTCGGGTAGGACACATGATTCACGGGCACGATCGCATACTCGCTTGCTACAAGCCAAAGGACGTCTTTTTTCATGACACGCGGCATCTCTTGAAATAGCTTCCCCAGGAGGTTGTCTAATTCCAAGACCGCGTTTTGTGCCTCGTCACTATCAGGGCCGGATCGTTGTGCGGCATAGTCAAGATGCGGTAGATAGATGTAAAAAAAATCAGGCTTGAAACGCCCAGCTGCCGTGATTGCCGAGTCAACAATCCATCGACTTGAAGCGATTCCAGCCTGAGGCCCCCAGAAATTCTGGAGAGGAAAATGCCCATGTTCAGCGAGTAGTTCGCCGTAGAGTGTTTCTGGTTTTGTATAGCACCAAAGTGATTCCGTACCGTCTGGGTTGTGAACAGGAGCTGGCATGCACACGTTTTGTGCGCTGCACCCCTTGCTCAGCATGGGAAACCAGACCGCGCTTTGTTTGCCGCGTTGTGCAAGGAGATCCCAGACTTGAGGCTGCTGAATTTTTTCATTCCATGCGGTCCACATTTCGACTTCCTGCGAATCACGCCAAAAAAATCCGTTGGCGACAACGCCATGATCCTGAGGTTGCGACCCACAAACCATATTGGACTGCACCGGCCAAGTGACACATGGAAAGCTCGGAATCAAATTTGCCCGTTCTCCCTTCTCGGCAACGGCCTGAAGGTTTTCCATGCTGTTAATGTCGTTTGGCCGCAGACCGGGCACTGAAAGAAGAAAGACAGATGAAGTCATGTTGAGTAGATGAATTTTCCGAGGAAGATAGTTGGAATCAAGAGTGCGAGTAAAACAAGAGATTTCTCTTGACCTTGAACGGCAAAGATGATCGCTGCATCCAGTACGATTAGGGTTAAGAGGCAGAATTTGACTCCCACCTGCACATTGGTTGGAGTCGGTTCTAGGACTGCCTTGCCACATCTCCAGGTGATTTGTAATGCGACTAGTAGCCAGAAACCAAACCAAATTCCAATATTTTGGCTTACCAATGTTTTATTTAGGGGCATGAACTGCGGAAACGAATAAAGGCATGCCAGCCCCAGGCCCATCATAAGTAGACTTGCCGAGAGGTAAAATCGGTTGCTCCTTTCGGCTTCGGTACGCGCAAACCATGTGAGGCCAACAATGTAAATGCCAATCCCGACGATAATGAGAAAATGGCTCATCGTAAAAGCGGTAAACGTTCCCTCAACAACACTCATTCCCATCATCACGTTGAGTGATCGACAGGTGCCCATCCCCAGGGGACCTAACCAATTTTTTTTGAACACTCCATCGTATGCCACTACGGCGGTTGCCAGTAACAGGGCGATCAGCAGCGTCCCTAGCGTGTGACTCATGAAACTGAGAATCATGGCCAGGATAGTACCGAGCACGAGCAATTGTGTGCCGAGCCACAAAGCTGTTGATTCAGGAACTCGGCGAGAGGGGATGGGTCTGGCGGGCCGTTCTTGCAGGTCTTTATTGCGATCAAAATAATCGTTGAGCACCATCCCTGCCAGATAAAAACAGCTCGACGAGAGAATCAGCAGAACCAAAATGCCAAGATGCGTTTCCGCAGGGCTTTCGCTACCGTTCAGTGCTGCCTGCGCGAACCAGTACCCCATGATGACGTCTGCGATGGCCGTAAACACATTCGGTAATCGCAAAAGCTCTAAATAGGCACGAATTTTTGAATCAGGCCGGGGCATCATCACTCACTGGACAGGAATCTCTAGGTGTTGCATCGTGCGTTGCAGAAATGAGAACGCTTCTCGAGATGCTTTGTCTGGTTCATCGATGTAGGGATAGAGTTCAACGGTTATCCAGCCATCATAGTTCGTCCGCGCAATTTCACGGAGCGTTGCTTCAAAATCAATCGCACCGTGTCCCGGTATCAGGTGGGCATGCTTGCGGGAGGCTGCGATGTCCTCAAAGTGGTAATGTCTCGTGTGTGATTGCATTTTAGCAATCCAGTCTTGAGGATCCTCTCCCACACAGAAAGCGTGCCCAATGTCAAAGTTCAACCCAATTTTATCGGAATCAATTCGATCAATGAATTCCAGATATTGGCCAAATGTCTCAATCATTAATTCTGGTTCAGGTTCAATCAACAAATCGACGCCCACTGACTCAGCCAACTCAACACAAGGCATTAACTCTTCGTAGAAAATGTCAGCCCCGACTTTCCAAGACTGATTTTCGGTGAGCAGTCCGCCTGGTTCCGTGGTAATGCAGGGGGCCCCAAGGTCTGCTGCGAGTTGCAAGGCGCGTTTTGTGTGTTCTCTGCGGATAGCGCGGTAGTGCGGATCGGGGTCGGTCCATCCGGGATGCCAGTAAGGTTGTCTGGGATCAGCGACCGCATTCATCATAAAGGCGTTGATGTTAGAGATAGTCAGCTTATGCTCATCAAGAGATTGACGAATAGATTCTTTGCGTTCCTCGAGTAAACCCGCAGGCCATGCGTGAGGAACATCGGCTAAAATTTCTATACCTCGGTAACCATCAGTGGCAATTTGTGCAATCGTCTCCTCAATGGAGAAGTGCATGTAGGCATTACTACTGAATGCAAGTTTCATCAAAGTACCAATCTATTCATGTACTATTCATGTCGGGGAGGCTCTATGGTGCCTCAATCGTGCGGTGCCTGCAATCCCCGCCATCGGCTAACTGCTAGCGCTGCGATATCCGCGAAGTGCTTGATAGAAAACCATACGGCTCACAAGAAAGCTTATAATTGTTCCAAAAATGGCATACACCGCGAGCCATGTATTGTCGGGATCCAGCGGTTTTGCTAACAGCCGAGCTGGCACATTCACCGCGAGCAGCACGGGAATAACGTAAGAAAAAAAGGTTCGTAATGACCCGCCGATCCAGCGCCGCGGGTCTCCCGCAGGCCCGCTATAAATTTCCATTGGATAGCGCGAAAAATTGGTGATATAGAACCAGAAATTGTAGAGCGATTGATTCCTCCCAAGCCAAATACTGGTCGCGGAAAGTGCGATCATCAGGCTGTAGAGAATGATGATTCCACACAGTACATACACCGGATAGAGCAGCAACTGTATCGGGTGTAATGAAAAATCTGCTTGCCGGTAACATAAATGCCAGAGAGAGAAAAATAATAACAGAATAGCAAACCCGGTATTGCCGAAACCGGACCAATTCACCTTCTGTAAGGAAATCAGAAACTGTGTGTCAATCGGTTTAAGCAGCGCGAAATCAAGATTGCCAGTTCGAATAAGCTCACTGAATTCCTGTGCATTAGGCATGAAGAAAGTTTGCACCAAGCTATTTACAATAGCCACGGTTGCAAAGAAAACAAAAAACTCATACTGCGTCCATCCGGTTGCGACACCGATAACATCCGTATAAGAGAAAATCAAAAGATAAAAACCGAGGTTCATGAACATCCAAGAAAGAGAAGAAATAGTCTCAATAATGAAATTGGATCGAAATGTCATATCTCGGACGAGGCTATTTCGGGCGAACGTCAGAAAGACCCGACCGTAATGGGGTTTCTGCGCGTCGCTGATGGTCTCTGTTTGTGATGAAAATCGCCCCACTATTTTTTTACCTTTCTCACCCGCCGAATCCGCTATAGCGTTTCACGCCACGGTTAAAAGCGATTCGGCATACAATGATAAAAAAGAGAACCCATGCGGATTCAATCCAAAGTGCTGTAATCAAGGTTTCCCCCTCGATTTTTCCAAGCCAGACGGCTGCCGGGAAATACGCTAAATATTGGAGCGGCAGGGCCTCGCACACGTGGTTCCAGGGATACGGAAGAATATCGAGAGGGAACATGTGCCCCGAGAAAAAGAAATTGAAGAGCATGTAGATAAAGAGAAGCGAACTAACTTCCAAGAACCAAAATCCAATCAACCCGATCGCAGTTTCAAGGAAGAATCCAAGGAAAAACGCCATTACCAGGGAGATTGCAAATGCAATCATCGTTTCCGCCGATGGCAGCGAAGGGAAAAAGTCCCGGCAGAGGAAAAAGACGAGCGCAAAAGGACCGATAGCGACTCCATAGTAAACGAGTTTATGTGCCAGGCGATTTAAAAGAAGAAAGCCAATCATATCAATGGGTTGAATCAGATACTTTTTAACCGACCCATCTCGGATCTCTGTGGCAATTCCTGAAGCAAGTCCCGGCATGCTCGAAAATGCGCGTGCAACCATTGTCAGTAAATAATATGCAATGAAGTCATGATAACTGTAGCCAGCAATTTTTCCGGAAATCGTTTCAAAAATTGTTCCCCAAAGAAAAATTTGTGTAACGATTGGTAGAAATCGCATCAACGTACCCAACGCAAAATCACCGCGATAGACGAGTCGCTCCTCGAGGCAAATACGTAGAATAGTCCACCAAGTCACCAGCGTGTCCTGCGGTGAACCAAAAAGAGACCAGCTTTTCTTGTAAATAGTTTCTCGCACAGGATGATCGTTTTGATAACTCGCTGGAGGTTTTTGCCAATTGAGTCTGAGTTAGGCTTTAAGAATCCTGGACGGTTCCTGTTGCTGTGCGTTCAAATTCCTGACGCGCAATGGAGAACATTTCCGCGATGACGTTTTCGAGTGGTGGATCTTCCACACTCACATCTTCAACTGGATGTTGCTGTAGGATTGCGGCCAGGCTATCGGTGACCGTTTGTTTCGCTACGCGTATTTTGATGCGGGGAGCTTGTTCTTCGATGATCTCCCCATATCGACTGATGTCGTGGGGCAGGCAATGGTCAGCAAACTGCAGCGTGATAACTTTATGTGTACTGAACCGCTCGATGATATCTCCTAGCGAGCCATCGTGAACAATCACACCCTCGGCAACAATCACGACACGGTTGCAGAGAGCCACAACATCTTTCATATAGTGACTCGTGAGGAGGATAGTTATTTCTTTTAATTTTTGATAGTAGCGTAGGAAATTTTGAATATTGTGCTGGGCAACCACATCAAGACCGATGGTTGGTTCGTCAAGAAAAAGCACTTCTGGAGAATGTAAAAGTGCGGCGATGAGTTCCATTTTCATTCTCTCGCCGAGCGATAGTTCGCGGACAGGCTGGCCCAATAATTTGCGTACTTCAAGTAAATCCACCAATTCATCGCGACGAGCAACAAATGCCTGCGGTTCAATGCGATAGATTTGCTGGTGGAGGCGGAATGATTCCTGTGCCGGAAGATCCCACCAAAGTTGATTTTTCTGTCCCATTACCAGGGCAAAGCGTCGGCGGTAGGCGTTTTCCCTTCGCCAAGGGACATGACCGAGTACATGAGCCATTCCTGCACTTGGCGAGATGACTCCGGAAAGCAGTTTAAGGGTCGTGGTTTTCCCGGCACCATTGGGTCCCAGAAAGGCAACAAACTCGCCTTGATCAACTGATAAATCAATACCTCGAACGGCCTCTACCATGCGGTGCTTTCGGCGGAAGAGGCCCTTAAAAGATGCCCGCAACCCCTCCTGTTTTTGGTAGATCTTGTAGGTCTTGCGAAGTCCTTCGATGCGAATCGTTTCCATAGCGCGATTATAGGAGACAGGTAGATGGGAGCATAGTAACGGGAGATTCTACGATTAGACCGAACCACGTCGATTCCACTGAATTTTTCCCCGGACTGAGTGATTCGGTACGTTCGATATTCCCGTGGGCGAGACTGTTTGATTGCACAAAGCCCATGTCCTTCGCGTTGTCGAATATTTGGGATTTCTCTATAATACGCCCGTTTTGTCAGGGAGGAAATTGGTACGAGTAATCTTCGTATAGGAATAGGGCACGATACGCATCGTCTGGGACCAGGTTCGTCATTGCGGCTTGGTGGTGTGGATTTGCCGCACGATCGTTCATTGATCGGCCATAGCGATGCCGATGTGCTGCTGCACGCTCTGATTGATGCGATTCTTGGTGCTACGGCATTAGGAGATATCGGTCAAATGTTTCCGAATACGGATGCCGAAAACGCAGGCCGAAACTCTGCTGAAATGCTGCACAAGGTAGTTGCTCACATTCGTCAGGCCGGATATGAGATTGTAAATGTCGACTGTATTATTTTTGCCGAGCGGCCCAAAATCGCGCCCCATGCGTTAGAGATCTGCAATTCAATAGCTGCAATACTTTCCGTTTTACCGGAAGCAGTGAGTATCAAAGCCAAAACAGGTGAGGGTGTTGGCCCAATTGGTAATGAAGAGGCAGTTTCTGCGCAGTCAGTGGCGCTGTTGGAGAAAACATCATGACTACGACAAAAGCAAATTGCGAAGAACAGGGTATCCAGCAGGCCGCGTCAAACATCCGCATCTACAATACTCTTTCGCGAACAAAGGAGCCTCTCCAACCGGTTGTTTCAGGAAAAATCGGAATCTATCTGTGCGGGCCCACCGTCTATGACAAAGCACATATAGGGCACATGGTGGGCCCTGTCATTTTTGACACCATCAAAAGATATCTTGCCTACAGCGGCTATGACGTGACATGGGTCGTCAACATCACGGACGTGGATGACAAATTGATCCACAAGGCGAACGAGCGTTCAATTTCAATGGGCGAAGTTGCAGAAGAAAATATTGAGGATTATCTGAAAAATCTTCGAGGCATGGGTGTTGATCAAATTGATCATATGCCTCGGGCGACAGAAAGCATGAATGATATTATTGAGATGACTGCATCGCTGATCGAACAAGGTTTTGCTTACGCCGTGGAAGGAGATGTCTTTTTTGATGTAGGTCAAGATAAGGAATATGGGAAGCTCACCAATCGCAAGCAGGACGATATTCAGGGGGAAGGGGGGCAGGCGGCAGCCAAAAAACGTTCCGCTGCGGACTTTGCGCTTTGGAAATCAGCGAAATCGGGAGAACCCTCCTGGGATAGCCCGTGGGGGCAAGGACGTCCCGGATGGCACATTGAATGTTCGGCGATGAGTCGAGGTTTGTTGGGCGAAACATTTGATATTCATGGAGGCGGATTGGATCTTGTGTTTCCACATCACGAAAATGAAATCGCTCAAAGTGAATGTTGTCACAGCAAACCAATGGCGCGAATCTGGATGCATAACGGTTTGCTTCGTGCTCAATCGCAGGCAGGTAAAATTGGGGGGAGAGGGGACCGGGATGCGGCGGCAGGTAGCGAGAAGATGAGTCGTTCTAAGGGGGCAGGTGGCCTTGCCGATTTGATCGAACAGCAGGGTGGCGAAAAGATTCGATTTTTCTTACTGCGAACACATTATCGCAGTACGGTGCTTTTTAGTTCTGAGGCGATTGCAGAGGCGGCTACGGGGCTGGAAACGTTCTATCGCTTTTTTAAACGGTTTGAGCGAATCACTGGCGGCTCTTTTTACGAAGTTCCTGCTGCTGATACGCGTTGCGGGGAGATTCCGGGTGAAACGGGTGAGGCTTTTAACGCCGTCATTGAACTCCGCCACCAGTTTTTGAACTCGATGGACGACGATTTTAATACCGGTGGAGCCATCGGCGATTTGTTCGAACTTGTGCGACTGCTTAACAAGCAAATCGAAGACCAGCAGTTGGAGGATCCAGCGATGCGGTCTGAAACTGCCCTGATTCAGCTAAGCCAAGGCGTTTCTGTGCTTCGTGAGCTTTCTCGGACACTAGGGTTATTTATCGCTTCCGAGACAAATGCTGGCGGCGGTGAGGGCGATGTTCTGCTTGGAGAGGTTTTGCAGCTTGTTATTCGTTTACGAGCGGAGGCTCGAGCGGCCAAAAAATTTCAAATCGCAGATAAGATTCGTGATGGTTTGGCAGAGTGGGAAATCGTTTTAGAAGATCGCGCAGATGCAACTGAATGGGAGTTGAGCGGAGATCCCGAAGAGGCGTTTGCAGGATTAATGGCGTTGCTTATCGACTTACGAAACACGGCACGCAGTGAGAAAGATTTTGCTACTGCGGATCATATACGAGACTCTTTGGCAGCGACGCATGTCACTTTAGAAGATCGTGCCGATGGGACAGGTTGGTCGGTCGGTGTCGAATAGTCGAATAGGATTAGTGTATTCTAAGATTGGGGAATGAGCATGGAGAGTGGGTGCCCCGTAAGGATTTTGGGAGTAGATCCAGGACTCAATATTACGGGTTATAGTGTCCTTGAGGTGACCACTCGAGGACTGCAGGTATGCGAGGCTGGGATAGTCCGGGGTCGGGCACGCGGAAATCTTGCCGAACGTGTCCACGCGATCCATGAGGGAGTTGCTGGTGTTATTGCGTCCTATACGCCGACTGCGTTAGCGCTCGAAGAGTTGTTTAGCCATTACAAACGCCCTCGGACCTCGATTTTAATGGGGCACGCCAGAGGCGTGATTTGCCTGGCTGCAGCACAAGCTGGTATCGCTGTCCATCACTACAGCGCGACTCAAGTGAAACGCATTCTTACTGGAAACGGAAGGGCTCCAAAGTCACAAATGCAGTTAGCGATTATGCGAGAATTGAACCTCGAAGCCATACCAGAACCGGCAGATGTTGCGGATGCACTTGCAATTGCGCTCTGTCATCATTATTTAGATAAAACGAAATTACCTGCCTAAGGTGGTATCCAGTGATAACAAAAATTAAGGGAAAGCTTTCAAGTGTTGCTGAAGATACATTGATTCTTGACATGGGATCTTACGAGTATCAGATTGCAATTCCTGATTTTGCACGAAGGCAACTGCAGTCTAAATTAAATACGGAAATTAGTCTGCACACGGTTCATTACCTCGAGGGTAACCCGATGCAGGGAAAGTTAACCCCAAGGCTCATCGGTTTTTTAAACGTAGCGGAACGAGAATTTTTTGAATTGTTCTGCTCAGTCGATGGAGTTGGAGTCAAGAAGGCGTTGCGAGCCATGGTCCGGCCCGTTCGGGAGGTGGCGACCGCAATCGAGGAACAGGACATTAAGAGTCTTTCGGGATTGCCAGGCATCGGTCCTGCTACTGCCGAACGCATTATTGCGAAGTTGCGTCGCAAGGTCCCGAAATTTGCCCTCCTTGCAACCCGCGACGAAACACGTGGTGATGCGAGCGAACCGGATATCGTAAGCGAAGGTTTTTCTGTGCTTGTCAGTTTGGGGCATTCGGAAAAGGAAGCCCATCGCTTAATCGACGCGGCTTTAGCAAAACAAAAAAAATACACCGATGTTCAGGTGTTGCTCCAGGCGGTCTACGAGCAGGGTCGCGGTTCCTGAGGCGTGTCTTCCAGGCATAAACTCGGACGCTACGCACGCTTCAGATTGTCTTGGTCCCTCTCTCGACCCCGCTCGTGGCGGAAGCCCTTTTTCTTGTACGTTTTTCCCCTTATTTGCCCCAGTTGGAGCCTTAGTATACAATTGTTTAAAACAAGCGTTTAAATTCGGAAAGACTTTGCAATGACGACCGATTCAACCCGCGAACGTATTTTGCAGGCGGCGGGCGAACAGTTTGCTAACGACGGGTTTGCACAATCGACAATCCGCGCTATTTGCCGAAAAGCAGGTGTCAACCTTGCCGCAGCGAACTATTACTTCGGAGACAAAGAGCGGCTCTATATCGAGGCGGTCAAACATGCACGGCGGCAGCGCGAAAAACAGGCTCCACTGCCAAATTGGACAAGCAGCACGCCAGCTGAAGAAAAGTTAGCCCAATTTGTTTTGACCCTTTTGCGAAGGATGCTTTGCGAGCCGGGAGATCCGTGGCAGACGCGTTTGATCATACGAGAGATCATGGAGCCGACCAAAGCCTGTGAAGAGATGGTTCAGGAGGCATTCCAGCCTTTTTTCCAAATTCTTCTCGATATTTTGAAAGAGATGGTACCTGATTCGACTCCGCTGCACACCTTGCATCACTGGGCCTTGAGTGTGATTGGTCAGTGTTTCTATTACCGCGCAAACGAAAAAATACTCACGATGTTGATTGACGGCGAAGAGCTTCGAGAACACTTTACGGTTGAAAAGTTATCCGGGCATATTACGGATGTCATCCTCCGTGGACTTGGTCATCGTCCGCCGCTGAGTCGATCCCTGACGGTGTCTTCGTTAAGGAGCAGTGATGAGCGTAATTAGTAAATATGCAGTCTCCATTGGACTGCTTGCAGTGGGCACAATCTTTTTTTTAGTTCTCAGTCAGATGAAGACGGCGCCCGCAAGCTTGCAGCGTGATGTACAGCCTCCGTCTGTAATCACAACGCCTGTAAAATTACGGGAAGGTGGATTCTATTTGGATGCGGATGGAGAAGTTGTCCCGTATCGGGAGGTAACCCTGTCCGCGGAGGTTGCAGGCACGGTGCAAATGAAGGCACCGCAGTGTTTTGCAGGGCAATATGTAAGACAGGGTGAACTGCTCTTGCAAATTGAAACGGATGACTATGATCTCGAAGTCAAACGACTTTCAGAATTGGAAAACCAAGCTGAAATAAGCGTCGAAGAGCTTGTGTTGGAACGCGAAAATACGCTGAAACTCATTGCGCTTGCCAACGAAGACCTCCAGTTGCAGCGTAAGGAACTGGAACGCATCCTATTGCTGAATCGTAGAAATGTTGCCACGGAGTCTGATCTTGATACCGCGCGCCGCAATGAGTTGTCATCGCGGAACAATATGCAGACTTTGCAAAATCAAAAGCTACTGTTGAACAAGAGAAAAGTTCGATTCATTAGTGAGCGTCAGCAAATTGCGGCCGAGTTAAAGAAGGCGAAGCTTGATCTTTCGCGGACTGAAATTAGAGCGACGATTGATGGAATTATTACTGAAGATTTGGTTGAAGAGGGTGCCTTTGTGGAACGGGGGGCAGCAGTGGTTCGAATCGAAGACACTTCAAAAGTTGAGGTTCATTTCAATTTGCAATACAGTCAATTGCAGTGGCTCTGGCGTTATACAGATAAAAAGCAGTCCGGGGATAAAAGGCTTTCCGGGAGTAGTTATGAATTACCTCACCTCCCTATCATCGCAACGCTCACACTAGAGGATGCTTCGTATCAGTGGGAGGGTCGTTTGGCGCGCTACGATGGCGCTGGGGTGAATGCGGCAACACGGACGGTCCCCTGTGTCGCAATTGTTGAGGAAAGGACGCCAAAGCAAATCAATGCGGAGGGGTTGGGTAATCTTGCAGCTCCCCCGGCTTTACTGCGTGGAATGTTTGTTGCAATACAAATCAAGATCGATCCAAGAAGCCCGCTGCTCTCGGTGCCCGCCAGTGCCGTACGTCCCGGGGATCGGTTATGGATATTTCGGGACGGCGCGTTGGCAACCGAACAGGTTGATGTTGTAATGATTGTTGATGGACAAGCGTTAATCCCCGCCGGTCATGCCCCGATTCGTGAAGGTGATCAAATTATCACATCGCCCTTGCCGATGGCTATCGCAGGAATGCCGTTGAGGCAAGCAAATTCCACGAGCGCATCTCCTGTGCAATCAAGTCGAGTGGGGGATAAGTCGAAATGAAAGGTGCGATTCGTTGGGCGATTAAAAATCCGCCTGCCATGAATATGTTAATGGTCGCCATTTTGGCTGTGGGAATGTTCAGCTTGGTCAGAATGCGCCGAGAAGTTTTTCCGCAATTTGATTTAGAAGTTGTCTTGGCCAGTGTTGCTTATCCAGGGGCAAGTCCTGAGGAAATCGAAGAAGGGATTTGTCAGAAGATTGAGGAAGCAGTTCGAGGAGTGGACGGCATTAAAAAGATGACATCGGTGGCGAAAGAGGGCTCAGGAAATGTCGTTCTTGAACTCCGTGGCGATGTCCAGGATGTGCAGAAAATTGTCAGCGAGGTTCGCTCTGCAGTTGATCGGATACCGAGTTTTCCCGAATTAGCTGAAGATATTGAGGTTCAACAGATCACCATGCGTTGGCCTGCCATCAAGGTAGGTGTGCTTACGCCTACGGGACAAGAATCGGTAGACGATTTGCAATTACGGGCCATGGCAGAGCGTGTTCGGGATGATTTATTGCGATTGCCGGAAGTCTCCCAGGTCAAATTACTCGCTGCTCGCGACTATCAAATCGACATTGAGATCGATGAAGAAACGTTGCGGAAATATGGGCTTACACTCCAAAAACTGGCTGAGATCGTGCGCCGCGAAAATTTAGAGCTTCCAGGTGGAACGATGCGCGGAGAAGGACAGAATGTGTTGCTGCGAGGAAAAAACAAGCAACTGAGTGGACCGGAGATTGCCAGAATTCCAGTGGTGACAGATCAAGCGGGTGTGGCCCTGACCCTTGCCGATCTTGGAACGGTGAAAGACGAATTTAGCGATGCCGCAATGGTGAGTGAGGTAAATGGTCAGTCGGCATTGGTGTTGGGTGTGGAAAGGACCAGCAATGAAGATCTGTTGGCCATGACCGATGCGGTTCGTGGTTATGTCGCACATCACGAGTTGCCCGGAGGCTATAGCATGGTCACCTGGCAGGATATGTCGGTCGATGTAAAAGATCGTCTCAATATGCTGATAAAAAACGGGTTGATGGGATTGGTTCTCGTCTTTTTAGTTTTGGCCGTATTTCTCGAATTAAAATTGGCGTTCTGGGTGGCTCTCGGTATTCCCGTTTCTTTACTCGGCGCAGGGAGCTTGCTTCTATTTGGCGGACAGACACTCAATATGTTGAGTATGTTTGCCTTCCTGATGGCTCTTGGGATCGTTGTCGATGATGCGATTGTCGTTGGCGAAAATATTTACTCCCACCGGCAAATGGGGAAACGGCTTATCCAGGCCGCGATAGACGGTACCGTAGAAGTCGCACCGTCGGTCGTGGCATCGGTTTGCACGACGATCGTTGCATTCGGCCCGATGCTTTTTGTCTCAGGAGTGATGGGGAAGTTCATTGCCGTGATGCCGATCGCCGTGATTGCAATGCTTGCCATATCTCTTTTCGAAAGTGTTTTTATTCTTCCCTGTCATCTTGCACATCGTGAAAGTCTGTTATTCCGTCTCATTGGGGTTTTTCTGTTTGCATTCCATTTTTTTATCGAGATTTTCCGCAGGCTCAATCGCTTAACGGCCGACTATTTAGAGCGATTTATAGAAAAAATATATCTGCCAGTTCTTCGTTGGAGCCTCGAATGTCGCTGGGTTGTTTTGGCGGGTGCTGCTTGCCTGTTGATGGTCGCCGTTGGTTTCGTGAAGGCTGGAATCGTACCGTTCATCGTTTTTCCGAAACTCGATAGTAATGTGATTCGCGCGAAAGTTGCTTTTCCGGATGGCACGCCTCTTGCCGTAACGCAGTCTGCTACCGCGCAGATTGAACGGGCACTTTGGGAACTGAATCAGGACATGTCTTCTCCTGATACGGCATTGGTTGAATTGTCGCATCGTAGTATCGGTTCGCAAGGAATTTCCGATAACCCCGCGAAGGCTGAAGAAGCCTTTGGCAGTCATGTCGGGAACGTCGAAGTGCAATTGGCCGATACCACGGAGCGCCAGATTACAAGCCAGGAGATCGTTTCCGAATGGCGGAAACGGACCGGGACGATCGTCGGAGCAGAAAGTCTTACATTCGGCGCACCCAATTTCGGTCCCGGCGGCAAGCCGATCGAGTTTAAATTACTTGCTCCCACACCTTTTTTTGGAGATTTGGAAGCAGCTGTCGAATTGTGCAAAGAAAGATTGCGAGAATTTCAAGGCGTTTACGATGTGGAAGATGACTCTCGACCGGGCAAGTGGGAATATCAAATCCGAGTTCGCGACAATGCCAAATCGATGGGAGTAAGCACCGCTGATCTCGCAGAGACCGTTCGGGCAACCTACTATGGCGAAGAGGTGATGCGATTGCAGAGAGGTCGACACGAAGTCAAGTTAATGGTGCGGTATCCTGAGTCGGATCGTAAGTCCCTGAAGGAATTTGAGCGGTTGCGAATTCGAACTGGTGACGGGCAGGAGCGACCGTTGACAGAACTGGCTGAAGTCGACGTTGAGCGAGGTTATTCGGAGATTAATCGCGTTGATCAGATGCGTTCAATAACGATCAGCGCAGATGTAGAAGAAGGAGTGGGTAATGCACGGCAAATTGTTCAGCAGTTGCAGGCCGAATTTATGCCCAATGTCCTTGCGGAATTTCCCCAAGTACAGGTTCGCTGGGAGGGTCAGCAGGAACAAACCAAAGAATCGATTGGCAGTTTACTTTCGGGCACCATCGTAGCGCTGCTCGTCATGTGTTTCCTGCTCACCTTGGTTTTCCGTTCTTACCTGCAACCGCTGTTAATTGTTTTAATCATCCCTTTCGGAGTGATTGGTGCTGTCTTTGGGCACGCAATTATGGGGCTGCCAATCACCTTGTTTAGTTTTTTCGGTTTGGTTGCACTCACGGGAGTCGTTGTTAATGACTCCATTGTATTAATAGATTTCATTAATCGACGAGTTCGCGATGGTGTACCGATTGATGACGCCCTCATTGATGCGGGCCGGCGCCGATTTCGACCCGTGCTTTTGACGACGCTCACGACAGTCGTCGGCTTGCTCCCGATTCTCTTGGAGACTTCTTTTCAGGCGCAAGTTCTGATCCCAATGGCAAACAGTCTAAGCTTCGGCCTGATGTTGGCAACGGGTTTGATTTTGATTCTTGTGCCGACAACTTATCGTATCTATCACAATTGGTTCGCCGATTCTTCTGATGATCAGATCGATGATCCGCGGAAAGATTCTGATACTTCGTTTGTCAGCCAATCGCCACAGGAGATTCAGCAGGCAGTGGCTGGTTCACCCACGCCTGTTTCCTTCAGGCAAGCAGATTAGTTGGCTTGCAATCGATAAAAAGCGGACGAAGTGTCACGATACGATTGCTAATCGTCGTTGATGCAGCTCATGACTTCATCTGAAATGTTGAAATTCGATGAAACGCTCTGCACATCATCGTGATCATCCAAATGTTCTATTAGTCGCAAAACCTTTTTTGCTGCGGTTACATCGAGGTCGACGGTAGTTGATGGAATTCTCGTAAGCTGTTGAAGGTCGGCTTCAATTTTTGCTTGCTCGAGACCTTCGGCAACGTCGCCATATACATCGACATCACACTTGATTTCAAACTTCTCGCCTGAGGCTTGCACATCATCTGCTCCGGTCTCAAGTGCGAGTTCCATCAGTGTGTCTTCGTCCGTTTTATCCTTTGAAATCAAGAAAAGACCTTTGCGTTCAAACATCCAAGCAACACATCCTGTTGCCCCCAATTTGCCATCTCCCAATTCAAAAATCTTTCGAATTTCCGGCGCAGTGCGATTTCGATTATCTGTGAGGATATCGCAGTAAACTGCGACGCCACCCGCTCCATAACCTTCGTATACGATTTCTTCATAATTGCCCCCCTCCAGTTCTCCGGTTCCTTTTTTAATCGCTCGTTCGATCGTGTCCTTCGGCATTCGTCCTGATTTTGCGTCGGAGATAGCCAGTCGTAAGCGAGGATTTTGATCCGGATCTCCGCCACCCATCTTGGCTGCAACAATAATGGCCTTGGAAAGCTTTCCCCATAATTTCCCCCGTTTATTATCGATCAGGGCTTTTTTATGCTTAATCCCAGCCCAGTGTGAATGTCCAGCCATAGTGCGTTCTCAGTGAAAAGGATGACGATGCAGGAGATGGGAGCGGTTTACATTGTAACGTGAGTAAGTGTCGACTCAATAACCACAAATTTTTGATGACGCGTTCGCTTTTGTTAAGAACCTGGCGTCAGACATCTTTACTTTCTTGAGCCACGGCGCCGATTGCCTCGCTCATTTTCTGGCAGGCAAATTCCTCCATCTGGAATCCATTCTTCGAGGGGACACTTCTCACATTGCGGCGTTTTGCGACAGTGCAGGTGACCGACGCGTACAATCAACGCGTGAAATTCATTATAGAGTGGTACGCCCTTTTCCAGGTGACTATGGAAATGCGACTGCAATTCATCATAACCCGCATCGTAATCGATCAAGCGATGACGTTTAAGTACGCGGTTGGTATAGGCGTCAACGACAAATACGGGTCGCAATGCTCCGTAGAGTAGAATGGAATCTGCGGTTTCAGGCCCGATTCCGTTAATGCTTAATAATTCTCGGCGTAGTGTTTCCGTATCGAGATCGAAGAAACGATCAACAGATCCTTGGTAATGTTTGTGTAAATGATCAAGCACGTTGCGGAGCCGACGCGCTTTCATCCGGTAGTATCCTGCCGAACGAATTAACGGTTCAAGTTCCTCCAAGGGCAAGTCATATAGTCGGTCAGACGTAAGTAGATCTGCATCGCGCAGATTTTGAATTGCCAGTTGTGCATTATTCCACGCCGTATTTTGTACGAGGATGGCGCCGACGATCACCTCAAACGAACTTTCAGCTGGCCACCAGTTTTGCGGGCCATAAACATCATAAAGCCGCTGATAAATCTCATCGAGTGTGACGGTCATGCCAATGTTTCTATACGCTTCATAACGATTGATCGGGCCGGTAGGGTGGCTTGGGGCATGGTAAGGAGCCGCGTGCGGATCATACCAGATACGCCGCATTTCACGAGTTTAACTCAAGCAGCGCCAATTTCCGAGAGACTCACGTCATCTTGGTTCACCAGACGATGATAGGAAAACCGTTTGTCTCCCTCTACCTCCTTGCATGCTGTCGGCCCGGTCAATCTTTTATTATTGGTTTAGGAATATGCTTTCTCGCATTCAGACTGAAGCCCAGTCGATGACGGCGATCTCGACCGGCTATTGGAATCAGTCGCGGCGGCCGCTTGCAAGTTTTTTTTTCGTGTTGCCACTGATCATCTGCTACGAGTTGGGTAGCTGGTGGCTGGGAGATGGGGCAGTACGTAACGGTGCCGATATTTGGATGCAACAACTATTGGCAAGTTCAGGGCTCGTCAGTTGGCTTTTGCTTCCCGTTCTAACTTTGACCATCCTTCTGGCGTGGCACCATGCGACCGGACAGCCGTGGAAAATCTCCAGCAATGTGATCTATACGATGGCCGCAGAATCTGCATTATTGGCCGTTGTTTTGTTGTCGATCGCTCATGTTCAGGCAAACGTTCTTTCAATCGCCGGGATACCCGCTTCGTGTGAAATTCAAATTGAGCAACTTGCGCACGACACGTTCAGTCGAATCGTTCGGTATTTTGGGGCCGGTGTCTATGAAGAATTACTTTTTCGTTTAATGCTTCTCCCACTTGCGATGGCTGCGATTGGCTTGGCCATTGTCTCTCAAAAAATCAAACTTGCTGCAGCGCTTCTGGTAACAAGTTTATTATTTGCCGCGGCACACTATCTCGGTCCCTATGGCGACAACTTTGAAATCGCCAGCTTTTCTTTTCGTGCGCTAGCAGGCGTATTTTTTGCCGTTTTATTTATTTTTCGAGGATTCGGGATCGCTGCCGGTACGCACGCCCTCTACGACATGCTTGTAGGTTTTCCAGCATCCTGATGTTGCGATCTCTCTAAGAATCTTGCTTTTATACCACGAGATGATGGTGTACGTGTGCATCGAAAAGAGTCAACAGCAAAAGTTAGGTGACTCGCGATGGTCTGGAGAGGTCTTTGTGCGACTTTCTTGATGCGTTTATAATGCCAAGACGTTCTTTTAGGGATAGCGATGGTCAATGGTTTTTTGAAGATGGAATGAACGTGCTTTCTATTCGTCCAAAAGTCGCCGAACTGGTTTTTCAATTATATGGAAGACCATTGCACCCTGAACTATTTAAAGTTTTTTGCTCTCGGAAAATAGAACACGGCCCTTATGAGGCGAGTGTTAACATTACCAGTGCGGGACATATCGTAGCTTGGAGGCACCAGGGTATTACGTTGACGGAGGTTGCCACTGGGGCTCACATGCCACTTCCGCAAAAACGGCGTTTACTTTCTTATCGCCTTCAAGGTGAGCGTAATGATCAAGTCGACTGTCGTGGTGGTTCGCGTTATTTAATGAGTTTTCAGCTAGAAAAAGTGCAACCAGATATTTTCTGGAATTACCAAAATGATTTGTTCCAAGGCGAAGAAACAGACGGTCTGCTCTACCGATTTGAATCAAGTGGTCGCATGGCGCTAGGGGCGATCAGCTATATCCATATCGATGTACGCATGCGTTCGTTGAGAATCCAGGCATTTCATACCTTCCCCGATGACTATGCGATTGTGAAGAGCCAATCGGTTTTTGAATTGCCCAGCAAAGCCGGAGCGGAGAAGTAGCGGTTCAAGTGTTGGCCGCTTCGAGTATCTGTGTGGTCGAGACACCTTCGACGAGGGAAGTGGTAACCACCAGACCCCCGTAAGATTCCACGATCTCTCGTCCGACCATTTGCTCAATCTTATAGTCACCACCTTTGACGAGCACATCTGGTCGGACCGCACCAATTAATTTCAGAGGATCATCTTCATCAAAAATGATAACAAGATCAACGCATTCGAGTGCCGCCAGTATGGCAGCGCGATCCCTTTGGCCAATCAGCGGTCTCTTTTCACCTTTCAAACGACGTACGCTGTGATCGCTATTGAGACCAACGATAAGTGTGTCGCCAAATTCTGCTGCCTGATGGAGATAGGTAATGTGTCCGACATGCAGTAAATCAAAACAGCCATTCGTGAATACAATACGCTTACCGTTTGTGCGATGCACATCAGAAATTTTTACGGCCTGTGTTAAATCAAATAATTTATTTTCCACCGGCTGTCTTCGGGCGCGGAGTCTCTGCCGTAGTTGGTCTCGCTGGATAACTGCCGCGCCCACTTGTTCCACTGCAATTCCTGCGGCCACGTTTGCCAGGCGAGCGGCTATTTTCCCAGCTTGTTTTGCCGAAATGCAAAGACCGACCGTAGCTAGGACGATGTCTCCTGCTCCCGTGATATCGTAAACCGATCTTGGATCGATGGGGAATATGTCGCCCTGTCCGCTACGATCCGCAAGGGCCATTCCATCCTTGTCGAGTGTGATAATCGCCATTTCCAGTTCTGCCATCGAACAAATCATACTTGCCGCAAGCACGGCATCAGCGGGCTCATTGATAGTGATGCCGGACGCCTGTTCGGCTTCTGAACGGTTGGGTGTAATCAGGTTCGCACCACGATAGAGTTCGTAGTCACGGCCTGCAGCTGGATCGATGATGACTGGAATTTCTTGGTGCCGCGCAAGATTAATGACCTGTCGAAGCATTACCGGGGAGAGTGTCCCTTTGTCATAATCAGATAAAAGGATTGCGTCGCACGCTGCAAGCTTGTTTTGGATGCCACAAATCATTTTTTCCATCAAAGCGGGCGAGAGTTGTTCGCGCGTTTCTCGATCAACGCGGAGAATTTGGTGAGGATGCCGATTTGCGGCCCGTCCCATGAAGCGATCTTTGGTGGTGGTCGGTCGCTTGCGATCGCAAACGAGCAATTCGCAGTCGACACCTATATTTTCGAGCATGCTTCTGATCGAATTTCCAGAATCATCCGTTCCTAAAATACCTGCGGCAATCACGTTGGCGCCGAGATGAGAAAGTGCCTGACAGACGTTTCCTGCGCCCCCCAGTTTTTCTTCCTCGGTATCGGCCTGCAAAAGAATGACGGGCGCTTCCTGGCTGATACGCTCGGCGTTGCCCCATGTGTATCGATCCAGCATAAAGTCACCGATGACCAAGATATTTGGTTGCCCAATCTGGTCGAGTGCCGCAATAAGGTCAATGTTTTCCATTTGAAAAAACCGTCTATCAAAAGCAATCGTTCGTAACTTGGAAGCGTTCCGCAGGATACGGCGGGGTGAGAGATGTGTTTATAACGCTCACCAAAGATTCGAGCCATAGAATATTTGCAATGCCGAGTGCTAGCATTGATAGGTGAACCCGATCGTTCACGTGGCCCAAATGCGTTTAAATCGTACGGCTTTCCGGCAACCGCTTATCAGTGATTAGAACGTCCAGGAGGGTTTTAAGTTCTGCTTCACCAGCGAGCATTTCCGTTTCCAGCATCACGGCATAAAGTGGTATTCCGCCCTGCCAAAGAGGTCGAATCTTGACGAGGTCTTTATGGGTGCAGAGTACCGCTGTGGCACCGCATTGCTCGGCGCGACGCAAGAGCCAATCGCTGTCGCGCTGTGTGTAGTGATGATGATCTGGATATTCTTTGCACTCCTGCACGTCCCAGTCTTCCCGGGCAAGAGTCTGGGCAAAGTTTTCTGGATTACCAATGCCACAAAAAGCGACAACGCGTGCGTTATGAAGACTTGTAAGCGATACGGTCTCCCCTCCTCGTTCAGTGAGAAACGCGGCTCGATGAGCTATCTCTATCCACACCGCGTTCGGCGCAATCGACTGGATTCGCTTTTTGAGAATGGCACGACATTCCACGGTGATGCAATCGACCCGCGTAAGTGCAACGGCATCCGCACGACGGAGATTCGAGAGCGGTTCACGTAACGTCCCTCTTGGGAAGAGGTATTCAAAACCAAAAGGTTCCGTGGAATCAATCAGGACAAGATCAAAGTCCCTGCCTAGACGACGATGTTGAAATCCATCATCCAGCACAATCGCAGTCGCCGCATGGTCTGCAACTGCCGTTTGTGCCGCTTTCAGTCGGTCGGGATTTTGGACATGCCTCACGTCCGGAAGTTTCTCCGCTAACTCCACCGCCTCATCGTTTTTATCCTTGCAATCTCCTTTGTATCCTCGGCTGACGATGACGGGATTTATTTTTTGTGTAATTAACCATTTGCTGATCCAAGCGACAGTGGGCGTTTTCCCAGTTCCACCCAGCGTAAGGTTTCCAACGCTTATCACGGGTACACTCACGCGATAAATTTTTCGCCAACCATGATCAAATGCATAATTGCGCACATTGACGATAAGTCGATATGGAATTGCGAAAAGATGGAGCAGGATTCGAATGGCCAGAGCCGCCAAGCCGCGTCGGCGGCCGCTAGCAATTGCCCGGAATGTTGAGGAATTGAGCAATATTATCACCTGCCTTATTCGAACCTCATTCACTTTGAACGAACAGGTTTCTGATCAGCCTATACAAACACAACGGCCAACGGTGCAATCGATCTCGTCTTTCCTCTCCTTGAGATTATTTAAGTTCTCAGTCGCTCGCAGATCGCTTCGGCCATTTCCTGAGTTCCGACAGCTGTTGGATCATCGCGATGAGGTTTCAGGTCGTAGGTCACATTTTTACCCTCGGCAATCACGTCCGCAACCGCTGTTTCCAGTCGATCTGCAGCCTCGCGCTCTTCCAGATGGCGTAGCATCAACATGCCCGACAGGATAAGCGCGGTGGGATTCACCTTATTCAGCCCTTTATATTTAGGAGCACTCCCATGGGTCGCTTCAAAGACTGCGCCCTCCGGCCCGATGTTAGCGCCGGGAGCAACACCGAGTCCACCGACGATTCCAGCACCGAGATCGCTCACAATGTCGCCGTACAGATTGGGAAGCACCAGGACATCATATAATTCTGGTTTTTGTGCCAATTGCATGCACATATTGTCAACAATCCGCTCTTCAAATTCGATCTCCGGATATTCTTCTGCGACGCGATGAGCGGTCGCAAGAAAAAGTCCATCGCTATATTTCATGATATTTGCTTTGTGTACAGCTGTCACTTTCTTACGCCCATTGTCTCGAGCATATTGAAGCGCGCAACGAACAATTCTCTCGGTTCCAGAAATGCTAATCGGTTTGATCGATACCCCGGTCTCGTCTCCCTTGGTTTTTATTTTGCGATCCGACGGGAGTTCGTTGATAAATTCAATTAGCTGAGTCGTTTCCGGATTGCCCGCCTCAAATTCCACACCCGCATAGAGATCTTCCGTATTCTCGCGCACAATGACTAAATCAACCGGAAGTTCAGAAAAGTAACTGCGGACACCCTGATATTGTTTGCAGGGCCGGATACAGGCAAACAGTCCGAGTTCCTGCCTTAAGTAAACGTTGATGCTTCGGAAACCCGTTCCGACTGGCGTGGTAATCGGTGCTTTCAGCGCGCATCGCGTACGACGAACACTCTCGAGCGTACTGTCCGGAATCGGTGTCCCGGCTGTCTCCATGATGTCGACACCTGCTTCTTGAACATCCCAGGTGATTTCGACGCCTGTTGCATCGACGCACTTTTGGGCCGCTTCTGCAAGTTCAGGCCCCGTACCATCGCCACGAATGAGTGTTATTTCGTGAGCCATATGTTTTTACCTATTTGGTCTTTTAAAGTTGAAACGCATTGGCCTTCGGATGAACAAGGGTTCTGATAAAGGCATGCGTAAAGAATTCCTTAAGAGGTCAGAGAGTATCAAACCGTACCGCGATCGTCAACGCGGGCGCACTTGTTCGTTGCAAGAGACCATTTTCTTCAGGGCGATTATCCCCTGTCTTGTAGGGACTCGAGCGCGTTATAACCAATGAAGTAAATGAACGAGTGGACGTCAATGTGTAGAGTCCGATTTGAATGAGTCTCACTTTTTATAAGTTTCACGAATAATAAAAAACGAGTCGCAGGTTTTATTTTATGAAAGATAGTTCAGGCGGCTCTCAACCAGTCGGGCGAATAGCAGCGATCGATTTTGGCACGGTTCGCATGGGTGTTGCGATCACAGACCCTCAACAGAAGATCGCAAGCCCGCTGGATTTATACCACCGCCGGGGAAAAGAGCAGGATGCCAGCTATTTTTGTCGACTTGCAGTGGATGAACAGATTGTTCTCTGGGTCGTTGGTCTTCCTGTCCACCTCAGTGGATCCGAAAGTCAAAAATCGACAGAGGCAAGAAATTTTGGTGGGTGGTTAGAGACAACAACCGGAATTCAAGTAACCTACTTTGATGAACGATTTACAACACAATTCGCAGAAGATTTACTTAGAGAGGGTGCGCTTACCAACAAAAAGCGAAAGCAACGCAGAGATAAGATTGCAGCGCAGATTATTCTTTCTTCTTTTCTCGAATCTGGACTAGGCGTAGAAAGTGCACCGTTGCCACTGGAAGATGCCAAGGGGGATGAGGTTTGAAGCGTTTGATTGTGGGTTGCGGTTATTTGGGTCGTCGCGTGGCCGATCTTTGGAATAGGGCAGGGGATACGGTTCATGTAGTAACGCGGAATCAAACGCATCGAGAAGAGTTTGAGCAATGGGGTTTGTTTCCGTTGCTCGGGGATATTCTTTTGCCCCAGTCTCTCGCTAGCTTACCGGAGGTTGATACGGTTTTGTTTGCGGTCGGTTACGATCGTTCGTCGCAGGCGAGTATGCATGAGGTCTATGTCGAGGGGCTTCGTAATCTACTTGAGGCACTTCCTGATCGGGTGAATCAGATACTGTACATCAGCTCCACCGGTGTGTATGCAGAGAGTGGCGGAGGCTGGGTCGATGAAGATTCGCCAACGAAAGCCGGTCGCGAGGCGACGAAAGCTTGTCTTGATGCGGAAAATCTTTTGCAGTCCCATCGGCGAGGGGTCGGCTGCAAAATTCTTCGGTGTGCAGGCATTTACGGGCCAAATCGATTGCCGCGTCGCGATGATCTGCTGAAGGGAAATCCGCTCCCAGTACCGGCAGACGGTTATTTAAATCTCATTCATGTCGAGGATGCAGCAAGGGCAGTGGACGCGGCTGCGGTTCGAGGTGTACCCGGTATTTATTCGATTTCTGATGGTGCGCCGACCCTCCGAAGAGATTATCTGAATGAGCTTGCCCGTTTGCTGGACGCACCCCCACCAAAATATATTTCGGATGGCGAAACTGTTTCCCCGCGGGGTGCAACGAGCAAGCGAGTTCGTAATGACCGGATGTGCAAAGAACTCGATGTCCAGTTAATTTATCCGACTTATCGTGAAGGTCTTGCGGCGATTGTGCAGGAAGACGATGCGTAGATCGAGGAGCTTTTGACTCGCCCTACCGCTTGGCGCAGGATGGCTGGCAACCGTAAAATCTGTTCTCTGAATCATACGGCGAATAGCTCACCGCTGAGTCAATCCGCTTTGCCGGATTTTTTGGTCCGTCTGCTTTGTAAATAGGAAAATTTAATGCTTGAACGTACACCTCTTTTTCCTCACGTTATCGAACTGAATCATGCCGCTGGCCATCGGATCGGGTGCTGTGTGTATTTGGTCTACGACGGGGATGATTGGCTACTGATTGATATTGGTTTTACCGAATCGGTAGACGAAATAATCGAAGTCATCAGACAATTAGATTTTCCGCTCTCGAATTGCAGGACGATTGTTGCTACGCATGCGGATGCGGATCACGTTCAGGGGCTTGCGCGAGCAAAGCAGCTTTTAAAAACAACTGCTACCGGTCACCCGCTGGCAGCCGCTCCATTACTAGAAGGAGATCGGCTCAAGACGTTTGCCGAAATTGAAGCTCAAAATATTCATTTAGACATGCCGTCCGTAAAGCTTGAAGAACTTGTGAAAGATGGAGACAAGATTAAGGTGGGATCGCTAGAACTGGAAGTCTGGCACACGCCGGGGCACACGGATAGTCAACTAGCTTTCCGCTTGGGTAATCTGCTCTTTTCTGGTGACAATATTTACCGTGATGGGTGTGTGGGTGCAATCGATGCCCATCATGGCAGTGATATCCCACAATTTATCAAATCGCTTAAGCGAATTCGTGGAAGTGATATTGAGTGGCTACTGCCAAGTCACGGCCCCGTTTTTCGTAAAAATGACGATCAGCTTGATGCGACAATCCACCGTCTAGAGGGCTATCTGAGCATGGCTGACTTTGGCACATGTGCTACCAGTTGGCCCTTAATGGATGAATGGGATCAAGAGTTGCACGAAGGCCGCCTTCCGGGCTGAAAAGACGAAACACGCAAGGTTTGGGAGTTTCGTTTGCCCAATGTCGGTGTGTGCTAGCACCGGACTCTTTGTGGGTTGTAGCGAATATTCGCTTTACCTTGACCCTACGGCGTGCCGATGGGATAGAGTAGAGCCGGCCATCTTTTTACCCGCGCTGGCCCATTCCGGGGGGATGTTTGAATGTTGGTACGCCTTATTGCTGCGGTATTATGCGTCGGTTTTATCGGCGGTTCCTTTGGTTCCCAGGATGCGAGTGCAGAACGTGCTTACGGTCGCGCCTGGGGATACACCTACAAGACCCAGGACTGGGAACGTTTCTACCACTATCCGTACGTTTACTATCCGCAAAATTTTTGGGGTAGTGAATATTATCGTAGTGCAGACAGTTTGTATTATCGCTATCCGCCTGAAATGCGGATTCCGGTCTACAACAGGCAGTGGCAGAACTACTATCCGCAAGATCGCAAATACCATCAGGGACACCACTTCAATTTGGACGTCTTTTAATTAGATCGACGGATTTGGATCGATAAAGGCCCGCGAGAGAGTCCTCAAATGGGCCACTCCGAAGTTGCCAAATTAAAGAGAATCTCGGCTGCGGTTTTTACCTGCTCTAGATCGATCCACTCATCGTCTGTGTGCGCCTGAGCAATCGAACCCGGACCAAAGACGACTACCGGTAAGCCACTCGCCGCAAGTACGCCCGCATTCGTTCCATAAGGCGCCCCCTGGATCGTGCAAGCCTGGCCGTTGTTTTGAATGGCCTGCAGCAGGCAATCTGCCAGTGGTTTGTTTTGCTCACCGCATAGGCCTGGTGCGCTGAGCATCGGCATATCGTGTTGCAATTCGATTCCCTCTTTTTTCAAAGTCGCAAGGTGGTCGATGGTGTGTTTATAGGCGTCTGCCGGAATTTCTGTCGGTAAAAGCCGCCGATCGATCTCGATCGAACAGCGATCCGGGATAGTGTTCACACTGACACCGCCGGTAATGGTTCCGACCGAGAGCGTTGCCTGACCGCAGAGGGCATCGCGACCGAACTGTGGCAAAANGTTTNCCGCATAGTGTTCTAGCTCACGAAGAACCTGTCCCATGCGATAAATTGCATTTTCAGCATGCAGTGCTTGACTACTATGCGCCGCTTTTCCACCGGTATGGCATCGCCAACGAATAACGCCTTTGTGTTGTGTGACAACCTGCAGTTCGGTCGGTTCGGTGACAATGCAGGCATCGGGTTTTTTTCCAAGAAAATCAGATATTGCATCGTTTTCCCAGAGTTTTGCAAGTTCAATCGCCCCCGTAAAACCGTGTTCCTCATTGACGGTGCATGCAATAACGATCGATGGGATTTGCTGGTGGCTTGCTTCGGTGATTTGCCGTATGGCATCGAGTATCGCCGCCATGCCCCCTTTCACATCACATGCGCCACGGCCATACATCCGCATTCCGTCGGTCTTGGCTGCAAATGGTTCAATCCGCATCTGGTCGACCGGGACCGTATCTTGGTGAACATCGATCAATAGCAGCGGGCCGTCGCCGCGAGTGCGGTTCGGCGGATCAAGCCGTGCAAGGAGATTATCGCGATGCGGTGCAACAACCTGCCGTAGCACCGGGAGCCGCAATGCTTGAAAATATTTTTCTAGATAATTCGTTAGGCGTGATTCGAAGTACCCGCCATCGAGTGCCGCCTGTCCACCTACCAGTCCCATCGGATTTACACTGGGAGTCGCAATCAATTCGGCGAGTAGATGAGTGATTTCCAAGAGCAATACTGTGGGTCCGGTGAACGTGAGTTCTGGAAAAGATTTCTCGAATCGTGTGGTGTGAGACGATTGTAGTCGTTTCAACGTTTTGGAGGCGAGCAGTCACAAAAAAGTGCTATAGGGACCCCCATTCGATTGGTTGCCAAAAGGAATTCACGGGGCATAATTCAGCAGTCATCCGAGAATCAACCCAACGGCGGCGGCGTCTTTGACGCAAGCCGCGACCCCTTTACAGGTTCTGCCCCATCTGTGAGGGGGTTTTTTTATGGGCTTGCCGACCAAACCGGTTACGTAAGAAAAAAGTTACCTTTCCCCTAGTTTTCTTACCTTGACCCACCATTTCGGGCTCGATACGATTTGCTCAGACTCGACGTCCCGTCGGGTTTTCTTTTGGCCTGACTTTGTGATAACTTTCACAAAGTGGAGTCTTGGTGCGAAAGCTCGGTGCGACCCGGAACTTATTGCATTCGTACTGATGTTTGTGGACCGTTTTTAGATCAAGAAGCAATGAAGAATGCTATCCGAATAAGGCGCGGCTTGCAGGTCCCGGTTTCCGGTTTGCCACAACAGCAGATCTCAAATCTCAGTGGCTTTCGGCATGTGGGTCTCGTCGGTGACGACTACCTCGGCATGAAACCAACCATGCACGTGACGATCGGTGAGCGGGTCCTCAAGGGACAGTGTTTGTTTGAGGGGAAAAACAATCCGGGTGTTCGGTTTACCTCACCTGTGACCGGCACGGTTACAGCCATCGAACGCGGTCAGAAGCGAAAATTTGAGTCGCTTGCGATTGAGGTTGATTGGAATGCCGAAGAACAGGAGACATTTGAGAGTTTTGACGAGGAAGATCTCAGTAACCTCGACACGGATCGCGTGCGGCAGCAACTTACACAATCGGGTCTTTGGACCGCACTGCGACAGCGACCATTTAGTCATATCCCGAAAATTGATTCCAGTCCGGATTCGATTTTTGTGACCGCTATCGATACCAACCCGCTTGCTGCCGACCCCTGTGTCGTGATTCAGTCACGGCCCGTTGATTTTATCGCAGGTCTTGAAGTTCTCAGTACGCTTACCGATGGACAACTACACGTTTGTCATGCCACGGGAATGACGCTTCCGGAAGTCGATGAAAATATTGCGCACTTCCAGGCTTTTTCGGGCCCTCACCCCGCGGGTCTTGTCGGGACGCATATCCATTTTTTGTCGCCTGTTTCTACGATGAATTCAGTTTGGCACATTGGTTACCAGGACGTTATCGCGATTGGGCACCTTTTTCGAACAGGTGAACTACTGACCGATCGTGTGATTGCCCTTGCAGGCCCACCGCTGGCCAATCCNCGACTCGTGCGAACGCACATGGGCGCCTCGATTACGGAGTTGCTCGCAATCGAAGGACAAATCGACTCGCATTCGATCCGGGTCATTTCTGGATCGGTGTTGTCGGGCAGGCACGCGATCGCACCGGTTGATTTTCTGGGACGCTACCACAATCAGATTTCCTGCCTCGCAGAGGGTGGTGCGCGAGAGTTTCTCGGTTGGCTTAAACCGGGTGAGAATAAATTTTCGCTTCGTCGCGTTTTTGCGTCGCGTTGGCATCCCCTGAACGGCCGTCGTTTTGCCATGGATACAAGCACGTCCGGCAGTCCCCGTGCCGTTGTTCCGATCGGGATGTACGAGGATGTGATGCCGCTCGATATCGTGGCAACCCCATTGCTCAAGGCGCTGCTGACAGAGGATACAGAATCCGCGCAGCGATTAGGTGTTTTGGAATTGGATGAAGAAGATTTGGCACTCTGTACCTTTGTATGTCCCGGAAAACATGAATACGGTGAATTACTGCGACGTAGTTTAGATCGTATTGAGGCAGAGGGCTAAAAGCCCGGAAGAGGTTCGCGTGTTGCGCAAATGGCTCGATAAAATGGAACCCCTTTTTGAGAAAGGGGGTCGCTTGTCCAAGCTGTATCCCCTTTATGAGGCGACCGATACTTTTCTCTACACGCCGNCCGGCGTAACCCGTACCGCTTCGCACGTACGCGATGGCATCGATTTAAAGCGGATGATGGTGTTGGTCGTTGTTGCACTGGGTCCTTGCTTCTTCATGGCTTTTTATAATACGGGATATCAGGCAAATTTGGCAATTTCCCAGGGAGCCANTGCGTTAGAGTCTTGGCGCGAGAGCTTTTTAATGTGGCTTGGACTTGGTCACGATCAGAAAAACTTTCTGGATGATGTGGTTTTGGGCGGGCTGTATTTTCTTCCTGTTTACGCTGTCACCGTTGTGGTGGGGGGATTGTGGGAGGCATTGTTTGCAATTGTACGAAAGCATGAAATCAATGAAGGGTTTTTAGTCACCAGCGCCCTTTTTCCGCTGACGCTTCCACCGACGATTCCCCTGTGGCAAGTTGCGTTAGGGATTAGCTTTGGTGTGGTTATCGGTAAAGAAATTTTTGGCGGAACGGGAAAGAACTTCCTGAACCCTGCGTTAACAGCGCGAGCCTTTTTGTATTTTGCTTATCCGGCGCAAATTACCGGTGCCGCGGTATGGACGGCAGTCGAACGTCCTGATGGTATGAGTGGCGCNACCCCGCTCGGAGTCATGGCAGATACGCAAGTCGGTCAGGCAGCTCCCGCAATCGAAACGGTGGTGGGCCATACTTGGTGGGATTGTTTTATGGGATTCATTCCGGGTTCTATGGGNGAGACNTCGGTNATTGCCTGNCTGCTCGGCGCNAGTCTTTTGCTGTTTGTNGGGGTCGGCTCCTGGAGAATTATGGCAGGTGTTGTTTTGGGNGGNGTGGNNACATCGACNNTCTTCTGGCTGTCGAGCANCGGNTCGGAAAATGCCATGATGTATCTGCCTCCCTGGTGGCAACTTGTTGTAGGCGGCTTTGCATTTGGTACCGTTTTCATGGCAACCGATCCGGTATCGGCTGCAATGACCAATGCGGGAAAGTGGTGGTACGGCATTCTCATCGGGTTGATGACCATCCTGATCCGCGTGGCGAACCCAGCCTATCCCGAAGGGATTATGCTGGCCATTCTTTTTGGCAATGTGATGGCCCCATTGATTGACTATTTCGTGGTTCAGATGAATATCCGCAGAAGGATGGTTCGTTATGAAGCGTGATAGCACAGCACAGACACTTCTTGTGGCAGCGATGCTTTGTGTCGTCTGTTCGGTGATTGTAGCCGGTGCTGCGGTCGGTTTGCGTCCGCTGCAGGATGCGAATAAGCGTCTGGATAAGAAAAAAAATGTGTTGATTGCAGGTGGACTCATTTCCGAGGGACAAGCAGTTTCCCAACAAGAAATTGACGAGAAATTCACGCAAAAAATTCATTCCGTTTTAATTGACTTGAAGACGGGGCAGCCGGTTGACTCAACGGTCGTAAATCCTGAAACCTACGATCAAAGAACGGCTGCTGCCGACCCAAAGCAAAATCAGCCTATTCCGCGGTCTGCCGACCTGGCAGGAATCAAGCGGAGGGAAAAATATGCTTTTGTTTATGAAGTGGTCGATACCGGCGGAGAGGTCAAGCAGCTTGTTTTACCAATTAATGGCAAGGGACTCTGGTCGACACTCTACGGTTTTCTGGCACTCGATGCCGATGGTTCAACCGTTCGGGGAATCACTTTTTATGAGCATGGCGAAACAGCGGGGCTCGGAGCAGAAGTCGATAATCCAAAATGGAAAGCGATTTGGCCTGGCAAGCAGGTTTTTGACGAAACTGGAAAAATTCGCCTAGAGGTGATCAAGGGAAGCGTCCTGCCCTCAAGTCCGAATGTGCAATACGAAGTGGATGGGATTTCCGGGGCCACGATCACGAGTAAGGGTGTTTCGAATTTAATCCACTATTGGCTGGGTCCCGATGCATTCGGCCCTTTCCTCGATCATCTTCGCCAGAGAGAGGATGGATCCCCCGATGCTTGAGAAGAAAGCCAGAGAGGTACTGTTTGACCCGATTTTTCGCAACAATCCCATTGCGCTGCAAGTGCTGGGAATCTGCTCCGCGCTTGCGGTAACCACAAAGTTAGAAACATCTGTTGCGATGGCCCTGTCGGTAATTTTTGTACTCGGTTGTTCCAATGCGGCTGTAAGTCTGATCCGGAACTATATTCCCACAAATATCCGTATCATCGTGCAAATGACGATCATTGCGTCGTTGGTGATTGTGGTGGATCAACTGCTGCGTGCCTTTGCGTTTGATGCCAGCAAACAAATGTCTGTATTTGTCGGTTTGATTATTACGAACTGTATCGTCATGGGCCGCGCCGAGGCATTCGCGATGAAGCATTCGCCGCTGATCAGCGCACTGGATGGCATCGGCAACGCCATAGGATACAGCGTGATTTTGCTTGTGGTCGGTTTCGTGCGCGAGTTGTTCGGCTCTGGAACAATTTGGGGTTACACCATCTTTCCGCTGAGCAATGATGGAGGCTGGTATGTTGCCAATGGCTTGTTACTCCTGCCCCCCAGTGCTTTCTTTATTATTGGTTTCTTTATTTGGGTGCTGAGAACGTTTAAACCGGATCAAGTGGAACAGGAAGGTTAGCCAAGTGGACGAGCATCTTCGGATATTTTTGGCATCGATTTTTGCAGAGAATCTGGCCCTCGCTTTTTTTCTGGGGATGTGTACGTTTCTTGCGGTTTCCAAAACAGTGAAAACAGCGTTGGGACTCGGTGTGGCGGTGATCGTGATTATGACGATCACAATCCCGGCCAATAATCTGATTTATCAGTATCTGCTGAAAAAAGGTGCACTTGTTTGGATCAATCCTTCCTGGGGTGACATTGATCTGACGTTTCTTTCCTTGATCAGTTTCATCGGGGTGATCGCCGCAATGGTCCAAATTCTTGAAATGGCACTCGATCGTTTTTTCCCGCCGCTCTATAACGCGTTGGGGATTTTTCTTCCTCTCATTACGGTGAACTGTGCCATTTTGGGCGGGTCTCTCTTTATGCAGGAACGTGACTATAACTTTTCGGAAAGTTGTGTGTTCGGTTTTGGATCGGGTGTCGGATGGGCGCTGGCGATCGCCGCACTCGCAGGAATTCGCGAAAAAATGCGATACAGCGACGTACCGGATGGGCTCAAGGGATTGGGTATCACATTCATGACCGTGGGTCTGATGGCTTTGGCATTCATGTCATTCGGAGGGATGTAACGCAGATGGTCGAGATTATTCTCGGGGTATTGATGTTCACGCTCATCGTCCTGGCACTGGTCGTATTGATCTTGGCGGCCAAGTCGCGTTTGGTCGCCAGCGGAAATATCGAAATTCTGGTCAACGATCAGAAGACGATCGAAGTCCCTGCCGGAGGCAAACTGCTCGGAGCATTATCAGACGCCGGGATTTTTGTTTCCTCTGCCTGTGGGGGTGGAGGAACCTGTGCCCAGTGTTTAGTGAAGGTGCACGATGGTGGCGGAGATATCTTGGCAACGGAACGCACTCACATTAACAATCGGGAAGCGCGCGAAGGTTGTCGCCTCTCCTGTCAGGTTGCCGTGAAACAAAATATGGCGGTAGAGGTTCCCGCAGAGGCTTTCGAAACAAAGCGATGGACATGCACGGTGAGATCGAATCACAATGTGGCGACCTTTATCAAGGAACTGATTCTAGAGTTGCCGGTCGGGGACGATGTTGACTTTAAGCCCGGCGGTTATATTCAAATCGAATGTCCGCCGCACGTCGTGTCCTACAGAGATTTTGATATCGAGCAGGACTATCGTGACGATTGGGATAAATTCGACATTTGGCGTTATGTCTCCACCGTGGACGCAGAGGTTGTGCGAGCTTATTCCATGGCAAACTATCCGGGTGAGCAGGGTGTCATTATGCTCAATGTGCGCGTAGCAAGTCCGCCACCCCGAGCTCCCGAAAATACGCCCCCTGGAAAAATGTCGTCATACATATTTGGTTTGAAACCGGGAGACGAAGTAGAAATATCGGGTCCCTACGGTGAATTTTTCATCAAAGATTCCGAGGCGGAGATGGTTTACATCGGTGGGGGCGCTGGAATGGCGCCACTGCGGAGCCACATTTTTGAACTTTTTAAACAGCGAAAAACCGGCCGAAAAGTTTCCTACTGGTATGGCGGTCGCAGCAAACGCGAACTTTTCTACGTTGATCAGTTCGATCAAATCGCGAAAGACTTTCCGAATTTTTCATTCAATATCGCGCTATCGGAACCTCTCCCAGAAGATCATTGGACCGGGAACGTGGGTTTTATCCACCAGGTGCTTTATGACAACTATCTGAGAGATCATCCGGCTCCCGAAGACATTGAATATTACATCTGTGGCCCTCCGATGATGAATCAAGCAGTCTTTAAACTGCTGGACGACCTGGGCGTCGAGCAGGAGAACATCGCGTTTGACGATTTTGGTGGCTAAAATGGTCCCCATCTTCTTTCGACATAAATCATCGGTGCGCTTTTGATGCTCTCGAACCAACCGCAAATCGGGCCTCAGAGGCCGTCTCGTTCGCTCCAATCGCTGTTCGTGTATGGAGTATGGTTGGTGTCGGGTGTGACGAGAATGGCCCGATTGACAACGCTCATGGTCTGTTTTGCGTTCTTGGCAGGGTGTCGGGATACCGGAAACCCCCAACCTGTCTCCGACCATGCCGGGAAGATGCAAAGTCTACAGTGGGATGGCCGGTCGATGGGTACCACCTATCGGATCACCTTGTGGGTTACGGCTGGGAATGGTGTAGACAATGCCCTCGATCAGGCAATGCTCGAGCAGCAAGTCGAAGAACGCCTCGAACAAATAAATCAACGCATGTCGACGTATCGGCAAGATTCTGAGTTATCCAGGTTCAATGCAGCTTCGGCAAACCAATGGTTTTCTGTTTCTCCCGAGACGGCTGATGTGGTGGCGACGGCACTTTATTACCACAAAGCCACACAGGGTGCTCTGGATGTCACGATTGGGCCGCTCATGCGTATCTGGGGATTCAATCCTCAACGGCAGTTAGTGGAAGGCTTGCCAAACCAGGAACAAATACAAGAGGTGCTTACGCGTGTTGGCGCACAGCACCTTCAGGTGCGGAGCAAGGATCGTTCGGCGTTGCAGAAGACGGTAGACGGCCTCGAGATCGATCTTTCGGCCATTGCGAAAGGATACGCCGTCGATCAACTCGTTGTCTTGCTCAAACGTGCTGGTGCAGTGGGTGGATTGGTTGAGATTGGCGGAGAGGTTCGAACTTGGGGGCATCGGCCCGATGGACGTTTGTGGAGGGTGGGCATCGAAAATCCACTGGTCGCAGGCCGCATGCTTGCCCAGATTATCAATCTCGACGACGCGGCTTTAGCAACCTCAGGCGATTACCGCAATTTTCATGCGGTTGAAACTGGACAAGTTTCTCACTTGATCGATCCGGTAACGGGCCTGCCTCGCATGACAGGCCCCATGTCCGTCTCTGTCTGTGCAAAAACGTGCATGGAGTCCGATGCACTGGCAACCGCTTTGTTTCTGATGGGGCAAGAAAAAGGCCTTGCGTGGAGTGAAACGCACGGTGTGGCCGCGATGTATTTAACGGTTGAAAATGGTAGACTGGTGGAAAAGCACTCTTCTCGCTTTGAATCCTATCTCCAGTGACACGGAGACGGCATCATGTCCACGACGCTCATCCTGCTTTCGATTGGTATCTTTGCTCTGGCGATTGCTGGGATGGCTGTTGGCGTGATTTTGAGCAACCGTCGCTTGAAGGGCACTTGTGGTGGACTGGCTGGTCGCCAAGATGGTGAAGGAAACGCAGTCTGCGAGATGTGTGTAGACCCGTCCCCGGAATGTGCGGGCACCCCGGGATCATCCCCTTCGGTGGCAGAAGAAGGATGATTTGAAGAGAAACGCGCGGTGGCAAGACTTTCGGCAGTCTTTTTGAGGCCCGTCGCTCCAGGGACCGGCCTGTACACCTCGATACTTCGGTCCATTGCGAAACATTAGCCGATCAGCGATTATTAGAAATCGCTTACGAAGTTGTTTGAAAATCCCTGTTTTAAATGCGAGAGAGCCGTGTCAAAATCTGAATTGCAGAGGGCTGATATAGAAGCAGTACTTGCTGAATTTAAGGACCCCGAAACGGGTCGTAGCATTACGCAGTTAGAGCAGGTTAAAGCGATTCAAGTTGAGGGAGCAAATGTATCGCTGAACCTTGCGCTAACCTCCCACTCTGCACCTATTTGGGAGGAGACGCGTAATAACCTGGAGACGCTGCTGCGGAGTCGCTTACCGGGGCTGTCTCAGGTTCAGATCGAGATCAGCGAGCATGAAAGGCCACCGGTGAAACTCGGGCAGGTTGGATTAACGGCCAAGAGCGTCATTGTTGTCGGCTCAGGAAAAGGTGGTGTGGGAAAAAGTACCATTGCCGCGAGTCTTGCGCTGGGATTACAGCGTGCCGGTTGCAAGGTAGGACTTATGGATGCCGATGTGTATGGGCCGAGCATTCCCCATCTTCTCGGGGCCTCAGGCCGCCCAGAAGTTTCAGAGAAGCAAATCGGTTCGGATGAAGCAGGAAACCCGGTTGTCGCTCGGCGAATTACACCGATCGACGTTGGGGGGCTGAAAGTCATTTCCATAGGGTTTCTGGTGCCTGCTGACAAAGCGGTTATTTGGCGAGGGCCGATGCTGCATGGTTCGATTACGAGTTTTTTGCGAGATACCGACTGGGGTCCGCTCGATTACCTTGTGATCGATATGCCGCCAGGAACGGGTGATGTTGCGTTGACCCTTTCGCAATCGCTACCACCCACTGGAGCCGTGATTGTATGCACACCGCAGGATGTCGCTTTGCTTGATGCGGTCAAGGCAATTCGCATGTTTCAGGAAGTTCGGATTCCGGTGTTGGGCGTCGTCGAGAATATGAGCTACTTCCTTTGTCCTGATAATGGGAAGCGCTACAACATTTTTGGGAATGGAGGTGCGAAGAAAAAGGCACAAGAGTTTGAGATACCTTTTTTGGGTGAAATTCCCATCAATATTCAACTGCGGGTCAATGGCGACGAAGGGAATACAGGAGCGAATTTTAATGTTCCTGAGGTGGCTTCCCCGCTAGAAAAAATGTGTACTCAGTTGGTAAGAGAGATAGCATCCAAGCACCAGGAAGAGCCACCGCTTCCCAGTCTCTCGGTGCTGTAGACGTCCGCCATCAAATAAACTGCAAGGCCATTCCCAACGACCAAAAGAAAAACCGCTCAGCCGAAAGGCCGAGCGGTTTTTTATCTCTTGTGGCTGATGAGCCGGCTATGAAACCGATCACCTGCCGGATTTCACAAAGAACTATCGCTTCTTCTTCTTCTTGGCGGCCTTCTTCTTCTTGGCGACCTTCTTCTTCTTCTTTACGGCCTTCTTCTTCTTGGCGGCCTTCTTCTTCTTCTTTACGGCCTTCTTCTTCTTTACGGCCTTCTTCTTCTTCTTCTTCTTTACGGCCTTCTTCTTCTTGGCGGCCTTCTTCTTCTTTACGGCCTTCTTCTTTCGCTTAGGTGCTGCCTTTCGTTTAGCAGCCTTTTTCTTCTTCTTAGCCACAGTTCGTCCTCCGTATAAAGTTCTCAGTGAGATCCGTCTCGACATCGCCCCATCAAAGGCCGTTGCCCATCACGTGTCCCACCATGACTAAGAGCCACTTTACTAAGGCATATGTTGCGGGGAACTAACTTCGTTCCCTCAATGTAAATTCAATCAACAAAGCCCACCATGGCTCATTAACTCTAATACAAGTGAAGCTGAATTTATATCAACAAATAAGAATACAACTTCGTCCGGAATTTTCTCTATCTAATTCAACGCGTCAAGACCTTCTTGCGAAAAAAAATAAAAGTTTTGTGTTTTGCGGCCAACGATTTTGTCATCCCTGTCCCAACCACCACGGTTCGTTTGCTTTGGAGTGCCCGTCTTGCGGATGCGAATTTATCGTAGCGTCTCGAGACGTGTTGCTACCCTGCGAAGCGCTGTTCTTGGATGGGCCGTACGATGCGTTTGTCTACGCCTGAACGAGTGAAATTGTTTTTTAAAAAACAAAAAACAATCAAATACACGAGTTTTTATAATATTTTTGCTTGGAACGTTTTTTTTCTGCAATTTGAATCCGGTGATGTGGATCTATAGAAAAACGCAAATTTGACGGCTTGAATATTTTACAAAACGGGTGTGGAGCATCGGTTTTGGATCGTCGAAAGAGAGTGTTGCGTCGTGCGTTTTCAAATTGTTTTTCTTAAATCTATCCGCACCACTGTGAGCAATAAAAAATAAAATTTTTATTCGCCCCAGTCGATTTCCTGACTTGTTACGTTTTTTTCATGCTTCGTTGTTTTCTTGATTGGTTTTCGTCTATGTTCAAGTGAAGGCGGTGGACGCATCAAATGGGAGTTTCAACGTCAAAATTACCGTAATGTCTGCTTATTCCGCTGCGTTGCGATTCAGTTGCGTAGGCTCACTGGTCTATCTTGCTGCGGGTTACCAAGGGCGTCCGCCGGATTGGCCACCAGAGAATTGTTGCAAAATGCTATAGCTCGTGTAGGCAAGGTATCCAAACATAAATGCCAAATAAATTTCACGATTCATCAGGCAAAAACCAACAACTCCACCCGCGGTGATGATCGAAATCCACAAGGATTGCTCGACGCCTCGAGACCGATTGCCCTGTAAGCACAGTTCACGAGCAATTTGTCCGCCGTCGAGAGGGTAGATGGGCAGTAAATTCAATATTCCCCAGAGAATATTGATCTGCCAGAGATACCAGATCAGTGTGTTGATGTTCGCTGATTCAAATGGTGCAAACAATGCCCAGGGGGGGAAGAGAGGGTGAAAGCCAACGACCGGCGTTTCTGGAAAGAGTTGTACCGGATGACCGCTTACCTGCACCGCTGCCATGATCAATCCAATAAACAGAAAACCTGCAAGCGGTCCGGCAAAAGAAATAAGAACCTGGCTTCGCCAGTCGTGCCGTGTCGGTTGATAGGAAGCGAGTCCACCGAATCCGTAAAGAGTGATCCACGGTTTCCATCCGTATGCACGTGCAAGGCAGGCATGACCCAGTTCATGGACAAGAATCGACACAAACACACAGCCGACCCAGATCAACAAATCGACCGGTGGTGTTTGACCTCCGCCACTGATTCCTAAAATCACCACAATTGCCCAGAACCACGGATGCACGCGAACGGGTATCCCAAAGATATGAAATCGCAGGTCGTATTGCGTTTGTGGTGGTTCACCGAGCAGCATGATTCAGTCCAAGAAGAAATTTTTTAAACGTTTAACACCTAAAGAAGTCGTGGATGTTTTTATTTGGTTAAAGCCATTTCAGGAATCGCCGCCACACTCCGGGAATCAAGAAAGTGTGGAGTCGGTGGTGGTGGTGGATTGCCTTCAAGTATTTTCAGGATATAGTTGGCCGCCAGATCTGACGCACCTCCATGGGCAACCTCTGCTCGAATCGATTGCAGTTGTTTTCGGCAGCGTTCCCGTTCTTCGGGGTGCTTCAACCAACGAATCAGATGACAGGCAATTTGCGGTGATTTGTCCCCACTGGTAACAAATTCTGGAAAGGGTATTTCCTCCCACTCATTCCAGTCGGAATCTAATAAACGAAGGCGTTTAGCAAATGGCTCATCAGCAAGCATATTGACGAGCGTCATGTACTTGACGCGAAATTGTAGCAGTGGAGCGAACGATTTGATTAATGCATAAAACCATTTTGGTACCCAATACAGAATAACCGTTGGTTTTTGGTGATAGAGTAATTCCAGGGATACTGATCCAGAGCAGGCCATGGTGCACTGGCTGGCAGCGATCAACTCCGGGGTACGTCCGACAAAAGTCTCCACCGGAAGGTCGCTTTGTTTGATGAGGTTCTGNGCCCAGTCCGCATGTGAAGACTTGAAACTTGCTACGACAAATCGAGCCGTGGGGACTTCATTGCGAACAATGCGNGCTGCCTTCAAAAACCATTTTAAGTTGTGTTTAACTTCTTGCGTTCGCGAGCCCGGTAGAATTGCAATCAGCGGCCCATNCTTATTTTTGATCTCCTCGATAAATGCGTTGTCGAGAGACTCATTTTGGAGTTGGTCGAAATAAGGATGTCCCACAAAAGTCGCNTTACAGTTGCGATCTCGAAACCATTTTTCTTCGAAAGGAAGCTTGCATAATACGTGGTCCACCAGCTTGCGCATTTTTTTAACCCGCCACGGCGCCCATGCCCAGATCTGGGGCGTGCCATAGTAAAAGACGGGGATCCGATGCGCTTTGGCCCGACGCGCAATCCACCAGTTGAATCCGGGGTAATCGATTAAAACGATCGCATCGGGTCGATGGTGTCGAAAGTAGCGATCGGCACGGCTAACCAGCTTCCAAAAAGAGAGCAGCTGCACAAGTACTTGCACAATTCCCATCACCGCTAATCGGGTAAGGTCTTCGTGTAGTTGACAACCGGCGGCTGCCATCCGCGGGCCGCCGTAGCCCACGATGTCGATATCCGGATTGCGTTGCAGGATTTTTCGGATCAAGTTGCCGCCGTGGAGATCTCCACTCGGTTCTCCAACGGAAAAGAAAATCTTCATTCCGTAAAATATTCCGTGGGCGATGGTGAAAATGAGATAAACAGAGTCAGGAATTCAAGTATGGCAAAACGGCACCAAACGACAAAGAGCAGCTTTCAAAGCCATACTNAGGACCAATACGAAGGANCAATAGGGGGCACAATCGAATGCGGCCTGTCAGATTATTGGCTTTAGAGAGCAATAGCGAACGGTCAATCGATACGTTTGGGTAGGTTGCTTGCGGAATTATCTTTTGTCCGCCCAGATTTAATTTTGCTCTGTTTTAGGGTTCCGTCTGCTTCGATCAAGGACTGAATTGTTCTTGTGGGTTTGAATCTTGCATCCATTTTTTCTTGCTCGATATCGGCAGTCTTTTTTTCACCTTGTGAGTGAGCGAAGTAAATCGCAGATAATGCGATTGTTCCCCAGTGTGACGTCTACCGCTTCCGAGCGATTGGCAGGGCCCAGGTGATTGCGAGATGCTGCATGCCCGACGGCTCGATCAAGTGGCGTCTGATGCAAACGATCGGAAACNTTCGAATTTTCCTTGTTGTCGAGTAGTAATCGAATGAAATCTGGGCGGCCTCGACTCACTGCAATGTGCTGTGGTCGAAGTCCGATCGTCTCCTGTGGATGCGCGCAACGGTCAACTGCAATGCCTAAATCNATCAGCACTTGTCCCAATTCAATATTTCTCGCATGTGCTGCTTCTCGCATGTGCTGCTTCTCGCATGTGCTGCAAGGTGGAGAGCGGGTAATCTATCTGCGATTGGCGTATTAGGATCAATGCCTCGACCGATATAAATTTTTGTTGGTTCCAGATTGTTGTTTTCAATGGCTGACGCCAGGGACAGCGCATTCGAAACCGTATTTTTTGGTAGGGTGTACGGAGGCGGTTCGAGCGATTAGTTACATCCAGCGTAAACAAGTCGTCCCATGGCAAGATAAGACGACGGATGCAAAACACGGAATGGGCAATTTTTCGGGTGCCGAAGGAAGAAGACGACCGAGATTAGTATGATTGTTGATTGCGCACCCCATTGGTGGGCCAAATCGGTTTTTTTACCGTTCATCTTTCGGTTTTCAGGATGACATTTTGTTTCCATGCGTGCCGCTGATAAAAAACGAAAAAGATCGTTGGCAAACCACCGTTTCTTATTGATCAGTGTGGTCGGCTTACTATTTATCGCTTCCTTTTTGATTTCACGATCTTTGCGGCCGGCATTGCCTGACCCCACAAAACACGAGGGCGTGGGACGAGGCGTTGCAGAGGTGCTACTTCAGGGGCCACTGGCCGGGCATGCAACAAACGACCAGCGCCAGGGATCGATCCTCCTGCTCCATTTTTGGGGTCTGTGGTGTCCGCCTTGTCTCCGCGAACTTCCCCTGATGGCTTCGCTGAACTCGGAGTTTGATCCGCAAGAGGGAGTGCGTGTTGTGAGCGTTGTTTGTGGAGTGCCAGGAATGGCACCGACGACCACAAAGGTCCGAGAAAGGGCTGAAAGATATCTTTCGGAGCGAGGGCTGGAGCTAGCGATATATACGGACACGAGCGGTACGACACGACGCAATGTCGCAATGACGCTTGGTGACGGAATGTATTTGGCCGCGTATCCGACCACCCTGCTCCTGGATCAGCAGGGGATGATTCGCGCTGTCTGGGTCGGCTACCACGCTGGAAACAGGCAGCAGATGGCTCAACAGATAAATCGATTGCTTGATCCGAATGAGAACAATGGATGCGGATTTTCCGAGTAGACTTGGATCACGATCCTTATGGAAAGCACCTATTTTATCCGACTTCTCTTTCTTCCAACTTCTGGCGATCTGATCTTGTGGGTCTGATTTCCCGCTGCTATCATCCCGCCGCTTTTTCGACCTCCTCAAACTCCATGACGACCACTAGAAGCGGACAATGAAGTGGACAACCGGTTGAGAAAATCATTCACGCTGCGTAACCCATTCTCTGCACTCAGCATGCCGTTGGGCATCTGTTTGTGTTTGGGTTTACTTGTCATTTGTTTTTCGGGCTGTTCAAAAAATGGTGATTTCACCAATCCATTTGCGTCCGCTGGGGGGGGGCGTTCGGATCGCGTTCCGTCAGGGAGTCCGGCACAACAGGTTGCTCAGTTGGAACAGTGGCGACGCGATTCTGAATTGGAAGTGAAGCAGTTACGACAAAGTGTTGCCGGATTAACAGAAAAAAATCAAACTCTGCAGACGCAGATTGCCAATGCGCAGCGAGCAACGCAGTTGCAGAACCAGCATTTAAAAAGCGTCAGTGATCGTTTGGCAGCAACAACCAGTGAGCTTGCGCAAACCCAAATGCAAAAGCAAGGAAGTTCTCAAGACGCCGCATCTTTGAACGAACTTAACCAGGAAAAAGAGAGGCAGTTGGCCGCTACGCGGCAAAGTGTCCAAAAGCTTCAGCAACAACTCAAAGAATCGACTGAGCAGTTAGGGACTGTACAGTCGCAATTAACGCAGAGTGAGGCCAGGGCGCAATCCGCGCAGCAATCAGTCGAGCATCTCACCGCATCAAGTCGACAGCGGGGGGGCGCGACCATTCGCTCGAATCAAAATTTGAAGATGGTTACCTTGCCAACGGATAAGGCAACGATAGAGCGGGATGGCAACGTGATTCGCATTCAGTTGATGGCCGAAAACTTTTTCAATCCGCAGACCGCACAAATTCAGGATGGGGAAATCGTTACTCTCGAGCAAATGGGAAAAAAGCTTGCGGAGGCGTATCCGGATCAACGAATCGGTTTAGAGGGACACGCCAATCCTAATCAAGATCCGAAAGGTGTTTGGAGAAATGGCCATCACCTTTCTTCTGCACAGGCGATGGCCATCTACGAATTTTTTCTTACGCGATCAGTCTTTCGTAGCGACCAGATGTTTATTGTTGGTCACGGGGCCAACCACCCGGTGTATTCATCTGCTACCGAAACGGGTCGCCGGGGCAATGATCGGGTTGAAATTGTGATTTATCCCGATGCCGTAAAATAGTGCCTCTTGCTGGACCCATTTTAGTCGTTCAGGCCAATTATTCTTTCTCTCCGCTGGCATACTCCGCAGAGGTCGCCTACATTTATTCTGAACGGTCAAATCCTTACTTGGATTGAAAGCGATCGTGGCGAATTGATGGACTCTGGGATTAAAGGTGTCATGATTGCAATCGTGGATTATCAGATGGGGAACTTGCGCAGCGTGCAGCGTGCGTTTTTGCGCGCTGGTTATGAAAGTATCGTTACAGATGAGCCACGATTATTGGCAGAAGCTGACAAAGTCATTTTGCCGGGAGTTGGTGCGTTTGCCGATGCAATGCAGCAGCTGCGCGAGCGCGAGTTGATTGAACCACTTCAAACGGTTGCGAATTCAGGAACACCGTTGTTGGGGATTTGTCTTGGTTTGCAACTCTTGTTTGATCAAAGTTATGAAAACGGGAGCCACTCCGGATTGGGAATTATTCCGGGTGAGGTCGTCCCATTTCAAAATTTACCGACAGACTGCAAAATTCCACATATGGGTTGGAATCAACTGGAAAGGCGTAAGTCTTGCCCGTTGTTTGACGGGATTCCATCCGAGGCATATTTCTATTTCGTACATTCTTACTATGTTGTGCCAGAAGAAAAAAATATTGTGACGACAGAAACAGACTATTCTGGCCACTTCGTTTCGATGATCAGCAGAGACAATATCTTTGCCACCCAGTTCCATCCCGAAAAAAGTCAACAGGCTGGGCTACAAATGCTTCGTAATTTTGCCGCACTCCCTTCTCTCTGATTGAACGCTTTCTACTTTTGCGTTTGACAACCGCGCAGTCGATCTTTGAACCGACTTGAAGACAGGCGGTTTCTGTGAGATATTCAGGAGGCATTATTCGACTAGCGTTTATTCGTATCTAGATTTAATGCGTAGTCTCTTTTGGGACGTTGGAGGAGTTTGTAGGTGGCACAGCGTTTACAAATCTGGCCAGCGATTGATCTCTGTGAGGGGCGATGTGTCCGTCTGATCCAAGGCGATTACGAGCAGGAAACGGTCTACGGTGAAGATCCTGTTGCCATGGCACATCGTTGGGAGTCTGAAGGGGCAGATTTTCTCCACATCGTTGACCTTGATGGTGCCCGCAGCGGAAAGCCTGTAAACCGCAGTGTGATTCAGGCGATTGCTTCTGCAACCGGCCTTACGCTTCAAGTGGGCGGTGGTGTTCGAGATGAGAGTGGAATCAAAGCGCTTATTGCAGCAGGTGTGTCGCGACTTGTCGTGGGCACCCAAGCGATCAAAAAGCCAGATTGGTTTCGCAGCATGTGTGAAAAATATCCGCACAAACTCGTGTTAGGGGTCGATGCCCGAGATGGATTTGTGGCAACCGATGGCTGGCTGGATGTCAGTCAAGTCACTGCCAGCGAAATAGTCGCTGACTTTCGTGAAGCGCCGCTTGCCGCGGTTGTTTACACGGACATCGCTACCGATGGCATGCTCAGCGGCCCAAATATTCATTCGCTGCGAGAATTGCGAAAGTTCGTTACCGCACCGCTGATCGCATCGGGAGGAATTCACTCGGTTGAAGATATTCAACATCTGGTAAAAGTGCCTGTAGACGGATGTATCGTCGGTAAGGCTTTTTATGAAGGACGTTTGTCGATGGAGGATGCATTGGCAGCGGCAGAAGCCGGCCTCGGCTGATAGGAAACAACGGCAAAAGAAAATTTACGAAGGATCTGATCCAAAACATCGAGATTTCAGTTTAAGGATTTAGAAACATGGTGAATCAAACGATCCAGGATATACGCAATATCGCCCTCGTCGGTCATGGCTCAGCGGGCAAGACAACGCTTGCGGATAAGTTTCTTACTTTTACCGGAACACTCAGTGCGAATCCGAGCGTCGATGATGGAACGAGTATCTGCGATTTTGATGAAGAAGAAAAACATCACAAGCACACGATTGAGGCGACCTTGACCCACTTTATGCATGGTGGAAAGAAATTTCGTGTGATCGATACACCCGGCTACCCCGATCTGATTGGGCAAGTTATTGGCACGTTGCGCGGAGTCGATACGGCCTGCATTGTGATTGACGCGAGTGGGGGCATCAAAGTCAACACGCGACGCGTTTTTCAGGAAGCTGGGGCCGCTGGTGTTGGTCGAGTCATCGTGATTAACAAGTTAGATGCAGACAATATCGACTTTCCTGGCCTGTTGGCAAGTATTCGGGACTTGTTTGGAGTTGCCTGCGTGCCGCTCAATGTTCCACTGGGAAGTGGAGAAAGTTTTAAAGGCGTTGCAAGCACATTGGCGGTTCCAGAGGATACATCCGGCGCGTTGGTCGATCCGAAGGATATTCATGAAGGACTCATCGAGTCAATTATCGAGGTCGATGAAGAGGTGATGGAAAGATATCTTGAAGGTACCGAGCCTACGAAGGAAGAACTATCGCGATTAATGTCGCAAGCGATTGTCACAGGTAGCTTGATTCCTATTCTTTGTGTTTCCAGTAAAACCGAGGTCGGCCTCCAAGAATTACTCGATGGCCTGGCGATGTGTGGCTTGGCTCCCGATGCGATTGCAAGAGACATAGATCAAGGCGAAGAAAAAATCGAAATTAAAGCCGACCCGTCCGGCCCACTTGTTGCACAGGTGTTTCGTACGCGGATTGACCCTTTCGTGCAAAAGCTAAGTTTCATTCGTGTTTTCTCCGGAACGTTCAGTAAGGATTCCCAGGTTGCAAGTCCGGAAATACGTAAAGGTGTGAAAGTGGGCCCCCTTCTCGAAGTCCAGGCGAACGAGACTTTACCAGTCGATACGGCTGGACCAGGAGATATCGTGGCGATCGCGAAGCTGGAAGAGTTGCATACGGGAACGACGCTCGGTGAACTGGCCATGCCTGCGATTCGATTTCCGACTGCAATGGTGGGATTGGCAGTGACACCAAAGAGTCGGGGTGATGAGACAAAGCTCTCTGCGGCACTGCATAAAATTACGGAAGAGGATTCAACGATTCGTCTGGATCACGACCCGGAAACAAAGGAGTTGGTGCTTAACGGAATGAGCGAACTTCACTTAGCGCTCATTCAAGAACGCTTAAAGCGCCGTGACAAAGTCGAGGTTGATACGAAAGAGCCAAAAATTCCCTATCGTGAAACCATTCAGATTGACGCGGAAGGAAGTTACCGCCACAAAAAACAATCGGGTGGATCCGGGCAATTCGGTGAGGTGCATATCCGAATGCTTCCGTTTCCACATGGCACGATCCCAGAAGACTTTGCGACCAAGGATCGGTTCGCGTCGATGAAGTCGTTCCACTACCACGAAGGTAGCAATTTTCTTTGGGTCGATTCGGTTGTGGGTGGATCGATTCCCGGTAATTTTATGCCCGCCGTTGAAAAAGGTTTTTTGGAACGAATTAATCGAGGCGTGATCGCCGGTTATAAAGTTCAAGATGTATGTGTCGAAGTGCATTATGGAAAAGAGCATCCGGTAGATAGTTCCGAGCAGGCTTTCAAGACTGCCTCATCAATGGTGTTCCGAGAGGTTTTTGAAAAAGCGAAGCCAGCACTACTCGAACCCATTGTGACGATTCATATCACGATTCCCGGCGATAACTTGGGAGATGTAAATAGCGACCTGTCAGGGCGGCGAGGGAGGGTGCACGGGATGGAATCGGCAGGTGGCGATTTGCAGACGGTGACCGCAGAGGTTCCTTTGGGAGAAGTTTCCACCTATGCACGCGCTCTCTCGAGTATGACAGGTGGCCAGGGGAGCTATTCGTTGGAATTTTCCCACTATGAAGTCGTGCCTGGCAATGTTCAGCAGGAAATTGTGGCCAAATCCAAAGTTGCGGATGACGAATCGTAGGGGAAATGATCAATTGCTAGCACGCTAGCAGATGTTTCTCCTGAGGTCTTTGTCGCATTCCACTGAACTCACTGATTGCGGTCTGCCGAAGAAATGAGCAGAGCGTTGATTTTGTCGTGCCGCGGTCATAGGATGAAAGAGGGTTCGGCAATCGCATGAGCCACCAGATCAAGGATTTGTCATGATACAGCGAGCAGGTATGCCGCAGGCTCTCTTTGCCTATTGTCGCTGTACGAGTCCGGTTTAGTACCGGACACATGCCCTTCGCTTCCTTTTAAATCATGCACCTGGTGGCCTTCGTCCGCTACCGTTTGCGGTTCACCCATTCAATAAAGTACAAAAGCCATGGCTTCCGATTTTCGTTTAAAAGAACAACTTCCCGATTTGACCGACCGTATTGTTAAGAGCTATTCAGAGGTTGGAACAATCAATCATCTCGGTCACAGTCCGTTACCGAATTACGACGTCATTATTGATGTTGCTGAATCGATTAAGGAAATCATTTACCCCGGTTATCGTCGTCGCGAAGGTTTGCACCTCGGCAACATTACGTACCACGTTGGTGATTTGATCGACGGATTACACGATAAGCTTACACAGCAAGTGGCCCGGGCACTTCGGCACGATGCGGGAATCGATGACCATACGGCGGATGACACCGATTTTGAAGCGCTTGCGCAGACGATGACAATCCAGTTTCTTGAAAAAATACCCGACTTGCGCCGGTTACTGGCCACGGATGTCGAAGCTGCATTGGCAGGTGACCCATCAGTGCGGGGAGTCGACGAGGTAATTTTTTGCTACCCGGGTCTTGAGGCCGTCACGATCTATCGCGTTGCCCATGAGTTGTATCGTTTGAATATTCCTTTTATTCCCCGAATGCTCACCGAATGGGCACATCGGGAAACGGGGATTGATATCCATCCGGGAGCCCAAATCCAGGATCACTTCTTTATCGACCACGGTACGGGTGTCGTCATTGGACAAACGTGTGAGATTGGTCGGCATGTGAAGATTTACCAGGGTGTTACTTTGGGGGCACTCAGCTTCCAAACGGATGAAGCAGGCGGGCTCATTCGAGGTGATGAAATAAAACGACATCCGACGATTGAAGACCATGTTGTTATTTATGCAAATGCGACCGTGCTTGGTGGAAAGACGGTGGTGGGGCATGATTCGGTAATTGGGTCGAGTGTCTGGATCACTCGAACCGTAAAGCCGAGGACAACCGTCGTTCTGGAAAAGCCAAAACTCCGAGAGAGGAGTGAGCAGAATGATGATCTGGTCGCAGAGGCCAACTACCAGATTTAGGTCCTGGCTTGTTCGATGGTTTTGGCGCGGGCATAGAGCCGTTGGAATCGGTGTGTTTCTCGTTCTAGGTGACGCATGAGTTCAGTCAGGTGTGCTTCATAAACGACGACCTTATTCTCAGGTGAGAAAGATCGTGGATGGCTCGAAATGCCATTGTTATCTGCGTTGTCATCTGCGTTGGCTTGGGCTCTTTTTTGCAAGGTGGTCACCGAATCAAGTTCACATAATGCATTCGCAGATGCGTTGCCTAAATCAATCAGTCCAATGATCCGTGAGACATGCTTTGCTTCGTTCAAGGAATCTCCCTTCGCGCTAATTAAGGCAAATATGATGCCAGATGGGCGGTAACTGTCCGGTGGCCGGTCGACCGATCGTAATATTTAGTCGTGTCGCGCTGTGATCACATGCATTCGTTGATTTTTGATCCATTGTGATTGGTGGAACTTCGTCCGTTTCTCGGCCACCAATGGAGGCTAACAATCGACTTGCCTGTTCAATCAATTGAATGCTGGTTTCCGTACCGGGCATGTCGTTGTCTAAAGTGATGCGATCCATATCCTGGTGACGATGCAGTTTCTGCGAATGATCCTCTTGAAACAAGCTGGGCGTAACTTGAAGTGCGATCGCCAATGGACCGGCGGTGATCTTCGCAGTTGTCGTGATCCGCTGTCGCTCAATGAGATTCGTATCGAGCAAGAGTGGTGGTCCTCCACCGAGGTGCCGAATCACGGCACCCTGTGAATCGACCAAGAGGAATGCGTACATCGGCGGAAAATAATCGCCACTCAGAATGAAATCGCATTCGGGATCGCTGCCGAGAAAAATCGTCGTGCTTTCAAAATTGCTTTGGGGATTTCTTTGAGCGCCCGAGAGTACATCAATTTGCAAACACGCTGAACCACCTGAGATTCCGGTTTGAACCGGCAGACTGGGAGAAAGAACGGAATCCATACTTTGCACCTAGACTTCCCTGAAACACGGAGATGCTGCCATTACGCGCCCGCTGTTACAGATCGACAATTCGGGTCGTTTTTTTCCACTGCGATTAGAGGAATGGTCAGGAAATCGCCTTTTTCCGGTCCAGTCGGACACTTTGGAAGAGATGGTCCGATGAGAGCGATCACGCAGCCTCAGGCCAAGATGGACGGAGATTGAGGGGGCAGGGTACTGGAAGTGAACGAATGTTCCGATTTTGCCTACTGCGATCCGACTCGAATGACTTAACCTCGCGATCGAGATACCCACTGTTGGCCACGAGCCTGCGCGACGGCTCGATCACGAATGGCGATCGTTTCAGGTGTATTTGCCGGTTTTTGCTGGGCTGCGACAAGTGTTGATTCAATCTCAGCTTGATCAAGTTCTTCGGCAGGGATCGCCCGTTGGGTCAAGATAGACACCATGTTGCCACTCACCTCGACAAATCCTCCNTCGACGTANTAGCGGTACAGATTATNTCCCTCACGNATCCGCATTTCNCCGAAGCCTAAACGGCCAATCAGGGGNGCCCGCCCNGGAGCAATACCGATTTCACCATCAAANAAAGGAAGTGCAATGAACTGTGCCGGTGTCTGAAGTGTTGTCTCTTCAGGGGTCACTACAACACATTCCAAAACTCGAGCGCCACTGGTGACGTCGACTCCTTCTTCCAAATGACTGGCAGCCATGTTGTACTCCTAGACGCTTGCTTCCATTTTCTTCGCTTGTTCCTCAGCCTGCTCCACCGACCCGACATACATGAATGCCTGTTCTGGGAGATGGTCCCACTTGCCGTCACAGATNTCTTCAAAACTGCGGATTGTATCCTCAAGTGGCGTGATTTCTCCCGGCTTGCCTGTAAAGACTTCNGCCACCAAAAAGGGTTGGGACAGAAACCGTTCAATCCGCCGAGCACGNTGTACCACTTGTCGATCTTCCTCACTGAGTTCATCGACGCCAAGGATCGCAATAATATCTTGCAATTCGCGGTAACGCTGCAAAATCGTCTGTACTCGACGGGCAATGCGATAATGGCGATCGCCCACATATTGAGGATCCAAAATTCGACTTGAAGACGCCAGTGGATCGACCGCCGGGTAAATACCTTTTTCCGAGATGGATCGTTCCAGATACAGAAATGCATCTAATTGTCCAAAGGCGGTTGCCGGTGCAGGGTCTGTCGGATCATCCGCCGGCACATAAACCGCCTGGACCGATGTGATGGCTCCCTTATCTGTTGATGCAATCCGTTCTTGCAAGGCACCCATCTCCGTTGCCAGCGTTGGTTGATAACCGACAGCCGATGGCATACGTCCTAGGAGNGCTGATACTTCGCTACCTGCCTGCGAGAAACGGAAAATNTTATCCACAAACAGCAGCGTATCTTTTCCGGTCGTATCACGGAAATATTCNGCCATTGTGAGGGCACTCAAGGCAACGCGAAGGCGAGCTCCCGGCGGTTCATTCATCTGACCAAAGACCATGCAAGTCTGCTCAATAACGCTGCGGCCGGTGTCACCAATTTTTGCATCCTGCATTTCCAGCCAGAGATCTGTTCCTTCTCGGGTACGTTCACCCACACCGGCAAAAACCGAGTAGCCGCCGTGCGAACTGGCGATTCGCGCAATCAGTTCGGTCAGAATAACCGTCTTTCCGAGACCGGCACCCCCAAAGAGTCCAGCTTTTCCACCGCGAACAAAAGGTGTCAGGAGGTCAATCACTTTAATGCCGGTTTCAAACAACTCCGTACTGGTAGAAAGTTCACTGATAGCCGGCGCTGGACGATGAATAGGCCATCGTTCTTGTGCTTCAATCGGACCNCCACCATCCACCGGATCTCCTAATAGATTAAAGACACGTCCAAGAGTCGCTTCCCCGACCGGGACCGAGACAGGTGCCCCCGTATCGGTGCACTCCTGACCACGCATCATCCCGTCGGTACTCCCCAGCGCAACACATCGCACTCGACCGCCGCCAAGATGCTGCTGTACCTCACCACTTANATTCAAATCGATGCCTTTGTGCGATGATTTGATCTTCACCGCATTGTAAATCGCCGGTANATGCTGTTCGGAGAATTCGACATCGAATGTCGAGCCAATCACTTGCGTAATGTGACCAATGTTTTGTCCTGTTTCCGCTGCTGTTGCCATTACGTTTTACCTCTCGCTTTTTTTAATACACCTAATTTAGTCGCTTTAGTTTTTCAAAGCTTCAACGCCACCCATGACTTCGAGCAGTTCCCCAGTAATCTGGCCCTGACGGGCGCGGTTGTAGGTCATTGATAGCTCACGAATAAGTTCATCCGCATTTTCGGTAGCTGATTTCATGGCCACCATTCTAGCCACTTGTTCGCTCACAGCGGCGTCNAGAAAACACTTAAAGAGTTTTACTTTAAAGCTCATGGGAACGACTTCTTCTAAAATCGTTNCTGCCGAAGGCAGGAATTCAATNGTGTTNTCAGAGTTCACTGATTTCGAATCTGNTTTTTCTGCCTTCGCATTATCGGCCTCCACCAACGTNCCCAGAGGAAGAAGAGTCTCAACAGTTGCCTGCTGACGAGCAATGCTCANAAACTTTGTGTAACANACATCCAANCGGTCAATNTTTCCGGTCGCATATGCTTCGAGATATCGATCGGCAATCTGCTCAACATCTTCATATTTTGGTTTNTCTTCAAACTGCAGNAATGTTTCTTCGATGNGAATTTGGCGGTGTTCGAAGTACGTGACACCGCGTTTACCAGAAACTTCGAACTGGACCTCNGGGAATTGCGACGTCAATTCCTGGCGATTTTCTCCAGACCGACGGAGTACATTCCCGTTGTACCCCCCACAGAGTCCACGATTCGAAGTCAGTACAAGTTGCACTGCAGAANTTTGTTGATCGTGCGANTTGAGCAGAGGATGNCTCAGNTCCATGCCGGTGNTTGAAAGGTTCGNCACCAACCCGGTAATGCGATCGGTGTAGGCAGTCGCAGCGCNTGCCCGATCCATTGCCTGTTTGAATCGTGCCGTGGCGATCAACTCCATGGTCCGCGTAATTTTNCGGATGTTTTTGATCGACTTGCGTCGTTTATCGAGTGCCCTGGCGTTTGCCATGCGATTTTCCTGCCGCTACCTAAAACTTGTTNTTTTTTATTCTCTCGAGGCGATTAAAGCGTTGCTTTTTCGTCGCGTCGTCGTCCACTGAACTGTTGCTGAAATTCGCCGATCGCAGTTGCAATCGCCTTGTCGGTGTCGTCGTCCAAGTCACCGGTCTGTTCCAACTTTGTCCAGATGTCATTTTTCTGCTCATGGATGAATTGAAGGAATTCTTCCTCCCACGTTGCCACTTGCTCGATAGGAATCTCATCCAAATATCCGCGGGTTCCCGCATAAATACTTAAAATCTGGTCCACCACATTCATCGGTTTGTATTGCCCTTGTTTCAGTAATTCCACCATGCGGTAACCGCGATCCAACTGCGACTGGGTGGANGCATCGAGATCGGTGCCGAGTTGGGCAAACGCNTCTAATTCGCGGAATGCAGCCAGATCAAGACGCAAGCCACCAGCGACCTTCTTCATNGCCTTGACTTGCGCAGCTCCACCAACACGAGAGACTGAAATGCCTGCATTCATCGCCGGTCTCTGTCCGGCAAAGAACAGGTCGGGCTGCAAATAGATCTGACCATCCGTAATCGAGATCACATTAGTGGGAATGTAGGCCGAAACTTCCCCCTCTAGAGTTTCAATAATNGGAAGCGAAGTCAGTGATCCGCCACCGAGGGCATCTGATAGCTTGCTGGATCGCTCAAGCAATCGGCTATGACAATAGAAAACATCACCGGGATAGGCCTCACGACCCGGGGGTCGACGCATCAGCAGCGAAAGTTCGCGATATGCTTGCGCCTGCTTTGATAAATCATCGTAAACGACCAAGGCGTGCCCACCACCAAACATAAAGTGTTCGGCCATGGCAGTCCCCGAGTACGGAGCCAAGTACTGGAGCGAGGCCGGTGCGCTGGCACCGGAAACAATGACCGTGGTGTAATCCATGGCGCCATTTTCACGAAGGATTTCAATCACCTGCGCAACAGANGAGTCTTTTTGGCCCACTGCCACATAGAAGCACTTTACGCCCGTATTTTTCTGGTTGAGGATCGCATCCACCGCGATTGCTGTTTTTCCCGTTTTGCGATCACCAATAATCAGTTCTCGTTGTCCCCGACCGATCGGTGTCATTGCATCGACGGCTTTGATCCCGGTTTGCATTGGCTCGCAGACAGGTTGGCGTTCTGAAACACCCGGAGCAATGATCTCGACGGGCCGCGTTTCCGTNACATTAATCGGCCCTTTGCCATCGAGCGGATTACCAAGCGGANCNACCACACGGCCCATAGTCGCATCGCCGACCGGGACCGAGAGCAGTTTGCCAAGACTTTTGACTTCGTCACCCTGATTAATGGATAAATAATCACCCAGGATAATGACGCCGACCGAGTCCTCTTCCAGGTTGAAAGCGAGGCCGATAATTCCTCCAGGGAATTCNACCATTTCACCAGCCATTACTCCGGATAAACCGTAGACTCGGGCGATGCCATCGCCTACTTGGAGAACCTGGCCAACCTCTCGAACATCAATTTGCGTCTCAAACCCTTCAATTTCTTTTTGGATTACCGAGGCGATTTCATCAGCTTTGAATTTCATATTTCGTTACCGGAAATTATTCTTCGTGGTCTGTTGGGGTGGTTAGTAATTTTTTAGTACTTTTAGCGAATAGTTTAATTTTCAAATTTTTCGTGATCGCNTTCGATAGCTTCAAGAACTCCTTGGCTCATTTCCTTTCGAAGTCGTTCAAGTCGTGCTGTAATCGAACCGTCGTAGACAGTGTCCCCGATACGCAGGATGACGCCCCCGATCATAGACGGATCGACCTCTGTCTCAAGTTGGACGCGGCACCCGAGCAGTGCACCGGCCGATTCGCTTAAACGCTGCTCTAACTCGGGACTCATGGGCAGGGCCGTTGTAGCGGCTACTTGGCGTACATTGTCTTCTTCATTGCTTAACTGGTGCACGTGGTCGATAATTGATCGCAGATCGCTAAGTCGCTCGTTCTTCGCAACCGTCTGAAGAAAGCTGAGAACGACAGGGAGGGCACGCCCGGAAAAGATCGTTCGAATCAAGTCAAGTTTTTTTTCGGCAGCGATCATGGGGTTTGCCAGCAATTTATCGAACTCCGGCGATGGGTCCAGAACATCATCGATCAGCGAATCGAGTTGCTCGATCACTTCCGCTCGGTTTCCCGCAGCCTCAGCGGCATCGAATACGGCTTTTCCATAAATTGCCGCAATGCGTTCGCTGACCAGATCAATTTCTTTGTTTTTTGCAACCATGCTTTTTCTCATGCAAAACTAAAATCAATTATCGCTCGGCGTCGTCTCTGAAAATTTCGCCAAATCATTACGAATCAATGCCGTGTGGTCCTCTGCACGGAGTTCCTTGGAGACAATTTTTCCGGCGAGCGAAATCGCCAGATCTGCTCCACGGTCAGAAATTTCTCGCAATGCAGCACGCTTGGCTTGTTCCACTTCATGGATCAGTCGTTGACCCTCTTCCGTGGCTTTGGCCTGTGCCTTTTCGACAATCTGTTGGCCGGTATGCTCGGCATTACGACGCGCTTCCTCAATGATCGCTCGGACTTCGTCTGCCGCACCCGCCAACTTCGCTTCATAATGCGCCGTTAGCTTGCGGGCTTCCTCAGCAGCGTTTTCTGCAGTCGCAATGTTGTCGGCAATCGACTGCTCACGCTTTTCTAATCCGGCCGAGATCGGCCCCCAAGCAAATTTACGAAGAATGATGAGTGTCAGGAGGAAGACAATTGCGGTGCAGATAGCCAAATCAATGTCGAACAGCAGTGGATCCGGCCCGGCACCGCTCGCGGCCATCGCCACAGTTGGCACTCCAAGCAGCAATCCAAGGCATAGTCCGGCTAGAACATACCTATACGCGCAGTGAATCATCACCAACACTTCCTTTCCTTCAAACCTTTCGGTCGCCTGCGTAATGGAAAACCAATTCGCCGGAGTCGGTTTGACTAATTGTTAAACAGCATGCAGACGATGAGGCCAAAAAAGGTGGCACCTTCAATCAAGGCTGCGGCAATAATCATGGCCGTTTGGATGCTACCGGCAACCTCAGGCTGCCGCGACATGCTTTCTACCGCCGCCGCACCAATCTTACCGATCCCCATTCCGGCTCCGAGAATCACAAGGCCGGCGCCAAATGCACCGCCGAGATAGATCAACGAACTTGATTCACCTTCAGCAGCAAAAGCCACCGAGGGGGTCATCAGAACTGCAACAGCAAATACGACAATACCCAATTTCAAAACAGTGCTCACTTTGAAAAACTCCTATCAAAACTTTTAAGGAAATCTTGAATCATCCGCGGCGGGTGCCGCCCATTTATTTCTTTAGTGGGGGTGAATTGCAGTGCCAATAAACAGGGCACTTAGGAACGTGAAAATATAGGCCTGAAGAAAGGCCACAAGTAACTCAAGTAAAGTCAGAGCGCTTGCGCCAGCTACCGCCACAGGTGCTACCCCTATAAATGCGATGTGGTGGGAACTTGCTAAGATGAAAGCTAACAGGACCGCAAGGACTAAATGGCCAGCCACCATATTGGCGAGCAAACGCACGGCCAGCACGATATGCTTGATCAGTAACCCTGCAACTTCAATGATAAAAATCATTGGCAACAAAAAGATGGCCAGCGGAAGCGGAAGATCCATGTGCGGTACAAGCGACTTCCAGAAACCAACAATACCCATCCTTCCCATACCGGCAGTCAGGACGACACCAAAGGTGATCATGGCCAGCGTGAACGTCGTGCCCAGCGCACCAGTCGCCGAACCGGCCCACGGAACCAATCCAATTAAATTACAAATCAATACAAAAAAGAACATCGTCCAGAGAAAGGGTAGAAAGCGATCAGCATCTTCTCTTCCAATCGCAGGCCGTGCAACTTCGTCACGAATAAAAACCAGCATGGATTCCAGCATGTTCGACCATTTTCCGCGGGCGGGCGATCCGTCCGAAATTTTGCGTGCCAGGCCGATAAAGAAAAAGATGAGAACAGCAGCGGCAATCACTTCCAGAATCATAAATTTCGATACCAGCAAGTCGAACGGCGCCAAGTGGTAATCGGGATCGGCTCTAAGCAATACTTCGTCAACAAATGGCTCAAAAGGTTGCCAGATGTGTAGCTTTCCTTCGTCGGCAATCGCGTGCGGTAGCTCAAAATGATGCGCATCCTGCACGTGACCGAACAGGTGTTCCGGGTCCAGTGGATCGTGGTGATGGCCAGTTTCTGACGACATACAAAACGCCCTTAAGCAGCAGGTTCCATCTTTAATTTAAACAGGGTCATGCTGACATCCACAGCTAAAACAATCAGGTAGGAGGCAATAAGGTAATAAGCGAAACCCTGATCAAGTAAAGGGCTCTGTGTTAAGGCCAGTGCCATACAGAGGCCGAGGGGCAGTCCCATTCTGAGCAGCATTCCGATAAGTGTGTAATAAGTAGGGGCAAGGCGATTCCTAAACACCAGGAGACTAAAAATACGGTTGGTGAACACGGCAATCAAGCAAACAGAAAAGGCAAGCAACGCAGCGGTCAGACCCTGGTAGCTTCCAATGAGGAACGCAAAAACCAGCAGGCTGAAAATTGCAAGTACGAAACACAACCTGCCAATGGCTCGGTACCCGCTGAAGTCAGTTATTGCTTTTTCGGACTGCTTCACTTTGCATCTACCCTTTTTTCAGTTCGGCTCCTGATTCTTCGGTTGTTTCATCGCATCTTTCCTCTGAGGGGCTTTACCCTGCAGATCGGGAGGTCTCTTCGTGAGTTGTAGGAGATGCCACAACGCAACGGAAAAACCTAATCCAAAACCGGCAAGCGTAAATACTGCCTTCGTACCGAGTTTACGATCTATCCAGATACCTATTAAACCTGGCAAGACCATTTCAAAAGCCACCGTCATGACCCGAGAGGCCCAAGCAGCTGCTTGGGCAAGGGGCGGGCGACGATCATCCGGAGCGGCCACTGTCACCTTAGCTCACAGACAAGAAAACGGGCTGAAGAAATTGGCTGGAAGGTACTGAAATTTCGTAAGTTATAAAAAAATGGAACGCGATCTCAATGCGGAATCTCTACTCCTCCCGCAGAGTCGGACAATCTAGCCGAAGCAGAAAACAGGGTCAACCAACAGAGGCCTGTAAAATTCGATTTTTGATTCTCTCACCGGCCGACGATGCGACTCCGATCGGGGATGTTCAGTGTCACCGGCATGCCTCAGGCGTTGAGGGATCGTTCGAATGCCCGCGCGACCGCCTTGAGAGGTGCCAACGCATCCACGTTTTCACCGCCATTTTTATCGATAAGGCCGGCAAGAAGCGACACGAATGCGTTCAAGGTCATTTACTGTAAAGTGTTGATATTAAATGGCTTGCAGTATTTTTTGTCTAGAAAATTTTTGCCTTTTTCAGACCTTCCAATTAGAATCGGTAAAGACACATCAATGCCCCCGTATGCGTATAAGGCACAGATGCATTGATGGCTCGGTGGGCTGTCCCGATTTGGGGCAGCGATCGCAACCGGGATAATCCGGGGACTGGAAGAAGACAATCACCCAATACCCTCAACGGGTAGGGAGGAAGACTCGGATGACGGCAAATGTATTACGTGCGTTAACGTGCAAAGATCTCGCACAGCTAGCCAAAAAAGATGGTGTTTCTGGCTGGCACGCCATGCGAAAAGAGGAATTGATCCGGGCGTTGCTTCTCACGGCCCGCCGTAAGTCGCGGCGTAAAGTGGGTCACCATGAGGGTGCCGCTAGATCGGCCTCTGAGCAAAGAGCCCTGGATCGGAATTCATTGAAAAAGAAGCGAATTAGCGATTTTCAGTCGGCTCAGAAACTCATTCAATCGCTAGGGCATTCGAAGCAAACAGAAACTCAGGAGCCCGGCAAGGATACACTCGTACTGTTGGTTCGCGATCCCTATTGGTTGCAAGTTTCTTGGGAACTGAAACGACAGAGTGTCGAACGGGCTGCTGTGGCGTTAGATCGTGACTGGCATCAAGCCCGCCCGGTTTTGCGGCTTTTTGCAGGCGATCAAACTGCAGCGTCAAAAACAGTTGAAAAGGTCGTACGCGATATTCCCATTCATGGGAATGTCAACAATTGGTACATCGATGTCAGCGATCCACCCAGTACGTTTCAAGTAAAGATTGGCTATCTTGCGGGTGAGCGTTTCTACTGTCTAGCAACGAGTAATTCGGTGACGACCCGGCCACGTGAGGAGAGTGGGGCACTCGATGAGAATTGGCAGGACGTGGCACGTCAGTGCGACAAAATTTATGCAATGAGTGGTGGGCTTGAAGACACAGGTGACGCCAACCATTTGCGTGAACTTTTTGAAGAACGGCTTCGACGGCCTATGGGGTCCCCGTTGGTCACCCGATACGGGATTGGAGCCGATGAAATAGCGGCGAAGAATCGTGAGTTTCCTCTTGAAGTCGAGTCGGAACTGCTCATCTACGGTACAACGACTCCTGGTGCTCATATGACTTTTCGCGGCCAGCCGATTGAACTTCGTGAGGACGGGAGTTTTACGGTTCGCGTGCGCATCGAAGATGGAAGGCAAGTCATGCCAATATCGGCAACCCGAACAGATGGCACACAGCAGAAAACGGTTGTCGTTGCGTTAGAGCGAAACACAAAATTCCTTGAACCGGTGGTCCGGGAAATTGAAGATATCGTGGGTTAAGACGTTTGGTTGCGCAATCTCTCTCCTTAATTAAAGGAACGTAGGCAAACAGTTTGCCCCTGCTTTGGCAAAGTAAAACAAGTTTCCATGACCGTGTATGAGAATTTGAGCCATTTGCTTGTTCTTTGCATGAGGGCGTGCTAGAGTACCTCAAGCGAGGAACTGCCATCGACCGTATGCTGCGGCGCTTAATGAGGTAAGCCGCTAAATCAGCTCGTTGGGAGCCTTAGCAAAGGGTTTGGGGGCCGTATAGCCAGCGCCCGGTGTTGAGATGCACCGGAGCAAGCGTTTGGATCACGAAACTCAGGCCCAAGGCGCCCCCTTGAAGACAAACGAGCTTGCCCACGGCCTCGTAGCATACGGTCGAGGGCAGAGACCTTTTGCTACTCTGGGCATTCCCTCATCGGCCGTTCGTTGTGAATGAGCGATCATGGGCGACAAAGGAGTCGTTTTGTTTTCCCTCGAGTGGGCTTCCGGGTGCAATGCCTTCTCGACCTGCCTCAGGGTTTTCAATTTCAGATGGCCACAATCGAAGCACACCGCAATAGACTGCTTCAGTGCATTGAGAAGTTAGAGAGCTGCGCGGTCGCTTTTAGTGCCGGTGTCGATAGCACGGTGGTGGCCAAAGCGGCGCAAGTCGCACTCGGACAGCGTGCAGTGGCAGTAACCGGCGTGAGTGCGAGTCTTGCATCGGGAGAACTGGCAGAAGCCTCTGCGCTGGCCAAGCAGATCGGCATCCGTCACGAAATCATACGAACCGGTGAGTTTGAAAATACCGCCTACACAGAGAATTCGCCGCGTAGGTGCTTTCACTGTAAGAGTGAGCTTTATACACAAATGCACCAGAAATTAGCCGACTGGGAGGTGGCGACGATCGTCAACGGCGCCAACCTCGATGATCAGGGCGATTATCGTCCGGGGCTGGAAGCGGCAAGCCAGTTGAATGTACGTAGCCCGCTCGCTGAATGTGAAATAGGCAAAGGGGTCGTTCGCGAATTAGCCGAGTACTGGAAGCTGCCGATCTGGAATAAGCCGGCTACGCCCTGTCTCTCGAGCCGCGTTGCCTATGGAGAAGAGGTAACGGCGGAACGACTTGCGATGATTGACCGGGCAGAAACATTTCTTCGCGATTCCGGTTTCGGTACGCTCCGGGTTCGCTATCACGCGGGAGACCTAGCACGAATCGAGGTTCCATCTGACCGCATTGAGCAACTAGCTGATTCTGCTGAGCGAGAGCAACTGGTCGCGGAATTTCAAAAAATAGGGTTCCGCTATATCTGTCTCGATTTAGAAGGGTTTCGCTCCGGAAGCCAAAACCTCGTACTCGCATCCGTGTGGAAGCAATAACGAACGAGTTCACTCTGTTTTGCTGGAATGCGGTGTACCTTATTTTCTTGTGAAGGAGCAGGATCTTTTTTAAATGGCCCTTGCTTCGTGACCGCCATCACAACTCCCAACAGGATAGCGGTAACGCACAAGCTTATGATTGCCCAGAAGGCCCAATCGGGAATGGAGTCCCACCACGTACGTTTTTGACGCTTGGAAGGTCGACTTTGTTTGCGTGGTTGCGTGGCCGCCTTTTTTTCTGCTTGGCCTTTCTGCTTGGTTTTAGTTTTTCGCTTGGTTGAACTTTCCGTATCGATGACGATCGAACCCGGACCAGGACCACCTATTTCGTCTCCCGGTTCGTCTCCCGGTTTATTTGACGATAGCGGCTGCGTTTGACTTTTCTTCGATCGATTCGCGGCTTGGTTGGGTGTGTCGGTGATCGTGTTGCCACCAGAATCGGCAATGGTTTCCGAGACCAGCGGCTTTTTTTGGGNTTGTCCTTTNCGNCGGGTTATCTGAACNCGNGNGTTCGATTTAACCGGATCNGNACTCNCNANATTTCGATTTAAAGAGGTAGCGGTGAGTGCCGCNGACATTCCACTGCCCGANGGATTGTCTGATCCACTGTAATCATAGCCATAGCTTTTNAGCCAAGCCACTAGTTGCTGAGCCACTTCGATTGCGGACTGCTGTCGGTTANCTTCTTTTTTATCCATCATCTGTTCGCAAATCGCAAGTAACTCCTCGGGTACGTCGACCCGGTCTTTGCGAATGCTTTTAGGTTGGCTGTTTTGATGCGCCAAGATGCGTTGGGGAAGTGTTCCTTCCGGAAAAGGAGGATGGCCGGTCAAGATGAAGTACAGGGTGCAGCCTAAGCTGTAAATATCNGCNCGCCCATCGACCAAATGACTGTTGACGGCCTGTTCGGGTGAAAGATAGTCGGCCGTGCCCAGCACATTCTCATCGTGCATCACGGTCAGAGAAGCCTTNTCGTCGTCTCCGTCATCGAGTCGGGCAAGACCCATGTCGAGAATTTTTACGGTCCCACTGCCATCCACCAGGAGATTTGCCGGTTTAATGTCCCGATGCACCAGATCTGCATCATGGGCATGTTGAAGTCCTTCAGCGGCTTGAGCGATATATTGAGCTGCAAGTTCGTAATCTAGCGGGCCGCTTTCTTTGACCAGCTTTTGCAGATCTGTTCCATCGACAAATTCCATGACGAGATAGTGCGTGCCTTTATCTTCATCAATATCATAGGCTCTTACGATATTGCGGTGATCGAGTCGGGCAGCTGCCTGCGCTTCTTTTTTAAACCTTGCAAGATAAGAGGACTCTTCGACGCGGCCTTTGGGCAGCACTTTGATNGCCACACGCCTCTGCATTAACACATGATCAGCCAAATAGACACTGCTCATTCCGCCCGTGCCGAGGTGACCGAGAAGTTTGTACTTGCCCAGAAAAAATCCCTTATAGCGACCTTCCAGGAGCTTTTCACTTTGCCATTCTGTGATCAGCTTTTTTTCGATCAGAAAATTCGTAACCGTCTTCGGGTCACCCGGAACTAAGCCCCCCGATTCGTTTTTGAGCGCACCGAGAGCCTTGGTGATCTGGTCTGTATTTTCAACCAGGCCACTACGCTTCAATAAATCAAGCAATTTTTCTACACTGACACTTGCCATTTCGTGACTGCGGAACAGAGTGTCACGCTCAGATTCCGCCTCGTCTCCGCATTTTTTGCGGGGTATGTTTTGCGAGGTATAGTGATGCCATCCGACGATGACTTGAATGTACCCCTTGCCGGAATTGTCAGCCTAGCACGTTGATACGCGAATATCTAGTTTTGCTTCAGGTGATCGCTGTAAATTGGGTCGTTTTTCGGGCCTCACGGTCAGGAGTATCGGTTAATTTGATTATTCGAATCTAGTTTTGCTTGGGGAATGAAGGAACAGCAGATGCCTTTTTCAAGAGATAGGCAGGCAAAGTAAAAAGATGAAATTTTTTAAAAATCTATTTCATTCCATTTCGAAGCNTCCGGCAACGACTCGGGTGGTGCTGTACACGCGGAGGGACTGCCATTTATGTGAAGTCGCAAAGGACACGCTCATGCAACATGGTTATCTGCCCGAGGAGGTGGATATTGACGAGNATCCGNAATTGCGATCCCGCTTTGATTGTTGTGTACCGGTAGTCGAGATCGATGGCAAGATTCGATTCAGAGGGCATGTCGATAAACGNTTGTTGCGGCGGTTGCTCTGATATCGAATCGATGTGGCATGAAACGTAATTGATATTTTTGACGTCGATAAAACCATGATGGTGATATCTGCTCAACAGTTAGGCACTCCGTGAATCCATGCGCTGACGAACAAAGGGGTAGGCAGCTTGGTGTGCTTGCCAAGTATTGGTTGCCAGGAACGGTAAAAACCCGTCTGGTGCCTTATTGCGGCCCTCGTCATGCGGCAGCCCTGCATCAACTTTTCCTCGAAACAACTCTCCGCCGGTTTGTCTCCTTAGCAGATCGACAGGTCTTAAGTTTCTCGCCAGCACAATATCGATCCAGCTTCGCAAAAATGTCGGAGAATAAATGGGATCTTCTGCCGCAGCAAGGAGGAGATCTGGGCGAGCGGATTGCGAATTACTTTCAAGAAGCTTTTTCCAAAAGGCAAAAGCGTGTGTTGCTTATTGGAGCGGATACACCCCATTTGCCTCGAGGTCGCATTCAACAAGCTTTTGATGCGTTGAAGCAACATGATCTCGTTTTTGTTGTAAGTGAAGATGGTGGTTACTGCCTTATCGGTGCGTCGCGACCGGTTGATCCGTTGATGGTGGATATCGAATGGGGGAGCTCGCGGGTATGGGCGCAAACCAAGAAAAAAATTGATGAGCTCAATTGGTCCGTATGCCAATTGCCCTCCTGGTATGACATTGATCGCCAAGAAGACATTGCCAGGATGCTGAAGGATTTGGCAACGCATGATTTTTTGGATTGCAATTCAGACGACCCTTATTTGGCTTCACTGTACGATCAAACAAAGAAAATTTGTGAATGATCACCCGCTGTATGAACCGATGTTTCAGCGATTGAGAGTGCCAATTTTCGCCAGNAGAACAACAGAGTCCTTGCAGGCTGATTCTCTCAGAGTAGATTGAGGCCATGAACGATTGTGCTGTAATTGGTGGTGGAGCCGTGGGGCTTTCGATCGCCTACGAACTTTCTCGCCACGGCTTAAATCCGCTAGTGATTGAGCGTGGGCAATGTGGCCAGGAGGCCTCATGGGCGGGCGGCGGTATTCTGCCCGCCGCAGTCTTTCGTGAGCAGGACACCGCCTATGAAAAATTGGCGGGACTGAGTGCAGATTTGCACAGGCAGTGGGCGGAAGATTTAAAAAGTGAGACGGGTATCGACAATGGTTATCATCGCTGCGGAGAGATTTTTTTTAAGCATCATGAAATTGATGGCGATCCTCTTTCTCGCGGTCTGCTTCGAGTTCAAGACCGAGGGGTTCGAGTTGAGCTTTTAGATGATTCGACACTTTCAGAACTGGAACCGAATATTGCACTCGAGCAAGGCGAACAGGACGATTTACCGATCTATTACACACCGGATTCTGCCCAGATTCGTAACCCAAGGCATTTGCAGGCTTTAAAAATTGCGTGTGAGCAGCGTGGGGTTCAGGTGATTGAGCACGCCGAGGTCGACGCTTTCGAAGTGGAAGGCGAACGGGTTGCCACTGTTCACACGACTGCAGGGTCATTTTCGGCTGAGCACTTTTGTCTCGCAGCGGGCGCTTGGACAACGCAGTTGACGCAGCAGTTGGGATGTGCCATGCCGGTAAAACCCATACGAGGTCAGATGGCCTTGCTGCAAACGGAGGAGCAATTATTACAGACGGTGGTGCATCAAGGAGGACACTATCTCATTCCGCGGCTTGATGGCCGCGTTCTGGTGGGGTCGACCTTGGAAGATGTGGGCTTCGAAAAAAAGACAACGTTGTTCGCAATAGAGCAACTATTACAATTTGCACAGACAAGAGTTCCACGTCTGCGCGACGCGGCAGTGGAAAGCTGCTGGGCTGGATTTCGTCCTGCGAGCCCTGATGGGTATCCGTTCATTGATGCAGTGCCCGGCTTTGCCAACGCTTGGGTTGCAGCAGGGCACTATCGCTGGGGATTATTTCTTTCCCCGGGTACTGCAGTTTTGATGAGGCAACTGATTCAACGTGAAGATACAGTTTTGCCGTATGATGATTTCCGTATTGGTCGTATTGCCGAATCCATTGTGCAATAAATAGTGTAATTTGTCGAAGCAAGCCGAAGTGAACGGGAAAAACGATGAGCCTCGACTCTCCCACGATTGCCATCTTAGGGGCTGGCCCGATTGGTCTTGAATCTGCCCTTTACGGTAGATTTCTTGGCTATGATGTGCACGTCTATGAACGGGAAGAGATCGGGTTTCATGTCCTTCAATGGGGGCACGTGGAGTGGTTTACTCCCTTTGGCATGAATCATTCTCCGTTAGCGTATGCAGCGATCGAAGCGCAAGACGCGGATTGGGAATCGCCCAGTGAAGACGCTCAACTCACCGGGCGCGAATATGTCGAGCAATTTTTAAGGCCCCTCGCGGAAACAGATCTGCTCGCCGAATCGCTTCATCTGCAGACCGAAGTGATTTCAATCGGGCGGGCCGATGTCACTAAGGGGAATTTTGGCGAAGCATGGGATCGTGGTAACTCCCCCTTTCGGTTGTTATTGCGCGACAAACAGGGTCGGGAGTCAGTCGCCGACGCAGACATTGTCATTGATGCCACAGGCGTTTATGGTCAACCTCGCTACCTGGGTCGAGGCGGATTACCTGCGATTGGCGAGCGACAGTTAGCACACGCCATCGACTATCGGCTTCCTCAAGTCAGCAACGATCCACCTTCGAAGTTTGCCGGTTGTAAAACGCTGGTTGTAGGAGGTGGTTACTCAGCGGCAACCTCGATCATTGCCCTTGCGAAATTAGCGGAGTTCGATCCTGAGACGCGCATTACGTGGGTAGTGCGAAATCCGAAAGGCGAAGATGGTCCACTAAAAAACATTCCACATGACCCTCTCATTCACCGTGTTGCGTTGACCGATGCGGCAAACCGTTTAGCGGTTGAGGAAGGCAACAGAGTGCAATACTTGCCCGGAAAAAGCGTCGAGGAGATTTGCTTGGCGGAAAACTCAGCATCTTTTGAGGTGATCCTATGTGGGCGGAATGCGGAAGAGGACGCGACAAGTATTTCATGCGATTTTATTTTGGGTCATACAGGATTTCGCCCTGATTGCACCCTCTTTGACGAACTGCAAGTCCAACTATGTTACGTTACCGAAGGACCCACTCGCTTGGCTTCGCATTTACTGCAGGAACAGGGGGGCGATTGTATGAACCAGAAAATACCGCCAGCCGATCTACTGACGACATCCGAACCCAATTTTTATATTTTAGGGAATAAGAGTTATGGCAGAGACGCAAACTTTTTGCTCTCGCTTGGCTTTGAACAGATAAGGCTTGTTTATTCGCAGATTTCGGGAGATGCAGAGCTGAATCTTTATCAGTCGATTCAAATCGATGCCATATGATTCGANAAATTTAGACCGAGAGAGCGTGAAGAGCCTTTGGGCCAAATTGTCAATCATGTACCGGCCAGTCCGAAAGTTTCTCTAAACCATTTGGAGCATCTGTGGTTTCAAGTTGCAGGGACCCGATGCAATTTGAGTTGCCACCATTGTTTTATTAGTTGCAATCCAACGAATGTTTCTTTTGGTTTCATGACGCGTGCCGAGGTGCAAAAGCATCTGAAAGACTCGATCGCCGTCGGGGTCAAAGAGTATTATTTTACCGGGGGAGAGCCTTTCCTGAATCCGGAGATGGTCGCGATCCTGATCGATACGCTTCAGTACGGGCCCGCGACCGTTTTAACCAACGGAACCGTATTGCGTGAAAATTGGCTGCTGCAACTCTCCGAGGCGGAATCGCGCAGTCGATACAGTCTTGAATTCCGTGTTTCGGTAGATGGTTTTTCACCNGAGCAGAATGATCCCATTCGAGGNGAGGGGACTTTTGACCGCGCGATGGAAGGGGTGGTTCGCTTAAATCAATTTGGTTTTTTGCCGATTGTTACGGCGGCTCGTAGTTGGCCAATCGAGGAAGAAGACAGCGTGGTCGAGGCGTTCATTGCGCAACTGCGTCAGGCGGGTTGCCAGCGACCACGGCTTAAAATATTGCCGATGCTTCAACTCGGTGCGGAGGCAGCGCGGACAGCACCTTATGGCGAGGCGGAAAGAGTTACCGAAACGATGCTTCAGGATTTCGACCTCTCACACTTGATTTGTGAGCATAGTCGCATTGTTTCAGACCGCGGTGTGCACGTGTGCCCGATACTGATCGAATCCCCTGATTCCCTGTTGGGAAAGCGTCTTACTGAGGCAAATCCATCTTTTAAACTGGCTCACGGTGCTTGTTTAACTTGTTATCAACACGGTGCAATTTGTTCGAATCCCTCGCTGGGCAGGCAGATGCAAAAACGATAGTCAGGTGAATCAGATGCAGAGCCCCTCAAGTCAAATTGCGATCCTCGGAGGAATCTACAGTAACTACCTCGCCCTTGAAGCAGCACTTTACGATATCCGTGATCGCGGTGTCGATGCAATCTACTGCCTCGGTGACTTAGGAGCTTTTGGACCCTTTCCTGATCGTGTGTTTCCCTTACTGGAGGCATTTGAGGTTAAGTGCATTCAAGGTAACTATGATCATTCGGTCGGCTATGCGCTGGATGATTGTCATTGCGGCTACACCGATTCACGCGACAATTTTTTCGCGCAGAAAAGTTACGATTACACTTTGGCAAATACGGCCGATGCGAGTCGATCTTTTCTTCGCAGTCTTCCAGCAAAGAGGCAGTTGGAAATCGGTTGCCATCGATTGTTGCTTTGTCACGGAAGCCCCAAGCGAGTCAATGAGTTCTTATGGGAAAGCACGACGACGGATCATTACCTGGATGTCTTGCTCGATGGTTTGGACAAGATTGACTGTGTCTTTGCAACGCATACAGGGATAAAATGGAAAAGAGATTTGGCCCGTGATAAACAATTTGTCAATGTGGGCGTGCTGGGACGTCCTGAGAATGATGGGCAAACCTGTGTCTGGTACACGCTTGTAACGGATGGTGGAACTGGACCGATGGGAATCGAGTTTATCCCTGTGCACTACGATCATCATCGTTTAGCTACCGAAATGGCGACCGAGAGGTTGCCAGAAGAATTTCAGCAAACTATTTTGACCGGATGGTGGACCACGTGTCTCGAGAGTCTACCCTCGAAAGAACGTAAAAAGGGACGATTTTGAGCGTACCTGCTATTCGTGTTTGGTAGCACTTGAGTAGAATAGCCCCCGCGGAGCGAGAGTTCGCGGCGCAATATTTCTGATAACAGTCATGACGAGAAAGGTTTAATTATGTTCATTCCTCACAATCGAGACTTGCTGTTTCTGGGAGCCTTTCTCGGACTGTGTTGCATTTCCGGCCCGCTCATGGCCGATGAGGAGAAACTTGAGGGAGGGCAAGATTCCGCGACTGAGGTAAGCAAAGAATCTGCAATTGATCTGGTGGAGCGCCTGCGACAGCTCAATCGCCAGACTCCCAAAGGGGACACTCGCGAGGAAATGTTTAAAAATTATCGGAACACGCAGCAAGAAACACTCAAAATTGCACAAATTTTGTTTGAAAAAACAATCGCTGCTGAGGATGCGAAAGAACTCAACTTTGCGGCGATAGCTCTTAAGGCCAAATTTGGCGCAACGATGATCTTGGCACGATTGGATGAAAACCCTCCATCTGCCGATCCCTTTCTTCGTTTGGCTGATCAAGGCGAGCAACTTTATAAAGCGACACAACGTGATGATGATTTTCAGGCAGCTGGCATGAGCGTCCAAATTGTTGTGGAAGCACTTCGGGCAGCGGGCATGCTCAAGGTACCCGGCGCGGTAGACAAAGCACCCAGTGCGGCAGACAAACTAAAAATGTTTTTGGAGCAAGTCACTCAAGATCAACGACCTCAAGTCGCTGCGTTTGCAAAGCAGCAACTGTTGCAATCGCAATTGCAGCTTACTCCGAGTTCTGACGCAAAAGCGGTGGATCGCGTCGTAGAAATTTTGGAGAAAAAATATGCGACTAACCCTGTTGAGGCAGGCGACGTGCAAGTGATTATGGAAGTACTCTCACAGATTGAGCAACTAGGGCAGATGCCGCAGGCGATTCAATTAAGCAACTTTTTTGCAGACAAATTTTCTAAGAGTGATAACCAGCAGATGAAACAGGTTGCGTCGATGCTGGCTGGTACGGCTCGTCGACTTGAATTGCCGGGGAACGAGATCGAACTCTCTGGAACGTTTATTGACGGTAGTCCATTGGATTGGGCTTCTTACCGTGGAAAAGTTGTCCTGGTTGATTTTTGGGCCACATGGTGCGGTCCATGCCGTGCAGAATTTCCAAATGTGATCGCCAACTACGAGAAGTATCATGATAAAGGTTTTGATGTGATTGGCATTAATCTTGACGATGAGAAATCGACGGTTGAGGCTTTTCTAGACAAGGAAAAATTNCCGTGGAAAACACTTTTNAACGATCANCCGGGTGAAACGGGTTTNAATAATCCGCTGGCNCGACGCTACGGAATCTCAGGTATNCCCACCGTGATNCTGGTCGACCGGGAAGGGAAAGTCATCTCGCTCAATGCCCGCGGGCCGAAATTAGGNGAACTCCTGGCAGAGCAATTTGATGGCAAGCAGGGCGGCGGCTCGTAGGGCACAGTCCAGAGTCAGAGANCGGNGCAGTGACGAGGCAGTGACGNGGCAGTGATTGCTCAGTCGCTTTGGGCGTCGATCCACTGGGCGATCACTGTCGGTGAAAGCTCGGACAGATGCGTAACAACGTGGTCTGCCTCTGCATATTCGCGCCGATCGTGCCCTGTNCTGATCAGCCCGATGCTGACCATGNCGGCGGCGTTGGCTGCAGAAATTCCTGCTGCCGCATCCTCGATAACCGCACANGATTGTGGAGGAATACCGATTATTTTTGCGGCAGTTTCAAACACCTCCGGATGCGGTTTTCCGTAAGTGACATCCGATCCACTCACCGCCCCTGTGATCCACTCACGCTGCGCAAGTTGTGAGAGCATCAAAAGCACATTTTCTTTGGGTCCTGATGAACCGACCGCGAGAGAGTACCCGGCTTCAAAGAGTGCGGCAATCAAAGCCTCTGCGCCTTCCATCCATGGATAGGCTCTGGCAACAATTTCTCGAAAAGCAGCCTCNTTTTCTTGATCGAATGCCTCGATTTCTTNATCACCAAATGCCACTGCCTTCCAGAGTTCACGGATAATTTCTCGACTCGTACGGCCGAATGTACGGGCAAATTCCTCCTCGGTCATTTCACGTCCATAGCGATGGGCCACTTGCTGCCAACTCTGGAGGTGGGCCCGATAGGAGTCAATTAAGACACCATCGATNTCGAAAATGATGCCCTTGTGTTTACCCGCGGTATGACTTGTCATCCCCGTTTCCTAATCTTTTACTGCTGTTTCCGTGATCGATTCNANGATTTCGCNCACGGTTTTTTTGAGAAGGCTTTCGCCCCCGAAATGCATTCCAAGTTGTTCAATTTTTTTTGTTTCAATTATGTGGCGAGGTTGTTTTGATTTCCCNGNAATAAGGCTTTTACTACCGGTCAGATCCACTGCCAACTGTGCCACTTCATACTCCGAGATATAACGATCACAGCAATTATAGATTTGGCCATTGATGTTTGGAGCGTTTAAAAGAAGCAGGGCAGCTTTGGCCACATCCGCAGCATGCACCTCTTTGCCACCTCGGTGACAATCAACGGGCGCACCGCGCATAATTTCTTTAATCAGAGAATACCATTTGCTTTTTTCAACCGGTTGCGCGAGGCCGTAAATTCCTGTGGGCCTTAATGCGCAGATCGAATAATCATTTCCCCCGCCGAAGCTCTGGATGAACTGTTCGATGGCTGCTTTATGTGCCCCATAATGGGTGCGGGGCGTTGTCGGATGTTTCTCGTCCAGAGGACGATCTTCGCAGATTGCTTCATGGACCGCACANGTGGAAATAAAGACAAATCGTAGATTTTGTTTTCGCGACGCTTCGATGAGTCTTAGCGTGCCGAGAAGATTGGTCTCAACAAATGGCAACANATCCCCCTCGCCACCGCGAAAAGTATCGCCCGCCCGATAGAGTGCCGCGTGAATCACTGCGTCGCAATCGGTGACGAGTGCTGTATGCGATTCGGGATCGTTTAAGTCACCTTGGATCCATTCCACGNCCAATTTGGTGTTCGGGGCCGGAAGGTTTCCCAAATCACGCCTCCAGCAGCGACAATGGTGACCTGCTGCGGTCAATTCCNCGATAAGATNGCGGCCGAGAAAACCGGTTGCNCCGGTGACTGCAATCCGCATGAATTTCTCCTCCCTGTCCAATCAGTNCTTGTTTGGCCAAAATGGCGACGTGCATTNTATTTTNACAATTTTGAACAANGGCCAATCATGGCAAATCATTCAGCACTNCACCAGATGGGCCTCAGNNAGTGATTGGCAAAATNNCCTCGAACATTTNAAGAGCAAGCACNTTGCTTTAGCGCGTTTTCAAAATGCCGGAGTTCATCCATGAACCAATTAGATCCGATTGTGGCGGCCGGAATCGTCATTACGCTGGCCGCGATTTTTGCATATGCCAATGAGCGATGGTTGCAGTTTCCCGAGACGATCGGGCTGATGGTCGTCGCAATGGTTATTACATTATTGTTGGTACTCGTTGGGGTATTGAATCCCCGAATGGTTGAGCTTGCCCGAGAATTTGTCGAGCAGATTGACTTCAACGCGACGTTGATGCACGGCATGTTGGGTTTTTTGCTGTTTGCGGGTGCATTGCATGTCAAACTGGATGATTTAGCCGAACAGAAATGGGTAGTGACGATAACGGCAACCTTTGGTGTGATCGGATCGACGTTACTCGTCGGGATTCTTGCGCACTATATTCTTCTGGCGCTCGGTATTTCAATGTCTTGGATCAACTGCTTGCTGTTTGGGGCACTCATCTCTCCCACCGATCCCATTTCAGTTCTCGGCATTATGAAGAAAATTGGCGCACCCAAAAGTTTGGCAACCAAGATCTCTGGCGAATCACTGTTTAATGATGGTGTGGGAGTGGTTGTCTTTCTTGTTATTTTAGGTGCAGCAACCGGAGCGAGTGATGTGACGGTGAGCCAAGTTGGCTTGTTGCTTTTGCAAGAAGTTGGAGGTGGCGTTCTTCTCGGTTTATTGCTCGGGGGGATCGCGTTTTATCTACATCGCACGGTTGAGAGTGTGCATGTCGAATTACTTATCTCCCTAGCGGTCGTGGCAGGTGGATATCCTCTAGCCCTCGCATTGCACTGCTCGGGACCGATTGCCATGGTGGTGGCCGGACTATTAATTGGAAATCCCGGAAGACGTCATGCCATGGGGGAAAAAGTTCGAGTGCAAGTCGATGCGTTGTGGGAGATGATTGACGAAGTTCTCAACGCAATTTTATTTGTGTTGTTGGGGCTTGAGGTGATCGTGCTTGCGTGGCGTCAAGAGTTCTTATTTGCAGGCTTCATGATGATTCCAGTCGTTCTTTTCTCGCGATTCGTTACCATTGGTGCAGCGGTAACCGCATTACGTCGTTTTCGCGTGTTCAGTCCACGCGTGATTCGAATTCTTACGTGGGGTGGCTTGCGGGGAGGGATTTCCGTAGCCCTCGCACTCTCTATTCCGATGACACTTGAAGCGACAGATCAAACGCAGGCATTTCCAGCCAGAAATTTAATTTTAGTAATGACCTATGTCGTGGTCGTGTTTTCGATTGTTGTGCAGGGTCTTACCATCGGTCCCTACATTCGACGTTCGCTTTCAATTCCTACCGAAAGTTGACACGGCATCAGGCCGTGCCCCATCGTGAATAATCAAGCGATATTGAAGCAATAGCGAATCGTCTTTTGCAACTTTTACGGGACCTTCAGCCACAATGCAGGGGTTGATCATTGCAATAGAGATCAGGTTGTGCCACCGCGTCGGTGGATTGCTTGGATGGTTCATGACTGTAATTCCTGCTGTCGGTCCGGCATCCAAGGTGAAAGTGTAGTCGTAAAAAGCCGCGTTCGGCCAATCGGTCTCTGGTTTGAGGTGATGCGGTTTGGGAAGTTCCACCTGGCCCTTCGGATCGAAAAAGGCACGCTTGCCATCTTGGCGACTTTTAACACAGAACCCGCCGAATGCACTCTGGTCAAGCGTCATATTCTCGGTCGGTGTGAGGCGGTATTTCAGATCAATGACATAGGTTGCATCTTTTTCCCGCGCAGTGATCATCAGTTTTTCATCGACTACCTTTCGTTCTCCAATTTTCCAGTCATTTTTTATCAGTAGCTTGGCATACTCGCCATTTGCATCCAATAGCTCGACCTCTTGATTGATAATTTTCCGATCTTCGGTGGGGGCCATTTCTCCCCATCCCCAGAAGTCCGCGCGCTTACCGAACTCCATCGCGTGCCAAGCTAGAAAAACACCCCGATGGTGGCGGTGATCTCCGGGCGCGAGATCCACTACCCGGACACCCTTGGGTGTATTGAGCGGATAAAGACAACAAGTGCTGTTGGCCGAAAGATTAGTGCCTACTGGTTTCTGCGTCATGTATTGAAAAACGGTACGCCCATCGCCTGTAACCAGTTTTTTTCCGTGGCTTGATTTTTCCAGGCGGAATGAGGGAACCTCGTCACCGAAAGATGGCGAGGGAAGCCAGAGAGTCGTGATAGATGCTGCCAATACGCATCCCAACTTCACCCATCGTTGCAAAATCATTTTTGTATCTCTCTCAATTGGGTTGAAATTCGATTATTCGTCTTTAGGGTCCGATTCTAAATCAATTAAATCTTCAGCATAGCCAGATGGAAAAGGCCCCGTTCCTTTCAGGCCTTGTTCGATCTCATCGATTTCACTTGAAGCACCGTCTGTTTGAAATTTTTCTAACCATCGTTCGACCTCATCAGGTGTTTCTGGCGTGCGCGGCTTGTCTGCCGCAGGGTTAATTTGTTCAATTTTATTTTGGCACACGCGGGCGTACCATGCCTCGCTGTCAATCGCCTCAGCCCGCCGCTTTTTAGCAGCCCGCTGGATGCGATGATCGCTGGAAACGACTGTCAGGCTTCTGGGTGAAGAGCAGGCGAGAATTAATTCCTCGATCAAGGCATCGGCGTTTTCATACCCTGAAGAAAAGTGAATCGTCATTTCCTGGTCAACGATTCTACGGGGCAATCCCCTGGGCGCCTCGGGACCGGCATCAAAGACGACCGTTGTACGCTGTCGGTCTTCAGCTGAGAGTGTCGCCGCCAAGAATTGCAGAAGAGCCCCGCGTGCACCTTCGAGATTCGGGGGACCGCGGCGGGGAGCATGAATACCGACCGCATGAAGCAGGTTGTAGCCATCGATAATCAGGTCCATATATTTTCCCGCGTTTGGGCGGGCGTTAACTGTTCCTTTCGAATTTGATGGCGCCAGACACAATAACCGTGCTGGCTCTACCATAGAGCGTTTCCCCCAGATAGGGAGAATTGCTGCTCTTCGAAAAGAACGCGTCTGGCTCAACGGTCCAGGTTGCATCCGGGTCTATGATCGTTACATCGGCATCCACACCAACTTGCAAAGTACCCTTGGGAATCCCCAGGGCTCTTGCGGGACGAATGGTCAGTTTTTCCAAAGCGGTAAGCCAATCAAGGTGTCCGGGTCGAATCAATTTGGTCACAACCACCGAAAGTGTAGTTTCCAGTGCCATCACTCCAAACGGTGCCCGGTCAAGTTCCTGCATCTTTTTTTCGACTGCTTGTGGTTGATGCCCCGAAGCAATCACGTCGAGTGTCCCGTCTTTGAGCCCAGCGATACAAGCATCCAGATGTGTTTGCCCGCGTAGTGGCGGGTTAATTTTTTTGTTTGAATCAAAAGAGCGAAGGGCTTCGTCCGTAAGGCTGAAATGTTGAGGACTTACTTCAGCCGTTATCCGGACACCGCGTGCTTTTGCCCGACGGATAAGTTCGATGCTGCCAGCCGTTGAGATGTGCATCATATGGATACGCCCACCTGTTGACTCGGCAAGCGAAATATCCCGGCCCGTCATGACGGCTTCTGCTTCAGCGGGTATGCCCGGTAATGCAAGTACCGTTGAGACAATGCCCTCGTGCATCACTCCATCACCGCTTAATTCTTGGACTTCGGGATGACTGAGGAGAGGCTTATCGAACATGAGGAGATATTCGAGCGCTCGACGCATCAGTTCCGGATTGGAGATAGGTGAGCATGCATCGCTGAACGCGATTGCTCCGGCATCGACAAGCGTGCCCATCTCCGCAAGTTCTTCACCTAGCCGATTTTTGCTGACGCAAGCGATTGGGTACACATGGCAATTATTTGCATCGGCTGCCTGCTGCTTTACAAACTGTACGGTCCCCTGAGTGTCGATGGGTGGATTGGTATTGGGCGCACAGGCAATCGATGTGAATCCACCGGCTAGCGCCGCTTGAGTACCAGACTGAATTGTTTCGTCATCTTCTCCGCCGGGTTCGCCAAGATAGGCGTGCATNTCGATAAGCCCCGGCGCAACAATTTTTCCTCCCGCATCAATGCGGGTCGCCGAACCATTGGTTGACTCTTTCTCGGGTTCGATGTCAAAGGCCGCAATCTTACCGTTCTCGATTAAGAGATTTGATACGCGATCCATATCTTGGGATGGATCAATCACTCGGCCNTTGGTAATTAGCAAACTCGACACACAAACCTCCATCCGGGCAACGGCAGCAACAATANATTGTGTTTGGTATGTTTTACCGTTGCTGCATGCACAATCATCGCGCTGCCTCGTGCGTCAGGTAGAGTACAGCCATCCGGATAGCCAACCCGTTGGTAACTTGATGCAGAATCACCGAATGGGGCCCATCGGCAACTTCGGGAGTGACTTCCGTTCCTCGATTGATCGGTCCGGGTGCCATAATTAAGATGTCATCTTTGGCCCGAGCCATTCGCTCGCCAGTCATTGCATAGAGGAGCGCGTATTCGCGTACGGATGGAAAGGGTCGAGTGATTTGCCGCTCAAACTGGATGCGAAGCAGATTGAGTACGTCACATCGAGGGAGGATTGCATCCAAGCTATAGGCAACCTCTACGCCCAATTCTTCCCAGCGNCGGGATACCAGAGTCGAAGGTCCACAGACNATAACGTGTGCCCCAAGTTTCTTTAATCCCCAGATATTGGAACGAGCAGTCCGGCTATGTGAGATATCACCAATTAACGCGACCGTCAGGCCTTTTATATTTTCCCGGTGCTCTCGAATCGTCATGATGTCAAGAAGACCTTGTGTGGGATGCTCGTGCGCGCCATCTCCCGCATTGATTACACTGCAGCGAATGTTNTTTGCCAACAGATGAGGCGTTCCGGGCGTGCGGTGTCTGACGACCACAGTGTTCACATTCATNGCTTCAATATTTTTGGCCGTATCGATGAATGTCTCGCCCTTCGAAAGGCTGCTTCCTGCCGCAGAAAAGTCGATCACATCCGCACCGAGTCTGCGGGCTGCTAAAGAAAAACTCGTCCTCGTCCGCGTCGAGTTTTCAAAGAAAAGATTTGCAACCGTCGTGCCCTTCAGTAAATCTATTTTTTCAGCACACCCCTTGGTCATGCCTTTGAGTTGCTGGGCTGTGTCCAGAATGGTTGTGATTTCCTCAGCAGAGAGATGCTCCAGACCTAAAAGATCAGCCTGGGTCCAGTTGTCGGTCGAAATCGTATTGTCCATGACTGGTGCGTTCATCGCAGTATCTTTACCCCAAACTGGGGAACTAGGATTTGAACCTAGACTAAGTGATTCAGAGTCACTCGTGCTACCGTTACACTATTCCCCAGAATTCCCCAGAGTGCCTNCTTCCCAGAGAGCCCGGTCGATCANCTAATGGAAGGGAAACCGTTATCGTCACAAGCGTGCTGCTCCCTGCGGAAGACAGCCATACCCTTAACAAAATAACGTAGGTAGGGCATGGTACCGCGTCAAGGGTCAACCGCTTTTACCCACTCTTTTAGGGCCCACATCGCGGTGTTACTTTGGTTTCGGCTGCTTCCCCCCTGGCTTTGCCTTCCATAAAATGGCGNCTGCTTGCTTTGCTGTGCGTGCAGCAATCTGCTTTGTCGATCTCTGATCGTATTTTTTCGCAATGGACGGTGGCCATAAATGCCCTTAGGAAGTTTGATCATAACCGTCGGTCCTGCAATGGGACAGAAATTCGAGCTTGATAAGCCGAAGATGATTATGGGGCGTCACCCTGATTGTGAGATTAAAATTGANGCCGGCGCGGTAAGCCGTCAGCATGCTCAGATCATCATCGCGGATGACAATTTCTATATTGAAGACTTGCAAAGTCGAAATGGAACGTTCGTCAATGATCAACGGATCGAGGGTCGACAGATTTTGCGTCATGCAGACAGTTTGCGAATCTGCGACGTAGGATTTCGCTTTGAGGATATCGATTTTCTNAAAAAGCAAGCTGCGACTGCGCGAGATACGGGATTTGCAATCGATATAGGGTCTTCGCAATCGGTGGTGATCGATGATGACCGCGATGCTCCTAGCGGTTCTAAAGTGATGACGAAAATTGAGGTTTCTGACACTGCCAGAATGCGGCTTGATACAAACCCCATCACGAAGCTCAAGGCGGTCCTTGAGATTACACGTAGTCTGGGGAAATCACTTTCGATCGATGACGTACTCCCGAAAGTGCTTGATAGTCTGTTTACTATTTTTCCGCAGGCGGATCGTGGATTTATNGTCCTTACTGAGGAGGGAGAGGANCGNCGCTTGATTCCCAAGGCTGTCAAGTTTCGTCGCCCCGATGAGGACGATGAAATTCGTATTAGTCGCACGATTATCGATGAAGTGATGTCGAGCAAGGAAGCAATTCTTTCTGCTGATGCCGCGACAGACAGCCGCTTTCAAATGAGTCAGAGTGTGGCTGATTTTCGTATTCGCTCGATGATGTGTGCGCCCCTGCTCGATAGTGAGGGAAATGCACTCGGTGTGATTCAAATTGATACGCTCAATCAGACGGCGAGGTTTCGAGACGAGGACCTGGAAGTTCTTGGAGGGGTTGCTGCTCCTGCAGGTCTAGCGGTGGAGAACGCACAGTTGCATGAAGACCAGCTCAAACAGCAGGTTTTACAGCGCGACCTTCAAATGGCCCGCCGCGTACAATTGGGATTTTTACCCTCGTCCCCACCGGAAGTTCCTGGCTACCACTTTTTTGATTATTATGATTCGGCATACGAAGTCGGTGGCGATTATCACGACTACATTGAGCTACCGGATGGTCGCTTGGCCATTATCGTGGCCGATGTTTCCGGCAAGGGTATTTCGGCAGCCTTGCTGACTGCAAAGCTTTCAGCGGAGATGCGTTTTTGTCTTGCGACCGAAGCGGATCCAGCAGCCGCAGTGACCAAACTGAATTTTGTGTTCAGTCAGGGAGGCTGGGAAGATCGCTTTGTTACCATGATTCTCATGGTTCTCAATCCNCCGAGTGGAGATGTCACGCTTGTAAATGCTGGACATATGCCGCCGTTGGTTCGCTTGGATAATCAGCCTGTGGAAATGCCCGGCTCCGAAAAAGCAGGNCTGCCGATAGGAGTCTTGGAGGATTTCGATTATGAGTCATATACAATCAAGTTAGAACCGGGCGATAGTCTTGCCGCGTTCACAGATGGTTTCAGCGAAGCGATGAATGCCAATGAAGATCTCTATGGCCTTGAACAGTTGGAATCGCGGTTCGCGGATCCCGTTAGTAGTGTTTCCGATTTAGGGAGACACATTTTAGAAGATGTAAAACGACACGTGGCGGGGCATCCACAAAGTGACGACATGTGCTTGGTTTGCGTAGGGCGTGATGTCACGTCAGGCCAGCTTGGCGAGAGCTGATGCGGGCCGANCCTTAATGCCACTAAGGTACGATTTCTCTTAGCAACATCCATTGTCCGGATCGCAGCAATCCTCTNCTGGTAAGAGTGTGAGCAGCGGATCGTCTGCTTCTTCTTCGCCTTCATTTTTTTTGAATGCCCGNACGGTGAGACTGCGAAATTCAATGCCCTCCACAATCGTCCAAGGATCGGACTGTCTGTTAAGAATCTGGACCCGTTNGAAACCGGTTTCTCCAAACGCTTCTATCAATTTGTGTTCGGCATATGCCCCACTGATACAACCACTCCAGAGTTTAGGGTCATTTTTTAAATGACTAGGTACCGTTTGATCACTGACAATATCACTGATCACGGCTCTCCCGCCCGGACGGAGGACACGCGCTATTTCCGCAAACATTTGTTCNCGATCTTTGGGATCAACCAGATTCAGCACACAGTTGGAGACGACGACATCAATGGAATTGCTTGNNATCAANGGTTGCTGTTTCCGTTGCGTTTCAGNCCAACGAGTGGCCTGTTGCCAGTCATTAACGTTCTGAACCGGATTTTCCGCTAGAAAGGTCCCAANCGCGGAAAGATCCAATGCGAGGTCCTGGATGTTTCCCTGAAGAAAAGTTGTGTTATGCCACCCGACTTGCTCGCCNATTTGTTGTTGGTACCGGCGGGCTAGAGCAAGCATCTCGTCGTTTTGATCTACGCCGATAACGCGTCCTTCGGGTCCGACCACCTGAGAGAGAATGTAACAAATCTTACCCCCGCCAGAGCCGAGATCCAGCACAGTTTCGCCGGTGCTGACATGCTTCGATGGATTTCCACACCCGTAATCACGCTCAATCAATTCTTGAGGAAGCACTTCTAAGTATTTGCCTTCATACTGAACTGGACAGCAAAGCGCAGCCTCTTTTTCCGTGGCTGCGGCGCTATAGCGCTCGCGGACAGTATTTTCGATGTCTAGATTAGCTTCGTGTTTTGTCATCGGCCATGCCATGATGAAAGTTGCGAATGGAAAACAATTTGAAGATCGCCATAGTAATGTACACAATTTTCTGTGTCNGGGTATCACTTCTAGGAATACGACTCGTTGTTCCACTGTGGCAAGAATGAGGCCGACACATTATCCCGAGAACCGGGCAGAGTCATAAAGTCTGTAACGATATTAGCAACCAGACTTAATTATTGATTGGAAGAATGCCAGAACAATTNTCATCCCGACGTTCCCATTCACGCCGCACNTCTCCCAATCCATAGACGCACATTTCAAATTCTTGACTCAATCGCCGCAACACCCCAGTTTGGGGTTTTTCATCATCGCCAGGAATGGTGCTTGCGATGTAATAAGCTCGTTTCCCTTGTTCGCAATAATCTAAGAAATAATCTTTGCGTTCCATACTTTGCATTTGCCTTAGCGACTCGGGATACAATCCGGTCCAGAATAGAGTGAAATCTCCAACGTGTTGGTGGAGATCTCTCCGAGCTTCACCAATTCTTTCTTGTCCCTCGACCATCATACTGGTTACTTCATCCAGCGGTCGACCCGCAAGATCACGAAGATGATAGACAGCNTCGTTACGNAGGAATCGTATTAAGAGTCCAGCAACGTAATCGATNAGTGGTGGATCAGCGACTCCTAGTCGAGCGACAAAAGTGTGTTCTGTCAGCCCGGTGAAGAATCGCCCAAGCGTCTGTTGAGGCGTGGGTGTCATGCGAATGCAACCTCCCGAATGCGCCAATGATATATTAAAAATAAGATCGTCACGAAACCGTTCGATTCTTTTATTAATTTACCCGTTTCGCTTTTTTTCGGTCAACAAAAAATATCGTTTCGTTGGAGATGCATTTGGAAAACATTGTGGTGGTAAGCACTTGCGTAGAACTTTTTTTATCCCTGATGGAAGGCAAGATAGTTTTGCGCGCAATGATACTAGGCCATGAACCAGTCGCGGGGACACTTANAAGATGTGATTTAGCAAGCAGCGAGAGTGGCNGTTAAGGTTTTGACATACGCTTCTACTTCTTGGAGTGCATCGGTATCCATCCCTGTTGCGCCGCCTTTCATTACGGTCGATCCATAGCGACGTACGATGGCGCTTCCCACAATAATGCCATCGGCAACCGGGGCAAGCATGCGGATATGATCCGGTGTGCTGATACCAAATCCGATACATACGGGTAATTTCGTTTTCGTCCGCAACGCCTGCACGCTCTCTAAAATCTCTTGCGGGAGTTTTTGACGTTCGCCGGTAATGCCCACGACTGAAACATAGTAAATAAACCCAGTCGTCGCCTCGACAATCTGTTCGACCCGGTCTGGTGGGGTATTGGGAGTAATCAATTGGATAAGACTAATATCCGCATCGCTACAAATTGNCTGCAGATCGCTCGATTCCTCCACGGGAAGATCAGGCACAATCAAGCCGGAAACATGCGACTGCTTTGCCGCTGCTACGTACTTTGCNAGGCCGCGACGGTGAATGATGGCATGACTTACCATCGTTACAACCGGAGCTGCTAAGGAGGGTACCGTTTGTTGGAGCATCTCAAAGATGTGATCCAGTTCAATACCTGATTTTAATACGCGGGTGTAGGAGGCCTGAATGACCGGACCGTCCGCAATGGGATCACTGTAAGGAATCCCCACTTCACAGAGATGGCTTCCCTGAGCAACCAGCGCTGTAAGCAACTGACTCGTAGCCTGGAGATTCGGATCCCCTGCGGTAATAAAAGGAATGAAAGCCTTTTCACCACGTTCCCTCAGTTGGGTGAATAATTCGTCCACTGCGGACATTCGGTTTCCTTNGTGCTTGGAACTAACTTTTATCCCATTAACCCGCGACTTCTCCACGAAGACGGGCAATTTCAGCGGTGTCTTTGTCACCACGNCCCGATAGGCAAACGACCACGTTCTGATTTGCCGGTCGTTCTTTCGCTATCTGCATCGCTGCCCAGATTGCATGGGAAGTTTCAATTGCGGCGAGTATCCCTTCAGTTTTTGCCAGGGCATCGAATCCGGTTAGGGCATCATTGTCACGACAGCAATCGTAGCGAACGCGGCCGGTCGCCTTCCAGTAACTGTGCTCAGGACCGACACCCGGATAGTCCAACCCGGCAGAAATTGAATGGACGTCACACGTTTGACCGTCATGGTCCTGCATGACATAGCTATAGCTTCCATGAAGGACTCCCGGTTGACCGTAGGTGAGAGGGGAGGCGTGGTCTCCCGGATTATCCGATCGCCCACCTGCTTCAATGCCAATTAATTCTACATCGGTATGTTCAATGAAAGGATAGAACATTCCCGCTGCATTGCTGCCTCCGCCGACACACGCTACCACAACATCCGGGAGTGCTCCGGTTTGTCCTTGAGACTGCTGTATCGTTTCTTGCCCAATTACGGATTGAAAGTCACGAACGATCATCGGAAACGGATGCGGGCCGACGACAGAGCCGAGGATATAGTGGGTATCTTTGACCGAGGCCATCCAATCACGCATGGCTTCGTTAATGGCATCNCGGAGTGTTCGCGAACCGCTGTCTACTCCGCGAACTTCGGCGCCGAGGAGCTTCATGCTGTAAACATTAGGAGCCTGTCGCCGAATGTCTTCCTCTCCCATATAGACCGTGCAGGGTAGCCCGAAGTGTGCACACGCTGTGGCGGTGGCGACACCGTGTTGACCGGCTCCTGTTTCTGCAATCACCCGCGTTTTTCCCATGCGATGTGTGAGCAGCGCTTGGCCGAGTGTATTGTTGATCTTGTGAGCGCCGGTGTGATTGAGATCCTCTCGCTTGAGATAAATTTGGGCGCCACCACATTCTTCGGTCAATCGTGTCGCATGGTAGAGCGGNGATGGTCGACCAACATAATGTTTNAGNAGNTGGCTTAGCTCATCCTGNAATTTAGCATCGNCACGCGCTNCNTGATATTCAGCNGCCAANTGATCGAGGGCCGGNGTAAGTGTTTCCGGGACATAGCGNCCACCAAAATCTCCGAAACGGCCAGCGGTGTCGGGAACNANGGGAGNAGTCTTCATGGTTTGAATCGTGAATGTAGTGGATTTCTNNGGNCCGTAAGTATNAGTAATAGCNTCCAGAATACTCCATTTTCTATNNAAGCGAGCATAGGCCCGGCGGCTTCTNTTGTCGAGTCGGGCTTGCAACGCGTTATNCAGTGTTTTCNCTCAAGTNNNGTAGTCTAGGGTTGCAGGGTGACNGNTCNGTGNTNAGANACAANGNGNCAACNNAGACNCCTNTCAATGGTATCACCNCAGTTCGATTNTTGTATCNAACATAAANTNATTNGTCTGAAGTTTTAGCANCTNTNGCAAGGCGTTGCCGGNGAATAGTGGCGTGTGCTACAATTTGGNCACCGTCATGNAGGTGNNCAAAAATGTGCCGCCTCANACCGCTCGGTTCGTTTCGTTGCATAGCGNCANAAGATAAGCGACTGGAAAGAAAGGGANTTTTTGCCATGAAAGATGGNAATTATTTATTCACTAGTGAATCCGTAAGCATGGGGCATCCGGACAAATTAGCGGACCGAATATCGGACGGCATTCTTGATGCGTTATTTGAACAGGATCCCAACAGTCGCGTTGCCTGCGAGACAATGGTGACCACGGGTATCGTGTTGGTTGCCGGAGAAATTTCGACCAACGCAGTCATTGATTATCAAGAAGTGATCCGTGATGTCATTCGAGAGGTGGGTTACACGGATGACCAAATGGGTCTCAATGCAGACACGTGTGCTGTTATGGTATCGATTGATAAACAGAGTCCGGACATTGCCCAAGGTGTAGATGATGATGTGAGTGTCGGTAAAGATGTCGGCGCTGGTGATCAAGGATTGATGTTCGGTTACGCGTGTGATGAAACCGATGAGTTGATGCCACTCCCCATAGCGCTGTCGCACCGAATTTTAAACCGCCTGACAAAATCGCGTCAGGATGGCGAAGTTGACTGGTTACGACCGGATAGCAAAAGCCAAGTCACTGTCGAATATGAGGGTGACATTCCAGTCCGCATCGACACAGTTGTTGTTTCCACACAACATGCTCCGGAGGCGACGCAGGAGGAAATATACGATTTTGTGGTTGAAGAAATCATCAAGCCGGTGCTTCCTGCTGAACTCGATAAAGGCGATATCACTTTTCACATTAATCCCACCGGGCGCTTTGTCATTGGTGGCCCGCACGGAGATTGCGGACTGACAGGCCGTAAAATCATCGTCGATACGTACGGTGGATGGGGCAGGCATGGCGGCGGCGCCTTCAGTGGGAAAGATCCGACGAAAGTGGATCGAAGTGCTGCCTATATGGCAAGGCACGTAGCAAAAAATATTGTCGCGGCGCAGCTTGCGAGCCGATGTGAGGTGCAACTTGCCTATGCGATTGGGGTTGCCGAACCTGTGAGCGTACATGTCGACACACAGGGAACAGGTCGGATTGAAGATTCACGACTCTGTGCGTTGGTGCGAGAGCATTTTGAGCTGACACCAAGAGGCATTATTCAATATCTCGATCTCCGGCGGCCGATTTATCGACAGACCGCTTCTGGAGGACACTTTGGTCGTTCCGAATCTGAACTCACTTGGGAAAATACGGATCCCGCTGAGGCTCTGGCAAAGTCAGTCGGATTGGTGGAGCAAGCGGTCGATTAGTCGACTTATTGGTAGCATAAAAAGCAAAGGCCGGGCATGGAAGCATCTGGTTCGATTGTGTCATCTTCGCAAGCAAGAGTCGCTGTTTTTCTGGAAGATCAGATTTCCTGGTTGCGCGGTTTGCTGGTCGCATCCGCCATTAGCAGCGCTACGCTGCTGTTTGCATTTTCCGGCCTGGTTGCTTTGAGACGCTTTTTGGGTGGTCTGCAATCAGCGCCAGGTTTGCCAACGCTCGTTGCGGTAGGTTTTTTGCTGGCGGCACTTTCATCGGTGGTGCATTGTGGAGCACAATTGCTTTGGGGCAAAAATTCGGCGGCCTATCGCGCCGCACAAGGCTTATTGCCGCTGAGCCTCGCGGTTGCCGTGTTTTCCATTTCCCTCCCAGGCAGCTCATTTTTCGCCGTATTGTTCGTTAGTTTGATTCTCGGCTGCGAAGAATTATTCTGGCTCGTACGTCCAGCCTTGCTTCGACCAGCCTTGCATCGAGACGGTGCGGAAGATCGCCCCACTGATAGGGATTCCCCTCCCGAAAAAGTTGTGCGGACTGAAAAAGATTTCATGACGGTGAATGAATTCCATGCGGATTTTCCACCGGAGGTTAGTCGCAGGATTGAGCGCACTGTGGGACCTGCAGGTGAAGATATTTGCTGGGGACAAATTCGTTCGGAGTTTTTGCCTGGTCAACGTACTGCAGCGATTCACCTCGAATTTTGCCCGCCGTTTCAACGAAGTCCCGTGTTGCATGTTGAGCAAGTTGAAGGACCGGATGCAACTGTGAAAACGACTCAGATTCTTCCCTACGGAGCACGCTTGGAGGTCCGCCTCGCCCACAGCGGGTCCGAGTTCTTTGAGACACGAATCGAGTTTTCTGCCATCGTCGAAAAAGATAAAGATGAGGGAGCGTAGCTGTTGCTCGCCCATTTTTCCTTTAGCCGGGCTTTGCGTGTCGACGGCGGATCGCAATAATGACGCTGTTTCAATTGTCACTATGGCCTTAACGATTAGGTGTGTCCCTCATGGCCCGTTGGCCCCGTCACAAGTGGACGACATTGTTTACTTATTTGACGATGTTCTTGTTTTTCCCATTGCTTTGTTATCTCGCAGTCCTTTTTGTCAGGGGTCGATAGTCTTTCGAGAGTATTTCATCGCTTATGAAAGAAGAATTGCTTAATATCCTGCGCCCCTATGATCAAGAACATCTGGTTTCTTTTTGGGATGAACTGGATGAAAAGCAGCAACTTCATTTGGCGACCCAGGTAAAAGGAATTGATCTGGCACGCGTTGCAGAAATGTATTCGCAGTGTTGCGATGAGATCGGCCATGCAAAGTCTGCGCTGCGTGCAGGGCCACCGGTTGCAGTGAGGATGAGCGACTTAGGAGGAGCAGAGACAAAGGAAGCTGAAGAAGTGGGGCTCGCAGCGCTTGCGGAGGGTACCGTTGCGGTGGCCCTCGTTGCAGGAGGGCAGGGGTCTCGCCTGGGATTTAATCATCCCAAGGGAATGTATCCGATCGGACCGCTTTCGAGCGCCTCGCTATTCGACATCTTGCTGGGCAAAGTGGCAGCGACCGGTGCATTTGCGGATGCTTCGATTCCGGTTTATCTGATGACCAGTCCTGCGACGCATGACGAGACCTTGGCCTATCTGAAGGATACGCAAAATTTCGGGATTCCCGAATCTGAAATGACTGTTTTTTGCCAAGGAACGCTGCCGGCCGTTGACGCCACATCAGGAAAGTTATTGCTCGAGTCGAAAGACTCTTTATTTTTGAGTCCGGACGGTCACGGTGGAATGCTCTCTGCACTGGAGCAATGTCAAGCGTTGCGCGATATGCAGCAGCGGGGGATAAAGCATCTCTTTTATTTCCAGATTGATAACGCGCTGGCGACTGTCTGTGACCCGGTATTAATCGGCCATCACATTCTTGCTAAGAGTCAATACACGCTTCAAGTGATTGCCAAGCAAGAACCAGAAGATAAAGTCGGTAACGTTGTGCAGGTTGATGGTCAGACGCAGATTATCGAATACAGTGATCTGCCTGCCGAAGCTGCTAACTTGCGCAATACAGACGGATCTCTTAAATTATGGGCGGGCAGTATTGCCGTTCATGTGTTTGATGTGGATTTTCTCTGCCGCATGGCTCGCCAAACCAATGCCTTGCCCGTGCATTGTGCACGTAAGAAGGTTGCGTTTGTAGATTCGGAAGGTTACATCATCCAACCGGAGGAACCGAACGCGATCAAGTTTGAGCAATTTATTTTTGATTTACTTCCGTATGCATCGCAAACCATCACGGTGGAGGTCGATCCAGCGATGGCTTTTGCCCCACTCAAAAATGGGGCTGGAGCCGCAATGGATACAGCGGAGCATGTTCAGCAACAGTTAGTGCATTTCTATCGTCAAATGTTCGCTGCTGCAGGACTGCAAGTTAACGAAGCGGCCCGTGTTGAAGTCGATCCTCGATTTGCACTNACGNCTGCTGCTTTGAAGCAAAGNATACCCGCNGGNTCNATCGTGAAGGAAGATACGTACTTNCACTAAAGGCAACTTTGAGGATGTTGGAAAGAAAGGACTGGATATTCANATGATCCATGCCATCATTATGGCNGGNGGTGCAGGAACNCGCTTTTGGCCNGAGAGTCGCGCAGATTTNCCNAAGCAACTTCTCACGTTGACTGGTNATCGTTCCATGATGCAGACCACCGTTGATCGGATTAAGGGNCTCGTACCCGAAGACCGTATTTTGGTGGTAACCGGAGAACGCCTGGTTGAAAACATGGTCAATCAATTGCCATCGCTACCTGATGATTCTGTGATTGGCGAACCTTGCCGTCGGGATACGGCGCCNTGTATCGGTTTAGCGGCANTATTGTGCGTCGAAAATGACCCGCAAGCGACCATGGTTGTGATGCCCGCAGACCACGTGATCAATCAGACCGAGGCATTTTGTCGGGCAATCGAGTACGCGGCCCAACTTGTTGAGGAGGTGCCAGGGCGTATTGCCACTTTNGGGATTTCACCCTCNTATCCNGCCGAAACNTTTGGCTATATCGAGCGCGGTGATCGACTNCAGTCTGNGGGCNAGAATGCAGAAGATTCGGCGNCNTTTCANGTCAAGCAATTTCGGGAGAAACCCAAAGTCGAGGTTGCCNANCGTTANCTGGAGGCGGGCACTTTTTATTGGAATTCNGGNATTTTTGTCTGGAAAGCGGCGACCATTCTGGANGAATTGCGGCGACGCGANCCAGAAATGCTANNGCATTTAGAAACGATNGCAAAAAGTCGAGGCAGNAAAGATTTTGAGAAGATTTTCGCAACGGAATTNGNCGCCATCCAAGGTGTTTCGATTGACTACGCNGTCATGGAGCATGCTCAGGATATTGTTGTGATCGAAGCNACCTTNGACTGGGATGATGTTGGAAACTGGACAGCGGTGGGNCGATTGCGGGGAACGGACGGAGATGGAAATACTATCGTAGGCCAACACTTGGGAATCGATACAAAAGATTCGATTATCCGCGGACAGGATGGGCATCTGGTGGTTACTTTGGGAATCAAAGAGGCCATTGTCGTCCAGACTCCAGATGCCACCTTGGTCGCAGATCGAAATAGCGAGGAATCGATTCGAGAATTGGTCAAAATGATCAAAGAAAAAGGCTGGACGGAATATCTTTGAAACCNCGGACAGAGTCATTTTAAATTTTTTGTTTTGTAACTAATCTGCTTCAAGGCAGGGAAGAGTGTCATGAAAAGTTGTGTGCTTGCTTATTCGGGTGGCCTTGATACAAGCGTCATTTTGGGATGGTTGATGGAAGAGGGATANCAGGTGCACTGCGTGTACGTCGACCTTGGTCAACCTTGTGAAGATCAGACCGAAATCATGGAAAAAGCAACCAATTTGGGGGCAGCATCCGCGCGTTCGGTGGATGTCCGAGAAGAGTTATGCAGCGACTTTGCGTTTCCAGTCTTGCAGTGGCAAGCGCGATACGAGGGGGTTTATTTACTTGGTACATCTATTGCCCGCCCACTTATTTCAAAGGCTTGTCTTGAAGTCGCTCGCGAAGTGGGTGCAAACGCATTTGCCCATGGCGCAACTGGGAAAGGCAATGATCAGTGTCGATTTCAATTGGCCGCCGAAGCGCTTTGTCCAGATGTTGAAATGATTGCACCCTGGAGGATGGAAAAATTTCGGTCACGTTTCCCGGGTCGAAAAGAGATGATTGCGTTTTGTGAGGAAAAGCAAATTCCAGTAAAAGCATCGATTGAAAAGCCCTACAGTAGCGATGAAAACTGTCTGCATATCAGTTATGAGGCAGGGGCTCTTGAGGATCCGGAGCGATGTGGTGTCGATCTCGTGGACTTCGGGATGACAGTGTCGCTCGCTGAAGCGCCCAGTGAACCGGAGAGCGTCACGGTTTCTTTTGAATCGGGTCGACCGGTTGCCGTGAACGGAAAAAAGGCCTCGGGGTTAGAGATTGTAGAACAGTTGAATCAGCTTGGCGGCCGCCATGGTATTGGGCGGATCGATATGATCGAAAATCGCTTTGTGGGCATGAAAAGTCGGGGAGTCTACGAAGCTCCCGGGATGACCATTTTATATGAATCGCAGCGAATGCTCGAACAGTTGACTCTTGATCGCGACCTGCTTCACCTCCGTGATCGTCTGGCNGTTGAGGTTGCTGAAATGGTTTATTACGGATTTTGGTATTGCCCTAAAATGGATGCATTAATGCGGTTCATTGATGAGGCTAGTCGTCCAGTGACCGGNCAAGTTCGTTTACGACTTTACAAAGGAAATATGGTCGTCGAAGAGCGGTTGAGTCCATTCAGTTTATATGATCAGAGCGCAGCCAGTATGGAGGGTGGGGGNTCATACAACCAAGAGGATGCCGAAGGTTTTCTGCGGCTTCAGGGGCTACCGCTTCGTGTGCAGGGCCGCGTGCATCCACGGGAGTATTGAGCGAAAAGCTTAAGAGTNCGGAGTNGNACCNGNTGNCGGNTTNTTCGGCAGCTCGTCTTGNTTANGCTCTTTGTCTNAAGCGGGTTGTGCGGCGCGCTTTTTTTCACCCTGTTGCTGCGGCTTTAGAAATCCTTTTAGATTGCCATTTTTATCGAGCCAAAAGATGCCAACACGGCCTGCTTGATATCCGAAGGCAACAAAATCTTTAGGGTTGGTTGCGGAGCGGGCCGCCATGAATCCGCCTCCATCGCCGCCCCCAAGTACAAGCATTTCTTGATTGCTACTGGAAAGGAGGGTGATTGCACCTTGCGTCTTTTCAAAATCCGGTTCATTGCCTGTCAGCGATGGTGCATTGTGTAGCACTACCTTCGGAACCCCTTGCTTATCCAGCACATTAAGCTGGCCAGTTTGTATGAGTGGCGCTGCTAATTCGCGAAAGTTAGCTTTTGCGCCTTGAACCGTACCCGCTTCCAGTTGCTCAACCTTGAGATTCTTGAGTCGAAGACTTTTCTGCTGAGAGTTTAGTTTGTCTTTGAGGCTGATGCTGATTACAAGAAACAACAAAGGATATACGATCCAACGTTCGCGTTTTATCATTGGAAGGACCTGTTTCGTGGAAACACACGGAAGGGCTGATTTTTGCTGCTTGAAAACGAACTTACGCTAGTGGGTGCCCGGCCTCTGCGCCATCCTGTGAGGATGCAAGCCCTTGTATTCTATCGCGATCCGAGGCTCTGTCTTGCCCGCTCGAATGAAAATTGTTGCTGATTGTTGCCGTAAGTGGCGTAAATCGCTCAAGGGTTACCTGGAGGGCATTACTGAATTTGTTAAAATGCGGCCGCATATTTCAAGGACCGCGAAGCGGTTGAGCATCAGGTATGGGGTTATCGTATGAAAATGGCCGTCATGTTAGCNCAGGATGANGGNNNNACTTTTTTTTCGGGCCCNACCTTTTTTCTNGGATTAATTNTCNTTTGTTTTTTGCTGATGGTCACCACTGCGGTTCGGGAGTGGTTGGCAAAGCGTAAAAAAGATGGCCACCCNCTAGAAGAATCTGATGTATCAGGCGATGCCCCAGAGGCCGTCAACGACGACCCCGTAGAGAGTAAATCTGAAAAGAAACAAGCGGCACGCGAGGCGAAGCAGAGAAAGAAAGAAGCGAAAGAAGCGAAGAAAAAAGAAAAAGCTGCTGCAAGAGCAGAAGCAAAGGCGANAAACGCAGCGAAGAAAGCAAAAAAGAAGAAAAAATAAGTGACCAGTGACTCGGCTTCGTCGGGGCTTAACAATTGGCTTCTAGAAGAAGCCACGGAGCCTGCTATCATAACCGGCGATTTAGAAAGTCCNTNATNAATTTTCGANTAAGAGGATGTGAAATGAAATTTCAAACAAAGATTTTACCGCGGTTAATTGTTCTATTCGTGGTCGGTCTTATGGGNATCTCATGCATTGATGCNGAGACGACNAAAGAAGAACGGGTTGGTGACTTCGTGCTTCNCGTTCCGNNCGACTGGAAAAAAGAGCAGCCCAGTTCNAGAATGCGAGCTTTGCAGTTTGGTGTCCCNGCGAGCGATGGGGANCAAAGCCCCGCGGAATTAGCCGTTTTTAATTTCAAAGGTGGCGGTAGCGTGGATCAAAATATCAAGCGTTGGATCGATCAGTTTGATGCCAAAGGACGCAAACAGGAATTATTTGAGGGCAAAACAGCTAGTGGAAGTTATTGGATTGCTGATATCAGCGGAACCTACAATAAATCCATTGGTCCCCCCATTCTCCGGAAGACTCAAAGTGAACCGGGAAGCCGGGTATTGGCGATGATCGTTACGGGAAAGCAAGGTGTNCTGTACCTGAAGTTAGCGGGTCCCGAAAAAACGGTTGCTGCTCAGGCGGCTCNGATGCGAACGATTGTCGGCGCTGATTTAAAGGCCGAAAAGCCGTATGNCATCGGATCATAGNCGATGAACAATAAAAAGANGGCCCCATGTACCAACGTATGCTTTAATGAAATGGGGCAAAGATGCACTATGTATATTTAGGTCTGGCGATTGTATCGGAGGTGGTAGCAACCGTACTGCTGAAACGATCAGAAGGATTCACTAAAATTGGCCCTACGCTACTATGCCTTGCAGGATATGCAATTTCCTTATTGCTGCTTTCTTTGACACTGCGGACGATTTCCACTGGAATTGCCTACGCTATTTGGAGTGGTTTAGGGGTCGTGCTGATAGCGGTGCTCAGTTTCTTTGTGAATGGCGAATCAATTGATCGAGCAGGCATCGTAGGGTTGGGCCTTATTGTCGCTGGTGTCATCGTGATTCAGGTATTTTCCAAAATGACAACTGGCTAGTAGCACGCATCGTTTGTGGCAACGGTATCGCGTAGGCTTATGGGATGTAATATCGAAATTAAGGCGCGGGCACGCGATTTTGAATTTCAGCAAGCAACAGTTGAAAAAATTTCATCGTGTACGAGCGAATATATTACGCAGTGCGACACGTTCTTCTCAGTTGTAAGCGGAAGACTTAAACTCCGCGAGTTTGCAGACGGCACCGGTGAGTTGATCTACTACCAAAGAGACAATACGAATGGTCCGCGGAAGTCGCATTATTCGATTAGCAAAACGTCAACACCAGAGGCACTCAAAGAGATCGTGACTCAAGTTTTGCCTGTTGCGGGGCAAGTGGTCAAACAGCGTTGGCTTTATATCGTAGGGCCGACTCGAATTCACTTTGATCGAGTTGAGCATTTAGGCGAATTTATTGAACTAGAAGTTGTGCTCGGNCAAAATCAGCAAACCGCGATCGACGGTGAAAAGATTGCGGCGGAGTGGATGGAAAGAATAGGGATTTCCCGTGAGGATTTATTCGGCGAAGCCTACATCGACCTTCTTTCCAGAATGAGTTCTTAGCGATCTTTTTCGGGATTTTCTTGAGAGGGATAAGGCCAAGGTCCGAATCGCCGTTCTCGGTATTCCATCAAGCCGTGCGCGGCGTGATACAACGATCCACACTCCAGAGGAATAGGCTCTGTTTTTTTAAAGAGTTTACAAAGCTGCACCACGGCTTGTTCTACCCAAGGTGCTGAGAGCTGATCAGGAGGAAGCGCCAAGGCTAAGAATTCCAGGGTATGGCCTGTCGTATTGATACGCAAAGCGAGATCAGCAGATGTGCCCGGTCGCGAAAAATAATTGGTGGAGAAAGAGCCATCGGGTTGTTGGAATCGGCGAGCTGTCTCAATGGCTCCAGTAATTTTGTCTTCTGCATCTTTCCAGGGACCCTGTAACTCACCGCCACGATCTTGATAGGAATCGATTGCCATCGTCATACCGATCAGTCGATGCGACCCGCCACAAGCGCTCATCGAAAGGTCCTGATCCGCCTCCATTTGCACCACTTTTCCCAAATCCCAGGTTTCTCCATCGGAAGCCTGCCAATCTTGATCGAAATCGTCGAGATAGCGGGTCAGGGCGATCAAAGACCAACTACATTCCTTCCCGGGGAAGATATCCCACATCGATTGCTGGACCACATCCCATAATTGATATTCCTGTCCTTGGAAAACAATTTTTTGTTCCTTTGACAAACCACATTGGCTCATCACGGCAAGCCATTGGTCCTCGTGTCCCTGCCCAGTTTTGGTTCCAGGCTCCATCACCATTTTTAAGCCCCTGCGACCTCCCGGAAGATCTTTGCTCCCATGCCTCAGCGTCCAGCCTTTCATTTGGTTACCATCTAAAACCCACTGCATCGCCGGTACAGCGTCATCCCCATTCTGGACGTTGAATTTCATGCCGAACGGCAGGGCACCGTGAAGGATTTGCCATGCCGCGTTGACATCCAGGTTGAGTTGCCTCTCGTTGAATGTATGCAGAAGCGCCTCATCAACCATCTCTCGTAACGCATCGTCCGATACGTCTGTTGATGTGCCCGACGTTTTCTTTGGTTCCGTGATCGGTCCAGATCCGCAGCCTAGCAAAGTGGCCAACAGCAAAAGGGGTACCAGACGAGTACGCATCAAAAAATCTCCGAGTTTCTATGGGATTGCGAGTCGAAGCATACCAACCCAGGGAATGGCAAGCCAGATTAAATTCCTCGGCGGTTATCGACCCGAGAAACCCCTCACGGGGTGATTCTACTCCACTTCCTTCGGTTTGAGCCCTTTCCCTTGCAAAGGATTGTGCAAAAATATGGATAGCCGTCTAAGTTGACGTTAATTGTAGTGTCACGCAAAATCTCCAAACGCGTGATTGACGAGAAGGATTTGAACCTATGATATTTGACCCGCTTTACATGTTGATGATTCTCCCCGCCATGGTTCTGGGTATCTGGGCGCAGTTCCGGATTCATTCTGCCTACGGTCGGGCGGCAAAACAGCCAGCGCCACTCAGTGGTGCCGCTGCTGCCCGCCATGTGCTTGATTCAGCCGGTTTGAGTAGTGTTTCAATTGAACAGATTCCCGGTCAACTGACCGATCATTATGATCCACGTGAAAAAGTTTTGCGACTGAGCGGCGATGTCTACACAAATCGATCACTTGCGGCTGTCGGGATTGCGGCCCATGAGGCCGGACATGCCATTCAAGATGCACAGAGCTACGCACCTTTGGTAGTCCGTAATGCGGTGGTACCGGTTGCTAATTTTGGTAGTAATGCGGGGATCTGGATGTGCATTTTAGGGCTCATTTTTAGTTGGCAGCCATTGTTGGTTTTCGGTATTGTCATTTTCAGTGCCGTGGTATTTTTTCAATTGATCAACCTGCCGGTTGAATTTGATGCCAGCGCGCGAGCGAAGCATGAATTGGTTGCGCTTGGAATTGTGCCAGCGGTCGAAATGCAGTTTGTCAACAAGGTGCTTAACGCCGCTGCTCTGACCTATGTTGCAGCAACGTTGCAAGCCGTAATGACACTGCTGTACTTTGTAATGCGAGCCCGCGACTGACTCGCTTCGTCGCAGTGGGAATGCCCCGAGGGGTCAGGGAAGTCGCGGTTCAGCGATTCCAATGAGCTTGCCATCCGTGCTGTACCCAACGCACTGCGTTGCCCCCGTATAATCGAGTGGGGTGAGCGTGTGCCCTCTTCGCTGGAGATCTTCGAGTACCTTTTCAGGAAAGGACCATTGCTTGAATCGTCTTTCTACAAAAAGTTGATCCGGTCGCCATTGATGATGGAATCGCGACGCAGCAACCGCTTCACGAAGTGTCATGTTTCTATCAATGAGGCGCAAAATCGTCAGCACAACCTGACTGATGATTTTCGGTCCGCCCGCTGCACCCAGGGTAAGAATCGGTTTTCCTCCTTGCATCACAATCGTAGGACTCATGCTAGAAAGGGGGCGTTTACCTGGTTCGATCCGGTTGGCTTCAGCGCCGACGAGCCCAAACGCGTTGGGTACTCCAGGTGCGAGTGAGAAATCATCCATTTGATTATTTAAAATAACTCCGGTACCGGGCACAATAATCTTTGAACCAAAGGGCGTGTTTACCGTGGTCGTAAGAGCGACCCAGTTGCCCGTCGTATCGGCAGCTGCAATATGCGTGGTATGTTTGCCAAATATTTTCTCTTCTGCCTGTAGGGGAGTACCATGATGCTTCACCTGACTTGCTTGTTTGCGATCGATTTTTGTCGCCAACTTGTTTGCATAATCAGCGGAAATCAATCCAGTGGGCACGGGAGCAAAGGCCGGGTCACCCAGCCAGTAAGCGCGATCTGCAAAGGCTAGCTTCATCGCTTCGGTCGTGAGGTGAACAAATTCAGCCTGGCTGGCGCGCTTTAAGTCAAAGTTTTCCAGAATGTTGAGTATTTCAGCCACGTGAACGCCACCACTGCTCGGGGGTGGAAACCCAACGATGGTCCGATTTTGATATTGAGAAATTAGGGGTGTCCGCTGCTGTACTTGATAGGCGTGGAAATCTTCCGCCGATAAGACACCATTGTTTTTTTTCATCCAAGCGGCGACTTGCTGCGCAAATGGCCCCTGATAAAACCAGTCTGCCCCATGCGTAGCGATTTCTCGATAGGTGCGCGCGAGATCGGGCAGTTGTAAATTTTCTCCTTGACGATAGGGGGTTTTATCGGCATGGAGGAGGACTTTTCGCGTTTCCGCAAACTGGAGGATATTTTTTTGCTCACCCGCAAGCCGTTTGGCAAAGGTTGCGTCAACAGAAAAACCATGCTCGGCAATTTGGGCAGCAGGAAGAAGCAAATTTTTCAGGGGAAGCGACCCATATTGTTCTGCAGCATAAGCGTAGGCTGCCAACGCGCCGGGAGTGCCCACAGCCAAGGCCCCGGTGCGGCTTCGTTCGGGAACAACTTTACCATTGGCCATAAAGAGTTTGCTTTTCGTTTTTTGTGGTGCTGTCTCTCGGCCATCAATCGCGATAAGCCTTCCGTCTTCTAGTCGCAGTACCAGAAAGCAGCCCCCCCCAATCCCCGAGTTGTGGCAGTCGACAACTCCTAGTGTGAAAGCTGCAGCAATCGCGGCATCAACTGCATTTCCACCATCCTTCAGAATTTGCAGGCCCACCTTGGTTGCGAGAGGGTGGACCGTGGCCATCGCCCCTAAATGATTCGACCCGGCAAATACAGAGTCGGCGCAAAAAATAGAGTGCAAGATCAAAAAGAAGGCAGCAATCATTTTCGAGATAGTGATGGAATGCATGTTCAATGTTTCTCAGTTGCACATGTGATCTGTCAGAAAAGATGAAAAGATAAAATACGCCACCTTTTCAAATCAGAATTTTCACGTATGGGTCTGCTGCTCACCGTGGCGTCATCGATTATAAAGGTAAAGGTCTGCGAATTCGCACAACGTTATGGTGAAAAAAGGATTATTCCCCCGATGAACCTCCTGCGTCTTGCCTTGTCTGGTTGGAAATTGAATCGATCGACCCATATCGCTTTACTTTTGGCCGTGGCGACCACCACCACGGTACTCACCGGCGCACTGCTCGTGGGAGATTCAGTCACCGGTAGCCTGCGCGATTTAATTCTTGGGCGTCTCGGTCGAGTCGATCAAATGGTTCTCACGGATGTTTTCTTCGGAGAAAACTTGAGTGCGCAGCTACAGAGCCGAGCTGATTTTAAGCAAAATGGCATGCTTGCGGAGTCAGTCATTCTCGCCCGTGGATCACTTAAGAACCCCGGTCAAGAGCGGATCGTTTCCGATGTAACCGTTTTCGGTTGCGATGACTCTTTCTGGCAATTGGGTGAAGGCGGCCCCGTTGTTCCGCCCCAGGCAGGCGAAATTGTTCTTACCGATCGTCTCGCATCGAAAGCTTATTTGGACGCCCGCGTGGGTGATCGGGTGATTGTGCAGTTGGGGCAACCACAATTGATTCCCGGAGAAAGTCCATTGGGTCGAAAAACGGAAACGGTAAGACGTCGGGCCTGGAATGTGGTAGGCGTTGTGTCTGCGGATGGCATCGGAGGTTTTTCCTTAAGCCCGAGTCAGCAGCGTCCGCTCAATGCCTTTGTGGGGCGTACTGAACTTGCAGAAATGCTTGACCAGCATGGCAAAGTGAATTTGTTATTGATCGGACGCGAACAAAGAGATTCCGATTCGTCCTTCTCAGTAAATACAGTTTTACTTTCACCACAGTTAAAAGATTATGGGCTTGAGTTGCAGTCGATCACAAAAAAGTCTGAAGATAGCGATGGATACACCGATTTAACCGCAGAGCGAATGATGTTGCCACGAGACATACAGGTCGTGGCAGAAAAAGTTTGGACAGAAAAAGACAAACCGCAAGCTGCGTTAACTTATCTTGCAAACTGGATAAAAGCCGGGTCGCGAAGTATTCCCTATTCAACCGTGACTGCCATTGATTCGATTGAAGCGATTGGGCCACTCCTGTTGCCCGATGGTCGTCCTCTGCTGCTAGCGGATGATGAAATTGTGCTCAATAGCTGGGCCGCTAAGGAGCTTGACGCCCAACCGGGAGATCAGGTTGAAATTACTTATTTTGATCCCGAAACGACGCACGGGCAGGTCGAGGAGCGGACCGCAGAATTTCGCCTGCACTCGATCGTTTCACTCTACGATGCCGAAAAAAATCCCACTCTGGTTAATGATCGTAACCTAACTCCGGAACTTGCTGGAGTTACCGACCAAGAGTCGATCGACGCGTGGGATCCGCCTTTTCCATTCGATGCGACAAGGGTTCGCGACCAAGATGAATCTTACTGGGATCATTATCGGGCAACCCCCAAGGCTTTTATTTCAAGGCAACGTGGAGACGCGCTTTGGGGAAGTCGCTTCGGTAATCTGACGTCACTGCGCGTCCCGAGATCAAAGGCTGAAACACCGGATGCCGCGCAGTTGCGCTTGCAGAGTCGATTGGAAGAAGAATTGAACCGTTCTGAGAGGTTCGCATTTCGCGATCTGCGGAAGGAGTTGCTCGGAGCTGCGGGTGGAACCACGCCCTTTGGTTTGTTGTTCTTGTGTTTCAGTCTATTTTTAATCGTTTCTTCCCTGGCACTTCTTACGTTATTGTTTCGCCTTGACGTGGATCAGCGGGCGACTGAATGGAGTTTGTTTTCTGCGATCGGATTTACCCGCGCGCGAATATTACGCTTGCTCTTCCTGCAGACATTTTTTTTAGTTGGGGCAGGGGGGATGATTGGACTCGCTTGCGGAATTATTTATGCAGCAATCATGGTGTTCGGCTTACAGACATGGTGGGTGCAGGCGGTAACGACTCCCTTTGTTCACTTGCATTTATCTTTCGGAAGTATCGTGAGCGGTTATGTGGCTAGCGGGGTTGTTTGTTTTCTCGCAATCTTATGGTCTTTTCGGTTGCAGCGAAGAGCGACGTTGCAGTGGAGGCTTTATTCGAATTCAGAGATGCATTCATCGCTTACGTCATCACAGCATCTTTCCTGGTGGTGTGCGTTTTTCTTTTTGCTTACCTCGGTGTTTGTTGTTCTGGCTATTTTTGGCCCACCGTTTTTACGAACCGGCCTTTTTTTCGGGGCAGGGAGTTCAGCACTGCTCACTGGAATTACTTTCCTCGGTGGTTTACTTCATCGGATTGGTGCAGATCGTCAAAATCAAGGGATGCGCAGTCTCTATCGATTAGTCGGCGTTAGTTTAAGTAGACAGCCACAGCGGAGTTTATTGACAATCGGTCTAGTCGGTGCTGCGACCTTTATGATTGTGGCCGTCAGTGCCTTTCGCCTTGAACAAAGAAACCAAGGACAGTTCAACCTGATTGCAGAAAGCGTATTGCCTCTCTACTTCGACTTAGGAACCGTTGCAGGTCGAGAAGAATATGGTTTAACGGATAGAACAGAGGGTTCACTGGAAAATACAACGTTTGTTTCTCTCCGTGCGCATGGGGGCGATGATGCGAGTTGTCTCAATCTCTATCGAGCGAGACAACCTAAATTACTCGGCGTTCCCCTTGAAATGCCCTCAGAATTTTTTGTGGAAGATCTTGGAGACAAATCGTGGAATATTTTAGGCGACGATTTAGGAGATGATGAATCGGGAACGCGGATTGTCCCTGTGGTCCTTGATCAGAATACGGCCAGATACGGATTGGGACTTTACGGTGGTGTGGGTGAGCAATTTGAAGTGAAAGAGCAAGATCGTAAAACGACATTCCAAGTCGTTGCTCTTTTGAAAAATAGTTTTTTTCAAGGTGCGCTGCTATTGGGCGAAGACGAATTACTGCGTTTATACCCGGAAACAGAGGGCTATCAATATTTTTTAATCGATGCTTCCGAGGCGGCCTTGCCGGAGACCGCGACAATGCTCGAAGATCAACTTGCTGATTTCGGTT
>NHBP01000029.1 GCA_002168195.1 Planctomycetaceae bacterium TMED10
AACTAATCCTGAACCACCATTTCCCGATGGGTTGGAAAAAGCTGCCCCACCACCGCCAGCGCCACTGTTTGGCTGTCCATCACCTGCGACGTTCGTAGTGTAGTCATAATATTTGTTGAGTTTTCCGTTCCCGCCCCCATATTGCCCATAGCCCGACCCTGCATACATCACGCCACTGTTTTGCATACCTCCACCGCCACCACCGCCAGCAATGTAGACATTTGTTTTTCCTCCCGAACCATTACTGTGAGATAACATCTTGCCTGAGCCTCCATAGCCACCCGTAGAAGACCAGGTACTCTGCGCCCCTACGGTCCCGTTGTAACCTTCGATATTTGAGCCTCCACCTCCACCGCCTGCTCTAGCCCCATATGACCAATTCTGGGCAGCTTCTCCCCCTCGGAAAGCATTCACCGAGTTGGTGCCTGCATAGCCGTAATTTTGATTGATAAGCGAACCGCCACCTGATCCGAAATTCGCTGTTCCAGTCGGTGGCTGACCAGAGTTTCCTGAACCTGTTCCTCCATAACCGCCTTTGTAACCGTAAAGAACTGTTCCTGTAGCACTCGCCGTGACAGTGCTGTCACTTGCGTCAGTTGGGGTTGTAGTACCTGAACTTGCGGAGCCTCCGCCTGCGCCAATGACTACTGTGAAAGTATCAATAACATCTCCTGAAGCGATTGTCGCCGGATTAAAGTCGCCAGCCCCACCACCACCAGAACCATATGACCCCGAAGTCGATCCTCCAGCTCCTCCCCCTCCGATAACAGTGGAGGTCATGGTCGTAGATGCTGGGTTGCTTGTCATTGTAAGAGTTCCAGCGCCCGTGAATCTCACAACAGATTTGTAGTAGCCGACACCCCCTGAGGAACTGTCTTCAAAAGTTCCCGCAACAGGAGAGCCAGTAGTGCTGTATGTCGGAGCAGCTGCTGGTGCGACACTTCCAGTCAATCCTCTTTGACCTTCTTTCCAAGTCAAAGCTCTCACTGAGCAAAGGTAAGTTGTCCCGTTAGTTAAACCCGTGATTGTGTATTCTCTCAAATTAGAAGCGACGGTTGCAGAAGCAACAGTCCAATTTGAGCCACCGTCTGTTGAATAAGCAACCTCATAAAAGTTGATGATCTGCCCTTCCGAATCGGGAGCCGACCAGGTGACCCGCAGTTCTGCATCTTTACGCCAGACGACACAACCTGTTGGTGGTAGGCATTCCCTGGGTAAAAATCTTTGAGTTAGTAATCGTCTGTATCGTCTGGGGTTGTATCTACCAGAAGGAAAGGGCATTTTTTTACTCCGGTGGGGTTGGCCAAACAACAGCTGAAACTCTTGTGTAAGCAGCTGGTAGATCTCTCAAATTTTGTCTATATGTTTTCCACTCATCCTGCTTCGCAGTTGTTAGTGGTGAATCGTTGCTGATCGTCCAATCTGATGTGAGAAGCAGTTGGTCACGATGGGGTCGTATGGAGCTTATGTCTTTATCATTTTCGTCTGATAACTCATTAAGTCTCGCTACTTCTTCATCGCTCATCTCAACTTCAAGCCACTCGCCTGATTCGTTCGATAATTTTGTTGGGTTTGCCATTGTGTCTCCTATCCGAGTCCGTACATTGTGATTGTGCTGAGTGTCGTCCAGTTTCCTGAACTTAAAGTGAACTCAACCTGGGTTACCGCAGCATTAACTGCTGGGTAGTAAGACCCTCCTCCTTGGCTTTCCATGCCATGGGTCGTCGAGTCTCTCATTGCTCCGGCATCCCATTGCATTACGTGCGAGCTTGAACTTTGTGTGTAATTAGGGATTACCATTTCAAACCAACCCAAACACTCCTGAAAGCCGAAGGATGCGTCATCTGAAACGATTGGTTCAATCTGCCAAGAGGTTCCAGCATTAAAATTCTTAGCGGTTGCAACGCCACCGTAGTAAAAGATGCTTTTCTGAGAATAATAAGCTCCATAATCGGTGTTAATTGCTACTTGAGAAAGTTTAAAAACATCCGACGAGCTAGTCGTCTGAGTTTGACCCATGAAAATCAGACTTTTATAAGTCTGGGGAATAGACGTAAAAGAAATTGCCGGAGAGCTACCTGTTCCAGTAGCAGCATCAATTTTGTTGTAAGGACTTGAATTGCTCATGAGTTAAACCCGTACCAATCCCAAGTGCATCCCTGCATGAAATAGTTGCTGTTACTCCACTTGATACTCGTAATAGCTGCTGTACTGTTCCACATTCCAGTGACGTAACCTCCGTAAACATCCGCCGAGTAGTCAGCTTGAATTGCATGGCCTCTGAAAACCTTCTTCAATGTTGTTGAGTTCCAGTTGTAGAAATCCATCATCACCATTGTCTTTGTTCCTGGTCGGGTCTCAGCTGTTCCCGTTCCGCCTGAATAGCTATATATACCGCCGAAAAAAACTGGCGAGTAATCATTAGCGACATAGTGCGTGATAGTAGATGCACCGTTTTGCGTGTAAGTGTTGTTGTGATAATAGTTCGCACTGGTTGTGTCATTGTTGAACATCATTTGCACAGAGTTACCCATCTGAGTTGTTTCCTGAGAGCCACGGATTCTCATAATCAACCGGAGATGATCGAACTCCCCAGTCGGGTCCATCCAAAAGTTTGCAATGGTGAAATCTGCTTCAGCTGCCGACCAATTAAAAACAGAGTTTGACCAAAGAGTAGTTAAAGAGTTTTTAAATCCCATGTCATGCCACCAAATTGTGTGTATAGCCGTAAAGCTCGAAACTTGAACCAGCAGTCCAGGTGTCTCCTGATGAATAAGTACCCGCAATCATTGAAACGCAATCTATTTTGTCTCCATAAATTGATGCGCCATACATGTTTGAAAAATGTCCGTCTGTACTTCCAGAAGCGGTTCGTGAATAGCGAGCCTCAAAAATCTGATTCGAGATATTGTTCGATGAAGGTGAAGACAACCACATCTGAAACATTCCAGCATTATCTGCCGGCACGCTCGTACCGCCTCCCGAATCACTATTAAAGCCGTAAGATTCCCAGTAACGAGTTTTATTGTATGCAGCAGTTCCGTCTCCCATACCAAAAGGACCGGACATGACTACTGTCGACAGAGAGTAATAAGCACTGGAATAAACAAAGTCATTGAGATGATTCCAGTTGTACCAGGTGGAAAGCTGACCAGTTGCGCTGTCATTCTCAGTTTTAGCAATGACATAGAGCAGCCTGTAGCGTCTGAAATCGTATATCGCATCATTATCATTAGTGACAAAATCGACCCGTGTAGTTGTCGAACCTGAAACAATCGCCGAATCTATGTGAACCATTCCGTACCCAGCTTGACGGTGATTTGATGTTCTGTCCATCACCTCAGTCGGGTTATAGCGACCGACCCAGGTCCCATTGATTGATCTTTGATTCGTAAAAAATGAATTTCCCATTTATCCTCGCCATCCATACAGAGTTACCCATGAAGTAGTCGTCCAGTAATCTGTTGCGCTATCAGTAGCGATTGAAAGCTGAGTGATAGCAGCTGCTGCGTCGTCATGATGCCAGCCAGCCATACCTACAGGATTTAAACCGTTCGCTGAGTTGTTTTCATTGTCTGGGCTAAACCATTTATAAATCCCAGCGTTTTTAGTTGTCGCATCCGAATAATTCCCGAACCATATTTCAAGCACTGAATGACAGGCGGTACTTGCAGCTCCTCCTAGAACATTTGGACCCAAATTGTTACCCAGGTAAGACGCTCCAGATGCGTCTCTGAAAACCCATAGATTTGCTGAGCCGTTGAAGCCAGAGTTGAATCCGCTCATAGTGTAATTAGTTGTTGAACCATTTATGAGAATCACAACAGGGTCAGTTGCAACTGTAGTTGTTGAACGAAGGAAAGCTCTCATCTCTAGATGTCTGTAATCACCGGAAATACCCGAAAAAGAAATTGTGTTTGAAGCTCCTGTCCCATTTGCTGTCGCTATAAATTCAACCGCTGCCATTATGAGTTCACCATTCCATAAAGTGAAAGCCGAACCCCTGGTTGTATCTGCCCATTGGGTCCAATCGCTATATTTGTGACTGCTTCAGCAGCTGCTTGTCCTGCCCCCACCATCGACATCATTGGCTGGGTGCTTACTCCTGAATATGAAGATCCAAAATAAATTGAGCCGTTATGAGTCGTTATGACTGTGTTTGCGTTTGGGTCTGAATAGTTGTGAAAATAGAAAACACAAGTGTTATATGTCTGATCGGATGCTGTGAAATAAGCGCTGTTGCCGATACTGCCTGTGTCATTTTGTGTCGTGTTGTAAGTGTTGGTAATGATTTCTCCACTGTTGCCTGAGATTTTTCCCCACCCTTTATTGAAAGCAATGGTTCCTTTGGTGGAACTGTCGATGTTCCCGCTTGTATAGCTCGAAACATTGTAAGTCGCATAATATGCATTGTCACCGCCACCTGATTGAGTGGTTGTGCAGCCCTGAACAATCACCATCAGGGTTTGATAGTCCTGGGGAATATTATCCAAGTACATCCAGCTCTGATGGCTGTCATACGTCTTTGAAAAAATGTGTTTGACTGCTTGTTCGCCCATTATTCCCACTCTCCTATCCCGCCGTCATTACCGTAAAAGCCGTACAAGCTCACTGTCGTACCAGCTAGAAAATCAACAGCGCTTCCTGTTTGTATATAAGGAGTGAACTCTGCTTTCAGCGTGGGTTGCGGAGCGGTTATGGCTAAGCCACCTGTGAAATATGAACCTGCGTGATAACCGCCAGCGAAACCGACAAAAGAAGCTTGCCTGTTGCCCTGGTAACCAGTGTTGTAGTCGCAGATCATGAAATTGCCAGATTTGGTTGTGTCTCTGCCCATCATTCCGCAAATAACTGCATCAGCGGTAAGTGAATTGACCGTTGTCTGATTCCCAGTGTTGGGATTATTGCCGGACATCAGCTGTGAATATGCTGTTGGATGAACAGTGTAAGTTGGCCAGCTGGCTGTCTGAAGTTTTATGTAGGTGTAATCAATTCCCGTTCCGTATGGGTTGTCAATCACGGGGTACCAGATCCATCTGAGCATCTCGTACCGTCGCCAGTCTTTCTTACCGTATAAAGGGCTGGAGAAAGCAATCGATGCCGTACCCGTTGTAATATTGACGGTTTCTAACAGAGCCACACCTTCATCAATGAAGTCAGTGTCGCTGCATTGATTGGAAAAGTTGTCACTAGGTGAGATTGAACCGCCCTGTATCGCTACAGGGTATTTGTTAGGTGGAACGTACATGTCTTATGAAATGTCTTCGTATGCAACCATGACGTGAAGGTAGCCAGAAGCATTATCTGACTTGGCGTACAAAGTGTCACCTTCTTCCAAGTACACGGGTGTTCCATCTTTCAAAAACGCTTCATATACAGAAAGAGCTGGAATGGGTACTTCTTTAGCCAAGTAGTAGTCCACGCCTCCTCTTGTTATATAAAGATCGAAAGAGGCTGTCACAGAACTAGAACCTGAAGTGTTAGTGGCGAGAACGCCAGCTAATTTCAAGACCTTATTCGATGATGCCCCGTTTGCTAAAACGCTGCCCGCTGTAGCAGACGACAAAGCAGTCAAAGCTGTCTTGCCGTTTATGGTTGCTACGTTGACAATGTTGGGTGCTGTCATTTTTTTCTCCTATCCAAAAACCATTGACATGGCTATCGCTTTGCCTGTTGTTACACCGCTCGACTGGGTTGCCCACGCTAAACCTGAAGCTGTAGTGCTGTCAGCTGTTAGCACTTGGGTGTCTGACCCAACCGTAAGTTTTGTTGAAGTATCAGCACCAGTTCCCACTACCAAATCACCCAGGGCATCGGTATCAATACCAATGGTCAAATCTCCACTGGTTCCGCCCCCTTGGAGTCCATTCCCCGCCGTCACGCCCGTGACATCGCCAGGGTTAGGAGCGGACCAGGCTAATCCTGAAGCTGTAGTGCTGTCAGCTGTCAAAATGTGTGTATCAGTCCCGACTCCGAGCTTTGTTGAAGTATCGGCTCCGGTACCGACCACCAGGTCACCTTTGGTATCTGTGTCAATGCCGATCGTGATTTCTCCTGCGGAACCACCACCCTGGAGACCATTCCCAGCCGTCACGCCCGTCACATCACCAACTGGCCATCCAGCCCAGACAGATCCGTCATAGTAGACCAGAGAGTTTGTGTCTTTCAGGTAGGCGTTCATTCCTTCCGTTGGACTGGTAACAGCTGCATCTCTAGCTGTCGCATCAGCGAAAACCATCACAGTTTGTTCCATCAAATATGTGTTCACTTCAGCAGCGGTCAAAACCGAGCCATCAGTGAAATTTTTGAAACCGGCTCCTGCCATTTTTCCTCCTAGTAAGCGAGAACCGAAGTTCCCAAAATGCCCTGAACTGAAGAACCAAGAATGAATCCGTCAACCAGGGGTTCTGTAGTTGTGAAAGTCGTCTTAAAAGACGAAGGGGTGATCGTGTGTTGAATCCCCTGGACTGTCAAAGTTTTCTGCGTGGTTGTTCCAGCTGGATAACTTCTGTTGACAGTTATAGGGGAATAAAAATCAAGATCCAAAGCAGCTGCGACTCTTGCTGCGTTGTCTTCCGTTGCGTCAATCTTTAATTCTCGTACTCTCAAATCTGGATCTTTCCTAGCGCCCAGGATTGCGTTTGCTTGAGAGTTTGCTTCTGAATCTGTTTGCATCAGTAGCCCTGACCGATTCAGGTTTCGTTCAAAATAGTTAGTGATAGAGGTTGCATCAGACACTACTTGTGCCGAACCACCGCTTCTTGTGACACTTATCTTGTTGCGAAGGAGTCTTTCATCAATCTGGAGCTGAATACCCTCGTAACCGATATTGGAGCCATTGTCATTGAAAATTGTTGGTGTTCCGTCAAGAGCTTTAATTGATTCAGAGCGTGAAACGAATTTCAAATTGCCGTCACCCGTCATGAAAACTCCACCCAGTTCAGTTTCAGCTAAGAGCTGTACTGCATCCAGGGCTGCTCTTTCAGTCGCAGAATCTGCCTGGACTGTCGTATCACCTGCGTCAATATCTCTTTGACTTGCTGGCCAATTAATCGCATCCAGAACTTCACCCAGGCGGGTTCCAGTCGTTTGTCCAGCTGCTCCACCAGTCACTGTCGTGAATTTCGCCAGGTTCAAAAGTCTGAATCCGTCCATGCATTGCAAACTCAGGAAAGCAGCTGCTGCCCCTTTCTTGAAGTTGTATGTCCAAGAGATTATGTAACCGCTGAAAAGAAATCGTTTAGACCCTCCATAACTCGCTGCCACTCTTACCTGGTGAAGTGGTTTGATGTCATAAGTCCCTGAGGATGGATCAAGGCTGCCGTCTAAATCAACAAGCTCTATCGAGCAAATACCAGCCTCAAATTTGTCTAGTACCCTGGTCCTTCCTCGACTGATTGAAACTTTCCTGGTTTTGTCTGAAAAATCAACAGGCACATTTGCAGAAGTACCCAGGACAGCTTCACCGAGTTTCCCTAAAGGGTCACCAAGCACCATTGCGTTGCCGAAAGATGGACCGCCAGCAAACCTGATTGTGGTTTCTACGGTTGGAGCTGGCATCAGCTGGCAACTACCAGCTGGTTACCAGAATTTTGTGACTCTATTAAACCAACTCGAATTGTTTCAACCAGTTCAGTTTCTGTGACGACTGAACCTTCAATGTTGATGTTCACTCTGATCTGGTCGTTTGTCATTTTGTCAAAACCGCCAGTCCCTTGACCCATATGAACTGCATGTTCTAAACCACGAACATTTCCTGCTGTTTTTAAAGCATTAAACACATCCATGAGCCCTTTGCTCTGGAAGTGCATGATTGTCTCAGGATTATTGAACCAGTCCATTGAATCTCTGCTGAGATCAAGCTGTGAAGCGATCCCACCGAGTTGACCTGGTGCGGTTCCTCCACCTGAACCTCCGAAGGAATACTGGGTTGCACGTCCTTTTCCACTCCATTTGAATGGATTCAACTTGCCAAGTAAGCCTCCAGCTGCATCAGCTAACCCTCCAAGAACGTCACCCAGGTCAATTTCAGAGATTAGAGCTTTAATGCCGTCAACTATCCATTGACCCAGCTGCTTGCCTATTCCTTTTATGAGGGACATAGTTCCAGTCAGCAAATTAGTGAGAATCGTCGGAATTGAAGTGACCAGGCTTTTGAGAGCTTCAGTGAGGTCGAGTTCAAATAATGCTTTAACTCCAGAAACAACTGTGGAAACTGTTGTGAAAATAGCCTGGAATGCGTCAGCGATTAAACCAGTTGTGCTTTTGATTATTGGCCAAACCACATCTTTGAAGAAGGATGCAAATATGTCCATTATCGTTTTAACGGTTTCAAATTCGTTATAGGCGTAAGTAAGTCCAGCTGTAAGAGCAGCGATTGCACCAACTACCAGAGCAACAGGTGAAAGAAGCGTTCCTAGGGTCGTGATAAGTGCGATTACTGCACCAACCAGGACAGTGCCGATGACAACAGCAAGAGCAGCAAAAAGCGCTTCAGGGTTGTCTTTGAAAAAGTCTCTGACTTTCTCTGTGACCATTTTGATGACTTCACCAATTTTTCCAAGAGTCTCGACGACTACTTTCTTTATCTCCTGGAAGCGTTCAGACTGTGTGAACTCTTTAAAACCTTCAATAAGTCTTTCAACATGAGGTTCGATTTTTCTGAAGGCTTGTTCGATCGCTGCAAAAGCTCGTTCAACGACTGGAGCAAGTGTCATCATCACTCTGTTTTTGAGAAGTGTCATCTTCTCTCCCAGAGTTTCCGTTTCAGCAGTTGCAGCGTTTATTGTGTCGCCACCACTTTCCATTTGCTTGAAGTAATCATCAAGCTCGAAACGACCTTCACGAATAGCAGCAGCCATATCAGGACCAGCCCTGGCACCAAATAGCTCCAGAGCTTTCTTGTTTGCTTCTGAAGCATCACCTGCATCTTCAATGGCTTTAACAGTTCGCCTAAAAGTCTCGATGGCGGGTTCGCCTTCCCGTGCCATTTTGCCGAGCGCCTGGCGTAACGAACCAAGAACCAGCTCGGCGTTCACGCCCTCTTTTTCAAACTTACCGATCATCACCGCTGATTCTTCAAAAGTGAATCCGACTTGCCTCAAAGGCGCACCGTAGTTCACCAGGGAGTCTGAAAGTTTGTTGAACTCTATTCCCGTCATTTGAGCAACAGTGAACAATGTGTCAGCTGCTGTTTCAGCATCACCAGCTCCAGCACCCCAGTCACCCAGGGCTCTTGTCACTGACGCAATGTTTGTCTGCAAGTCTGTGCCAGTAATCCTGGACAGATTCAGCATTTGAGTCGAAAAGCTCTCCAGCTCTTGTCCAGAGAATCCCAACCTGGTATTGATGTCAGCTACAGCGTTTCCAATGTCTTGAAAATCAGCTGGGACAGAAGTTGCGATTGATTTTGTTATGTCTTTTAAACCCTCAAGAGCTTCACCAGTTGCACCAGTTCCAACTCTCAGAGTTCTTTCAACTCCTTCAAACGCCGTACCCATTTTGATGATGCCAACAGCTCCCACCGCTAGTCCAGCACCTATGGCTTTTCCAGCTGCTTTTGCTGTTTTCTGCAAGCCATTTAAAGACTTGCCAACACCTTTTACGCTCTTTTTAAAAAGAGAAGCGTCCCCGCCTATTCGTATAACTACAGGTTTTCCGTCTTTAGCCACTTTGTGCTTCTGTCTCCTTGTTCAAGTGGGTCACTAAAGCATCAAATTGCCAAAGCTCCAGGTTTTGCACTTCATCCAGGGAAAGACCGAACCTGGCACCAACCAGGCACATGCCTAAGAAGGTGTCGGATCGCTGCTTTCTTTTGGGTCAGAACTCGGTTTCAGAATAAGCTCGCCAGCCATCTCCAGAGTGAAGTCTGGGTCTTCTCGGCGTTTATAAATGTAAGCCAAAGCTCTTAAAACTTTCCCTTTTGGCGCTTCGTCACTTTCTAAAGCGTCTATCGGTAATCCAGTGATTTCTTCCAGCTCCTCGATTTCTCTGATTTTCAGTTTGTCAACATCAATCGCCATCGAGTCGAAGTATTCATCTTCTGACATGTATCCCTCCTAATTTTTTGTTTTGATAGTTCTCTTATCTGCAAACTTTTGAACAATTTTGGGAATTTCAACTTCGTAGTGCTTAGTGAAATCCTCATATTTTGTGTTAAATGCCTGCCATACCCAAGGTCGTTTTCTACCCAGGAGCCCTTTACCAGTTCCGAAATGCACAATGCCCGAATAGGCACCCACATGACCGGCTGTTCCTCGCTTTGGTGAATATTTTTTTCCACCGACTCGCAATTCTGCCAACCATCTGTCATTCAGTGCGTAGTAGTTTTTACGCCTGGATAGATCTCCTGCTTTTTTGTATCCGCTACCTTTAGGCGCTCTGGGAGCAGCTTCATCAGCGATCATTTCAGCAGCTTGTTTGTTCAAACTCCTGAAAGCAGCATTTACTTCTTTGCTGTCTGCACTTTCTTGAAGACTTTTAATCAAGTCCCTTATGCCTTCAACCTGCAATGGCGTGTTGAAAGCGTGATCTTGATTTCCTCCCTTATACAACTCAGGCAGTTCCTATTGTTTGATCTCCTGTGCATTGCAAGTTGAAATTCAGCGTTGCTGTTCCCCCAACTGACGATCCTGGGCTCATCGAAGTGAGTAAACATTCACCACTGAGCTTTGGATTTCCACCAGTTGTTCCATCTGGGTAAAATTCATAGCTTTTAGAAGTGCTTGAACCTCTAATCGCTCCCAGGTGTGCGACCAAAGTCGCATCAAACAGCGCTGTCACAGATACTGAGCCGTCTGCCAAGGTCAAGATGTACTCTTTGGAACTGTCCCCATAGGTCGTTGTTTCCGCAGAATCGTCTCCGAAGTCGACGCTCACGTCAGTTATATATGCACTCAAGTCGGTTATTGAACCACCGCTGTTATCCAACTTGAACACAGAGTTTTTTCCAGCTACGAAAGCCATATTTATCTCCTAGTTACTATGTCCCTCGCTTCAGACGTTTGCCTGATCGAATTTAGAGTCGAGCGAACCCGACTGCGAACTTAAATGAAGGCGTTGTGCCTCCGATAGTGGCACTTACTCTCAAGTACCGATTGATTGTGACACCTGACGCAACTGCCAGACGTTGTGAAGTCGTTCCCGTTGCCTGGGTGTATGTCAAAAGTGTTGAATAGGTCGTGTCATCAGCTGAATGCTGAACCACAACATCTAAAGTTGGGCTAGTTCCTGAAACTTCAACAACATTTAGATTTGCGACAGCTCCTGTGCTTGTAGAGCTTGAATTGTCAACAGCTGTCCCGTTTCCGGTTGCTGTTTGAGCTGTTCCAGGGTCGAAAAGACTCACGCCATAGCCCTGGTCTCCAGTTGTTTCCATATTTATGGTGAAATTAACCGTTCCAGCTACAGATGAATTATTGGACCAGGAAGTTTCTGTCGCCTGAGCAACCCAGACTTGATTCCCAGCTGCGAAACCCTCCAGGGCAATTATTGCTGGAACTCCATCAGAGTCACCCTTTATTGCATAAAGATCTTGCCACTGACTGTTTGCCACGGTTGCACTTGCACTATCTATGAGCCCATTACAGGTCATAGTGCCAGACATCATGCCAGAAATGAAGCTCTTTGAAGTGTCAGCCAGGGTAGTTGTGTCCAGAGGATCCACAGCGCTGGATGTGTCTACGCTTGTCAAGTCGCCCGACCATTCTCGGTCGCTGATCGCTATGCGGCTGTTGTGTGTTGGTACAAATGCCATTCTTTATTCCTTTTTCTTATCGCCAACTCGCTCGATCGCTTCGTTGGCAGTTAAACCTTTTATCTGAGCAGCTGTTAATTCGCTGTATGTCTCACCTTTTTTGAGCTTCTTAATTGTCTTATGGTTCTTATCGACAATTTCAGAATCGATCAGCATTTTATATTTCGTCATGGTTGTGAAATAACCTCCACTCTTACTGTTGCGACGGCGTATGTGACCCCTGCGAAGTCCATGCTCGTCAATGATGAATTAACGCTTCTTACTTCGGCATAGCTGACGACTCCACCCAATGTTGGGTCACCCTCCACAGCTGCCTTGACTGAAGTTGCACCCGTCGGTTGCAAATAAGAATCAATCTGCTCCTGAAATGATCTGTCTACTTGGCGACCCAAGAGGACAAGAACATCAAATTCATAGGTTGTTCCAGCTCCCATTACCAGGTCGTAATCGATGCTGTAACTGGCCACGATTAAAGCCGGAGCGATTGGAACATCTGGCTCATACGAATAGCAATGTGTGCCTGATATCGTGTCGAGTCTTGTTGCTAAACCTGTCCTGATTTGGCTTACAGTCGCCATTTGAGAATATCTTTCCGCCTCGAAGCGACAGTCTGTTTTGTAGGAGCTTCTGTAGGCTTTCTCACGGCTTCAGCAGCTGCTGTTGCTGTATCTTTATCCTCGCAGCCACAAGAGCCCTCAGATTGCGAGTACATTAGGCCACCCAAATGTTTGGTCTGCGAAAAGAATCCAAGAGCAGACGCACGTCCACATCAAGTCCTTTTCTGAGGCTCATCATCCCTGCGTCTTGTCCTTCGACAATTCCAAATGGAGCTGCACGCCGAACAAACAGCCTGGCTGTCTGAATCAAGCAGCTTTCTTGTACAGCTGGAGGAACAGATGCCCAGCCGAAGCTCCCTGCAACCTTCACAGCTGCATCCGTGGTTGGCCATAGATCATTTACTGCATATAGCTGCCAGTAAGGATCTGCATCCGATTCGAGAGCATTGTTGACTGGTCGTAATCTGTAGCGATTAGAAGTTCCAGTCGTCGCCCAGGAAGTGTTGTAAGTGCCGTCATCATTGTCATCAGCTGTAACAGCTGTAACTGATTGAATCGGGTCAGTGTAAATGTTCACGCCATCAAGAGATGTGAAATATCTGGTCTGTGCGCCCGCATCATAAAAAAATTGCCCTGTATATTTGTCGATTTCCCTGGATACAGCTTCGACTACCTTTTCGATAGGAGTGTCTTCTTCAGTATCTGTGGAAATGAGCCCTAGCTGATCTCTGGCTTCTGCAAGAGTGCAGTAACCGTTCGTAATTGCCACCAGCTACTTCTTTGCTGGTGCCTTTTTAGCAGCTGGAGCTTTTTCAACTTGACCGTTTGCGATCATTTGCTCTGCTTCAGCTTTTGGAAGATCAATTTCTCCACCAACTTCAGGCCAATCCTGGCCATCCCTGGTCCCACTGATCTTGATAAGCATTTTTACTTTCATTTTTTTCCTTCCAATTATCAAACGCTATAAGTAGTAATAATTACGCCAAAAACCAGCATTTGTCAGCTGATCGTCAGCTGTCTTTCAGCTGTCGAAAAAACACTGTAAGTGACACTGAAAAACTCGATTTTGGGGTTGAAGGAGGGACCGAAGTCCCCCCTCCAAGCGGGCAAACTGTTAGGAAGCCCCACCGACAAAGTGCTTTACGGCACTGGTATCGATCAAGTCGCCGTCACCACGAATGATTGACCTGAAGGTCACCAAGTCGTTAGCGAATGCGTAGTCGTCTGATCGATCGAAAGAGATATCTCCATGACGGAGGTAGTAGCTCTTAAGATCACCGAAGATGACTGATTTAGCGCTCGTAGAAGTTGCCACCACGTCAGGGTTGCTCCAAATTGGGAAGCCCATAAGTGTGTCAGCTGTACGTGCGGTCAAACCTGGCTGGAACAAGAACACGCCAGCACCGTCACTGGCTGAAACTGCGTCTGCACGTAGTTTTCTGACAGCTCCGATTGACGAGTCTCTCATCATCCAACCTGCGTTGCTTGTGCGGTATGCATAATCAACGCTGTAGAACAAGTCAATGAGGTTTTCAGGAGTGAATGCACCAGATACGCCTGTGCCACCAGTGACACCAGCTGTTGATCCGGTAACAATTCCACCATGCTGAGAGCTGTTTGTTCCTACAGTTGCCAGGCTGTTGACCTTACGGCCAAGAGCACGACCTGCTTGACCAGCAAGCAATCCTGTGAGATCAAGAGCAGACTCTGCAAGCATTTCTGCTGTTACCTGCATTAAGAAAGCAACCTTGTATGAATCAAATGTCACGAAGGCTCCGAATGTTGGGTCGGATTCTCCAATGGCACCTGCTTCAGAAACCAGGGCAGCTGTTGAATCAGCAGTCATTCTTGGAATCTGTAGAGGATTCTGTGAATTGCTGAAAAGTATTGATGACGTTTCCATCATTGGACCGACAGCAACCATTGCCTCAATCACTTGATCGTAGAACGATGTTGCGATTGGAGCGCCAGTGGTACCTGTCGTAATGTCACGATGTTCAGCAGCTATAGCTTCACGCTTTGCTGTGAACTCCCGTGTCTCACCTGTGAGGAATGCACGAAGTTGTGCTATCTTCAGTGTCAGCAACGCCTGCTTCTTCAGCATGACGAGCTTCAACTGGAGTNATNAGAGCTTCATATTCAGAACGCTCCTCCTCGATTTTTTTAGCACGATCGACAGCATCGAGCTTTGCACGAATTTCTTCGTCCAAAAGATCCATGTCACTGTTTGTGCGTTGGAAGATTTGTTCTTCCTCAGCTGTCAATTCACGCTTTTCTTTTGCAGCCTCATCGAGTATTTCGGTCATGGCATGATATGCCTGGAGCCTTTTCTCGTTAAGACCTTCAATGTATGCGTTAGACATTAAATGTCTCCTATTATTGTTGGTTTGTTAAATACCAAGTACGGCTCCGCACCTGGTTCTTTCCCTCAGCTCTGTGAGGCTCCTCACAGAAAGACTTTTAAAGGCGAGCTTTCAATTCGAGCTGCATCCGAGCAATAGATGCTGGGATTACAGCTGCGGGCTCGCCGACTCGTAGCTCAGTAGCCACTTTGATGAGCTGATCGACTTCTTCGACGCTCAAAGGTTCGTTGTTAGCGAATCTTTCCATCAAAGATGTCCAGCTGTTGCGATCTTCTATGCATTCAGGGCAATCAAGCGCTCTCACAGCTGTGCTTGTTGCCGGATACGCCGGATTCCCGACTGTTGACACTTCATGAAGGCGTACTTCACTCAATTCACGATTGTTTCCATCTTCACTCCAGGTGTCTCCACCAGGAGGAACCGAAAAACCAAAACTCATATGTCCCAAGTCGCCTCTTTTCACTAATTCAGCGACATCATTGCCCCAGGTTGTGTCTGGCAAATCAGCCTGGACTCTCAACCCGTGACCGTCTTCTTCCAGACGGAGTGTTCTCGCCCTGGTTGTTGCCAAGATCAGCTCAGGGTTGTGAGCGTGTAACAGCATCACATTATTCCTGGAACGCAAAGTCTTATCAAAAGCTCCACGTTTAATGATCTCAGTAAATGGCAGCTGCAAACTAGGAGAGTTCCAAACAGCTGCATAGCCTTCAAAGCTCCGTCCATCTTCAGCAGCCTCGATTTCAGCTGTTCTAATTTCAACTTTTGTTGATTCCATGTTTTCCTCCGATTCTGACGCATAAAGAGCTGCGACTTGTTTCTCAGCTGCAAACTGTGATTCATGACAGCCCACAACATTGCCAGGCTCGTCGTCCTTAATTACTGCGTAACCATCACAATCTGCGTGTTCAGTCACTACCGACCAGGGCATCATCTTCCTCCGTGATTTCAATTCCCTCCTGCATTGCTCGAATGTAAGCATCCAACGGGTCGTCAGGGTCAAGCATCGCTAATGGCTGCAACGCTGATGGTGGAATGCCAGTGTGTTCAATATCCAGTCCTGCAATGGCAGCTGCTTGTTCTGGTTCATAACCAGACCCCACCAGCTGGGCTGCTATTGCGACTCTAGCTTTCAGCACTTGAAGGCTCGCTGCTTCTTGTTCACCCATATTCAATGGCATTCTGAACTTGTCAGCTGCATCGTTTTCGATTGGACGCAGATCTTCATATCTTCTGATTTCATTTGCTGACATCCAACCATTATTGAGTGCAGTTGCATAAGCCTCGAAACGAGCTTTCTGATCTCCACGAAGTAATCCATCCATATTCAGATGAACAAAACTCGCCCCTGGAGTCAACCTGGACAAATGACGTTCAAGCAGCTGCACATACGGGCGGATTGTGTGCTTTTCAAAAGCAAGAGCTTGTTGCTCAACTGATGCATAGCTCACGGCTCCTGGTTGGTTGTCTTGTACTAAAGCACTTGGCACTCTGTAAATGGCGCAGATCTCAGCTCTTTGAAACTGACGGAGCTGAAGCAGCTGCATTTGGTCAGCTGTAAAGCTCAGAGGAGTGAATTTGGCTCCTCCAGTGAGTACAGCTGCACTGTGAGCATTAGATCGTCCTGTGTTTGTTGCATGCCAGTGATCGGACAAAGCCTGAACTTGTTCAGCTGTAAGATCGCCTGGGTATTCGATAATTCCAGTGGAGCTTGTTCCTTGACCAAAGTACCTTGCTTGAAAATCTTCCCCTACAGCTGTCAATCCCATCGCTTCACGACATTGATCGACTGGTGATAAGCCTCGCAACGTTCCAGGCATTTGGACCAGGGGAATATGCAAACATTCATCAACTGATAAAACTGCGTTTTCATTTCCATTGTTGACTTCGTATACAGGGGTTCTGCCTTGAGTTTTGATCGTCACATATTGCGGATTAAGAACCGTTAAACCTAGAACCTCACCAATGTCATCTCTCGTCACATGAATGAAAGCATTTCCATCGACTAACAAGCTCACCATAATTTGCGAAATCATTGAATGGTTAGTGAATGAAGGGTCAGCTGGATCCGGCACATCAATCCATGCTTCCTTCGGTCTGTATGGTCGTCTCTGTCCATCAAAACGAATCATCTGATCCATTGGCAGAGTGCTCACTGTGTCAGCTAGAAGTCTTATACACGCCCAAGCAGTCGTGATCTTCATTGCCCCGTCTTCCGACATGGGCATTCCAGAGGCTGTTTGCCTCCCATACATATCACGACCAGTTCCAAACATAGTCTGGAAAGAGATCTTTCTTTCTTCTTGATGAGGGCTGAATGCCCTTCGAATAATGCTCATGAAGTTCCTAATCCAATTAAGACGAGTGCGACCCCTCCTCCTATCAAGCCAACAGGCAAGCTAATGAGGACAAGACCAGCGATAACAAGACCGATTCCGGTCAATTCAATTAAAGTATTAAAGTTCATTCTTCTGCGTGAAAAACCTTGATTCTGGGATCGTCAGGTTCTTCGTACCTTTCAAAATACATATCAATAAATTCGTGCCAAGCTCCTGGCCTTCCAGCTTCTTCAGCTCTGTTATGAGCAGTTTCTGGTGACACTTCTAAAACAGTCATACTGGCTTTATGACCTACTAAATATCTGTATCTCTGCTCATTAGTAGGAGCAAGAGCTGTCAGATATGCCCTATTGACTTCTGATGGATACCTCAAACGCCTCAACAAAGACTTTTGAGCTGTCCACACAAATGACTTGACTTGATCTGAATGCTCATGTGTCCCAAGAGGAGTCAAAGCCATCATCAGTCTGTCAAATTCAATAACGAGATCACCTGGTTTGGAAACTGCATCAACTGTTGTTGATTTTCCTGCACAAGGAGCGCCGACAATAGCCGTCACTGGAGTCCATTTAAATTTTGAGTATGTCAATGGTTTCTGAGTCATAAAGTAATCAATCTTGGTGGCGGTTTCGGCTGCCAATCGCTCGCCCCGACTTGCAAACGGTGCATGGCGAGAAGCATTGCGATGCAAGCGTCAATGTGTCGCTTTGAACGCCCTTTCGAGAGTGTCCAAAAATCTGTGTATTCACGTCGAACAGCTGCTGTTACATGATCCGCCAGGGTTGGATCACCGTCATGAACAACTGATCCACTGACAACCAGGTCATATCCACTAGCCACAATCCCGCTCATACGTGATGGAGACTGCGGAATTTCCACAGTTGCGATCCCTTCGTCTTGAAGCATCAAAGCTGGGACTTCAAAAAACCTGGGATCGTAGACAACTTCGAGCAATTCATATTGCTTGTCTAGCCCTCTGATGTAGTTGATGACTTCTAGGTGGTCGATTCGCCCGTCTTTGGGTTCCCAAACTCTTGAACGAATATGATATTTGCCGTCTTTCTCAGTAGCAAGAACAACAGCTGTTGTGTCTCGCTTGAGAGCTACGTCAACTCCCACGACTATTTGATCGCCGTCGTTAATTTCAACTTGACCTTCACAATCGCCCCAAGCACCAGGGTGATCTCCCAGCCAGTTCTGTTCTTCCATTGTCACCCACTGGTTAAGAAAGAATCTGCGAACTTCTGTTTCAGGCATTGAGCCTGTTTGATCTCTGTAAAACTCTGGACTCACGATTGTGCCATACGAAGGATTAGCTTTTTCAAAAGCGTCATCATTCAAGTCGCAGCCTTCAGGAGCTTCAGCAATAAAAGAATAGAAAGCTGGGTCTTCTTCAGGAGCTGTGATTGCTTCTTTTGCTCGCTGATATTGATTCCAGCAAATTGAGTCCCTATCAAATCCAGCTGTTGTCAGCTGCACAACCAGGGGTTGCTCTCTCGCTCCGGTTGATCTTGCCAAGGTGCCATGCACCAATTCGCCCCTGGTCCCTTCCCAGACGTGAAGCTCGTCGCAAAATAAACCAGATACGTTCTTGCCATCCAGGTTCGATCCGTGCTTTCTAGCTGAAGCTGAAACTCTAATGATCCTAGAATCAATCTCAGGAATCACCAGCTCCCCTTCATAGATCTGCACCACCTGGGAAAGCGTCGGCGATCTTTCAACCATTCTTCTAGCAGCTGAGAACAGCAAGTCTGCTTGATCGTCATTGCCAGCTGCGACAACAATCAGTGGCGATGTTGTAGCAGCGTCATCAGCTCCCATTGCTAACCAAAGAGCAAGAGCTGCACACAATTCAGTTTTGCCCTGCTTCTTAGCCAGGCTGATATACGACCACCTGTGTTTTCTTTTGCCTTCATCGTCGAGCTCAAGCAGCTCCACTAAGAGTCTCACTTGCCAGGGCAGCAACTCGAATGGTTTACCCACCCACTTTGAAGACGTATGAACACAGTTGGCAGTTATCCAAGAAGAAGCAAACCAGCCAGCTGATCGTTCTTCTCTGTGTTCAATTTCCTGCAACCAATCGCTTCTAGATTCGGAGCTAGTCCGCACCCAATTCATTGCAGCACAAACAGGCTGCGAAGCTCAGGTCGGTGGGCAATATCCAAATTACAGCACCCGTCAGGCTTCTTCAGCCAAACCTTTTTCATCATCTGTCCCTCCAATAGTCCAGGCTTCAACTGCTACTGGATCAGGAGGAGCTGGAAGCCGTTCATTAATTTGTTGAACCGTCAATCCAGCTTGAGCAACTGTCAAGCCAAGAGCTGCTCTAGCTTTAGGAGTGAGGCCAAGTTCGTTTTCAAGTCTTATAATCGCAGCTTCTAATTTCAAAGCCGTATCAAAGAAAGGGTTCGGTCGCAGCTGCCCAGTGGAACCAGCCACCTGAGGTTCTTCCGAAGCAATACTCAAAGCAGCTTCAAAATTAGCCCTCAACTTAAACAACCTTTCAACAACTGGTTTATCTTCAGGGCGAGCTGCGTTTCCAGCTGGTGACGACCAATAAAGCTCCCAATCATTCATCTGATTTGGGAATGGTGGCTCGCCAGGGTCAAACTTCTGACCTTCCAGAAGAACCAAACTGCTCTTTGATCGCCCATTTAGTTGCTCATTTGGGCGTGGTATCGGTCCTCTTTTACCCATTTCATTTTCTCCAAATATCACTTTTAGTGGTTTTATAAAAAAAACAAACTCTAAAATTTGCATCA
>NHBP01000030.1 GCA_002168195.1 Planctomycetaceae bacterium TMED10
ACCGTCGGCAATCTATTGCATAGTTCGCAAAATGCTGCGCACCGCTTGATCGCCGCCAGCCACCTGCCCCGGCCGGAAACGGTGGGTGGAAAACCGCTCCCGCCACTGAACGCATTAGTAAACCTTCGTGGCGATCATACTCAAGGGCGCAAGCTCTTTTTTGCGAAGGCGCAATGTGCAACGTGCCATCAAGTCGCAAAGGAGGGAAAGCCGATTGGCCCTGACCTTACTGAAATCGGCAGCAAACTTCCCAAGCAGATACTTTACACTTCGATTTTAGACCCTAGTGCCGCGATCAGTCACAACTACGAAAACTATGAGCTGATTACCTTGGACGGAAAAATTGAGACGGGCATTCTTCTGAGCCGAAACGAAACGGAGACCGAGATCAAGAATGCCGAGGGAATTGTTCGTTCTTTTCCGACCTCCGAAATCGAAAGCTTACGGAAATTATCAACCTCTCTGATGCCTGCCGGAATTGAAAAAAAACTGACGGTGGACGAACTGGTTGATTTAGTCCAGTACCTGACGAGCCTCAAACAGCGTCCGTAGAGAGAACCCTTTAAACCCTGTGGTTCTGCAGCAGATGAACGATCCTGGCGACCTCCGCCCAGGAGACGTAAAATGGAACTTGGCGTCACAATTCACTGATTTTTTGATGAGNTCGTAATACGCTATGCAAAGTACTCNTTTTTTTNTAGCGATCNTGCTGCTCTTNGTCACAACGGNGACNGTCGCTGCAGAGACAAACGATCTTGAACCTACTGTGCGTNCCCTGACCCGAGAGTTAGCGGCAGACCGTCTGGCAGATCGTGATCGTGCAGAGCAGAAACTTCTTGACCTCGGTCCGGCAATACTCGCGGTGCTTCCTGATGACCANGCCCGCTTACCTGCNGAGGCCAACCGTCGACTGAGTCGCATTCGACGACAACTCGAAGAACAAAAAGCTCGCGAAAGCATTGCTGGAAGACGCGTAAGCATGCGGGCATCGGCACAGCCGCTTTCCGCTTTGGTCNAACAACTGGAGTCCCTTTCTGGAAATCGGATCGTGGATTACCGAGCAGTACGCAGACAACCGCAAACCGAAATACCGGTCAGCGTTGATTTAAAAAANGTCACTTTCTGGGAGGCACTCGATCACATTCTTGGGAAGGCACAAATGGAAATATACCCCTACGCTGTCAATTCCGGTGGGCAACCGCTGCAAGGAATTGCCTTCGTCGCAAGGGAACCGACACGTCGATCACTTNNTGGTCCTGTCGACTACGAAGGTGGATTTCGTTTTGAAGCAACACAAATTCTTGCCGAGCGGGANTATCGNGATCTCGATGCAAACGGATTAGCGNTCCACATCGAAACANTATGGGAACCNCGCCTCAATCCCATTCAACTGGTATTACTCCGCAACACGGTTACTGCAGTCGATAAGAATGGTCGTTCTTTTGTTCGCAAGGGAAATGGGCAAAGTGAAATTGCAATCGACCGCACTGCACCTGTTTTTATTCTTCCCTTCCGGCTTTCTGACGATGACAGTCAATGGATCCAAACATTGAGTGGCGAATTGCAGTGCCTTTTGCCAAGTGCGAGGGAAACCTTTCGCTGGGAAAATCTCGACAAGAATCGATTACAGCGGATGGAGAAGGCCGGAGCCGTCGTTACGCTCCAAAGCGTTCGCCCGGGTAAAGGAGAGTGGGTGATCGANATTCGCGTNCAAATTGCTGATGCCGAACGAGCACTCGAATCGCATCGAACCGGTTGGATGCAACGCAACACCGTTTACTTGGAGGATGCAAACGGAGTACGCATCGCACCTCTGCGAATCGAACAAACGGCAGAGGGCGAGAATGGGTTTGGTTTTGCATTCCATTTCAAGCCCGCGAAAAAAATCGGCGACTACGCGCTCATTTACACCGTTCCCACGACATTCACATCGCAGCGGATACCCTTTCGACTGGAAGGACTTGAACTGCCTTGACCGCTTCTCCACCTCGGATGACTAAGGTATCCTGACTGGCTGAAACCTCTCGTTTTTATCACCGAATCGGACCGAACCATCTCAGTCCTGCGTCTTATTAAAAAGGCAAATTCATGGCCGACTTTCATCAGCAGGGACCGATTACAACACTCCACGATCTTGGCTCGATCGGGCAGGATCATTTGGAAGCGATGCTACGAGAGGCAACGGTGGACTATCGGCTCGGCTTAATTCTTCCTGTGACTGCGTCAGACATGCGGGCTGCTCCTTTTGAAAATATCGTCCGCGAGTTGTGTGGCGCAGATTATATCGAGCATGTGATTGTCGTCCTTGGAATTGCACCCGAAGTAGCCGACTATCAGGAGACAAAAGAAAAATTAGCCCCCTTGGGTGCAAAAGCCGAAGTGCTCTGGACCGATGGAGAACGGCTTCAAAATCTTTATGAAGAATTGATTGCCAGCGGCTTCAATCTGGCAGTCCCCGGCAAAGGAAGAAGCGTCTGGACCGCGTTCGGCTATCTCATGGCTGATCCGTCGTTGAAGGCTTACATGCTACACGATTGCGACATTGTAACCTACAGCCGTGAACTCCTTGCCAGATTGTGCCTCCCTATGGCCCATCGCAGTCTTGATTTTGAATTTTGTAAAGCATTTTATGCCCGTCGCACGAATCAGTTGCATGGTCGCACTGTAAGGTTGCTCGTTTGGCCGCTGTTGCGAAGCTTGATGACGATCTTAGGACCCGATCCATTCTTGACATATCTCTCGAGTTTTCGTTATCCGCTGTCGGGAGAATTTGCCGTTTCGGCGGGCCTTGCACGTTCGAATCGGATCCCGAGCGATTGGGGACTCGAAGTCGGTACGCTTGCCGAAGTCTTCCGCAATACGTCGACAAAGCGCGTCTGCCAAGTCGACATTACCTCCGAATACGAACACAAACATCAAGACCTTTCGCTCGAAGATCCTTCAAAGGGTCTGATGCGGATGGCAACCGACATTTTGACATCCATGTTCCGCACACTCGCCAGCCGCGGGACAGTGCTCTCGGAGGGACATTTTGTATCTCTTCGTTCGGCCTTTCTCCGCGCTGCCCAGGATGCCATTCGACAATACCATGCCGATGCATTGATTAACGGGCTGCAGTTTGATCGTCATGCAGAGGAAATTGCTGTCGAAGGCTTTGCGGAACAGATTATGGCCGCAGGTACCGCCTTCCGCGAAGATCCGGCCGGAGGCGAGTCCATTCCAAACTGGACGCGGGTCCTCGCGGCATTTCCAGATTTTCCCGAAAGACTACGGGAAGCCGTGTCAGCCGATGCCCTGCAATGGAATGTGGCGTCTGCGGAAGAAAAAATCTAACACGTTCCAGCTACCCGTCGGGGGATCGCTGCGATTTGCTAGGGCATAATGCAAGCGGTAGAAACCGATTCGGAAGTTCGCCTAGACAGGGTTTTGCTCAGACGTATGATAATGGGCCGATGGCAAAAGGGCCCGATCTAGAAACAAAACATACTCAACTTAAAAGGTGTAAACGATGCCACGCGGAAAAACCTATAACAACGCTGCGGCTGCCATCGGGAATACTCCCATGATTCGCATTAACCATTTGTTGCCCGACACATCNGCAACNGTGTTTGCAAAGTGTGAATTCTTTCAGCCGCTTAATAGCGTTAAGGACCGTATCGGTGTCGCTATGGTAGAAGCTGCCGAACGCGATGGTTTGATTAGCTCCGATACGCATATCATCGAACCGACAAGCGGGAACACAGGAATTGCTTTGGCATTCGTCTGCGCGGCAAAAGGCTACCAACTAACACTGGTCATGCCCGAGTCGATGTCGGTCGAGCGACGGACGCTCCTTCGAGCACTCGGGGCAAATCTTGTGCTGACTCCGGCCGCCGTAGGGATGCCTGGCGCCATGCAACAGGCAGAGGAACTCGTTGCGCAGGACGGAAACGGATGGATGCCACAACAGTTCAGCAATCCGGCGAACCCCGCGATCCACGAAACCACCACGGGTCCAGAAATTTGGGAGGACTCCGGGGAGCAAATTGACGCGATTGTCGCTGGAGTCGGAACAGGTGGAACGATTACCGGGACGGCCCGCTATCTGAAAAGCAAGAATCCAGATTTCAAAGCCATTGCAGTGGAACCCGAGACGTCGCCCGTCATCAGTGGCGGTCAACCTGGAAAACACCGCATCCAGGGCATCGGTGCGGGTTTTATTCCCGATAATCTCGACACCTCACTGATTGACGATGTCGTCACGGTCGGTGATGAAGATGCATTTGCCTGGGCACAACGGCTCGCGAAAGAAGAGGGAATCATGGCCGGCATCAGTAGCGGTGCCAATATGTGCGCAGCGGCACAAATCGCAGCAAGACCTGACTTTGCCGGAAAGCGGATCGTCACGATCATGTGCAGCCTCGGCGAGCGCTATCTTTCGACCCCGCTATTCGAAGGTTTAAGCTGAGCGAGGTCGAATCAAGCGAACACCTTAAATCAACGAAATCACATCTTTTTTTCGATTGCTGGTTGAGTCTTTTTCACTGACCTGCTTCAATTGCCCCAGCACGGTACCTTTGGGCTTTTCCAAAACCGACGGGTGAGAGATGTCTCTTTTTGAAGCAGCGGAAAACCGCAATCGAGAACGCGTGGCGCCCCTGGCAGCGCGGATGCGACCACAAAAGCTGGAAGATTTTGTCGGCCAGTCGCACTTTTTAGGCGAAGGCAAGCTTCTTTGGAGATTGCTGAAGAGCGATCAAATGGGTTCGGTTTTATTTTATGGGCCCCCGGGTACCGGAAAAACGACGCTCGCACATCTTTTGGCCGCAGCCACTCGGAGTACGTTCCGTCAACTCAGTGCCGTCACCTCCGGCGTGAAGGATATACGTGGCTTACTGACCGAAGTTGCCGATCGCGTTGCCACAACCGGCAATCGAACGCTACTCTTCGTGGACGAGATCCACAGGTTCAATCGATCCCAACAGGACGTGCTTTTACCTGATGTTGAAAATGGCACTGTGATTCTCGTTGGTGCAACGACTCAGAATCCGTTTTTCGCAATCAATAGTGCGCTGATCAGTCGCAGTCGTATTTTTGAGTTCCACCCACTTGGCAATGAAGAAATCAAGCAACTCTTAAACGCAGCGATCGAAGATGAAGAACGCGGTTTTGGACGAAGAAAGATTAATCTTCATGCTGATGCGATCGACTTTCTTACGCAGGCGAGCGATGGCGATGCGCGTCGGGCTTTGAGCGCCTTGGAAATTGGCGTTTTATCTTCGCAAGAAGAGCCGCTGGAATTTACAAAAGGCTTGGCTGAGGAATCGGTCCAGCGGAAGGCCATCGAATACGACCCGACCGGTGATACGCACTACGANGCCATCAGCGCATTGATCAAAAGTATTCGTGGAAGCGATCCTGATGCTGCCCTTTATTGGCTTGCNCGCATGCTTGAGGGTGGAGAAGAAATACGGTTNCTAACACGTCGTTTAGTGATTCTCGCAAGTGAAGATGTTGGTAATGCGGATCCTCAAGCCCTTCCGCTTGCTGTTTCCACGATGCAGGCTTGCGAATTCGTCGGCCTGCCCGAATGCCAACTTAACTTAGCGCAGTGTGTGACTTACCTGGCGTGCGCACCCAAAAGTAACGCGGCAACAGTGGCGATTGGCGAGGCACGAAAAGATATTCAACATGGTCGTGTATTGCCGGTGCCGGTACACCTGCAAGACAAGCATTATCAAGGCGCAGCAGCATTGGGTCACGGAAAGGGATATCANTATGCGCACGACAGCGAGGGCGGCATCGCGGCCCAGGATTATTTGGGCGTTGATCGCGAATATTATCGGCCTGTGGACCGTGGATTTGAAATCGAACTGGGAGAGCGNCTCTTAGCGATTCGTAAAATATTGCGGCAGAATCGATCAGAATCCGACACCGATTGAACTGCAAGCAGCCCAGAGAAGATTACCCGTCAACACCCATTAACAGGTTTTCCACCGTTGCCTGGGGTTTCGCATAGACGCGATCGTAACATGCGTCGCGACTGTGAGACGACTGGTGGGCGACTACCTGAGCATGGTACCCTCTTGCNTATGGAAACAGATCACTCCCCCTTAGCATGTGACGCGCCTACGGTCGCCGGTCGACGCCATGTGTTGATCGGTAAATTTGCCGGACTGAGCAAGCGCGCCGCACAACAGATGATTCGCGAGCAAGGGGGAAAGGTCAGTGAAAAGATTGACACATCGGCAAATGTGATTATTCATGGAGAAGCGGAACTTCCCAAATCGGACAACCTTCCGGCGGATGTCACAAAAAATAAAGCCCTCGATCGAGCGGTCCGCAATGGGGAAATTGAAGTCATCGATGAAACAGAACTTTGGCAGCGACTGGGTCTTGTCAGTGGCGAACACGATGCCGACATCCGCAATCTTTACACACCCGCCATGTTGGCCGAGCTACTGCAGGTGCCCACGGCGACTGTGCGAAGATGGCATCGCCGAGGCCTGATCCAGCCCCGCACAGAAATTCGCCGTCTGGCATATTTTGATTTCCAGGAGGTCGTCAATGCACGGACACTTGTCTCATTGCTTGCCGAAGGAATCACACCGGCACAACTCGAGCGTAAACTCGCGGATTTAGAGAAAATCAGTCCTGGAGTAAAACGTCGTATTGCACAACTGACCGTCATTGTCGAAGGCAAAGATATTTTATTACGGGAAGGCGAGGGCTTGCTTGACGCAATCGGTCAATTCCGATTCGACTTTGATGCACCTCCGGTCGATAAAACGGACCATTACCCCGAACAGCCATTACCGGTGGACAGTGGCCTTGAAGCAGTCGAGCAAACAGCCGCAGAAATGACCCCNGGCGAATTGCTTGAGGCAGCAGCGGCCCTGGAGGATGAAAACCAGTTGCGAGAAGCCTGTCTCGTTTATCGTACGACACTGGCTGCGTACGGACCGGACGCTGAAGTGCATTTCCGTCTGGCTGAGTTGCTCTATCGTATGGATGCCCCCGAAGCAGCCCGAGAAAGGTATTATGCTGCGATCGAATTGGATGAAGATTTTGTTGAAGCGCGTGCCAATCTCGGCTGCGTACTCTACGAACTAGGAGACACCGAACTCGCATTGGCCGCCTGGAATGGAGCCCTGGCGTTTCACCCGGATTATGCGGATGTCCATTTGCACCTTGCTCGTTCTCTGGACGAACAGAACGATCCGGCAGAAGCGGAAAAACATTGGCGGCAGTTTCTTCATCTCGCGCCTGAGAGCCCTTGGGCACAGCAGGCACGCCAAAGGCTTCCACAAGAAAAAAATGAGCCNATCTAGGCGNTAATTCGTTGNTTNTGGCCNAAACGTCCGGGAGNCCGGTGGGTTGAAAAACTGCTATAATCNCCCCGNTTTCACTCACTCNGNGGCGGGTACCGTTTTTCGCGTGACGTTTTGTTCGCGTTTGGCTACTCAAGAAGGGGTATCGGCCGAGACCCGCGACAATCATACTCTCGTACCAACGCGTCACCCGACCATTGGATAGACATGCAGGAAATTTTATTCCATTACAAAAAGATCCACCCCATGAACTGGGTGTATCTCTCGTCGCTACTGACGATCTGCGTGTACTTCAAATTCAGTCGGTTCTGGAGCGTACGTAATCTGGACCTGGTGGGCCTACTTCTCTTTGCTCCCGGACTGGTTCTAGTTGCCTACGGCAAGTCTTCGCCCATTCCCTCCGATGCACAAATAGCCATCGGTCAGTTCGGATATATTTGGCTCTTTGCGATTGGTGGATTATTTCTGATTCGAATGTTGATGGATTCGCTCATGGTCCGGCGTCCGCTTCTGGAGCCAAACCTTTCGGTGGGAGGAATGACTTTCCTTGGCGTTGCGCTATTGGTTTTTCTAATGGCAAATATTGCCAACAGCGATCCAAAAGAATTAGAGCCGCTGCCGACGGAGATTGCGGCAATCGCCGATGCGGTCGAAGAAAATACGCCTCAAATAGATTCCCAACAGGCTGAAGATGCCACGCCAAAGTCAGGTCTTCAACGGTACGGTCCTCGTAATCCAATCTTGGCAATTCTTCCAGAAATATCGACTCAGACGTTTTTCCCCGGTGATGCTAGTTCATCCGATGATGCAGACCGCGGAATGTACGACCCACGCAGGATTGCAGCGGCAAAGTCGATCGCAATTTTGTCGCACCTTGCTGTCATTATTGGCATGGTGCTTATCGGCTATCGTCATTTTGACAATATTAAAACCGGCATTGGAGCAGCAGTCCTCTACCTCTTACTCCCGTACACTGCTGAAATGACTGGCCGCGTTGCCCATGTATTGCCGGCTGCACTCTTGGTTTGGGCAGTCGTCACATACCGCCGCCCCATATTTTCGGGGTTCTTTATAGGACTGGCAATCGGTGTTATTTACTATCCGCTCTTCTTACTTCCGCTCTGGATCAGTTTTTACTGGAAGCGAGGCGTTCTGCGATTTTGTGGCGGTGCAACCCTTGCCCTGTTGCTTTCAATTGGAATCTTAGCCATCTATTCTTCGAACGACGCTTTCCTGGCAGATGTCCAGCAGATGCTGGGAATTGCTCCACCCAAGCTGACCAATCTTGAAGGTTTTTGGCAACATATCGATGCGGTCTATCGACTGCCGGTGATTGCCACGTTCGTTGCTTTAGGCGGAAGCTTTGCCATCTGGCCACCGCAGAAAAATCTCGGCACGCTCATGAGTTGTTCCGCAGCGATGATGCTCGGTTGCCAATTTTGGAATGCGCACGGAGGGGGACTCTACATGGCCTGGTATCTGCCACTGTTGCTGCTTACGATCTTTCGACCGAACCTGGAAGACCGCGTTGCTGCCAGCATTCTCACAACGGGCACCCTGAAGCGAACCGCATAGCCGCCAAACAGACCGGCAAATACGGGTCCACGCATGCGTGACGCAAAGGATGGCATTCGTTTTGAAATCGGAATATAGAGCTTAATCCTCGTCGCGACGAGAATTAATTTTGGGTTCCGGTGGCTTCTGGCTCTCGTACCAAGTGTTCCATGCCCCCATATCATAATCAAAATCTTTTCCGGTGATCGAACGCAGCGCACCAAGAACCTCTTTATTACGCATGTTTTGGGCGACAATCTTCGGCCCACCACCACTCACAAAACCCGTCCCTTTGCTGCCGGCAGCTCCACCAAACGATGTGGACACCGCACCCGGATTCTCCTTGCCGATTTTGAATTTATGCTGCGTCACTAGTGCGCGAATCAAATGACGAACAACCGTCGAGTCACCGACAAAACTCAACCCCCTGCCTGCTCGATTGACCTTCACATTATCCTTACTGCGCAACGCGTCAACGTAAACCGCGATGGCTCCTGCGGGTTTATATTGCTCAAGAAGCTCCAGACAGAAATAAGAAATATCGTCGTTGGCTTCGACGATCGTGCGACTGACGATCGCCTCAAAAGCAGCTGCGGTACCCACATTGGTCAAAGCACGTGCCAGAATCTCCACATTTTCCTGTCGCTTTGCTTTCGCAAAAAAATAAATCAAAGCGGGGGTCGCTCTGGGATCTTTAATATCCAATAAGTGCTCGCGACCGCTGACGCGCTTATTACCGGTCAACCATTTGCTATAGCGCTTAATTTTCTCATACCACTCACGCTCGGCCTGTTTCAATTGTTTTTGCTTTTCTCGTAGTTCTTTCTCTTGTGGCAATACCCAGCGACTACCGTCTCGCACATAACCACGCGACCGCATCTTTTCATCTCGGGTCATCCACTTTCCATCGACAATGCTGTACCCGAGCAAGCTTCGTGCTGTGGGGTGATCCGGATCGATTTGCAGAACGTGCTGCAAATGTTTTTTTTGCGATTGTTTGAGGCGATTTTTCCCGCACCATTCCGCCAGTTGCAGGTGCCCTTCGACAGAATCAATGACCTGAACAAGTTTTTTCGTATAGGCGATTTCGACAGGTCGCTGTGGCACCACTTTCAGAACGTTGGTGGCGGCAAGCGTAATTTCGCCTCCGCTATAAGAACGGATCACAAACGAATCCGCATCGGTCCGATTTGCGTTTACTAATTCGCCGAAAATTTCTCCGCCATTGGCAAGTTGAAATATCGCGGCATCCGCTCGACGGGCGTGCCCTGCGGAAATAAAAACTACGAACGCGAGAAATCCCAGATATCCAAACGTCGATAGACCGCGCCAAAGAACGGACCGGAAACCCATCCACTCCTCCTTTTCTCTGCTATCCTTCGGACTGCCCCTTTGATTCTGGGCCCCTTGCGTTTGTCGCATTGTGACCCCTTCGCGAAGTATCTACCCCAATTATACTTCTTTTTTCTCTATCGTGGCCATCTCTCCCGGGAATCCCGCAATATTGTCCTATCGGTAGTGAAAAAACAGAAATCAAACCGTGTAAACTTGTAATAATATCAAGCCTGAATCATCTCCACCAAAAAGGAATCGCTCGTTGACAGCATTCGCACCAGACCACTCGCGCAATCTTTCTGGAACTGGCAAAGTGGCCGTCGTCACTCTGAGTGATACACGAACCGAAAAAAATGATACCGGTGGCGACATCATCGTTGAATTAGCGACCAAAAGCGGGCATCAGATTGTCAAACGGACACTCCTTAAAGAGGATCCCCAGCAAATTACCAAGGCGGTACAACAACTGGCAATCGATCCGTCTGTAGAGGTCATCCTCATGACAGGCGGGACAGGAATCAGTCGACGCGACAATACCTACGAAATCATTGCGGGCATGCTGACCCGACAGATGCCCGGATATGGCGAATTGTTCCGGACACTGAGTTATCAAGAAATCGGCCCTGCAGCGATGCTCAGTCGTGCTCAGGCCGGACTGCTCGAGCAAACGCTCCTTTTCACCATGCCCGGTTCACCTGGTGCCGTTCGCCTAGCGATGGAAAAGCTGATTCTTCCGGAATTGGGTCACCTTTTGCAAGAAAGCCAACGGTAAGGCTTGATTCGCCAGGCGATGATATTGCTAGCACGCCATCGCCCGATATTGCCCAATGCGGTTCACGATGTTTTTTCAAATTGACCTAGAAGAGCTCTCTGCACCTCGCTATCCTCCGCAGTCTCAGTAACCTACTGAAACGACCGTGCTGCGGAGTTGCAACATTGCAAAAACTGTCCTCGTGGATTTTGGTGTCGTTAATCGCCCTTCTCGGCGGTTACCTTCTACGTGACCGTCTAGGTCCGTTCGATGGAAACATCGACTCGAATTCCCAGCAGAAATCTCCACAGTCGCTTGCCATTGGTGGTGATCATCAGGCCGTTCGATCGAAAGCGTTTACGCCGCCAGAGACACTGCGTATCGCATCGTTTCATATCACCGCGTTTAATGCAAACAAATCTTCGAACCAAAAAATTATCGATATCCTGGCGCGCGTCATTCGCAACTTTGATGTCGTGGCGATACAAGGAATCCAATCTCATGATCAGACGTTTGTGCCTCATTTTCTATCTTTGATTAATAACGATGGCGCTCAATTCGAATACGAATTAGGGCCCCAAGTCGGGAGAAATACAAACCAGCAGCAATTTGCTTTTTTCTTCGACAAACAAACCGTCGAAATTGATCGGCAGGCAACCTACACGGTTGCCGATCCCCATGACCGAATCCTCTATGAACCCCTGGTGGCTTTATTTCGTGCAAGGACTTTGAATTCAGAAACTGCATTCACATTCAAATTGGTCAATGTGCATCTTGATCCTATAAACACGTCAGAAGAACTCAGCACACTTCACGACGTCTACAGTGTTGTGGTTGCAGACGTCGACCAAGAAGACGATGTTCTACTGCTTGGAAATTTTTCGACGGACACAAACGGCCTTTTCGATTGGGGCGATTCCTTCGGTATCCAGCCAACGCACCAGCACACCACGGCCGGTTCGGGAACCACCTCCTACACCGACAATCTATGTTTGCAAAAGCGTGCGACCCAGGAGTTCAATGGCAAATCCGGGTTGGTCGATATCGTACGCGTCTTCAATCTCACGACAGGAGAGGCAGCAATTATTTCGGACCATTTCCCGGTCTGGGCTGAATTCAGTGCAAGTGAGGGGGGGCGTCCAAACCGCTTTGCAACACGGAAAGCGGGCTCACGCCCGACGAAGTGAAGATCCTACGCTTCGGGACGACAATCGCCGATGAGGTTCGTACCCACGTGAAGCCGGCAATCGACGCACATGGCTCACTGGGGTAAAATTGGGTCTTTGTGCATTCTCCCTTGCCCGAGGCATCGAATGGCGACCGACCTCAAAGTCTTGACCGCGTTTCACGCTTTCGCCTGCCGCGGGAGGCATGGTGATTTGGTAGAGGAAGCTGAGAAAACCCACCGTTGCTTTGAATCCGGGCGCTTCGAATCGAGGCTTGGGCACAAGCACCGATTTGCGGTGATAGTCGCGAAGGGGGCGTTTTCGATATGAGTCAATCAAAAAAAATATCTCCCGCCCAAGATGCCGCACAACTCGCCGCAGCAACGGCCCTGGCCCCACCTATCTATCCAGCAACCGTTTACGCTTGCGGATCGCCGCAACAAGCTGCTGACCTGCTTGCCGGAAAAACCGAGGGTTTTATTTATAGTCGCGACGGCCACCCAAACTCCGACATGCTTGCGGAACAGTGCAAAGCTTGGCATTCAGCAGAACAGGCAGCCATTACCGGCTCGGGAATGGCTGCACTGGCATTGGCCCTGATCTCGCAACTGAAGCAAGGTGACCACGTCTTGCTCAGCCACCAATTGTACGGACGAACACTCGGTTTGTTTACGACCGAGGCGGATCGATGGGGCATTGAATCAACGGAGGTGGACACCTGCAATTTGGATGCCGTGCAGCAAGCAGTCCGCAATACGACCAAACTGATTATCGCCGAAACGATCGCGAATCCTCTTCTGCATGTCGCCGATATCGAAGGCCTGGCTGAGATTGCCCATGCAAGTCATGCACGGTTGTTGATCGACAATACTTTTGCATCCCCGGTCGTCTGTCGACCCTTGGAGAGCGGTGCTGATCTCGTTGTCGAAAGCATGACTAAAATCATGAATGGACACAGCGATGTTATCTTGGGCTGCCTTTGCGGAAAAAATGCTGCCTGGGATCGTGTATCCCTCTCGGCAACCACTTGGGGCCTGTTTGCCAGTCCACATAGCTGCTGGTTATCCATGCGAGGGATGGCGACCATGGATCTCCGTGTCCGCCAAGCTTCCTCATCAGCGCAGGAAATTGCGGAGCGGTTGGTTGGGCATCCGGCGGTCAGCGAATTACATTATCCGGGTTTACCGGACGATCCGCATCAACCATTGGCACAAAAACAATTTTCAACAATCCAGGGTGAAAGTTGTTATGGAAATATGATCACGCTATGCCTGGCAGGTGATCATTCGTGTGTCGAAAAATTTATTTCCACACTTTCTCCTGAAATTCCTTTTTGTCCATCGCTTGGCGATTTAAAAACGACCTTGAGCCATCCAGAGTCAACAAGTCATCGAGAACTTTCAGCGAATCAGCGGAAGCAACTTGGAATCCACCCGGGAACGATTCGCTTATCGGTCGGAATCGAAGCGGCAAGCGACATTTTTTCCCACCTCGAACGTGGTCTCGAGGCAATTGCTTGAAGGCCGCCACTGAAAGTCGAAAAAGCGAAGCGGCAATCGCTCTAGACGGGTACGGTGAGTCCGATATGATAAGGGCTCAGGTTTTCCCAAATCCCCAATATTAAAACCCCACCCACACACTATCCTTAGGAGCCTCATTTTGGCCAAAGAGAAAGAAGAAGCACTCGAAGTTGAAGGAACGGTTACACAGGCCTTAGCCAATACCCGTTTTCGCGTTCAAATCGAAGGAGGGCATGAGGTCATCGCCCACGTTGCTGGTCGGATGCGAAAATTTTTCATCCGGATTGTGCCCGGCGACAAAGTCAAGGTTGAACTCTCTCCGTACGACCTGACCAAGGGGCGGATCACCTACCGCGAGCGTTGAAGCATGGAATCGCGGGGCATATCGTCCACTCGTCTGAACACAGGTAGGCACCAAGACGCGGCATGCGATGTTCTCGCACTCTCGATTCAGTGAGTCGCTTGAGTCGATAGGACCTATCTTGAACTCAATCTTCCGGTATTTTTCTCGCCTCAGAAGGGGTTCAAAGGCGCGGTGTCCGTTCCGTCCAACGCCTGCCCCCATCCTTTTCCCCCGATTCGGGCGATTTGTCTCACGGCACCTGCCCGAAGAGACCACTTGCGGGGTACAATGCCGGAAAGATGCTTCAGTTGGCGCAACCTCTCTGAGGGCCAAGAAACAGAGAACCACGGAACAAAGAAATCGAGGATTTTTTCATGCGACACTCTGCGCGTTTTCTCCCGCTGTTTTTTTGCAGTCTGCTTCTTTTCACCCCCTGCTTTTTTTCAGTTGCTCTTGGCGACGATGACCCTTCGGTCGCTGTCGTTTCAGTCAGCAGTTACGACAAACTGATGGAGCATGCGGCAGTTGTGGGTGAAATCATGGGTTCTCCCATGGCCCAGCAAATGATCCAACTGCAGATCATGCAATTGACCGGGAACAAACCACTTGTCGGGCTCGATAAAACGAAACCGATGGTTGTCGATGTCAAATTAGGACAAGCACAGCCTTACTGGATTGCATGCCTGCCCATTACCGATTTTGAAGGCCTGCTTAAATCACTACCGCCCCCACTCGCGGAAACTGAAGACGTCGGAGATGGTGTGCTGTTGCTCAAGGCATCCGAAAGCCCCCTGTATGCTAAGGCGGGCAAGGGTTGGACCTATTTTACGGATCAAAAAGAATACCTCTCTACGCTCCCCAAAGACCCGGCTTCGCTTGCCGGTGATCTTCCAAGCAAGTATGTGCTTGCCGGTCGGGTGAA
>NHBP01000031.1 GCA_002168195.1 Planctomycetaceae bacterium TMED10
ACTTCCCCTTGATCAGCCCATTGATGCGGCATGCGGCGCGTTGGCCATTTTCGTGGGCATCGATGATGCAACGGGGAATTTACTTTTCGTTGCGAATCGACTCGCTTGGTATCCCGATAGCCTGCTCGGTGACTTGAAGATGGATATCGGATTACTGGAAACGATCCAAAATTCAAAACCGCTTCGCGGAGAAGAATATGAGGCTTTTTATCAAATGCTCGCCGCCGCGGGGCGAACCGCAGCGGGCGAGTTATCGCGACGCGCCTACAATCAACTCGTCCACGACGCTAAACAACTCGGTGACAAGCAGCGTGAAATTGAGGCCGCTGGCTTACCGCTGAGTGAAGACGANCGNATCGAGGAAGCAGTCCTCGAAACGCGTTTAGACTATATGCGCAAGAATGCCAGTCACCCTTTCGTTCCTCTGGTTGAGCATCCCGATCGATTCAATGGAGAGTTGATCATGTTACGTGGCACTGCCTACCGCATCGTAAAAGTCAGGATNAATGAATCGGAAATCCGGAAACGATTCGGCATTGATCACTACTACCAGATCGACATGCGAGTCAATTTGGAGCACAAGGTAAAACTGATTACATCGCGCACTGCAGAGGGCGAAGAGGATAAAATCCGCGAAGAAAAAATTGTGACGCAGCACCCGGCAACGTTCTGCGCGCTCAGCTTACCACCCGGCATGCCAACCGGAGATCACCTTCTGGAACCGATCCGGGTCGCCGGTTTCTATTTCAAAAACTGGCAGTACCAGACTGCGGAAATGCGAGGGGATCAAGCTGCCGAACGCGTTGCCCCCATGCTGATCGGTCGTGCACCGGTGTGGGACGTGCGCAAGCCCAGTGAGCTTGAAAAATATGGTGGCTTTATTGTGGGCATTTTGTTCCTGCTGGTCCTCTTGGGAATCTGGGGCATCGTCTGGTGGACCGGTCGCAGCGACATGGCGATTGGAAAAAAATTGCGTCAGGCATCCGGTGGCAATACGCCACCTTCCTTTGATCCAGAACTGGAAACCGAAGACAATATATCTATTCTCTTCCAAAATCAGCAGGCCAACCCACCTGGAGCCGACGGCGAGAATGACGCATAATCTGCATCCTTCCGGGGACCGAACAGCGTAAATGTTGACGCCCATCACAAACGAAAAGATAATGCCTACGGGCGACCAGCACTTTGTAAAGGATGTTTATTCCATGTCTATCCGAACCGTCCGGCGAGGATTTACGCTTATTGAATTGCTCATTGTAGTTGCAATCATTGGCATCCTGACGTCGCTGCTGTTGCCGGCGATCAACTCGGCACGCGAACGCGGCCGGCAAACGGTTTGCAGTGCGCGGATGCAGCAGATCGGCATTGCGCTCACTAAGGCGAGCGCGAACAAAAAAGGTAAAACACGGAATGCGAGTGGTACGACAATTAGCCTCCTCGACCCACGCTACCTTCAGCCTGATGCAACAGCGACCGAGTCCTGGCAAAAAAAAGGAACACTCGCCGCAGAACTTCAAGACGAAGCGGATGTGTGGCAATGTCCGTCGAGTCCGAATCCGGAGGGTGTCAGCTTTGGGTTTAATTCGCGGATGCGAGGAATGGGGGCAAAGGATGGGGCTCGGATCGTCCTCATTGAGTTCAATAAGTCGACGGTGAATGTGGCGAAAACAGCCGCCTCTTATGATGTGGCCTCCTGGCAAGACGGTGACCCCATCTGGACCGAAGCAGATGACTTTGCGCCCCGACATTTTGATCTTGCCAATGCCTACACGCATGGCAAATCCACCACCAGTTACCGGTCCACCGATATCGATCCGAATGACTGCTATTTTCAGAAGAAATTCTGGCTGCCTTATCGGGATCGAATGCAACGGATCACATGGGGTGCATCTTCACCGGACGAGGACACCTACAACGACGACAACGCGCAAGGGAGCCAGCAACAAGATGATCCCTACTACGACAGTTGTGAACTGAAGTAATTCAGTGAAGCAAGCGGTAGAGCGATCCGATCCCGGACGTCGCGGACAAGGGCAAACAACGCGTTGGGCTTATTCGGTTCAGTTTTTGAGATCTAACTGGAACTTGTATTTGCCGTCTACCTGTTTCCACTGTGATTTCGGCCAGGTCCGAGGCTGTTCGTAATCCAATAGCTGAGTCTGCACCGGACCGATCGGTACACGGAAAACGGTTCGGCCGGGGGACACCTGGCGTTCTCTTCCGTTGACGCCAACGCGAAATGGCGTTTGCGTGGTGTTATTAAAAATCAATTCGCCTCGAGGCGTTTTTTGCGACGGTGGAACCATAATAGACTTCCCTCCGGGACCCACTTTTTTTGTGGTTTCCTGGAGCCCCCGCACATCGCGACTCAAACCGGCCAGATCTTCGTTCCGCAAAAGGTGTAACTGCTCGGCAATCGTGTCAATCATTTCAAATCGCTTGGATATCCGGGCCGTTAGCCTTTCAAGGGCTGAAGTTCGCTCCGCTGGTGAAGCATCGTCGTCGAGGATCGGAATAGGGGTCGCCGGTATTTCGGGGGCAGTCGACTCTTTTTTCCCACCATCCGCTTTCGGCTTGTCAGTCGTAAGACTGCGTAGCTTTTTATTGCCAGGCCACATCAACTTGCGCAAACGCGTCAAGTCATCCTCCCGCATTTGCTCGAGAGATTTACGGATCAATTCCAACTTACCCAACTGCGCATCCACCACAAAGAGATGCTCTTCGAGATGTTCGATGCGTTCCTCGAGTGGGTCTTCCTCTGCGAACGAAGGAACTGGAAAAAAACATAAAATCAATGCGAGCGTACAGAATAGCGAGACGCGTTTCATTTTCATCTTCCGCTAAAGAGAATCGGCAATACCACTCGGCCGTCGGTGCGACCCTGTGCCCATTCTAATCTGCGGAAGAAACGAATCAACGGGCGCTGATGAGATAAAATATTTACCCAAACNCTCAAGCTTAACGCCGCGGATGNAAGGCTTGATGAATCTGCTGNAACCGGGAGACATCGACGTGCGTGTACCGCTGCGTNGTGGCGATACTGGCGTGNCCAAGCATTTCCTGGACCTGACGCAAATCGGCCCCGCCGGTAAGCAGGTGAGTGGCAAAACTATGCCGCAATGTGTGCGGACTGACGGTGCTGGGAAGCCCCAGTCTGGCGATATATTTTTTGACCAGTTCCCAAATGCGCTCTCGCCTCAGCGGTCCGCCGCGCGTGGAGATGAGAAGCCACTCCGGCTCGAGGTCTAGGCGGGAGAGAATTTTTGATCGTTCCGTCTCCCGGTATTCTTCGACCGCATCCACCGCTCTCCTGCCGAGGGGCACCATTCGCTCTTTATCTCCTTTGCCTCGACAGCGGATAAACTTTTTTTTCGATGAGTAATCNGCNAGTTTNAATTCTGAGATNTCNGAGGCNCGNCANCCGGTCGCGTAAAGCAATTCCAAAAGGGCACGATCTCGTCGATAGTGCGGGTCGCGTTTCCCNGGAGACTCAAGTAACCGNGCGACTACNTCNGCGGAAAGTACATCGGGAACACGCTGCCACAGTTTCGGAGACCCGAGCAGTTCGGCAACATTCTCTTTCAAAAATCCTTCGAGTTGCAAAAAACGAAAGAACGTTTTCAATGAGGCAACATGGCGGGCAATACTTGCGGGTGCNAGCGATTTGCGATGCAGCCACTGCACATACTGTGACAACTCACTCACGGTTAATTTTTTGAGCGATCGCTTGTCGAGCCACTCAAGAAAACGCCGCAGATCNCGNCGGTAGGACGCGAGCGTATTTTCGGAAAGATGGCACTCGGCCCGCAGATAGTCGAGCCACAACGNCAGAAANCGACCGTTACCGCCNGTCGGCGGCGAAGACTTGGTGGGTCGTTTTTTGCGATAAGCAGCGCGAAGGGGTCTTTTGGCCATATCTCTTTTCTCGGATCACAGAGCGGACTATTTCTTGCGTTTTCCCGGTATTATTGTCGGTTCCCCCGCCCGATTGCCCAGTTATGCGACTTGGGGAAATTACGCACCGATTGGCGCAGGCCCCAACTGCCGGTAAGCTCCCGCTTGGCATGCAGAACATCGTCATTCTCAAGCCCTACCGCTTCATTCCACCCTGCCGCAGCCAGTTCTGGTCGCGGTTGCTGGTTCGCGTATTNATGCGGCCCTANCTCCGCCNTTTTTATGGCATTGAACGCTTCGAGTGCATCNATGGAGANAAACTGCGNCAATCNCTCGATGATGNCTGCGGNGTTTTAGTGGTNTCNAATCACATTCGACCCTGCGATCCGATGGCGTGCGGCTATCTGACACGCGTCGTACGGCAGAGCATGTATTGCATGGCAAGTCGTCACGTTTTTGAAAATGCGTGGATCGATCGNGTACTCTCGCGACGCTGCGGTGCNTTNAGNNTNTATCGGGAGGGAACCGATCATGCCTCGCTNCAATTTGCTGTTCAATCTCTCGTCGAGCCCGATCGGCCGNTCGTGATTTTTGCGGAGGGCTCAGCCGGCAGNATGAATGATCGNGTTCAACCGATGCTCGACGGATCGGCACTGATCGCCCGCACCGCGGCCCGCCGACGAGCCAAACAACAGCCACCCGGTAAGGTCGTTATCCATCCGCTGGCATTCAAATATTTCTTTCGCGGTGATCTAGCCGCTTCACTCGAGCCGGTGTTGAGCGAAATGGAAAGCCGCCTCGACGTGCCGGTCAAAAATGGGGGCGACCTTCTACCGAGAATCAGAGGAATCGGCAACAAATATCTCGCACAGCAAGAAAACAAATATCTCGGCAACACACAACGTGAAACAAGCGATCTGCATGATCGCATCGAACCACTTATTGAAGCCATGCTTATGCCCCTGGAAACGAAATATGGAACAGCTGGTGGACGCAGCACCTACATTCGCGTTCAACAAGTCCGCACAAAATTGCTTCCCGATCTAATCGCGGGGCGACTTTCGGCTCCCGAGGAGTCCGAGCGTCACGAGCAACTGAGGGCACTTTACGATATTCAGGAAATGGCCAGTTTTCCGCGCGACTATCTCGGTCAGCACGCGACGGCAGAGCGTATTTTAGAGACCGTCGAAAAACTCGAAGACAATCTGACCGGTAAGATCACTGTGCATCGCCCGTTGGATTGCATCATGCAGGTGGGTGATGCAATTGAAGTTTCACCACGGCGCACGCGCGAGAAAATCTCGGGAGCGGGGAACGTTGCGCTGGACCCGCTCACCGGGCAGGTAGAAAGCTCTATTCAGTCCATGGTCAATCATTTATCTCAGCGTGGAGCAAAACCTTGAATTTGCGATCTATCTATTTTTGTTGCGCAATTGCCTGTCTATCCACGGTAACGTTTGATGCTGTCCATGTCTCCGCAGCCCCAAATGCGGAAGCGTTGTTCAACGGCCGTACGCTTGCAGGCTGGCATGCAGTCCCCCCTGCAACCGCTGCAGACTGGTCGGTACAGGATGGGGCCATCGCAGGACGCGGCAGTAAGGATCGCCTCTCTTATCTCGTCTGGAGAGAAGACGATTTAGCAGATTTTGAACTATCCCTCCGCTATCGATTACGCGGGGACGGAAACAGTGGTATTGAAATTCGCGCTGTAACGGATCCTTCGAAACGCCGTCCGTTCGTCGGTTACCATGCAGACCTTGGGCATATCGGAATCGGGCCCCACATCCTCGGGGCCTGGGATTTTCATTTCACCGATCGCGTTGAACCTGCCTGCCTGCGAGGAACGCGACTTACGATCAACGCGAACGGAACGCTCGATTCAGAGAAAATCATCCCGCCCCTAACGCTATCGGCGATCCACCGTGAGGATTGGAATCACGTGCGCATCGTCGCTCGAGGCAAAGGCTGCGAATTTTTTATCAACGGGAAACTTGCCTCCGCGTTCATGGATCTGGCGACTAACGCAAATTTCAAAAAGGGCGCAATCGCCTTGCAGATTCATGATGCCGGAACCTGGATTGAATTCAAAGATATTCAACTCCGTAAAATCCAGCCCGCGAAATAGTCAGAAAAGTTGTTTCCTTCTTTACGTGGGACCAATTAGGATGGTGGATAACGAACCGTCACTTTGCAGTAACACGCGCATTCACCGCTGAGGGAACCACACATGCAAAAAATCCGAAAAGCAAGCTATTGCACAACACGCGGACTTTGGTTGAGCTTTCCTTGTCTGGCAATTGGATTTCTGCTTTTTATGCCGGCGACTGCGGAGGAGAAACCAACCACCGAAGCGACGTCCAAACCTGTCCAGCGTTACGACCCACTATCGCAATCCTTGCAGCCGATTGACGACAATAAAATTATCCCCGGAAAGATTTATCATCATTTCAGCCTCGAGCATGACCGTTACGTGTGGGCGTATGCCTTACCGAACGGCAAATGGTCGTATCCTTTCGGGCCGGGCACAACCGAGCTACCAGACCATTTCGATCTCGTGACCCCTCCAGCACTCACCCGCGCGCTTCTGGAACAACGAGCCGGCGAATGGCTTGCCCGAAGTCGACAGGAGGGTAGTCCGATTCTTGCACGACTTGCGGCAGACGATCATTGGGAACTGTTGGAATTCCGCAGCGTCAGGTCCCATTTTGACCTCGAATCGGGATATCGCTGGGAATGGCATGGTGACCAGCGGATTGGCATATTGCATACACACGGACGCCGCTGGCGGTACAACGAAGAAAGCTATGAACCGGCCTTTTAGGGTAGTGAAATATTGCTTGCATTGTTGAAAACCTCTGCTTTAATAAAGCTCATTCACAAAAAACCTTTTTTCGGTTGCCGAAAATACAGTCACTCTGGCAATCTACTCTCGGACCCTGGATCAAGTTAATGCGTTTAAAGTGGAAACCGATTGGCCTTTGCTGCATTGCAAGCGTAACGTTTGCGTCCGGGGCCAGTACGGTCGTTGCCCAGGAGACGGCCTCACCACGTTATCCTGCTCGGGGCCTACAGCGGATCTCCTACCATACCGCGGCGGAGAGCCCTCTGCTGACGCCCGATATCAACAACGGCCGCGTCGTCTACGCGGCACAAACAAGCCCCACTCCACCGGACTGGGATATTTTTGAACCGTATACCGAGTCGCAAGAAATTTTTTATTACGGTCACCCCTCCCTCACCGGTTCCTACGTCTACCCCACTGCCCACCAGATTACCACCAACTCCTACCGCGATGGTCAAGAGAGAGGCACTCACGGTAACGACTCCCCGGTGCTGGCGGCCAATGGCGCTGCTGCCTGGGAAACGCCTTATGGGGTCCGCGTCTTCTGGGGACTCGGTACTGATTGGCCGCGCGATAGCTTGCTGGATGTGGGGCCTTCGCACCGCGAGAGCATTATCCCGCCGGTCATTTCCGGCGACCGTGCGTTGTGGGTAGAAAATTTTTCCGACGGGGTAAGCCAGTGGCAAACGCCGGTCGTGCATCAACTCTCGACCGGCACGACCCACGAGCCGAGCGTCGCGCTAACGCTGGGATTAGAGTACCGCCAAATCAGCCTTTCCGATGACCACGTGTTTGAGGTAATCGGTCAACAATCCGGCGGTTCGGTCTTGGCAAGTGACATTTACCACTGGAACATCACCGATACGACACCCAGTCCGGCCCGGGTCAGTCCGATCGACTCTCCGGCAACCGGTTCTATCATGGCCGAATGGGGGCTTGCCTCTTGGCAGAACCAAGCCGCCTGGATCGCCGGCGACACTGCCACCGAGTCACCGGAGGTATGGATGTATGATGGCGAGTCGGCAACGCAGATCACGGACAACGCATGGCCTGAGCACGACCTGGGCATTGCGGACGGAAGGCTTGTTTGGAAACAACTCGCGGGATATGACGCGACAACGGGTGCCCCGATTTACGGCGTACAATATTTCGACGGCACCGACACCCACAATTTTGGCCGCGGAAGCTACCCCGTGATCTCTGCCGAAGGAGTCGCGTGGGTCACCGAAGGCGGCGGTATCTCCTACCATGACATCGCGCGCGATCGAACAGAACTGATCGTCGAAGATGGTGCGAACGCACAGAATTTGGCGATCGATGGCTCGTCCATCGCCTTTTACGCGGATAACGCGATGGAGGAGTTTAATCAGGCTCGCATTGTTGATGGCCAAATTGAGTTAGAAACATTCGAAAACGAGGTGTATGTCTCTTCCTATCTCGGCGGGACGTTCAGTATGGCATATTCAAGCGTTGCGGGGAGTCCACTGGCGGGCGTCGATCTCGGCGATCTCGATCTATCGCATATCATTTTTGACGGTAACGATGTTACGGGAACAAACTTCGGTGGCGCTGATCTTTTTGCGGCCAGCGGACTGGAAACAACCACCGGCACCGCAATTTACTCGCATCTTACAACGCTTCCCGACAACTTTGATCCACAAGCTGCCGGATGGAGTTATGTCACACCTGAGCCCGCGACGATCATCACGCTGTTGCTTGGCTTCTTGCTCTGCCCCTGGCGATCTCTTCGGCGAGGCGGTAGATCGCAATCGCTTTAGCGCTGCCAATTCAGCGTCGCCAGCCCATACCGCCAAACCATCCCCGCCGCATGCGGTACCACTCGGGCGTCGTCGTACCCTGCACACGAGCATTCTGCATTGATTGACGGCGGGCATCTTTTGTGCGTTGATCCGCGCGATCGGCTTGTGTCTGCTGTCGCTGCTGCATTTGAGCATTCCGCGCATCGGACTGCCGGGCATTTTCAGTGCGACCGCGTGTCACCTCATTCTGCCGCCGCGATTGCTCCGCTGACCCCCGCTGACCGTGCGTTTGCCGGACTTGCAATACTTCACGCACCGCAGCCTGAATCTCCGGGGCAGACATGTTGGCTAAATCAGGCAACTGTTTCTGTAAGCGTTTGCGATGGGGTGCGGCCAAGACAGCCATATAGCTACCAACCCAATCACGGGCTTTCTGCACCTCGGGACTCATCAAGACATCGAGTCGCGCCTCCGCATCGCGAAGATACTTTCGCAGCGTTTCGACATCCATTTCTTGGACATAGGCATCGCAGCGTTCTTCCAGTTGATCAATCTCTGCCGGCGTATAAAGCTGCAGAGACAACCAGTCTTCCATCGCCTCCTCGGCCCTCTTCCAACGCGGACTGGCAAGGATTTCCTCCTTGCTCATTTCATCAAGACTTTTCCCTCCAACGGGGTCAGCACTGAATACAGAGGGAATCACCACAACAGAGGTGACGACAGTTAGAATGAGCAAGCGAAACATCTTGGCGGCCTTTCGTTGAACCGGAATTGACGCCTCCGATTGTAATTTACAAAGCCGAAAAAAAAAGTATTTTCTTGGCATTTAGTCGTCGAAGCGGATAGGAACTGGTGCAATAATCGACGATTTTCAGCGCGCATGTCCTCTTTTTATAAATATCAGACAATATCAGAGTACCAGCAATCCAAACGCTTTCCTTACCGATGTCCAGGCCGATGTCCAGCGCCACTGAAGTCTTTGAAATCCTGATGCGTGAACATGCCGAAATGCTCCTAGCATTCCTTCGTTCATCCGTGCGCGATCCGCATGCGGTCGACGACCTGTTTCAGGAAACGATGGTCATTGCCTGGCGTCGCATTGATGATTTCGATCACACCCGTTCGTTCGGAAAATGGATTCGTGGCATCGCAGGCAAGCTTGTCCTGGCACATTTCCGCAAAGCGGGAAAAAATCCACTTCCCTGCGATGCCGTCACACTCGAGTGGTTGGAATCACGATTTGAGCGAGTTGAGAAATTGAAGGGAGACACGTTGAGTGTCAAGTTAGATCTACTCAAAGACTGTATCGCCGCACTTTCAGACGACAATCGTCAAACCATTGAAGCACGTTATCTTGAGCTGAATTCGCTCGAACAGCTTGTCACTCGGTTTGGCATTACACTGCAAACGGCAAAGAAGCGTCTTTATCGGGCAAAAATTCAACTCGAGGCATGCCTTGCAAAAAAATTGCTTGCCTGGGAGGAAACCGCGTGACCGATCCGACCCCGAATTTAGAGGAGCAGAAAACCCTCTTGATGGACGCATTCCTTGATGCGCTGTACGAGAACACGAAGCCNCACTCGCACTTGCTGGTGACCGCGGGCCTGAAACGACTACGGAACGATGCATGGGATACGTCCGCGTCATACGAATCATCCGAGCAACTTCAAGATCGCTCCCAGGGGAAATCTCGAATCATTGCCTGGGGCGTTGCGGTGGCAGCGCTGATGTTGATCGCCGTAACTGTGCGCATTCTTGACACATCTCAAACGGCCGTTGCCGCGGTCGACGCCAGCATTGCGCAATCGCTTCAGGAAATCGGACGCCGCTATTCGGTGACCACCAAACTTCGGCTGAGTGAAACCAATACGGTTGATTGCAACGTTGATCTCTTTGTCAAAGGTGCAAGCCGCTTCGCGCTTCGGGGAGAAAGCTTGCTGTCAGCCCGACCTCTCTGGATCGGCAACGACCAAGGGGCTGCCTGGGTGGTTCCGCCTCGGGGACCGGTGCTTGAGGGGAATACCGAAAACCTGATGCAGTGGGTGATCGGACAGGAAGACATTGGCACCCCCTACTTGCACCTTTCGACGATCCTCACGCGGATGCGCGATTTTTATGCCCTCAAGTCTTTACCGGATCAATCGGTGAAAATCGGTACCCAGCATTTGCGCTGCCGCCATATCCTTGGCAAGCTCGACCGCGAGGATTCAGTCCATCGCCCTGATGTNATTGAGTTGTGGTCTGATGCGGAATCGGGTTTCACTGTTCAGTTGATCGCCCGGTGGCATCTGCCCAAAGGGCAAGTGGGGCGAGAATTATTACAGATTCAATTTCAAGAAAATGTCGAACTGCATGATCATTTTTTCACACCCGACGCCCACGGGGGAAAAGATCGATCGCGTATCGACTTCAGTGACTAAGATCTGGCGACGGTCTGGCGACTTGACCATTGCAATCTGTGCCATCGAAACGATTCGGGTGTGCTCATCGAGCGATTAATTTAAACCGCTCCATTTAAAGTTTTTCGAAATCGAATTTTTCCCGGTCTTCTTTCGCAAGCAAATCGACAATTGTCTGTGTAACGCGGTCATCAAGTTGCGTTTGATCCGCCTCAGAAAGAATTTTCAATGGGGATTTTACCATGCGCTGGAACCGATTTTTCATCGACCAACACCGACACGAAGCGTCCGATAGCAAGAGGCAGGATCGGAAGATACAAAAGAAGCCTGTACCGACAATATTCCAGTTGTTTTTCGTGATGATTCTTTTTTCTGGGTCCGGCTTTGCAGGCNCGCAATGGATCCGTGCTGAGGATGCGGCTGCCAACCTGCAGAAGTCGAACCCAGAATCTCCACGGGTGACTTTCAATCAAGACATTGCCGCCCTGGTGCATGAGAAATGCGCAGGCTGCCACCGCACCGGGCAAAGTGCGCCTTTTCCGTTGCTCACATACCAGGATGTCGCCACACGTGCGGAAACCATTGAAGCGGTGATTAATGCCGGCTATATGCCTCCATGGAAGCCGGTCAACCACGATGTGGTCTTTGCCAATTCTCGGGAGCTATCGCGGACTGAGAAGGATAAATTGAGACAGTGGATTGCCGATGGCAAACCAAGGGGTGACGGTGTGGCACCCGCAACTCCCCCTTTTGTCGATGGCTGGCAACTTGGAAAACCCGATCGGGTGGTCAAGATGCAGGGTCGCTTCGAAGTGCCACCCTCGGGCCCGGACATTTATCGCTCGTTCGTTTTCCCCATTCAATTGCCAAAAGACAAATGGATAAAAGCCATTGACTATCGCCCGCTTGCCAAGGGGTCAGTGCATCACGCCCTGTTTTTTATTGACACCGATGGCGCTGCCCGCCGCATGGATGGCAGCGACGGAAAACCGGGAATCGCCGGCATGCGTTTTTTAGCGAGCGGAACAGAGAACGCGGGCGGTCCAAAACGCGATCTCCTNCGTTTTGNCCNTNCGCTATCNCAACTTGGCCAGTTTCNATCGGGTCAGACATTTCCAACGTTGGCAACCGCGCTGTCGAAGGGCTTGGGCGGTTATGCGCCGGGCCGATCGGCCTCGAGGCTACCAGGAGATCTGGCCCTGCAACTTCCTGCAGGCAGTGACATCGTCGTGCAAACTCATTTCCATCCCTCGGGCAAGGCAGAAATAGAAGAGGGCGAGTTAGGCCTCTATTTTGCAGACCGGGCACCGTCACGAAAAATTGTGCCTATTCAAATTCCTGCAATGTTCGGTGCAGGCGTCGGACTCCAAGTCCCAGCCGGTGAGCGGNATTACAAAATTGGTGAGTCATTTCGTCTGCCAATCGATACCGAACTGATCAGCGTCGCAGCGCATGCGCACTACATTTGCCGAACCGCCAAACTGACCGCACGGCTACCGNACGGTGAAACGTTGGTACTCTTGCAGATTGACGACTGGGACCTTGATTGGCAGGACCAGTACCTTTTCGAGACACCTATTCCATTGCCTGCCGGCACCGTGCTGACCAGTGAACTTACCTATGACAACTCGACAGATAATCCAGAGAACCCCAACAGTCCGCCGGTCGCAATCCGCTGGGGGCGTGAATCGGGTGATGAGATGGGCAGCATCACGGTGCAGGCAGTCGCACGCGATGCGGAAGATGAAAAAAATCTCGAGTCGGCCGTAGGACAATACTTCTTTACTTCGTTGACTCAGGGCGACGTGGTCGATGTGCTGATGCAACTCGACACGAATCGCGACGGCGGGCTGCAAAAAATCGAGGCTCCACCCCGATTAGCACAAAGGTTCTCGATCCTTGATGCCAACGGCGATCAAAGGCTCGACCGCCAAGAACTNGGATTTATTCGGAATATCCTCGAACGACTGAANGAGGCACGATGATNTATCGTCACAAAAAAAATTGGGTAAGCGGTGAAAACCAATGCGTCGGTGTTTCTTGCGCACTGCTGACGATTGCTCTGTGCGTTGTCGGCGGTATCCCGACGCATGCCGATCACCCGACCCCACAGGCGATTACCGCGGAAAAACCCACGAGCGATCGGTCCGCAACACCTCGCACACCAACAGGCACAACGGGCTGGGAATTTTTTTGCCTGGACCGAACCAAGGTCAAGCCTTTTGAGGACCCGGAAACAAAAGCGGTGGTGCTGATTTTTATTTCGCCTGATTGNCCCATCGCCAACGCTTATCATCCGAAACTCAAACAAATGAATGAACACTTCAGGCCACACGGGGTTCGTTTTTTTTTAGTTCACTCAAGCCTGGGCATCTCGACATCGGTCGCCCGAAAGCATGCAGAGACGTTTGATCTGTCGCTACCGGTGGTGCTTGACGCCGACCAGTCGATTGCCCGCGCTGTGAATGCAACGATCACACCCGCGGCGGTGGTGCTTGCCCGGCACCGATCGATGCCAATTTACCGCGGCGCAATCGACAACCGGTATGCGGGATATGGCAAAAAGAGACAGGTTGCGAACGAATTTTTTCTACAGGATGCTTTGATTTCCTATCTGGCGGACGAATCGATCGCAGTGCCAAAGACCACACCGATCGGTTGTTTTATCTCGTTTGATGACCCAAATCCGAAACGTAGCCCTCCGAAACGTAGTCATCTGAAACCAACATTCCGGTAACACACGCCAATGACCGGTTCCCCCTTCCCTACGCAAAGTCAATTTAATCCAATCTAATGCATTCATGCCTATACAAATTTCTTTGGTTCAACAAATTAAAGGGGGCGGATGATGAACTATTATCTTGAAGCATTAAAAAAGTATGCGGTGTTTCACGGACGTGCACGTCGGGCAGAATACTGGTGGTTTGTGCTATTCAATGTCATTATTAGCGTCGCGCTGAACACTATTTTTGGTGCCCGTGGGGGAGTTCCCGAGGAACCACTCGCGGAGGCAACGCCGCTGGCTATCATCCCTGCAATCTACGGCCTGGGGATTCTTTTACCTGCGATTGCTGTGGCCGTTCGCCGATTGCACGACACGGGCCGCAGCGGGTGGTGGATTTTCATTGGCCTGATCCCGTTGGTCGGTTGGATCGTCCTGATCGTGTTCTACGTCCAAGACAGTGATGCGGGCGATAACGCCTACGGGCCTAATCCTAAGACCTGATCGACAAGGCTCCTTGCCTCTGGCAACCGATTTTTCGCACTTTTGTGTGGCTTTTCTTACACTACCGGTATGCGCATTGCGGAAGGAGATCCCAGCACAACCCGAACCGTAACGAATCGGCGACCACTGCTGGTGGTTCTGATCGCCTTTGCCGGTGGGATCACGATCGATCGTTATGCCCCGCTACCGCTGGGCTCTTGGTGCCTGTCGGGGTTCTGTCTGCTGCTGGTTTGGGGCATCTTGCATCACCGCAGGTCCACAACCTCCGCCGCGTTCGCCCTCCTGCTGGCCACGCTGAGTGTCGGTGGTGGCTGGCATCACCTCCAATGGTATCTCTTTGATTCCACCGATATCGGCCGCTACGCCGGCGCCTTTCCCACCCGCGTGGCCCTGAGGGTGGAAACCACCGGGCCGGTCAAATATCTGCCGCGTCCTGAAAAAAACCCTCTCTGGACGATGCCCACCGGAAACCGCAGTCGAGTAGAAGTTCGCGTTCTGGCGATTCGAGATCACCGACAGTGGAAAGATGCTTCCGGAAGGGCAATGCTCCTGGTCGATGGACGGATTTCCGATGTTACGCCCGGCACGCAACTTGAAGTCTTTGGTCGCATGCTTCGGCCGCCACCTGCCAATAACCGCGGTGAGTTTGACTTTGCAGCCTACCGCCGGATGCAACGGCAACATTGCGTCTTGCGATCGAGTCATCCGGGGTGCCTCCGAATAACAGGAACAGCAACCACGGCCAACCCAGCAAATTGGTTTGCCAAACTAAGAGCCAAAGGCAGTAAGCTTTTATGGAGCTATCTCGATCATCAGCGGGCGGGACTGGCTGCCGCCGTGTTACTCGGTGAACGCGAGCAACTCGAACATGACCGTACTGAAGCATTCATTAAAACAGGGACGATTCACCTGCTCGCCATCAGCGGCTTGCATATCGGAATTCTTGTTGGATTACTTTTCGTACTACTGCGCCTTGCAGCCCTTCCCCGTGGTTTGCTGCTGTTTGGAATCGCAATGCTTACCGTTTTTTATGCACTGCTCACTGACGCGCGACCACCGGTCATGCGGGCAACGGTGCTTGTCGTTGTGCTTTGCAGTGGGATGCAATTAGCGCGACAGATTAATCCAATGAACGCACTTGCGCTCGCCGCCGTGATTGTGCTCAGTTGGAATCCAAGCAATCTGTTTCGTGTCGGNTCNCAATTATCTTTCCTGGCGGTCGCANCACTTATTTTCCTNGAACCGCTTTATCAAAGAATCAGNCAAAAACAGCGTGACCCCCTCCAGCGACTCATTGCGCGGTCACGCCCCTGGCCCCTCCGCTTTCTGATACAAATATGGCAATGGTTCTGGCAAATCGCACTCGCCGGTCTAGCCGTGTTTCTCATCGCACTGCCACTGGTGATGCTGCACTTNCACCTCTTTACTCCCGTGGGTGTATTGCTCACACCGTTGCTTTACCTACCGCTTGCGGTTTCGCTTGCCTCGGGACTTGGAATCTTACTCACCGGCTGGCTGCTCCCGCCACTTGCCACACTACTCGCCAAAATCTGTGATCTCAATCTCGCCATCTTGGAGTGGGGGGTCACGACTGCGAGTCACATGCCTTTCGGGTATGCGTATATGGCCGGCCCGCCCGCCTGGTGGGCGATGGGTTTCTATCTCGGTCTGGCCAGTTGGGCACTTTTACCGCACTGGAGACCCCGACTCTCGCGTTCACTGGGCCTGGCATCACTATGGATTGTCATCGGAATGTTTGCCCAGCCGCATCCGCAACCGAGGGAGACACTTCGCTGCACCTTTATCGATGTTGGCCAGGGATTATCGGTTTTGCTGGAACTTCCGCAGGGTGNGGCCATTCTCTATGACGCGGGNCGNATGGGNTCCCCTGCTGCTGCCGTGCGTGCGATTTCGACAACACTTTGGACGCGTGGACGCACCCATTTAGATGCAGTGATTATTTCGCATGCCGATGCTGACCACTTCAATGCAATCCCTGAATTACTTGAACGATTCAGTGTCGGGGTCATCTACATGACGCCACCGATGCTCAGAAAAAAGGATGAGGCGACGCGGGTTCTTTTAGCTGCAATTGATGCAAGAAAAGTGCCCGTACGCCCCCTTTATCGCGATTATTTCCTTGATTCCCCCGGCGCGAGCCTTCATGTCCTTCATCCCACGAGCGTAGGCATTGCGTCTACACGCCATGGTAGTGTCGATAATGCCAATAGTCTCGTTTTACTCCTCGAGTCGCACAACATCCGCGTTCTGTTAACCGGTGACTTGGAGGCATCCGGACTGGAAGCGGTCCTCGCAAGGCCAATCGATCGGTGCGACCTGATCCTGGCACCGCATCACGGGAGTCCTAAAAGCCGTCCCGAGGACGTAATGCGGTGGTGCAGGCCACGGTGGACGATCATGAGTAGTGGGCTGACCCCGCCCGACGCCCGGGTCCGGAAGGCGTATACAAGCGGCGGTCAAACCTTGCTCCACACCGGCCGGCAGGGTGCGATCGAGGCGACGATCGGGCCGGCGGGGGTGCGAATCGAGTCGCAGCATCAGAAAAACCGGTAAAATCCAACATTACACGGCGTCGCTCCACGCTCAGCAGAGCGGAAAGGTGGGTTTGCACCCCGCCTCGGCCCTGATACACTGTGGACCTTAAGTTATTGTCGTTTAATGTATTCGGTCGACCTCTCGAAAAAGTATCGCGGTCGGCCTCACCAGAAAGGAAACCCGACCCGACGACGGCGGGCGCTGGCTGACCGACCTGATATGCGATGCGTCTTGAACAAAGTCGCTGCCACGCGATCAGGCGAAGAGGCAGAAGTAAGAAAACGATGTCGATCACCCAAGAAAAAAAACAAGAGCTGATTAAAGACTTTGGCCAGAGCCAAGGCGATACCGGATCCCCTGAGGTTCAGATTGCCATCCTCACCAGTCGAATCAACTCGCTGACGACTCACATGCAGAGATATAAAAAGGATCACTCCACCCGGCGGGGTCTTCTTTCACTCGTGAGTCGACGCCGGGGATTATTGGACTACCTTAAGCGCATTGCCCCGCAACGATATCTCGATATCATCGCGCGGCTGCATATTCGCAAGTAGTCGACTTTGTACGTCGTACGATTCTGCTCGACAGCCTCGGTGGCTGCCTCTCCTCGAGAACGTCGCTTTGTGACGAACTATATGTCTTTATGTGATGTAACTTCTGTGAAGTAAAAAATATTTGTTTTGTAAAACTTATGTAGGAAAAAAGAACGTGGAAACAATCAAAGTAGAAAAAAGAATTGGTCAGCATGTTTTATCGATTGAAACAGGCGTATTGGCAAAACAGGCGGCGGGCAGTTGCTTGATCCGCTACAACGACACCGTGGTACTCGTTGCCGTAGCGACCGGTGAACCTCGCGCGGGAATCGACTTTTTCCCTTTAACTTGCGACTATCGCGAACGAACGGCAGCGGCAGGAAAATTTCCCGGTGGGTTCCTGAAACGTGAGGGACGTCCCACAACGAAGGAAACGCTCACCGCCCGCTTGATCGATCGCCCGATTCGTCCCCTCTTTCCCAAATGGTTCAATGACGAAGTGCAGGTACAGGCATTTGTTGTCTCGAGCGACAAACAGACCGATGGTGATGTGCTCGCAATGAATGGCGCATCGGCGGCACTCTGTGTTTCATCGCTACCATTCCTCGGCCCATGTGCCACGGTGCGCATGGGACACATTGATGGGAAGTTCGTACCTTTCCCCTCCCATGATGAGTTGGAAGAAAGCGATTTAGATCTAATCGTTTCGGGAACCAAAGATGCCGTGGCAATGATTGAAGGATTTGCCCGTGAAATGCCCGAAGATTTGATGGCCGAAGCAATCCTGGAAAGCCATAAAGTTATTATCGGCCTCTGTGAGTTGCAAGAAGAACTCCGGACCAAAGTGGCGCCGGAAAAGAAGGAATACGACATTCCCGAGGCGGACAAACTGATCGATCAGTTGGCGGACAAATATTTCGACCGCTTTAAGGCCGCCAAGCAAACCGAAGGCAAGCAGGCCCGCGCCGATGCGGTTTCTGCACTCAAAGCCGAAGTGGTTGCTGAAATGATTCCTGATCCGAATGCCGAAGACGCAATTTGCTCGCAACGATTCGGCAAGGCCTGGCACGATCTGGAAGCCCGTGTTGTTCGCGATCTTATTCTCGCCGGAACCCGACCTGATGGTCGTGACGGTAAAACGCTGCGTCCGATTGAATGCCACGTGGATGTCCTTCCACGCGTTCATGGCTCGGCCG
>NHBP01000032.1 GCA_002168195.1 Planctomycetaceae bacterium TMED10
CTCGAGGAGCGCAAAGATTCTATTCGTCAATCTCTCGACGAACATAAGCTGACTATCTCGAACATTAACGCCTTTATGATGAATGCGGTCGCTGATCCCAGACAACCTTACTGGCATCCCGGATGGACCGACCCCGATCCGCACTACCGCGCTATCCGCAGAGAACACACAAAACGCGCCTTGCAACTCGCAGCAGACCTTGGGGCCCCCTGCATTACCACGGAACCAGGCGGACTGCTCACCGAAAATCAGTCTTGGAAAGTCGGGGCTGACATTTTCTACGAAGAGTTAATGCCTTGTGTTGAGTTGGCTGAGTCAGTGGGCGTCGATTTGTTGATTGAACCTGAACCAGAATTAATGATTGAGACATTTGGCCAATATCTGGAATTCATTGATCGAATTGATTCCGATAAAATTGGGTTGAACTTTGACATTGGGCACGCTTTCTGTGTGGGAGAGGATCCTCAAGACTGGATTGCTAAAATGCAATCACACACGAGACATTACCACTTTGAGGACATCGCAGCCTCCCGCAAGCATGCCCACCTGATACCGGGACACGGTGCGATTGATTTTGAAGCAACGCTCCGTGAAATTGCGCGGACGAACTATGATGGCTGGATAACCGTTGAACTCTATCCCTACATCGATGAACCAGACAAAGCATCTCGAGAAGCGTTCTCATTTCTGCAACGCACGATGCAACACCTAGAGATTCCTGTCCAGTGAGTGATGATGCCCCGGCCTGATTCAAAAATTCGTGCCTATTTAGAGCTTTTGCGATTACCGAATGTGTTTACGGCCATCGCAGACGTCATCATGGGGTACTGGTTCGCGCAGGCAGCACTCAACGGTAGCGAAAGCCCTGCGGAAACGCATCTTGGCATTTTGGTTCTGCTGATTCTCTCTTCGAGCTGTTTTTATCTGGCAGGGATGGTGCTCAACGATTATTTTGATCGCAATAAAGACCTGCAAGAACGGCCCGCCAGGCCCATTCCCTCTCGCCGAGTTCCTGAATCAACAGCTTTGTGGCTCGGCACACAATTGCTCGTGCTCGGTACTATCCTGGCCATGATTCTCAGTTTCATGAGTCACACGCTAGGGACGCTGCTGATCGCCCTGTTACTGGCAACCGCCGTAGTGGCATACGATGGAGTGTTCAAAAAAAATTGGTTAGGTCCCCTGGGGATGGGCACCTGTCGATCACTCAACGTGATGATGGGAATGAGTGTTGTTGAGGGAACGTTTACCGCTTTTACGATGAGCCATTTTCTCATTATCGTCGGGATTGGCATTTACATTGTTGGCCTCACATGGTTTGCGCGTACCGAAGCCGAAAGGAGCAACCGATTTTACCTCTCGGCAAGTCTACTTATGATGGGCCTGGGGCTGGCATGCCTTTATTCGTTTCCGCAGTTCATGCCCCTAAATAAAACATTGGTAAGCCAAAATATTGGAATTTGGTTTGGTTTCTGGCTACTAGTCGCATTACAAATCACCTGGAGATGTGGCAAGGCAGTCCTAGAACCGACTCCAACCAATGTGCAGGTGGGAGTCAAATTCTGCCTCTTAACCCTAATCGTACTGGATGCAGCGATCATCTTTGCCGTTCAAGGTCAAGAGAAATCTCTTGTTTTACTCGCACTCTTGATTCCAACTATCTTCCTCGGAAAATTCATCTACTCAACATGACTTCATCTGTCTTTCTTCTTTCAGTGCCCGGTCTGCGGCCAAACGACATTAACAGCATGGAAAACCTTCAGGCCGTTGCCGAGAAGGGAGAACGGGCAAATTTGATTCCGAGCTTTCCATGTGTCACTTGGCCGGTGCAGTCCAATATGGTTTGTGGGTCGCAACCTCAGGATCATGGCGTTGTCGCCAACGGATTTTTTTGGCGTGATTCGCAGGAAGTCGAAATGTGGACCGCATGGAATGAAAAAATTCAGCAGCCTCAAGTCTGGGATCTCCTTGCACAACGCGGCAAACAAAGCGCGGTCTGGTTTCCCATGCTGAGCAAGGGGTGCAGCGCACAAAACGTGTGCATGCCAGCTCCTGTTCACAACCCAGACGGTACGGAATCACTTTGGTGCTATACAAAACCAGAAACACTCTACGGCGAACTACTCGCTGAACATGGGCATTTTCCTCTCCAGAATTTCTGGGGGCCTCAGGCTGGAATCGCTTCAAGTCGATGGATTGTTGACTCGGCAATCACGGCAGCTGGGCGTTTCAAGCCTGATTTTTTTTACATCTATCTACCGCATCTTGACTATGCCGCACAACGATCCGGCCCTGATAGTGACGAGGCACAAAACGCGGTCTTGGAATTAGACAACCTCCTGGGGAAGCTATTTCAAGAGATGCCGCGTGTCATGAAAAAAGACGTCCTTTGGCTTGTAGCAAGCGAGTATGCGATCGTGCCCGTGAATCATGTGTCCTACCCGAACCGAATCCTACGTTCGGCTGGCTTTTTAAACGTTTATCTGAATGAGGGCGAATGGATTGATTTTCGTACCAGTAAGGCCTGGGCATTAGTGGATCATCAATTCTCACATATCTTTTTACAACAGCCGGTTTCGAATACGGATGCAGAAGAAATTGCCGAACTCTTCCGTGATAGTCCCGGAATTGCCGAAGTTGTTGTGGGAAAAGATCGGAAAAAGTATCAGCTTGATCACCCACGAAGTGGCGAAATCATTTTGATTTCGGAACCAGAAAGCTGGCAAGCCTATTACTATTGGCAAGAAGATGAGAAGGCTCCACCTTTCGCCCGCACGGTCGACATTCACAGAAAACCAGGATACGATCCGGTCGAGTTATTTTTTGACCCTGCCACAAAAAGTATTCCGCTTGATGCATCTCTGGTCAAAGGTTCTCACGGTGCCCCGGCAACACGATCGGATCAACAGGGCATTTTTAGCAGTTCCCATCCAGGTCTCTTGAAAAAGAGCGGTTTTCATAATGGTGCTCTTCACGATTACAACGTGTGTCAACTCATCCTTGACCAATTTTAAGATGACGCGTGCGTTGGTAGATCGCTTATGCTTCTCTGGCTGCCATCAAAGTGCCAACCTGACTCACACTACAACCGTCTTGTCTGACCAGGGTTCGTCAATCTGAGGTGGAGTAAAAGAAAAATTACGACTCTGGCTGAAGAATTTGATCGGATTTTCGTACACAACACGACGGATCAAATTTTCTGGATGGCCACGAAGACGCATTTCTAGAATGAAATCAGGGACGGCTGTCGGTTTGGAAGGCCCCCAATCTCCTGCCGAATTAACGAGCAGTCGCTCAGGTCCATATTTCTCGACAATATCAACCGCCCGCTCTGGCGTGCACTTACTCACTGGATAAAGTGTCATCCCTGCCCAAAAACCTTTATCAAGAACTTCTCCCGCAGTATGTTCTTCCACATGATCGACGCAAATTCTCTCATGATCTAACCTTGAATCATCACACAACATATCGAGAATCATTCGCGTGCCCTGATATTTATCTTCGAGATGTGGCGTGTGAATCAAAATTTGTTCGTCTGTCCGGACAGCCAAGTCAAGATGCTCAAGAAAAATGATCGCTTCATTTTTTGTATTTTTATTCAATCCAATTTCGCCGATACCCAAAACACCTGGGCGATCAAGAAAGTCCGGTATCATGGCGATGACTTCTCTCGACAACTCTACATTCTCTGCTTCCTTTGCATTGATACACAGCCAAGTGTAATGCGAAATTCCATACCATCCGGCCCTTTTCGGTTCGAAATCTGTTAACTGTTGAAAGTAATCTCGAAATCCGTCTTGGCTGCCCCTATCGTAACCTGCCCAAAAAGCCGGTTCGCTTACACCCACGCAACCCATCTTTGCGAGTGTTTCGTAGTCATCGGTGGTCCGAGAGACCATGTGGATGTGCGGGTCAAAATAGTACATTAGTATTCCTAGACTTAAAGAGTGGGAAAAGCGGCTAGTATNTTAAAGCTTAATNNCTGGTTAACGATCATTTACTTCAAGATTTTTTTTCCACTGGGAATCAAATTCTCTGGAGTAAATCATTTGTATCCGCGCAGCCCGATCACTATCACTACCGGAAACGGACAGTACCTCCAACGACTTATGAATTTCCAGCATCCGCCTATCGTGATTCACTTCGCCATCCGCTCGATCAATGCGATCAAGAATGGCGGCAATTTCTATAAGTTTGGCGCGAATTTTAAATTGCTCTCGAGTGAGGATAGCCTGGGCATCGAACATTGCTTGTGTATTCATCGTTGGATCAAGTGGATTAAGAGGCTGTGAAATTACTTATCAACAGAACCGAGCGATATCGTTTCTGATAAATAAATTTTCGCAGGACCCACATGCGTGATCAACCGGCCAGACGTGCCGGATAAAGAGAATTTCCCCTGAAAATAGCCGTTCGCCGAAATCAGAAAATAGTAGCCGGCCGGACAGAGACTTCGACACTTGCCGTTTGATCGCTTGCTAACCAGCCGGTCGTCTTCGAAANGGCTGATCTCCACTCTTCGGCTTAAAATCATCCGGGTTCGCACTGCGGCCGAGCCCTACTGATCGGCCCTGCCCCTCAAAGCCCATATGATCCAGAAGGTCTTTAAGAGGTATTACGCGTACACCATTATCATCGGCAAGCTTCACCATATCGTTGTATGCGTCTAAAATCTCAGTCTTCGTTTTGTCGGTTGGCTTTTCACCCATGACCAGATATTTCGTTCGCGGCGTAATTTTGCTGGAACCGCCCTGATTTCCTGACTCATCGACGAAGGCATCTACAACACCTCCATTGCGCTCAATCAAGCGGAGCAGGAGTGGCAGATCACTTCGGCCATCTCCATCGATATCAATTTTTCCGACAACAGCAAATCGTTCTGGTTCACCGCGATGAAAGACGGCCGAGATAATCTTGTCGCCCTTCAGAATCGGGTTCAGGAGTTTGTCCTTNGCATATATATCACTCGTGACCTTTGCGATGGACATATCTGACTTAACTTGCACCACTTCAAGAGTTCCTTTCGGTTCTGCCGTAAGCGCATTTGCAACATCGTGATCGTAAACACTGAACGACGTTTGACGGCGCAAACCATCTTGGTATCCAAGGTCAATGTAGACGGTACCGTCGACTTGATTCACCCAGATCACCTCGCCATCAGGAGCTTCGAGATCCACCTTCCTGGCATTCTGCAATGCGTTCGTGGTTGCGCTTAACTGATTGTCCACTTCATTTATTTTTTCCGTGACTTTATTCATATCCCGTCGTGATTTGTCTTGAATCTCGGTGATTTTATCTTGCGCCTTACGCACATCTTCGGTTGCTTTTTCATACTTTTTCTCAAATGCCGTGCGGGCTTGGGCGAATTTTTCATTGTTGGTTTTAATTTCATCCGACAATGCGCCCAGTTCTTTGCGAGTAGCCTCATGCGCTGCTTTTAATCGTTCTTTTTCCGCCACGTGCGCCTGTTCAACCTCTGTGAGTTGCGAATCCTTCTGACTAATCTGGTCAAAAAGCGATTTATTCATGTCAATCAAATATTTGAGCATCAACGGATACGTCGATGCGCTGGGATCATCTAATTCTGTTCCCTTATTTCTTTTGTAGGTTTCCCCATACACATCCTGATTTTGTTCGTACTCCTGCATGATTTCGTCAACCGTCGGACCTGCAGGATCGGGTGGTGCGCCAACGAGCCCTTTGAGCTCATCAACCTTTTTTTGAACCTCTTGGGTCTCCTTCTCCGCTATTTCTCTTTCGTTGTCAGCCTCCTTGCGGGCAGTGATGGCATCTTCTTCACCCTTGTAAAACATATAGGTCGTTACGCCCAAAACGATGGAAAGCACGACAAATAGAATCAGTGCGATAAAAATGGGGGTGGATTCTGCCTTTGTAGACGCCATGAAAATCTCTCCTCAGCAATGCTTATTGGAAAATCCAGGAAAGCGAAAACCAAACTCGATCGTTACAAACGGTACAGACATTCATCGGGAACGGACTGCTAGCGCTTGTTCAACTATCCTACCTCATCAGAATCAAAAAGACCGGCTGAAGTTAGAAGCAATGTCTGAAATTTGGCTGTAAACCCTGCTCTCATAACAGTTAGAGGCGTCATTATCGTTAAAATTTTCTTTCTGACAGGTTCGACCCCTATCAAACTGCTGTTGCTTGGAACGATGCACTCTGTTTGCTGCTAGCTTTCTCCGCGAAGAATGACCTAGACCTTCGTTACAGAACTAAGTATTTTCCTGCCGCTTTACACAACCGTTTGCTCACCCTTGTGTTCTGACACAAACCGCGCGGTCGACGTCACCGACTAAGGCTTGCCATGGCGGCTCAATCCAACGCATCCGGAAACACTTCTTCAATCCTGCGTGCTGGCGAGTTTGTGCTGCCGGTGGGGCTCATTAGTTGCCTGATTGTTATTCTCGTGCCATTGCCCGCGGCAGTGATTGATTTACTGCTGGTAGGCAGTATCACGCTATCGGTCATTGTACTGCTGACCACAATTCATATCCGGAAACCACTCGAATTCAATATATTTCCTTCTTTACTGCTTGGTCTGACGCTAGGCAGACTCGTCCTGAATATTGCTACAACGCGGTTGATACTCACCCAAGCAGATCACCAAGGACAGCGGGCCGCCGGCGGGGTCATTGAAGCATTCGGTGATTTTGTGGCGGGGGGGAATCTGATCGTGGGGATGATTATCTTTGCCATTATTGTCTTAATTCAATTTGTGGTAATCACCAAAGGTGCCACTCGCATTTCGGAGGTCGCAGCACGCTTTGCACTGGATGGAATGCCTGGCCGCCAACAAGCAATTGATGCGGAACTAAACGCGGGAAATATTGGAAAAAATGCGGCACGAGCACAGCGCAACGAACTTCACCAACAGGCTGATTTTCTTGGGGCAATGGATGGAGCAAGCAAATTTGTCCGCGGCGATGCAGTCGCGGGACTTCTAATTACCGTTGTCAATATCTTAGGTGGACTTGTCATCGGTATTTTCCAGCTAGGCATGTCTCCGATAGAAGCTGGAAATCTATTTACCCGACTAACGATTGGTGACGGATTAGTCAGCCAATTGCCCGCGCTGCTCATTGCGCTTGCAGCAGGCCTGCTCGTGACGCGAAGCAGTCGTAGTGCAAACCTCCCCGCTGAATTATTAGGCCAATTATTTTCGCGCCCTCGCGCCCTGGCCCTTGCGTCGCTATTCCTCTTTTTGTTGCTGCTGACTGATCTACCCAAAATACCCTTGATTCTTTCAGCCGTTGGGTGCATCACCCTCTCTTTTCTGCTTGTCGAATCTCAAAAAAAGTCCGCCCGTGCTGAACACAAGCCACCAGACAGTTCAAAACCACAAATAGAAGAATTGCTCTCTGTGAATCCTTTGGAAATTGAACTTGGCCTGGGACTGCTCCGCTTGGCAGATCGGTCTCGGGGCGGAAACTTTCTGGAGCGAATACCGCAAATTCGAAATAAGATTGCTACCGATATCGGTATGGTTTTGCCGACCGTACGGGTTCGCGACAATCTAGAACTCGATCCTGATGAATATCGAGTCAAGTTATCAGAGATGGTCGTTGCGACCGGAAAAACAAATTCCAGCACCGAATTGGCAAACCGTCTCTATGAGACAATTGAAAAACATTCTGCAGAAATACTAAACCGGGATGCAACGCAGTTCCTACTTGAACAAGTCGGACAAAAGCATCCTGTCGTCGTTGAAGAAATTGTAAATCACAAAGTGACTCTCGCCGAAATTCAACAAACGCTCCAATTGCTCCTTCGGGAACGCCTTCCTATACGGCAAATGACACTCATTCTCGAAGCGCTTGGAGATGTCGCGGAACTGGAAAAGAATCCTGTTTTGCGAACTGAGTTTGTTCGACGTCGGATGGCACGGACGATCACAGATCGTCATAAAGGTATCGATGGCGAATTATCCGTGATCCAGTTTGACTCCGATCTCACTGAAACCATTCATCGCGCTCTGCAATACACGCCACAGGGATTTTTGGTAAATGTTTCATCTGCGTTGATCGACGCGATCGACGAACAATTATTGCCACTGATCAGCGAATCACCAACAGAACAATTNATTTTGCTCGTTTCCGGCGATATTCGCCCAGCTGTTCGTCATATTACCCAGTGTCGACCGGGGGTGTCAGTTGTTGGTTTTCACGAGATCGTTCAAGGAACACCCATCCAGACCAAAGCTTTCCTCGGGGAGCCTGCTCTATCCACTTCCTGACGTAACAGGAAAGTGAAAACTGCGCAGTTGACTCTCCGGCGGACCGTTNTGTATTGCCGGCAATGCATGCAGATTTTAATTAAACAAAATCCTCGGACGTGAACCGGTTGCTCTTCTTCAGTTTCAGTACAGCAAATCGCGTACAGAATAATAGGAAATTTGAACTGTTCCTGAATCGGTGCTTCTTGTAGACTCCCGCCCCGACGTTGGATGGATCTGACGATTCGGGACAACAGGAAACCAGTACGACATCAGCGACCATTACTTTCTTTGTAGTAAACATTAATAAAATTTTGGAACATTCGACTCAATTATGGGTCTGAAGTCGCCGATTGTAAGAGAAGAGTTGGCACGCCTCGTGCCGTTAAGCTGCAGGGAATACGCAGAATCTAACGCCGATCAGGGAGGATCGAATGGCAAATTCAACGCGAGCGGGCGAGGACGAAATCCTCGAAGTCTGGAAAATTTTCAAGGCGGACCAGACCAACAGGGAACTTCGAAACCGCTTGGTTGAAAGGTATTTACCGCTTGTAAAATACAACGGTGAACGAATATGGGCTCGGCTTCCCGAGGGCGTTGAATTGGACGACCTCATCTCCGCCGGAGTGTTTGGCCTGATGGATGCGATTGAGGCCTTTGATCTTTCTCGCGGTGTGAAATTTGAAACTTATTGTGTACCGCGAATCCGCGGAGCCATGCTGGATGAATTACGGACAATGGACTGGGTACCTCGGTTGGTCCGATCAAAAGCAAGTAAGCTAGGAGAAGCCATTCGTACTTGTGAAGCTCGTCTTGGTCGCCCACCAACAGAAATCGAGCTTTCCGAGCATATGCAAATAAGCGTGCGTGAACTCGAAAAAATGATGACCGAAGCGAATACCACCAATTTAGTCAGCTTGAATAAAAAGTGGTACGAAACTGACAGCTACAAGGATGTAAGAGAGATTGACATCCTTGAAGATAAAAAAGGGGAAGATCCAACACGGCGGATCCAAAAAACAGATCTCATGCGATTGGTCACGAAAGGGCTCAATCGGAACGAACGACTCATCATCATCCTCTACTATTATGAGGAATTAACGATGAAAGAGATCGGTGCCACGCTTGACCTCTCTGAAAGCCGAGTCAGCCAAATGCACAGCTCCATTGTGCAACGACTACAAGGGCAACTCGTGCGGCGCCGACCGGAATTCAGCCACGCCTCCTAAACTAGAGCAATTCAGCAGGAAACCCAAAGCTGCTCGCATTTGGCTGCATGGCAAAAGCCAATATGCACGACGAGGATCACTTGGCTTGACGACAACTGCTCCAGAGATGGCGATTACTCCCCTGACGAAGAACACGCCACGCTGACCACCGCTGAGTCAATTTTTCTAAATCGACTTCAAGCTGGTGCTCAAAATTGTTGAATCCCGCGAGTCCTCGAAGTCGCTGAAGCTCGTGGTCGGCGTCAATGTGCTGGCTTGGGGAGGTTGGTTGCTTGCTCATCTTCCCTGTTCTCCTCGTCAGTGGGTCCTCTCGCCTAACTATTGCTATTGTACGTAGTGAGCGGTCAAACAGTTCAATATTGGGCAAAAAGAGTTTGATTGTCGCTTAAATCAGCGATTGGACAGCTGAATTTACGACCGTTGCCCTCTGACGGGCAGCGGATGCATCGGGCGGCATGCTAGCAATAGTTTCAACCGATGTAGGGTGCCAAACCTCACGGCGTCTCTGCTGGACTCAGCGTAAGAGGCAACATCTCTCTTTCCTGTTGCCTCTGATAACTCCAATTCCTATAATCCGTCGCCACCCGCAGAGAGCGGCTAATCGGCAGATTTACTTTCGGGGTTAGGCAATTCAATTTGATGAATATAGTCCCATAAAATACGAACTCGCTACCTCATAAAAGTTTCGTGATGGTTATTTTTAAACATTTGGTTTTGCCTCGTTTCGGATGCAAATTAATACCCAAAACGCGTGATATGACACCTCAAAAAGCAAAGCTGGAAAATAGCACGCAAGCTGAAAAACTTACCAGCTTTTCGTGACCCATACGCCAAGATCAGAGGAGATCGAACGGCAGTTGAAAATTTGCACACCCATTTGTCACACAATTAATTTTCTTTTTCATATATCGTGTTTAGCGTGCAGATCAGAAGGTAGAATAACAATAGCCAAGACGTCTTGGCCACATTTCAAACGGAGATAAATACGATGCAGATCCATGGCCCCGCACATTTGCAAACGACGACTTCAGTGGAAGGGACGCAGTCCCTGCAACCGACTGATGCGGCGAATGAAACGCATCAAACCAATGCGCTTACCTCCAATCCAGCCGCCAGTGCCGACGAAATTTCGATCTCGCAAGAGGCCGATCTACTTTCGAGGATTGGTGATATTCCGGACGTTCGCCAGGAACGAGTCGACCAAATCCGAGCAGAGATAGCGAGTGGTGTCTACGAGACCGAAGATCGAATCGATACTGCGGTTTCCCGACTCCTCGACGAAATCGGCTAGCATTCTAAGGATGTAAAAGATTCTATAAATGGACTTAGGGTCTGTGCTTGCTCTGATGCACTGCGTCGACGTACAATTGCAGCATGGAAGATACTTTTTCTCTTAGTGGCGTCAAAGTGGCCATGACACCGATGGCCCGGTTTGAGGAGTTTCTGCGAAGCCGCGGAAAACGGATCACGCAGCAACGGCGAACCATCCTAGAGCAGGTCTTCAGCCACCACGAGCATTTTGATGCAGAAAATTTGCTCGCCGAGTTAGCCCATGAGGGAAAGGCGAATGGCAAAGTGAGTCGACCCACGGTTTATCGCACTCTCGGTGAACTTGTCGATGCTGGTTTGTTGCGAAAAATGAGCCTCAATAACCGTTCTGTCTATGAACATGATTATGGCTACCCTCAGCACGACCATCTACACTGCGAGAAATGTAACCAACTCTTTGAATTTCAAAGCAACGAAGTTTCGTCGATCCGAGATAACGTTGCTCGACAGCGAAACTTCAGAGTCACTGGTCATCGACTGATTATTACGGGCATCTGTGGCGACTGCATGAAGTCGAAAAGCCCACCTTCGCGAAGATTGGAAATGGTATAGCCCGTCTATAACGTTGCTTCTAACAATTTCGCATCGCTGAAGACAAAATAGCCTCCTGCTCATCGAGCGAATTCAGAAAGTTCTTGGATGGCTCTGCAGACAAAAGCAGTGTGCAGCAGGCTGCCTCTCCACCCGCAAAAATCACGTTATCCATTTCTTCCACATTGATTTCTTCTTTCCGAAGACCGTCCAGCAATCCAGCGAGGACGCCGACACGATTAAGGTGTCGTACGACGAGATTACATTTTGCTTCACCGTGGTCGCAAAGATTAACTGCAACCGGAGGGCGTCCTGTTTTTAAAAACACCGACACAATCCGAACGACTTCGCTGGCAACCGCCTCGGCGGCCTCGGCCGTAGAAGCGCCAATATGTGGAGTTGCTGTTACTTGTTGCACCAAATCGAGATCGGAAAAATCAGCTTTCCCCCCTGCAGGCTCATTCTCAAAGACATCCAGCCCCACTCGCAATTGCTTTTCGCCAATCGCCGCAAGCAAGGCTTCTGAATCGATTAATTCGCCGCGACCCGCATTAACTAAAATTGCACCTGGTTTGACAGCTGCAAGAAATTCTTGGTTGACAATATGTTTTGTTTGTTCGGAGAGTCCGAGGTGCAATGTGATCGCATCCGCTTTTTTCGCAACTTCTAGTGCTGTTTGCGCAACCTCAACCGAGGAGGGCGCTGATTCCTGCGACAAACTTCGCGACCAAGCTAAAACCTGCATGCCCATCGCCTTTGCCCGCTCGGCAACGGCGATCCCGATCGACCCAAATCCCAAAATACCCAACGTCCGGCCACGAAGTCCCCGGGCACTACTGAATCGCTTTTTCTCCCAATGGCCATTTCGCAACGCACAGGTTGCATTCACAATTTGGCGATCTGCCGCCACAAGCATGCCTATCGTTAACTCTGCAACTGCAGATGTGTTTTTACCGGGGCAATTTGCAACATAAATGCCCCGCCTGCTTGCCATGGGTAAATCGATTGTATTCACACCAGCACCTGCACGAATCACAAGACTCAAATCTTGACCTCGCTCAAGCGCCTCGGCAGTGACACGCGTCGACCGGACAACGATTGCTCCCACGCCCTCTAACGCATCCGGAATTTGCTCCGCAGTCAGGTCCGGTTGATTGACAACCTCAAGACCTAGCTCAGCAAGCGCAGATGCACAATTTACAGATAGCTTATCGGCAATGAGTATTCGCATAACGAGTAATGCCTTCGCATAATCACAAAATTATTTTCTAGAAACCAATCCCGTGCATAGGATCTGTAATCACCATCTTCTTATACCTCAACTTCAGCCTGGACTTTTGACCTGGACGCATATTTCTCGCGGATAGGCTCGATCACCTCCGCGATAAATGCATCGACTTGTTCCGGCGCACGACCCACGAAACGGGACGCGTCGAGGAGCGAATTGAAATCGACGTCGTGGAAGGAATTGTCGAGGGACAAACGATCGAGCAAATCATTTTCCCCGCCCTGCTCTTTTACGACCCTTGCCGCATCTTGGCTATGGCTACGAATTTTTTCATGCAGTATTTGACGATCGCCTCCGCTGCGGACACCTGCCATTAAAATTTCTTCGGTTGCCATGAAAGGCAATTCCTCTGAAAGTCGCTTCGCAATCACCTGAGGATAGACCACTAATCCCTGGGTCACGTTCTGATAGAGTTTCAAGATTGCATCAATCGCCAGAAACGCCTGTGGCAAAACTAACCGNCTCACTGCGCTGTCATCCAACGTACGTTCCATCCATTGTGTCGCCAATGTCTGCGAGGCGCTCGATTGCAATCCCATCGCAAAACGAGCAAGCGCACACATTCTTTCGCTACGCATCGGGTTACGCTTGTAAGCCATNGCAGAAGAACCTACCTGCGATTTCTCGAAAGGCTCCTCNATTTCCTTGCGATGCTGCAAGAGTCGTAGATCGGTGGCCGCTTTATGTGAACTCGCGGCAATATTACCCAGCAGATCGATTATCTGGACATCGACTTTCCGAGGATAGGTTTGTCCGGTGACCGCATAGGTGGCCTTGAAACCCATTTTATGCGCAACCAATTGCTCAAGTTGCTCTACCTTTTTGTGGTCNCCATCAAACAGACTTAAAAAACTTGCCTGCGTGCCAGTTGTTCCCTTGGTGCTCCGAAAGCGAATAAGTTCGATACGATTTTCGATCTCTTCTAAATCTAAAACAAGATCATATGCCCATAAACANGTTCGTTTGCCAACNGTTGTCGGCTGGGCNGGCTGCATGTGCGTAAATCCAAGACAAGCCAGATCGCGGTATTCGGCTGCAAACTTGGCCAAAATATCAATCACCGCCACGAGCCTATCNCGAACGAGACCGAGGGCTTCGCGTAATAAAACNAGATCGGCATTGTCGGTAACAAAACAGCTTGTTGCACCCAGATGAATGATGGGTCGTGCGGTGGGACANAGATCGGCATANCCGTGGACNTGCGCCATCACGTCATGCCGCAACTTCCGTTCGTANTCNGCNATTTTCTCATAGTCAATTTGATCCACATNCGNACGAAGTTCNGCCANTTGNTCNTCGTCAATCGNGAGACCCAACTCGGCCTGCGCTTCGGCTAAAACGATCCACAAACGACGCCAGAGACGAAATTTCCTGTCGTCACTCCAAAGCGCAACCATCTCGGGAGACGCGTAGCGNGANACCAGCGGATTTTGATAGATTTCGTGCGCCATTTTCCTGTCCAAATTGAATAAAAGAANACCAGTCTNCNTTCAGTCTATCTTTCTTTACTTCAGGATGGCAGGGGCNGAGGAAAACGATTCGTGGCAAACCGATAATCGACCGANGACAAAGTTTTAAAACCGATTGAACGCAAATACGNGATCAGTTCCCNGCCATCGCCATCCGCTCTGCAATGGGCGGATGGCTATGAAAGAGGAGAACCTCCANGCGATGCGGGNTNGGGTCATCCTTGTTTTGCCTTGCCAATTTTGCAAATGCTGAAAGATACGCCTCTCGACTCTGCGTGGAATCGAGGGCAAACCGATCTGCCTGTCTTTCAAAATGGCGGCTAAGACTGTTTTGCAAAGGTTCAAGCATGCTCGAAAACAGATGTATCGTAAGCAATAGCACCGGAAGCGCGTAAACAGGCAAGTTGCCATAATTGAGAGCCCCTGCCCCTTCAAGCCAGAGGTGCAAAATAAGATCACAGAGAAAAAATGCAGCGAGCGAGTATAGTCCACCGAATACAATCATCTTCCGAATGTGGTGATGTACGTGATGCCCGATTTCATGGGCGAAAATCACAGCAATCTCATCCAAAGAAAAATGATCGAGAAGCGTATCAGCCAAAATGACTCTTCGCGTTTTCCCCAGACCAGTCAACATGGCATTGGCCTTGGCTGTTTCGGCGCTCAGTTCCATCCGGTAAACTCCCTCGACCGACAAACCAGTATCAGTCGTCAGTTCTCCGAATACTCGGTTTAACTCCGGACCTTGTTGATCCGATTCCTCAAGTCGCTTCACCTTATAAAAAAGCGGCAAGATTAATACGGGGGCAAGCTGGCCGAGTACAATGCTTAAGAGAAAAAAACCGGTTGCAGCCACCAACCACCACCATGCCTGTGTCGTCCAAATAATCCAATAGAGAACTGTTACCAGCACCAAGCCAAAGCCCAACTCCAAGAAAAATCCTTTTCCCTTACGCCAAAGCCACTGGGAAAAACTCTGCTTCGATAAGTGATACTGATGTTGCAGGATGTGCCCCGAATAGACCGATATCGGAAGTGAAATAAGCAGATTGCCCGTAAGCAACGCAACCGTCAGTAGCACTAACTGCCCAGATGGAGACGGGGTGATCCCCTGAAGCCACTCCATCACGTCCGAGCCCGGATGTGCTATCCAAAGAACCACACACACGAGATAGAGAAGATCAATCGCACGACCAACAAGCGAAGCGGTTAATTCACGACGGCCGATGCACCTCGCCTCCTCAAGCTGTACCGGCGTCATACCAGAAACGGTTTCACCTTCAAGATCGACCGGTTGCGCAATCTCGTTTTGCCCTAACGGATCTTCACTGTATCTTTCCAAACCAAACCTCCACAAGATTTTTATAGCGTGTTCATGGCGATCAAACTTTCAGTTGAACGCCTATTTTTTTGTCGACCAAGTCCAATGACGGTCGCTCGTCATGCTGACACCTGCGGGATCAAAATTTAACTCCGCAACCATACTTCGAACCTCTTCTAAACTGAGCGCCGCATGTAACGAATCGGCAAATAATTGTTGCTGATGAACATTCTCGTGACCAGCATACTTCTGGACAAGATGGCGCAACCGCATATCACTCTCGGGCCGGACCAAATCGCGCCAAAAGAGTATCCCTCCTTCGCAGGTAACGCGGACTGCTTCCGACAATACCTGTGCAGGGGAAGGAATATGATGTGCGATGCTATTGGATACGCAGTTCTCAAATAGCGCATCCTGGAAGGGAAGTTTTTTTGCATCCAATTTTTTCACCTGGATTCTCTCGCTCAGCTGCGCAGCTCGAATATTTTTTTCTGCTAAAACAAGCATCTGTTTGGAAAGATCAATTCCCACAATCTTGACATCTGCAATCTTTTCACACAGCACGATTGGAATTTGAGCGGTGCCCGTCCCCACATCAAGCACCGAACCTTGCCAACGACAACCCGTAGCGATCAGATCGTGCACAAATTCTACGTTTACGACGTGATGGTCCATCGCGTCATAGGCAAAGGCCTCTTCCACTGAATCCATGACTTCTGGTTCTAGAATACGTTCAATCATAAACACGGGCCCGCGTGATTGCGGTGCTAGCAAGGTTTCCCCATCGCTCGGATTCGGGAGAAATTGCAATTCGAGCGGTAAATATTTTCAAAATTGATCCCACCCAGGGGTGCCGAATAAAATCCGGAAAAGCAATTTATAAAATGCCAAAGCTTGATCTTATTTTAGGTTATGGGCATCGGACAACTCTAGGAAGTGAAATTGTAACTGAAATGGCACATGAGTTGCCCTTTATGAATGGTGGTGTCCCCAGGGAGTCTTTCCCCAAGGACATCGCCTTTTCCAGATTTATCTTTTCTCGACTATTCTCTTCTCATTGTTTCTTTTCTAAACCCTGGATGATGGACGGAAATTCTTCCGGCCCCTATCCAAAATAAATTCCACTTTCGTCGCGATTTTAAACGAGAAACTCGCTATCCCTTAGCGTGTGTGCAGCTCTCTAGAGCAGTCTCTCGTTCCAATTGTACGAACGGATGTGTACAGAAAGTAGGCCATGATGGTTAACCGAATCCAGAATACCGATTGCTTCTCGGTACCCGAAAACGCTGCAAACAAAATATTTGAAAGTGACGAATTCCTCTGGAGTCGTTATCTGGCAACCAATGATCGTCGCCTCTTTGATCAATTGGTGCATCGATACGAAGACGAGATATACCGACATTTATATCGGCTTTTAGGAAATGCGCAATTGGCTGAGGATGCTCGGCAAGGAACGTTTCTAAAAATGCATCTCAAAAGCAATCAATTCCACCCGGGACGTCCCCTCAAGCCATGGCTTTATGCTATCGCGACACACGAAGCGATTGACCTACAACGTAAAAATAAACGTCACCGCATGCAAAGCCTTGACCAGGATCAAACAAGGGATGACAATGCTCCGCATAATTTACTGCATCGACTTGAAAGTAACGTCTCAGCGCCAGGTCAAAAAATAGAACGGGAAGAGATCAAAACCACCGTTCGCAGATCGGTAAATAATCTCCCGTTGAACCTCCGAGAGCCATTGAATTTGGTCTATTACAAGGGCCTTAAAATTAGAGAAGCCGCTGATCAGCTTGGCATTCCTCAGGGCACCGTCAAGAGTCGCATGCGTAGAGCCATTCGCTTGCTCAATAGAACATTCCAGGAGTTTCCTTCTCCAGTATCTTTAAGTAGTCAATCAACTGAACAACCGGCAGCTATTCCATTGGACAAAAGCTCATCGAAAAGGCGTTTCGAGATATGTTGCAAAAGAGAAACACAGGGATGCTCTGCAACCGAAGCGGTTGTTGACTAAAAGCAACAGCATCATAAATACTAAAAAGGTTGGATAAAAAGGGAATTGGGCAATTCTTCCTTCAATCCAGGCCTGAAGCTGTTTTTTTCCTTGAACGCTTTTTTTAAATGGCACCGCCATGGAGTTTGGCAAAGTTTTTGCGTCTTTCTTTCCGCCATGGAAGATTTTTTCAATAATCTGATAGATAGTGAAATGCATGCGAGCGATTTAATTCAGCTCTCTTGCCTACTTGCCATCTATCCACCTGAAGTCAATGCAATGCGGCGGGACTGCGTGGACCGCCATTTAAAAGATTATTGGGCCGCCTCGCGCGATCGCCTCGACCGTTGGCAATTTCACTTGCCTCGTCCAATCGCGACTGAGACTCGATATGGCTTCGAAGAAAAAACGGCGGTGGGGCACTTCAAAAAAACACAATCCAAATCGACTTTGAGCCTGGCTCTGGTTGTTGAGATGATCCTGAGCGAACCGCTCTCCAGAATATGGGCGGCGGTTTGGACTAGCAGCGAGGCGGGCAACGGACAACAAAGGTCGAGAAATATTTCGCCGCCAAATAGGAATCTTGCGAACCATATTCTGCAGAAACACAGTGATCTTCTCCGAGAAACCATGGGTGGTTTGGAAAAGATCGCCCCCGATGTCGAAACGCGCACCTATTTGGAAAAGCTTGTGCGTTGCACGCAGCGATGGACTGATTTGCTTCTGGCGCATATCGAACAGTCGCGCCGGGTAAACTGCTTTGCCCCTAATCCCCAACGGTGTTTAGAATTTGCGGAAGATCTACGTCTACAACTGAGTAAAGAAAACGGTCAACATGCCGCTGCGCTGACAGTCGCCTCGGCCCGACGAGCGATTTGTGGACAAGTAACGTCGATGCCTTTTTCAGCGCGACTGAACTACCGGATCGGAGCGTCTGTTTTGCAAAGTTGCACTCCCAGCGATCTCAAACCCTTGGGATTGCTGAACCCACTCTGGAAGGTACGCTTAATGGGTACGTTTTCACATTGTGAAAAAATGATCGAAGAGATTCTTGAAGACCGTTCCATGCCAGTCGCATTATCTGTCGGATGATATCAGTCAGCAGGGAGCGAGGACCGTGACTGAAGTCTGCTGCGGATATGTTCCACATTGTCGTCCGGAGTGGCTTCGATCAAGCTTTTTGTATACGCCTGCTGAGGATTTGCATAAATCTCTTCCGATACACCGAATTCGACAAATTTTCCCTCATACATGACTGCCATCATATCTGCCATAAATTTAACGACCGACAGATCATGGCTCACGAAGATATAGGTCAATTGCCTTCGCTCCTGCAAATCGCTCAGTAGATTCAATACTTGCGCCTGGACGGAAACATCGAGCGCTGAAACGGACTCGTCGCAGACGATAAACTCCGGTTCAACACTTAATGCACGGGCGATACAGACGCGCTGGCGCTGGCCTCCCGAAAACTCGTGAGGGTAGCGGCGCAGGTGTGCTGCATCTAAATCAACTTCTTCCAGAAGCGATACGGCACGATCAATCCGATCTCCTTGAGACGCACCAATTCCATGCAATTTCATCGGTTCCATAAGGGCTGACTCAATCGTCATCCTTGGATTCAATGACCCGTAAGGATCCTGGAAAATGATCTGTATCCGGCGTCGTAGTTTACGTAAGGCTGCCGGCTGCAAATTTAATAAATTAATTCCATCATAAAACACATTCCCGGCAGTTGGTTCAATCAATCGCAATAAGGCCCGACCCGTTGTTGTTTTCCCACAACCTGATTCCCCTACTAGTCCAAGGGTTTGGCCACGATAAACCTGAAAACTCACTCCATCCACCGCTCGCACTTGATCGACAACGCGCTGAAAAAATCCTTTCCGCACAGGAAAATGAACTTTGAGATCTTGCACATCAAGCAGTGGNTTTGTTTCCGCNGGAACAACNGTGGCATCGATCANACGNTCTCCAGCGNTCTTNCCANNCGCGGATATGNTTGCCTCTGACCCCGGATGCAATAGCCGGCCNCGCCCTTCGCTATACAATTGTTGCTNCCTCTCCGCATCCAATTGCTTTTCAATAATCAACTGGTGACCATCTTCTTCACGAATCTCCATGAAGTCCGATACNGTGGGTANTCGTCTGTAGGGAGAGTCAAGCTGCGGACGGCAAGCCAGTAATCCCTTCGTATAAGAATGGTGTGGATTAGCAAAGATTTGCAGCACATCTCCATATTCGACAACTTTTCCGTCGAGCATGACCGCTACATGGTCGGCGATTTCGGCAATGACCCCCAAATCGTGGGTGATAAAGATCACTGCCATCCCTCGCTTATCTCGCAATTCACGAAGCATGTCGAGAATCTGTCGCTGAATCGTGACGTCGAGTGCTGTNGTNGGTTCATCNGCAATCAGCAACTTTGGATTACAAGAGAGGGCCATCGCAATCATGACACGCTGCCGCTGTCCTCCAGACATTTGATGCGGGTAATAGTCCACCCGCTGCTCCGGATTCGGAATCCCCACTTCCTTGAAAAGCTCTACGGTTCGTGCTTTGGCCTGCTGTAGCGTGAGTTCTTGATGCAGACGAATAGCTTCAATGACTTGATCGCCGACGGTGAAGACAGGATTGAGAGATGTCATCGGTTCTTGAAAGATCATGCTGATCTCGCCACCACGCACATGCCGCATTTCGGCATCGGGCAGACCCACGAGATTACGTCCTAAAAAAGCGATTCTTCCGCTTTCAATTCGGGCACTTCCGCCGAGCAGGCCCATAATGGAGAGTGACGTCACTGATTTACCCGAACCCGATTCTCCAACAATCCCAAGCGTGTGACCTCTTTGAAGTTGGAGGGTGACATCATCGACCGCCTTTACGACTCCCTCTTCCGTGTGGAAGTACGTTCGCAAATCAGAAATCTCAAGAAGATTTTCCATCAATGACTTATCCGATTCATTTACAAATTATTTAATTTTTGTTTGAATGAGCAACAAACGTTCACCTTAACGCTAGTGCTTGGAAATCTTCAAGGTAGGATCCGTTGCCTGCTGAATCCCCTCACCGATCAGATTATAAGCCAATACCGTGAGAAAGATCGCCGCACCCGGAAAGACAATCAACCACCACATCTGAAGGTTTTCTTTGCCTTCGTTCAGAAGCCGTCCCCAACTGGTCTTATCCGGCGCACCGATTCCCAGAAAGCCAAGGGTCGACTCGAGCAAGATGGCGGCCGCAATCCCAAACGTGATAGGCACAATTACCGGGGCAAGCGAGTTCGGCAAAATGTGCCGAAACATCAGTCTCGGCCAACGAAATCCTAATGCCCTGGCGGCAGTCACATATTCCAACTGCTTGAGTTTGAGAAACTCGGCCCGGGTAAGTCGCGCGATCCCCGTCCAGCCAAAAACTCCAATCACGACCATCAGGTGCCAAATCGTCGGTTTGTCGATGATTGAAATTAAGGCAAGAATCAAGATCAGCGTAGGAATACACATCATAATTTCGATTACTCGAGACAATGCCCAATCAATCTTGCCACCGAAGAAACCTGCCGTTGCACCCACAAAAATACCAATCACAGTCGCAATTCCTGTGGAGACAAAACCAATAAGCAAAGCGATTCTTGTACCGTGAATCATTTTAGCAAACACATCTTCGCCTAGGTCATTGGTCCCGAAAAGATTGCGTCGACTCGGCATTCCCGCCGACCCGATCGGATTGCCACCAAAGTTCTTCCATTCACCCTCGCGAACACGACGCAGCGGATCTTGATAGATGATTGGCCAAACAGCCCAACTCTCGGGATCTTTTTCTTTTAATTTCTGTGGGTAGTTGTAGATTACCCCATCGGTAATGAAGATTGGATTTTCCCAGCCCTCATAAAAATACCCGGATGCGGGGAAATAATAATGGCCTTTGTAATTGCATACGATTGGCTTGGTTCCCACAATCGCCGGAGAAAAAATCGCGATCAACGTCAATAGCCCAACGAAAGTCAGGGCCGCCATTGCCAGTCGTTGGTGGCGAAAACGCACCCAGGCTTCAGCCCAGAAACCAACCGACTGCGATGCGTTAATCAGACCATCTTGCGACATGAATTTTATGCTTCTTTATTGGTTCACTGATAAGAAATTCTCGGATCCACGACCCCATACAAAACATCAGCCAACAACTGCCCTATCAGGGTCAATGCAGAAAACATAAGCGTNAGTCCCATAATCACCGGGTAATCACGCTGGGAAAGCGCCTGTAGATAGAGCGTTCCCATGCCGGGCCANTTGAAAATATATTCTAATACCACCGAACCTCCGATCAGTGCAGGGAGCGTTAATCCAATCATCGTGACATACGGAATGAGTGTGTTGCGGAAGGCATGGTGCAATAGAATATTGGTGGGACCAACGCCTTTCGCTTTGGCAGTCCGGATATAATCCTGCCGGACGACCTCCTCCATATTCGACTTGATAAAACGACTGTAGTAGGCAAGCGATCCATAAGTAAAGCAAATAACGGGGAGTATCATGTGCTTTGCAACATCTAAAGCCTGCCCTATTGGTGAAAGCTCACTGTAGTTGCGACTGAACATTCCGGGTTCCAACTGGAAGGGCGTTCCCGCCAAATCCTTGTAAAAGAAGACTAATAGCAATAGGCCAGCAACAAAGGTAGGCACGGCATAGAGCATGTAAAGCAGCGTACTTACAATCCGTTCGTCGATTTTTCCGCTACGGGCAGTACTGTAGAGGCCCAAGGGAAGAGAGAGCATATAAGCCAAAACCAAAGACGTTCCCGAAAGCAAAAGGGTTCGAGGAACCCGTTCACCAATGACTTGGGAAACTGGTTTTTTTTCTTTGATCGAACGGCCTAAATCTCCNCGGCCTAAGTTTCCAAGCCAAAGCCAGTAACCTACATACCATGGCCGATCGAGATGATATTGTCGCTCCAACCGCTTCATCTCGGAGGGGCTAATCTGTTGATCGAGACTCATCTCCGCTAAATCAAGAGTAAGTGGGGTTCCGGGCATATGCCGAATGAGCGCATAGACCGCACAAGTGATCACCAGCAGCGTTGCTAGGCCGAATAAAATCCGACGAATCAGATAATTGAGCATCCCGAATTCTTAGTCGCCCACCGATTGCCCGTCAACTCCGATGTATCGACTCCTCGCTAAGGCTGCCGTCAGCCCATCAGTTTTCTTGCGGCATCCAGAGGCTGCTGAATCCCGGACCATACCCAAAAATCCCCCGCGGGCTGAAGTTATANCCCCGCAAACGTTTATTGAATCCATGGTAGGCATTGCGATAAAAAAGCCACGTGTAAGGTTGATCACGCCAAAGAATGGCATGAATGGCTGCATAGCAATCCTCACGTGTTGGCTTTTTGTCTGCCAGAGATGGATCAACTTTTAAATAAGTGAGCACCTCGGGATCCTTCCAAATTCCCAGATCTTTCCATGGCTTGCGATCTTTTGACATTTTGCGACCTTCTTCAAACAATTCATCGATCAACGGGTTTTTATAATCAACGAAATTTCGCTGCTGATCGCTTCCCCAAATATTCTCCGAAGTATCCGGGTCGGCTCCCGTCCCCCACCCTCCGAACGCTGCGGTGAACTGTTTATTAAAAAGTTTATCCTGCANCGTCGCTGACTCGAGCGGTTTTACATTGCAAGCGATTCCGACGAGTCGTAAATTCTGAGCCAGCAATTCACAAAGATCAATCCGTTCTTTTGNATTGCGCACGATAATGGTGAACTCAAATTTTCGTTTTTTCCCATTGATCTCCTTGTCACGNTAACCGTCGCCGTCACTATCAACCCAGCCCGCCTCAGCNAGCAANTTCTTTGCTTTTTCAAGATCTTGGTTAACCGGTTCAATTTTGACGCCAACCGCATTGCCACTGCCGGGATACCAACGTGAGGTCGGGTGATACGTGCCGGTACACGGTTGGTCGAGACCTTTGCGATGCACGCGAAGCATTTCCTGATGATCGAAAGTGTACGTCATTGCCTGGCGCACCTTCGGGTCCGCAAAAAAAGGTGTATTTTCATTCCATTGAAAGGAAAAGCTCGTCCATTCCAAGCCGCGCGCTTTGGTACATCGGCGATAAAAATCATCATTATTGGTTTGATCACTCCACTGTTGTGGCTCCAGATTCATTTCGTCAATATCGCCTGCTTCTAGACTTAAAAGACGAACGCTCGCTTCAGGAATAATGCGTAAGCGTACCGTTTTAAAAAACGGTTTGTCGCGGACCTGTTTGCCATCAAACATATAGGCCGATTCACGCCGATTCAGTACAACTTCAACTTGATCGCGTTTGACCACTTCATAACCGCCACCGGTCACTGGTTTTTCTTCAAGCTGTACATGGTAATCGCTGTCTACCAGAGTCGGATCTTCAGCAATTGACTTTTCGTAAATGTGCTTCGGAATAATTGAGAAATTGACATTCCAGACATTCGTCTGAAGCGATTCATTATGAAAATAAACAAGCGTTTGATCGTCGTATGCTTTCACAAACTTTATGGCTTCTGTACCGGTTCGCTGCGCACGAATCGGCACCTGAGACGACATAATCACTTTGAAACTGAATTCGATATCGTGAGCCGTGATCGGAGTTCCATCACTCCAGAGCAAATCGTCTCGCATGATCACTTTATCGTACAATCCATCCTTGCTCGTCTGCCACGATTTCACCGCATCTTGTGATGCAAAAGGAGTAAAATTCCAGTCGAATCCAAAAAGTCCAAAACCGGTTAAGCCGGAAACTTCAAACTCGGTCATTGTGCTGGCAAGCAACGGATTTTGATTATTGAGTGCTTGTGGGGTCGCCCGGGTTATCTGAGCAGCGTAGTTCACACCCGCATCACTCTTGGGAAGACGGCCGAGTGCGCTCAATATTTTGGCATTTTCTTCATCGGAGTTATTGCGCAATGCAAGTGCCTGATCCACCGTTGCTAAAACCGGCTCTTTTGCCTGACGATCGCGAAGCAACTTCAGACTATCGAGAACCGGTCGCTCGATCCAACCACCACCTGCGGCTACCGTTTGATCGAGTTTTTCAAGCGAAGGAGGATCAAATGACGGAACTAAATCACCTAAAACAAAAGGCGTATCTGATTCGCCGTTCGCATCTCCTCCGAGATCAGATGTCCCGGAAGAACATCCGCAGAAGGGGGCCAGAAGTATCCAAAGAAGCACTATACCGAACCGAGTGATCATTGCAGTTTCCTCTGTATCACAAGCATTAACGGAAAAGGGGGCCTCACCTGCAAGCAGAGATGGTACCCCATGCCAGATCGACCCACAAGCAAGGATATTTCCTGCGCACCACCCTTCGTATCACTTTGGGGGCGCCCGCTTCCAGTAAAGCGTTCTGCCAGCACTGCCGCCATGTGTCCATGTGTTTAGAAACCCGTGTTGTCCTCACAGCCGCCTACTTGTAAGCTCCGCTGCCACGTTGGCGACCATTCGCCACGTGAGGTAGGCGGGAAAGGAATCCCGCTGCATCTTTTCACATGCGGAGAGGGAGAAACAGGATGGACTCTGCCGCCAGCGTCCGCACGCGGAACCGTTATATCTCGATCATCGGCCTAGTGGGGTTACTCTCCACTGTCGGTCCTTGGATTTTCGGTCCTTGGAGTTTTGCTTATGCGCAGTCTGATGCCGTTCCGGTACCGAACTGGATCTGGTCGGCAGAGCGCAGCGGCGGCAAAACGCCTGCGGGTATTTGCTACTTCCGTAAAACATTCATCATCCCTGAAAAGACGCAGGGTTGGATTGATGTAGCGTGCGACGATCAATATGCACTCCATGTCAACGGAATCAAGGTTGCCATCGGGAGTGGACCGGAAAAATTGGAGCGTCACGAACTGAGTTCTTATCTCCGTGCCGGTCGAAATGTGGTTGCGATTGAAGCAATTAAAAATACATCCGGACCGGCGGGCCTCGTGGCGACAATTTCGCTGCAGGGAACGCGGAACGCCATATTTCACATGGTCACTAATTCCACTTGGAAAACGAGTTTGGAATCAAATGGCAACTGGCAACAGTCTGAATTCCTCGATAGTCGCTGGCAACCCGCAGTGATTTTATCTGCGGCCGATGATGTCCGCATTTGGAAAGCGCCGCTCGCCGTCAACACGAATGCAAACAGCCTTGGTGACAATGCAGCAAAAAGTCTATTGCGAAAAGAGAAAAATGCAAATCGCTTCCGCGTGAGTCGTGAGTTTCGTGTTGAAGAAGTCGCTCCGACTGACGACACTGGATCTCTGATCGCCATGACATTCGATGAATTCGGTAATATCATCGCATCGCGCGAGCAAGGACCTCTTCTTTTAATTCGGGACATGGATCGCGATGGCATTACGGAAACCGTCACCACGTATTGTGATCAAGTAAAAAGCTGCCAGGGCATTCTGGCGATGAACGGACAAGTCATGGTGACCGGCGAGGGCCCTCGCGGTGGAGGACTTTATCGTCTTTCGGATGATGACCGCAATGGTGTGATCGACCACATTGACTTGGTGATGCCCTTCCCTTCAGGAATGCAGGAGCATGGTCCGCACGCGCTGCAGCTTGGACCGGACGGAATGATTTATCTGCTGCTGGGCAATCTCACTCAATTGAAAGCCGACTTTTCACCCAAAAGTCCTTATCGGCATATTTACGAAGGCGATCTGGTTACGCCGCGATACGAAGATCCACGAGGACATGCGAATTCCGGAAAAGCACCCGGTGGTGTCGTGCTGCGAATCGATCCTGCAGGTGGTCAGATTGAGCGTTTTGCCGGAGGACTTCGCAATCCCTACGATATAACTTTCAATGCAGAGGGCGATCTTTTCACCTGGGACGCCGACATGGAGTGGGATCAAGGTAGCACCTGGTATCGACCCACACGCGGCAACCATCTTATTCCCGGTGCGGAGTTTGGTTGGCGCAGCGGTTGGGCAAAGTGGCCCGATTATTTTGTCGACAGCCTTCCTGCATTTGCCGAAACTGGAAACGGATCTCCAACCGGGATGACGGTCTACGACCATTTTATGTTCCCCGTCCGTTACCATGGATCTTTGTTTGTCGGCGACTGGGCGCAAGGACGGATTTTAGATGTTCGTTTAAAGCGACAGGGCGCATCTTACACGAGTGAAGTACACGTCTTCCTTGAAGGAAACCCGCTCAATGTAACCGATATGGAAGTCGGTCCGGATGGAATGCTTTATTTCTGTACCGGTGGACGAGGGACGGATGGAGGTGTCTACCGCGTGGGCTGGACCGGTCAAGTTCCACCGCAGATCCAGGATCTGGGCACCGGTATCGAAGTTGCCCTACGACAGCCACAATTTCAAACTGCCTGGGCACGGCAGCAGATCGCCTTGGTCAAAGAAGAACTGGGCGAACAGTGGGAAGATCAACTATTGGCGATTGTGCTGGATTCCACCGCCGATGCAGGCGTACGTGCACGAGCAATCGACTTGCTTCAGTTGTACGGACCACAACCCACGGCCAAACTCCTCGTTGAACTTTCGCGCGATCGCGATCGAAGGATCCGCATCAAAACCGCTTACTTCCTTGGCCTGCACCCGGATGATCCGGTCAGCAGGGAACGACTTGCAGAATTGCTCGACGACCCGAATATCGTCGTCAAACGGATCGCCTGCGAATCGCTTGCGCGTATTAACTCCGATACATTGCCGACTGCAAAGCTGGTAAGTCTGCTAGGACATGGAGACCGTCACCTGGCCTGGGCAGCAGCAAAAACACTCCAAATTTTACCCGTTGAGACATGGAAAGAGCTTGTTCTTGAAACGGAAGAGCAGCGAGTATTTCTCGTCGGAGGTGCCGCGTTATTAGGGACCGGACCATCGAAGGACATCTGTCTGGAAATTTTCCAAACTGCCAATGGCTGGATGGATTCATTTATTGCGGATCGCGAGTTTTTAGATCTTCTCCGCGTCATGCAACTTGCACTCATGCAGGGAAAAATAAAAAGCCAAGATGTTTCGAATGCTGCCAGCCAAATTGCAAGTGAATTTCCGTCAGGAAATACCATCATTAATCGCGAGCTTGTTCGCTTACTTGCCTATCTTGAATCACCGTTGGTTGCTACCCGGTATATGGATTATTTAAGGAGTGATCTTCCCTTGGAAGACAAGACCCACTTGATGACGCATGCTCCCTTCATCGCGAAAAGTTGGACGCCTGCCGAACAGTTTGAAATTCTTCAGTTGATTGCTGAACTTCAAAAAGATTCAACGAGTGAATCTCATACGCGTTATCTCGATGAAGCGGCTCGGAGGTTTGTCTCCAAGATGAACTCCAAAGAGCACCAATTGGTGCTTGACCGTGGTGTCGAGTGGCCTGGCGCTGCACTAGGAACAATTGCCTTTCTCCCGAAACATCCCGACGACGACCTTCTCGGTAAGCTCATTCGATTGGATCGAGCCCTGGTCGATCAAGAAGGAGAAGCTGTCTCTCGTTTGCGCATCGGGATTGCNGCTGTGCTTGCCAGAAGTGGTAGNGACCAGGAAATGGCTTACCTCCGCGAGTTATTTGAGAATGAACCCGAGCGTCGCGACATATTGGCCGTTGCCCTCGCGCAGCAAACTGAGGGGGCTAATTGGCCACTACTCATTCGAGCACTCACCATTCTCGAAGACGGATATGCCGTTGCAGTCATGGCAAAACTCGGTGCGTCATCTCGAGTTTGCGACGAACCACAGGTATTTCGCCAGGTCATTTTACAAGGCTTGAGTCAGAATCAAGACGTCGGCCGTCGGTTTTCTACAGCGTTGTTAGAAAAATGGACCGGGAAAAATCCCGCCACGGATGCATCGAATGAGCAAGAAAAAGTTGTGGCGTGGCAAAATTGGTTTCGGTCGACCTATCCCGAACTGACCGATCCGGTGCTTCCGGAGGAATCAGCGCTCGATCGTTATTCATTCGATGAACTCGAAGAGTACCTCGACAGTGATGACGCATTAGCTGCGAATCCCGAACATGGAAGAATCGTTTATGCCAAAGCCGACTGCATCAAATGTCACCGCTTCGGGGAAATTGGCGGCGGCGTTGGCCCGGACCTGAGTAGTGTTGGAAAACGATTTCAGAAAAAAGAACTATTACAGTCTATTCTGTACCCTTCGCACTTTATTTCGGACCAATACGCAACGAAAACCGTGGCAACTGCCAGTGGTCGCACATTTAATGGTGTGATCGAAGAGAAAAAGGATGGCAGCGTCGTCGTATTGAACCCGGAGGGTAACGAAATCTTTGTTGCGGCTGAGGATATTGACGAAATTGTACCCAATAAAAAATCGACCATGCCCGCTGGGCTTCTCAACGAGCTTTCACTTGAGGACATCGCCAGCCTGTTTGCTTTTCTCAATCAGCAATCCCAACCGAAGATTTCTCGAAAGGTTGGTCGTGAAAATCCGGAAAGATAAGATCGGTCGTCGGAGTTAAACGCTTCTTCAAAATTTGAGAAACCGTGAAATCTACGGCGGCGGGCGATTCACGAGGCAACACACATTAGCTACGATACGGCTTATGGAAACCGAAGCCGATCGCGAAAAAATACGCTCCCTGGATCGGCCAGCCCTCGAAGTCTATCAACTTGAGCGGCTCAATCAGTTATTGCGTGAAGTATTACCGCAAAACAAGTTCTATGCAAAAAAACTNTCGGGTCTAAAGATCCCGATTGAGCGAATCTCGGATCTGTCGAAACTTCCTTTCACAAGCAAAGAGGAACTAGTCGGAGATGATCCGCATGGCTGGGCGAGGAACCGTACGTTCGAAATTGAAAAGTACACTCGTTTTCATCAGACATCCGGAACGCAAGGGCAACCCTTGATCCTCCTTGATACGCCTGAGGACTGGAGATGGTGGACCGATGCCTGGCAGTATGTTTTGGATGCAGCACAAATTACATCCAATGATCGGTGCTTTCTTGCTTTTTCGTTCGGCCCTTTTATCGGCTTCTGGTCGGCTTTCGACGCGTTGATCCAGCGAGGCTGTCTGGCCATTCCAAGCGGTGGGCTCTCATCANTTGCTCGACTCGATCGCATCACGACCGNTGCGGCAACCTGCCTGCTCTGTACTCCGAGTTATGCTCTTCGACTGGCCGAAGTGGCCCAAGAGCACAGCCAAGACCTTCGCNGCTCGACCGTCCGCACGATCGTGGTTGCCGGGGAACCGGGTGGCTCTCTCACATCCGTACGGGCACAGATTGAAAACGCTTGGGACGCAAAGGTTTTAGATCACGCAGGAGCCACCGAAATCGGTCCCTGGGGTTTTGGTGAATTANGTNGGCCCGGCCTCTACGTCAATGAGGGAGAATTNATTGCCGAATGCATNGATCCGGAAACGACCGAACCGGTCGAAGAAAACCAAACCGGGGAATTGGTTCTCACCTCACTGGGCAGAGCGGGGCATCCAATGCTCCGATATCGCACGGGCGATCTTGTCCGTTTCAATGCGCCAAAGACCAATGAAAATATTCAATTCGTCTATTTGGCGGAAGGCATTTTAGGACGCACTGATCAGATGCTGATTATTCGTGGCGTTAACATTTTGCCGAGTGCCGTCGAACAAATCATCCGTGGCTTTTCGGACGTGTGCGAATTCCGGCTTACCGCAAACCGCATCGGTGCAATGGATGAACTGAAGGTGGAGGTAGAGGCCGATCAAGATCGTGCCACGCAAATTAGCGAGCAATTGCAAATCAATCTGGGGCTACGCATCGATGTAAAGTCATTACCTGCAAGAACGCTCCCGCGCTTTGAAGGCAAAGCGAAACGTTTTATTGACCATCGACCAAAGGAAGATGAATGACGCTTCGACCTGTTGAATTATCTTTGCCCCAAACCGGAACACTACAGATTACATGGAATGATGGCAGTGTGCGGCATTACAGTTTCCAGGAACTCAGGGAACATTGCCCCTGTGCATCCTGCCGAGAAATTCGGCGCAATCCGCCCGAATCATCACTGTTACCGATCCTCTCAGAAGGAGAGACGACGCCCCTGAAGATTGACTCGATGGACCCTGTCGGAAATTATGCCTATAGCATCGGCTTCAGCGATGGGCATGACACTGGAATTTACCAAATCACATTGCTGCTTGAGCTTGGGCGACCCGTAAGCTGAACAACGATCGTCTGCTCGCGATCACTTATTCTGACGGCGGAACAATATTGCGAAGTTGATCAAGCGGGTCCTGTCCGGCCGGGGGCAACTTGCCAGCACCTTCCGGGCTTTCAGCAGGGGGCTTCTGCTCAATCAAATCCTTCATTGTGAGATGGATTTCTTGATAGGTCGCATCCGAAATCACGTAATACCATTGGGCAAATCTGCGATTCAATACGGCAGATCGTTCCTGTCCCGCAGTCACTTGATCTTCGTATGCTTTTTTCTTACGAGAATTTTCCGCCACGATCGCCTGGCGGTTTTCCTGCCACTCGGCATCATCAGTCGACGGGGGTGTTTCTTGCTCTACTACTTTTTCTTTTTCTTTTTCTTGAAGTGGTTCATCGCTAGATAATTCCTGTTGCAATTCTTCCGTTTCGGTACTCTCTTCCGCCTCGTCATCCGGTAATTCACCCTGAGTATTTTCTTCTGGCGGCACCTCTGCATACTCGGGGGCGGTGAGCAGACTTTCATCAAATTGCGTCATTACCATGAGATATCGAAGAGCACGCCCTGTTGTTGACGGTTCGTTCGCCTGGGAAACTGTCTCGTCGGTTGTTTCGGATTCTTGACTACTCTCTTCTCCGTTTGAAGCATCCGCCTTCTCTCGACCGGCGATTCCGCCAAAACGGAGGACATATTTCAGTCCATCTGACATTCCGATATTGATCTCTCCGTGGTTGGAAAGCAACACATTCTGAACGGTGCCACCCGGGCCTTCCACTTGACGAAAAAAGAAACCGTGTTGTTCTAAACTATCAATTGCCCCGGGACTGGATTGAATAAATTTTGCCAGGCTATCACCCAAACCGTCCGGTTTTCGATGCACATTGACGACGCGTAAATCATCAAGTGCAGATTTCATTTCTTCTAACCGCTGCTTATTTAATTGCTGGTCGGCCGCCATTTTTTCTTCTCGAGGCTGTCCCTCTTCAAAGGCAATCAACTTCTGCAATTTCCACTCGAGATCCGCCTGTTCGTATTGCAGGACCATTTCAGCCTCCATCTCAAGCCCTTTAACAATCGTCGCAACGCCCAAGCCGTCGGCCCCAAGAACCGGTTGTTGCTCTGTCAAAACGGTGTAATCACTGATGGCAACATCTTTTAGTTCCAAGGGATCGAACTGCAGCACATCGCGTTCAATCCAATCTTCAAATCGCGTCGAAAGACTCGTCGGGTCAAGAACGACCGTATACACCTGATCGTTACTCGCCTGCCTTACGTAATATTGATCTTCGCTGCCGGCCACTTTTTTACCGATGATGAAATCAGCCAGGGCATCACCTTTTACCGAATGGAATGTAATGCGCTTTCCAACGCCTTTCGCGCCTCTTCCCAGTCCACTCGCAGTCGGGTCCAACAGACCGAAGTCACCGTGNTTCCCTGCCTTATCGGTAACACTCGCCAGAATTTCTGCGTGATTGACTCCCGTAACCGCCTCCACAAGATGNTCGCTCTGATCNGCGGGATGGTTTTCATGGGACGGAATTGAAAACCGACCGTCGACTTTNGCGACCTCAAACGGCTCTGCTTCACCATCGCTCGAATCAAAGTCAACAATCCGTAAGCGGACAACTTCCAGAGGATTTTCAATAGCAACCAATGACTGGCCAATTTGATCCGCGGCTGTTTTCTCAGGCGCTTCGCGACTCACTACAAACGCAAAAATAGTGCTTCCAAAAGCAATGCACAAAAATAGAACCGTTTTACCCTGTTCACTCATCTTTCATCTCTTTCTCAATAGCTCCCAGAANTTTTCAACCAAACTACCATTAACGCTTTCGCGACGAGGAGACCGACTCTTTTTCTCGTGAGCGGCGAACAAAGAACACGCAAAGTGCAATCAAAAGCGGTGGGATCGGTGGCAGTAAAACAGCCATTAATTTATACCGATCCTGAACTCGGTGAATATCGGCTGCCATTTCATTCTCAATCCGCCGNTATTGAGNCTGCTCTTCACGGTCCAACTGCGCATTGCGGGCCTCGATTCGGGATGTCCCATTACGATGGGCAATTGCCATTTCTTCCTGCATTTGCTGTGGACTGATATCACGTCTCGACTGCAGGCTTTCAGCAGTTTTGTCGAGTTTTTCCTGCTCTTCATCGATCAGACGATTAAACTTTTCTTCCGCTTCTTTCCGTGCGGAGTCGCGATTCCTCTTTGCGGCATCGCTCACTTGCTTGATCGCTGTAAGTTCACGATGCACCGGTCGCCGCTTACGAATATCAATAAACCTCGTGTCCTCTGCCAGATCGTCCAAAACATTAAGNACAAAAGGAACATTATCCACCTGCCATTTGGCGAAACGTTCGCCAAAAAAACTGGCGCGTTCACGAAGCAAAAAGAAAACTCCGGCCAAAATATCCATGTCAGAAACAACAACGACATTGATTGGTTCGATTGACTCCGCATCAGGATTTGAAACATCCTCGTCTGCCGGTTCAGACTCCGCCTCAATCTTTATGGACGCCGCAAGCACATATCGGTCACCAGTAGGCTTTTCAAATTCTTTGATCTGTCCCCTCGAACGAAGATCCATCTGGCCAAAAAGATTCCGTGTTACGCAGTCGTCAAAGCGAACAGTTCCCGTTCGCCTGCCCATTGTCACCAACGGCACAAACTGCCTGCCCATATCTGTCCCAATGTCTTCAATCGCACCTGGATAAAGGAAAAGTAATTTTTGCAGACCGGAGCTAATCGGCTCTTCTTCATTCAGAGGCACACCTGTCGCATCACAGGCAGGCGAAATCCAGACATACTCATTCTGCAACTCACCATCCTCCGGGTGCGGCGTATAATCCTGCCACACGATCGCACTCGTCTCGCCACCGGGACCGCTACCCAACCCTTGTGGACGGGCAGGAAGTTGCACCAACCGAATCCCAAGCAAATCCCAAAGCGCACGGAGATCGCCCTTCGGTGCTGGCGGTTGCCGCATAAAAGGCATTTGGCCCCCTTGCTGTTTCGGCTGGTCCGTACCGGGCGCCGGAGAGGTCAACGGAAACGGATCCTCAAAAAGGGCTGTAGGCTGTCCTTTTTGAACTGCCGCGACGAGATTTTCCATCTCTGGGGGGCCAAGCGATGATGGNTGTACGACCAGCAGTACGTCGTAATCTCCCGCAATGGGCTGTGCTGGATCGACGTCAATAACGTTAAATTGCTTTTTCAATTCTGTAACGAGGGGCTGCTCGCCAGAACCCGAACCAGGAAAGCCGCCCGGACTCATCAATTGGGCATCTGTTTTCACAATTCCGAGAGTGAGTCGTTTCTCCTCAAGCACGATCGCCAGCGAACGCATTAACTCATATTCGACTGGCAGGCTTTCGCCCATAAAGGGAACAACAACGCGCTGCAGACCGTATTCAAACGCGACACCGAAAATCACATCACGGGTTGTCGCTGCACCTCGGACGGTGGTCAGCATCGACTCCTTCTTGATTCCATACAGTGTCTCTGCACGATTCGCGCGTGCTCCAAAAATGTCAATTCCATCATAAATTCGCAGTTTCACCCGACTACCACCTACCGCTTTGATTTCCTCAAGTGCTGCGAGCAAATTGAATCGCTTCTGCACAAAATCCTTGGGTAAATCCTTGGAAATGAAAGCCTCGACCTTCAATACGTAAGGATCTTCACTCGCATTTAAAGCCTGAACCAATTCCACTGATTTTGGAGAAAGTGAACTAAGCCTTTCACTTGTAATATCGAATCGGCCCCACTGAAGTGCTGCTGCGGCAACACTGACACTTCCTGCTATCAGAATCAAAGCGATCGTCCGTAAAACATAATGCCCGGTCATTGCAGAACCTCCCTGCGTAGCAGACCAGTGTCGCCGACCAATGAGGATCATTGAAAGATAAAGCATGACGGTAATGATCATCAAGAAATAGATCAAACTCGCAACGCTAAGGATGCCACTCTGAAAATCAAAAAATTTCGTCGAAATGCTGAATTGCGCCAACTGCCTCGNAAACTCCTCGGGAAAAATAATGTCGGCCCAAGAAACGATCACCAGAGGTGCACAAAACACAATCCCCAACACAAAACCGACGGTGAGATTTTTTGTCATGAATGACGCAACCATACCGACAGACAACAACGCCAAACCAACGACCCAATAACCGAAATAATTGCTAAGAAACAGCCCAGCATCGGGTGAACCCAACGTACTTAAAACCCAGAAATTACAGATCTGCGAAAAAAGCAGTGAAACGGTGTAAATAGCGACTGCCGCCAGATATTTACCGAGCACGATATCAAAGTCGGTTGTGGGCATTGTCAAAAGCAATTCGTCCGTCCCTAACCGACGCTCTTCAGCCCAGATACTCATGGTGATTGCCGGAATATAAATCAGAAGAATTAAAGGCAAATACTGATTGAGCGGATCAAGGTTGACAAGATTTGAACTGAAGAAAGATTCACTCCAGAACGCTGTGATGCCACACAGCGCAACGAAGAGGCAGAGAAATACGTAGCCGGTTGTATTTGTAAAATAGGCAAGAAAATCCCGTTTAAAAATCGCAAAAGCAGCAGGAGAAATCGATCCCAGGCCAGCAAGGCCGAGAATGAGAGGTGCCAAGAACAAGAGGTCAAAGCCAAAAACAACAAAGAGCGACGCAAACGTAGTCCCAAAACCGTGCATGACAAATTTATTCCATTGCTACAGTAAAAAAATACAAAACGTCCCGAACAGTTTACCGAAAGCCACCTAGGCGGAGAGGGATTCGGATTCGGCGGTCAGTTCGCCAAAAATCGCATCAAGATTGCTTCCTTTGCTATGCAACTCTGCGAGCGAGCCATCAAAAACAATACGACCTTGATGAATAAAAAGAACACGACTAGCAACCGCCTCCACTTCCTGAAGAATATGCGTCGAAAGCAAAATAGTCTTGTCACGACCGAGATGCCGAAGACGATCTCGCACATCGGCTATCTGATTCGGATCGAGTCCCGCAGTTGGCTCATCAAGAATCAAAACCTCGGGTTCATGCAAAAGCGCATGCGCCATGCCAACCCGTTGGCGATAGCCTTTCGACAATTTTCCAATCGGCTTCCGTATGACCTCTTGTAAAGAGCAGAGATTGATCACTTCATCGATTCGACGCTTTGAATATGAAGCCGGCATCCCGCGCGCTTGGGCAAAAAATTCAAGAAGACTTTGTGGAGTCATGTCGGGATAAAGGGGGCCATTTTCAGGGAGGTACCCTAAGCAGACTGATCCTGCAATTCGATCCTGGCACATATCGTATCCGGCGATCTTTGCCCGACCCTCGGATGGCGAAAGATAGCCCGTCAATAGTTTCATCGTCGTGCTTTTCCCCGCGCCATTGGGCCCCAAAAACGCAACGACCTCTCCACGATTGATCGAAAAAGAAGCATCGCGGACCGCTGTAAAATCGCCATAAAACTTTGACAGCCCAATGGCTTCAATCATCGGGCCGTCCGCAGAACCGTATGCGCTTTGAACATTGCTCATCGTTGTACTCTCCACAATTTATTTCTATCAAAACGCAGGAGACCGGCCTTTACGACGCATACGATAGCACGGAACACAATATCACGAATGATAAAACGGGGATTTTGCGTCTGGATCGACCACCAATCACTGCATGCATGCGGGCCGATCCCCATGAAATTTATGGAATCGTGGTTCTCTGTCAAGGCTTTTCNTCGGGCGTTGAAAAGAAGATAACCGAGTCGGTCAACCCTCAAGCGGAATCCCGCTGCGTACAGGATAGCCCTGTCGATCTGAACGTTGGTAGCGAAGGTGCTGTCGCCACGCTTGTTCATCCAAGCCTGGAAAATCAATCCGTTGGTGTACACCTCGCGTTTCCTCACGGGCTAATGCCGCATCAATCACGAAATANGCAACCGTAAGCATATTTTGTAATTCCCAACCATCCGTATCAGAAAATTGGCATGGCAAAACGTAGCGGCACCAACGATCAATCGTTGTTGCTGCGTCCTCCAGACCCGATTTCGAACGCCGGACGCCTACGTTTCGCCACATCAAACTTTTCAGGGAATTTCGAATATCGACCAAATCAAGTGATTCTTGATGAGACGATGTTGCGGTCTGAGTGATTGGAAGGGCCTGGAAGTTATCCGACATCGCTAACGCCGCCCGGCTCGCGGCTGCACCGGCATGCGCACCATAGACCATTCCTTCCAAAAGACTGTTGGAAGCCAACCGGTTCGCGCCATGGAGTCCGCTCGCAGTCACTTCGCCAGCAGCCCACAGATGAGGAACGCTGGTTTGCCCCTCTGAGTCGACCGCCACGCCACCGATAAAGTAGTGCGCCCCCGGGCGAACCGGAATCGGATCGGTCGTAATATCGATATCAAACTTTTTACAGACACGGGTAATACCGGGGAAACGATTCATAATCTTTTCACCATCCAAGTGACTCATGTCGAGATAAACGCATGGGTGCCGATTTTTTTGCATCTGCAATTCGATCGCATGACTCACGATATCGCGAGGTGCCAACTCCAAACGTTCGTCATATTCGCTCATGAACCGTTCACCATGATTGTCGATCAAACGAGCACCTTCACCGCGGACTGCTTCCGTAATCAAACGACGGTTGCTGCCTGCGATATAGAGCATGGTCGGGTGGAACTGCATAAACTCCATATCTGAGAGTGCCGCACCTGCTCTATATGCCGCGGCAATGCCATCACCCGTAGCGACTTCGGGATTACTCGTCTCACGATAAAGCTGCCCGGCACCACCTGTACAAAGAATCGTCTGCTTTGCCCAAACCAGGGTGACCTCATGCTCTGATCTGGAAACAACCGCACCGCGACAGCCTTCTGCATCGGTAAGAAGATCTAAAGTAAATGCGTCTTCCCAAAGCGTTATCTGAGGCAAACGATCGGTCCACAACGCCATGGCACGCATAATTTCGGCTCCGGTCGCATCTCCATTGGCGTGTACAATTCGGTGATGACTGTGCCCACCTTCCTTACCCAGCGCAAGTTCACCTGCCTCTTCATCAAAAGCTGCGCCCCATTTTATCAACTCCTGAATACGATCCGGAGCTTCTTGAATGACCATCTCGACAATCGAACGGTCACACAGGTTGCACCCTGCTCTGAGCGTATCGACAATATGGTTTTCAAAACAGTCTTCCGGGTTGATCACACCCGCAATACCTCCTTGCGCCCAGGAGCTGCTGGAATGTCGCAGAATATCTTTGGTCACCACCAGCACCCGTAAGCTCGGGTCGATTTCAACAGCAGCTCGTAAACCCGCAAGACCACCACCAATAATCAACACATCAAAAAAATAATGCGGTGCCGACTTCGGATCGAAATGCGTGAGATAGCGGGGAAAAGAAAACATCAGTGACTTTTTTCCTGGGTAGAGCTTTCTCTGAAATTTTAACGTCCCAGCACATCTCTACGGAAGGCATCAAATCGATTCTGATCTTCTTGAGGAGGGAGACTCCGACCACTCTCCCGCAATCCTGTTTTNCGATCTACTTGCGCTGAAGTCGTGCGGGCATCCCGTTGAGGAGGGGTTAGACCCAGGCTACGGAGGACCGTGCCCCATTTACTCTTGGCTTTCTCGCCCGCCTTACCGGGCAATTGAGCTTCTTGCTTCAAATTACGATACCGACGAACAAAATCGGTAAATTCCCGATCTGTCCAGCCAAATTTCTTCTTTAAGTCCTCGTCGATCCCACCTTGATCGAGTTGCTTCTCTAAATAATCGAGAACCAAGTCAGTTGTCTCCTTGGCATACTCTAGGTTTGCATTATCGGCACCCGGTTCATTCAATCCGTCCAACTCCTCCGGCTTCTGGGAACCAAGACCACCTCCTCCACCATCCTGAGGAGGCGGTGTACCTGCTTCCGACTGTTGTGAAGGAGTCGAAGATGCCGAGCCACTCTTTCCTTGACTTGTATCGTTCGAAGCAGAATCCGCCGGACCCGCACGACTTCCCTTGCCCGGCTGCGTCCCCGATTGTCCAGTCGGCTGTTCACTCTGACCGCTTTGCTCATTACTACCCGCTTCCGAACCACTCTCGCCCTGCCCCGGTTCAGCGGCCGAACCCTTTCCGGCATCCGCAGGTGTGTTCGCACCGGCCGCTCCTTCCCCCTCTTGCTGTGATTGTTGTCCGCCCCCTTCCTGACCTTTCCCATGACGTGATCCTTCTTGCCCCTGCGCAGAATCCGAATCGCGTTTACTAACGCCACCATCAGACGGCTCTTCTTCCTGTTGAGAATCCTGCTGTGTTGAGCCGGACTTTCGCCGATCTTGTCCTAAACCTTCACCAGGAGGTGGTGGCTCTTCGCCCGTATTCCCCGTGCCCCCACCCGCTTCGTCACGCGACGCCTCAGCGGCCGCATCACTCGAACGCTCGGTCTCGGAGGAAGCATTTTCGTTTGATTCCCCGATGCGATCTCTTTGCCCCGTGCCTTCACGCTTTTGTTCTGGATTTGGTTCTGAGCCGCCATCACTGGCTTTTCCACTATCTTGTTCATTCTGGGCTTGTTCACTCTGGGCTTGTTCAGCTGAATCTTGCTTCGAGGATGACGATGCTCCCTGTTTTTCCCCATCGGTCGAACTTTCATCTGTGGACTTATCTTGCGCATCTTCCGTGCCAGGCGATGGCGTCTGCGATGTGCTGGAATTATCCGAGGCATTCGAGGAAGATTGGCCATCCCGGGTCGACTTTTCCTGGATAATTTCGTTCAACTGTTCAAAAGCGTCGCCGTCATTATCCACTTTGGAATTTTCTTTAGTTTCCGCTCCCGACCGCTCCCCTGCCCGTGCTCCCTCACCAGGGGACTGCTCCGAATTCTGCGGTTGTTGATTGCCCGCAGAGGATGGACTTGTATTTCCGTTCGCTTCTGATTTTTCCGCTGATTGCTCCGCTGAACTGCCCGGATCCTCTTCCTGTGGCTCGCCGGGTGAATCCCCGCGATTGGAGGAAGATTTTCCACGCTCTTCGCCCGACTCGGGCGTCGATGGACTCTGGCCGCTTTGTTCTCCTGAGCCTTGGGCATTTGAGGACTGACCACTCCCACTCTCGGAATCCCCCTCACTTTTATTTTGCTGATTGCTTTGGCCGCCACCGGACTGGTTATTTGTTTCGCTCTGACCGCCCTGCTCCTGGCCGGATGCATTCCCCGATCCGGTGCTATCTTCCCCTGCCGACTCACCACCGCCATCCTGCTGGCCACCGTCACTTTCAGTCTTTTCCTGTTCCCGGCTTTCGGATTGTCCATCTGATTCATCTGTTTGGTTTTGCTCTGGCGAACTTTCTCCGTTTCGATCCGCCGAAGGAGAAGATTTTTCTTGCTGACTGCCCGGAAGCGGCGGCAGAATGCGTACCTGCAAACTGGATGTCTCCGAGCGATTTGCATGGGGCTGCTTATTATCGATTGCCACAGCAAAGACGGAAACGGTTTCACCAGCCCGCAGCCCCCAGTCTCTGGGAATGAAACGGGTCGTTTCCCGGTGTACCGCACGCAGGGGCTCACCTATTCTTTTGGAACGGCCAAGCAGGTCAATTTTGAAACGTTCTCGTTCCCCCTGATGCCCCACGAGCCAAAGTTCCGTCAGGCGGAAATCAGGATCACGACCGCGGACTTCAAAAGAGAGTGCGCCATCCTCCCGAACCTCGACTGCCGATTCTTGGGGTGTCAGGATTTCAACAACGGGCGGTTGGTCACGCAGGATTGAAATTTGATGTCGTACCTTATTTTCATTTACGTCGCCCGAGGGTGTTTTTAAGGAAAGATGGTACGTGGAATATTCGGGAATTGAATCGGAATCCACTTGCTTTCGGCGGAGCGTAAACTGGCACGCTGCTCGGTTGCCATTGACCTCCATTCGCAGAGTACGTCCTTTCAGTCCATCCCGGTTCCCTCCGAGATGCAGTGTGGCAACTGCAATTTCTCCCGTTGATTTGGCATTCACACCAACACGCGTCCCTTCGATTGCTCGCACGTCGCCCACTTCCCGCACGGTGCGACTCTCAAGTCCCGTATACGGAGGATATTGGTATTCAACACTTTGCACCTGAAAGCTTGGTGCGGGTATGACCTCCAATTGATACTCTTTACTTACCGCATCGCCAGCCTCAATATGATATGTCAAATCACTTACGATCCCGCCTTCGCTTTCTGCGATTTGCCGCGCATAGTTTTCACNACCTGAATCCGCATGCATCGGTAGCCTTCTGTCAACCGCACCCCCACCGGCAGACGAAAAAACGACTGCCACCGGTTCACCCTCCCGCAGACCTTTGATTTCGGCTGAGACATTCACTTTGGAACGCAGCGTGACTTTTTTACTTCCTGGCTGCACATTTTCAATTCTTACTCGAGTCGCTGCATCAATATCCGCCCAGGGCAAAAGCATGCGACCCACTTCCGGTGCCAGACTCTTGGGCGAAAAAATGGTGTAGAGNGCNCCGAATAAAATGATTGCGATTACCACGATACCGAGATGGGTCAGGCGTTTTCGCTCAACCGACAGATCGGCTGAAACGCGCGACAGACCGGTCGCCGCCTGCTGTTCCAGGCCCCGAAGCACAACATGAGATACACCTTTTTTTTGCCGCCGCAGAAAAAGAAAATTCAGNAAGCTATTTTTTAGCCTTGGCTCGGACTGCTCAATGGTNTGNGCAGCATAAGCCAAACTAATCCGATATCGAAGATAAGGAAATAATCGGCGGCGAGCATAAAAGATCAGACTAGCAACTAAACCGATTAACAGTAGCGTGCGCGTAACCGTAGATAGTCCGCCTGCAATGAACCAGTGCTCCAAGATTCCAAGCACAAGAAGATAGCTCAAGGTGNCAACGCAAAGTGTCAAAACCGAAATACTTAATTCGATTAAGCGCACCTCACTACTTGTTCTCTCGAGCTGGTCTTCAATGTAGCCGGAAGGTATCTCGCGCCGCTTGTTGCGCGGTACCGCGTTAGAATCGCCAGGCACAGTCGAACCGGAAGCCATGAGGAATGGTTCCTCCCTAATCGTAAGGCCACTATCTGCTCTAGCTCTTATTATAAAAAGCGAAGGCCCGATTGCACAGATTTCAGCCAAAGGCTACAAATGCCTGCCCGATACCGCCTAGAGGACCCAACTAGTCCTCTTTCTTATCCATCGGCTGGCTCGATGGANAATCTTCTTCAATAACACGTGGGCCAGTGGGGCCGGCGACTCGAACGGCCAAAGCAAAGAGCAGCAAAATGAGNGTAATGAGCCATACAATACCTCCAGAGAGTGCCACTCGAAGTAGAATATTACCCCAGAGCACGTCGTCCATCGACCGAAGCAAATGCCCTGTGGCCATCACCACAGACAACGNAACCGGCAACAAGACGGCCAGNAACAACAACCGGAGGACCAGTTTTTGAGTAATCACTTGGGACACCTGGGGATACACATGAGACAAGCTATTCTGGGCAAGCTACGCTATGTCTGTCAATCAGCCGANGATTTTTCCGATCCANCCGGAGAATTTGACTTTCATGTGGCCCCTGGGACAATAGGGCAGCGAACCGCTTGCCCCGCCAGATTGAGGGAGGAGACAGCCGAAATTGCGTTTATATTTCATGCAAAATCNGGCAAAATATTTGATTGACTCCATGCCTTGCTCTGAAAAACAACCGTCATGATGAATTACCCCCATCGGCCATTTTTCTTAAAAGACGCCTTTTGGTGNATCGCCACGCTCGTGGCGATCTGTCTTTCGAGTGTTGATGCCCCGGCAGCTCGTATTCGACTCAAAAACGGTGTGACGCTCGATGGAGAAGTTGCNCGAATTAGCACGCTTGTCGTCGATCCGAACACTTCCAGTAGCGAGGACGGGGGCAGTATTCTCCTGGTCGATGACGATCTAAGGCGAACCTATATTTCCGTCAATCAAATTCGCGAAGTCACACCGAACACTGGCCAGGAGAATATCTCATTTGAAATTCCGCACCAGCCCGTTGCGCAAAAAGGAAATCCACTCATTGCCCTTGGTCCCGTTCTGAACCGAGGTGAGCCGAGTGCCCGCTGGGATAACTTTGGTCGTCGCACGATCGAAATCCGCACCGAAAAAGGAGTTGCCGGAATTATTCAAGGTATCACACGCATCACACCTCAATTTTATCGTGTGCAAACACTCCGCAATGGACGACGCATTCTGATCGACCAACGTTACGCAACGAGTACGTTGTCCGCTGAATACATATCGAACCTTTTAAACAATGCCATCGATTCGACGAATATAGATCGACGACTCGACATCTACCAGTTTTTTCTCGAAGCGGAGCGATATGCTGCAGCAGAGAACGAACTTAAAAAAATTGCAGCGGACTTTCCAGATCGCGATTGGAAGCGGCAAACTGTGGGCATCCGAAACCTCAAAGCGACACGTGGTCTCCGCGAAATTCGGCAGCGTTACGACGCAGGACAACACCAATTGGCAAAGCAGATTTTGGAACAATTCCCGGAAGAGGATGTCGCTGGAGCAACACTCATCGAAGTGCGTGAAATCCTACAAAAGTATGGCGAGGTTGCCGATCGCATTGCGATTGTAAAAACAGGACTCCAGCGAGAACTCGGCAAAATCACAAACAAGGAAAAGGCAGCCGCGGTGAAACCGCCGGTGAATGAAATCATCGCTCAGGTGAATGCCTATACATTGGATAGACTCGGGAGTTTTATTCAACTCGAAAAAGACGCAAATCTTGAGCCGGAGAAGAAGATTGCACTCGCACTCAGTGGCTGGGTCGTAGGAATTGCAGAGGCGACCGATAATCTCTCGGTCGCTCGATCACTTTTTCGTGTGCGTGACCTGGTGCAGGCTTTTCTGCGAAGCGAAGCATTGAGTGATCGAAGAAACATCCTGGCGCAAATACGTTCTCAGGAGGCGGGGCAGATGAAATGGGTAGCGGCAATCCTTTACCATATGCGGCCGCCGCTCGACCTGCCAGAAAGAATCGATAATACGCCGGGGTTTTTTAAACTCGAGGCAGAGATTGGTAATGGACAACAAAACGTGCCCTATCTCATTCAATTGCCTCCCGAATATGATCCTTACCGGCGTTACCCGGTTATCGTCACCTTGCACTCAAGGGACACAAGCCCGGGACATCAAATTGATTGGTGGGCAGGAGGAATAGATGACGCTCGACGAAGAACGGGCCAAGCGGCACGTCACGGATACATTGTGATTGCACCGGCGTGGGCGGAACCGAGGCAGTCAAAATATCAGTTTACTGCACGTGAACATGCGGCCGTTCTAAAAAGCCTACGCGATGCTTCGCGCCGGATATCGATCGATACGGATCGCGTATTTCTTAGCGGACATGGAAGCGGCGGTGATGCCGCTTGGGACATAGGACTCGCGCATCCGGATGTATGGGCAGGCGTTATTCCAATCGTGGCGACGGCAGACCATGCCCAATACAGCTACAATGCGCTGTACTGGAAGAATGCAAAATATGTCCCCTTTTATTTTGTCGGTGGTGAACTCGACGGAAATAAAATGGCCAAAAATGCGTATCAATTCAATCGCTATCTACGCCACACAGGATATGATGCCACCGTGGTTAACTATCAGGGACGTGGCCAGGAACACTTTTTGGATGAAATATTAAAACTCTTTGACTGGATGAAATATCATACTCGGAACTTTTTCCGCAAAGAGTTTATCTGTCATACGATTCGGTCCTTTGATAACTACTTCTGGTGGGTGGAAATTAATCAAATGCCCTCCCATATCGTTGCTGATCCAAGCCAGTGGCCTCCCAGACGTGTGAAGACGATGAAAGTCAGTGGCACCATTCGAAACACAGACACTGGAACAACGATTCGAGTTTCTTCCGGACGCGCGCCGACAACCGTTTGGCTGACCCCTGAGTTGGTCGATTTCGACAAACGGCTACGGATTGCAGTAAACGGCTTCCCGGATGTGCGGGATGCAAAGCCGAGTCTAGAGGCGATGCTTGAGGATGCGCGAACCCGTGGCGATCGGATGCATCCTTTCTGGGCCAGAGTCGACGTCGGACCCAAAGTGGGCAGACGATAGTATCCCCATCTCTCCAGCGAGAGTCGCCTCCAGGACGAAGCGTCATCTCAGGCTCGATGTTCGAAGGAACGATTTACTATTTACCCTTCGATCCACTGACGTCTTTAAGAACCACCTGCAGCGTTTCCTTACTTAGAAAACATCCAGTAATTGACCAGCCGTCTTCGTGGCTTACGGCAAACATGCCAGCCGGGCCCAAGTAGCGACGAACCATCTGATATTCAGGAAGCTGCTGCGCGTCGAGCTGTTGCTCCCGCAACTCCTCATCATCCGTATCCTCATCAAGGATCGCATTAAGAACCCGTCCGACCAACGTCTTCGCTTCGGGCATTTTCCCTTGCTTCAATAACTCGTAGGTTCCACGAAATTCCTCATCCGTGCGAGAAAACGTCTGCACGCTTGAGGTGGAAGCACCAAGTTTAGAGAGCGTTGCACTGACAGTTTGGTAATCGACGCTACCGGCCAGTGTCTCGCGATGCTCTACATCGGTCAAAACACGTTCGATAAAGTCGAAGTGGGAACTCAAAATCAACCGTCCATGTGCGACGGTAACTGCCGAAGTCGGAAGGGACTGAACCGTCTCTTCTTCTTCCTCAACTTCAAAGTCATCAAAACCGAGTTCGATTTCTAATTCCGGTTCTTCAATTTCCTCTTCAACGATTTCCCAGACCACTGTATCCCCAACCATTCGCTTTTGTGCATTGGGGTCATTACGCATCGTCTGATCGACTGCACGACGAACAGGCTCAACATCCGTCAGTTCGACCGCAAGCAGAATCCGCTCACTGTCTGCCTGAATCGGCAACTGATAATCAGAGAGGACCGAAATATTTTCGCCTAGATTAGCGACGACATCCTTCCGTACATCAACCTGAGGACCGGCAGGATCATTTTTCAGACTATCGATGACATCATCAAATATTTCGTCGTCTGCTAAAGCATTTACAAGCGTTTTCGAATAATCGAATGCATGAATCAAATCCATATTCAGATTGATATAGGCGGCCAGGTTCCGTGGAATCCACGCCGGCGGCTGATGGGATTGAAAATCACTATTGGGAAAGTTCAGCATTCGCATCGCCAAGTCATACTTATCGGAATTGGGATCACCTGCTGCGCGCTCCAGCGCGGGAGCATACACCATCGTGCGATGGAGAATATCTTGCTCACCACTGGCGAAACTGATCACCCCGCCGACGCCTTTTACCGCGTCGAATCCCTGCGTCTGCAGGACACGAAAAAGATCAACCCCTTTTTTGGGTTGATAGTTTGGATTGGCCGTCCGCGTGGCCTCCACAAATCCAAAAGGTTCTACAAACCATCGGAGGTGGCTTAACTGGTCGCCCTGTTGCGTATCGACCTGCCCCATGGTGGCATTAAAAGCAGCAACCGAAGTTAAACTATCGGTTGAATTGCCTGCAAACCGTCGCAAGATCCCCTCGGCGACGGCCAGATTGTCGGCAGCAACCAACTGATGATGATTGGGGACGACGAAGAAAACGGCTTGCGTGCCTTTATCTGCTTTGGTCGTGCCAGTATAGACCGTGAGGGATATATTTTGTCTTTGGATAACTTCCGTTGTTGCCTCGCGGGATGCCATGCGATCAGCAACCTTTTCAAGCAATTCGTCGGCCTCCGCTTGCTTACCGGTGATATCGACAATCATCACCATGGCGGCTTCATTCTTGCTTGGTTGAATCCTCGCAGCCGCAACCTCTCCTCCGGGTACATTTTCGAAATCCGTCCAGGTCAACCCGAGCGATTCATGCGCATCGCTCCACTTTTCTTTTAATTGCCGTTTCAGATCTTTTGAAAACGGCTCCATCACGGGATCAAGTAAGAGTTGCCCGATTTGCGTCTTATCAAAATCATCCTGCATACGATAAAAATCTTGAATCGAAATAAATCCTCTTGTCGTATCTGGAAGCACCTGTGCCGCCGGCATGACAGCCATTGCGGAAGTGGTCAGCAACAAACCGAAGAACATATACAACAAAGACAAACTCAAGATGCGGGCTGGGAAGTGGCGCACGAATGATCTCCTTCGTTCGGCGGCGGCCTGAAAATGAAAGTATGTGGAATGCAAAACGGTGGGCAACGGCATGGGTCAGTCGTTATCGCAAGCACCATATTCTGGCTGCTTGCTAGCTGCCTTACCAGACCGATTTTTTCATGTAAACCATTTGGAATCGCTCCGTGGCAGCATTTGTTGTATCGGCCGGAATGTGGCGGGAGATGGACCTTCATCGGCTGAAGATGCGTTTCTATTACTAAGAACCGCCAGATATTCAGGCCACTAAAAATAACCATGTTAGGGAAGATAGATGAAATAAATAGACTTTACCGGCACATTTAGACGAAATCGCGGCTGTCGCCGGCCCGACACCGGCACCTTCAACTCGATTCATCAAGCAATTCATTGTCATATTGCTCCTCGAGTTCTCTGACTTTATCGGCCATCTCCTCATCTTCTTCGACTTTACTCGACACTTGCATTTCCCAATCGGTCGCCATCGTACGCAGAGAATCCAAATCGGTCGACAGGGCAAGAATAGTTGCCAACCGTCGCGTCACCGCTGCAATGCTCAGTGGATTGGTGCCATGCAAGTAACCCGGTATTTCAGCAACAAGGGATGTCATTTTTAAATGTTCGCGGCTCGCCTGAGTCATCAAATAACTTGTGAAAGAGCCGGGACCCTGGTAGCCACTTCTTCGAACCCCATACTTCTCCATTTCCTCAAGCGACTCGGCATCGCTGCAAGTCACATACAGGCGAGGTTCTCGCGTGTGCGGCACGGCACCTCCAAAGGAACCGACAAACAAGATCCGACTTACCCCCACGGTTCTTACAAAATCAAAAATGGCTTCGCCAAAGCTCCTCCAATGCATATGGGGTTCCTTACCCACGAAAAGGCAAAGTTTGCCCTCCTCATGACAATAAAAGGTGTTGGTCGGCATCTCTAAGCTTTGAATCAAACCATTATCAATTTCGATGTGTGGGCGAAAAATTTCCGCGACTTCCATCGGGCCCGGAACGTTATAGATGTAGAACGGTTCCGGGTCTAATTCTGCAACCGATTCTGCTTCCAATAGATCAACCAACCGCATTACCGTTCCGGTGGACACGTCTCCCCCGTCCATCCAACCACTGAAAGCAAGCACCAGGGTCGAATCTGCCATCTGCAGTTGCCGATCAAACTTGAGGATTTTGGAATCGTTATCTGACATTCGTATAATGCTGAAGAACCATTAAAAAAGGGTGATAAAATCGGCTGGCAGAATCCTCTAGGCTCGGTGCTTTTCCTGCAATCCAACATGATTGTAGCAGATTCTACGCAGTTGTCCGTTCCCGGGCTATTTGATAATCCGCCAGAAATCTTTTAGGCTGTCCCCCAAGTTTTTATTGCGTATTTTTTATGACTCGCTGCAGACAGTTGACGGCCAGACTCCGGGGGGGCAATGTCGGCCAAGAGTGGCGGCAAGAGTGGCGGATGGTTCTCTCAGGTCGGGCCGAGTCGTTCGACCGAGGAAAGGACGAAAGCTAAACCTATTATGGTGCTGATTGCAAGCATGTTGCTGGTGATGCTCGGAGGCGGCCTCGGGGCGGTTGCCCGGTTCGGCTGTCAAAAGGCGGCGGAACGGTGGACACCGCTTCCCGGATGGATGGCAATCTTTTTCGTGAACATTCTCGGCAGCTTTCTTATCGGGATCGGATTCGGCGCGCTCCATGGCCTCGAACTTATCGACCAGTCAAGTCACCGGACGCTTATTCAACACTTCCAGGATACACAAGATATTCAGATGGGCCTTGCACTGTTCGTGACCGGCGTGTGTGGTGGCTACACCACTTTTAGCACATTCAGCCTCGACAACCTGTTCCTGGTCTACCAGCATCCTGTGCAAATGGCATTTAATATTATTGCCAGTTTGATCCTGGCAACACTGGCCGCGTGGGGTGGTCTGGTGATGGGAGGAGCAATCGCATGATGCACACGCTCGTCATATTGCTTTGTATCGCTATCGGGGGAGGCTGCGGGGCGCTGTCGCGAGAGGGCATGATGGCTTTGATGCACGGAGTTCTCGGACTGCCTCCCTTCGTCGCGTTAGGCGTTGTTAATGTCAGTGGATCGCTCGTGATCGGCTTTGTGTTCGGGCGGTTGGAAGGATCCCTCAACCGCCGTGGTGGCAGTCGACTCAAAGATTTGCCGCATTCAGCAAATCTTAAAACCCGGCCCTGGTGGCCCGAGGGTGATCCTACCCTCCCTGCGGTCGACCTCCTGCGGTACGACACCGCACTGCAGATCGCCTCGGCCCTGTTCATCACCGGATTCCTCGGTGCTTATACCACCTTCAGCGGTTTGAGCCTCCTGACGGTGCAGTTGCTAGAGCGTGGTGATGTGGTCACTGCACTGATCAGTGTGGTCGGTTCGATCGCACTCGGGCTGGCCGCCGCCTGGATCGGCGTACACTCCGGTTGTCGAGCGAGTCGGACAACCTGACTGCCGATTGTGGTTCAACGTAAGGAACTACCTATTTCGGATCAGTTCAAGTGTTGTGGCGGATCAAAGAGCGGAATCCTCGGGGCTTTGCATTTATCACGTAATCCATGAGAATTGATCCGAACTCATCGAAATACGAAATTCCCTCAACCATTTTTTCTTTAATTAATGATGTACCACAAACCTTTCAAGCTCTTTTTCTTACCACTTCTATTTCTGCTCGTCTCGGGTTCTCCCGGATCGAGACTCCGGGGGGTCGAACCGCATACTCTTCATGTATCTCGCGCCCAAGGCCAAAGAGATCTCACAGCATATGCCAAAACATACGGTAACCGCGCGGAATGGCAGGCCCGTGCAGACCGCGTGAAGCAAGGCATTTTACGGGGTGCCAATTTAGAGCCGCTTCCTGCTTCCAGTCCATTACGACCCATCTTTGGTCAGCCGAGAAAACATCAAGGTTATTCTGTCGAAAACGTCGCCTTTGAAAGCGTTCCCGGTTTTTTTGTGACCGGTAACCTGTACCGACCACTCGGGAAAGAGGGAAAACATGCTGGAATCCTCTGCCCCCACGGACATTTTGAACATGGACGGTTCCGGCCAGATCATCAAATTCGCTGTGCGACTTTGGCTCGCATGGGAGCAGTTGTTCTCGCTTATGACATGGTCGGCCGAGGCGAGAGCACCCAAATGCCGCACCAACAGGGTGCCGCACTGACCATGCAGATCGTCAACAGCATGCGGGGCATCGATTTTCTATGCAGCCTGCCGGAAGTGGATCCAGAACGCATTGGCATTACCGGGGCATCGGGTGGTGGCACGCAGACTTTTCTCTTGGCGGCCTTAGACGAGCGAATCGCCGCATCGGCACCTGTGGTGATGGTGGCGGCAAACTACTATGGCGGTTGCAAGTGCGAAAGCGGGTTACCGATCCACAAGAGTTCGACACACAACACGAATAATGCCGAGATTGCCGCTCTCTCCGCACCCCGACCTCTATTGCTTGTTTCATGTGGTGCGGATTGGACCCAACACACTCCTGACATCGAACTGCCTTACATTCGCAATATCTACGAATTTTACGGCCGTAGTGAGGCGGTTGAAAACGCGCACTTCCCGGATCAGCAACACGATTACAACCAATCCAAACGTAAAGCCGTCTATTCTTTTCTCGCGCGGCATCTGGGACTCGATCAAACGGCAGTGACCAACCCGGATCGTACAATCAACGAAGAAGCCATTCCGATCGAGACACAAGAGGATCTCAAGGTGTTTGATGACGCGAACCCTCGACCAAAACATGCGCTCACCGACACCAATGCCATACTTGATTCACTAAAGAGAGTGCAGGGAATCGATGCGGAAAATTTGCCGGCCACGGCAGTCGGCGAGTAACCAAAGGTTGGTTCCAGTCGGCCCCCATGGTCCTGTCCTGTTCCTCGTTCTCTGTAACAGGGCTATTGAGGCTTCGGCATCAGTTCTTTCGCCATGACTTGATCGCCACGCCGGATTCGCAAGGTAAGCGGTGCATTGCCAACGTGGTCCATCAATGCCAGGCCAAAGTGGCAACCCTCATCAATGCGCATGGAATCCAAAGTTGTAATCACGTCTCCCGGTAAGATGCCCGCTTCAGCGGCAGCAGATTTAGGCTCCACGGCCAATACCGTCGCTTCATCTCCCTGACAATCAACCTTAATTCCAAGTCGATGCTCGTAACGATCTTCGTCTAAAAAAACTTTTGCAAATGCATCACGGACGTGATCCACTCGAATGTGTCGGGAAATATTGTGGGCTGTCCAAATTTTTACGTGCACGTGAGCAATCTGCTCTCCGCGACTGTTGAAAACCGGTCCGCCGGAGTTTCCTGGCCCAATGTCAGCCTGCGATATCTGAATCTGCGTTCCGCCCCCACAGGCAACACGATCAATAATGCCGTGCTTCACCGAGTGTCGCCTTCCGGATGGATTACCGATCACCGTTGCCTCTTCGCCGGGCTTCACCGAATCGCTGTGCCCTAATTGTACTGCCGGCAGTTTTTCCTTCGGCTCCACCTTCAAAATGGCAGTGTCATAACTACCACCGGCTCGGGCTAAAACCTTATATGGATACGATGTTCCATCTGCCAAAATAATCTTCTGCGAATCGCCCGGATGAGTCACATGCTCGCAGGTAAGGATATAGCCATCCTCGTGCAGAATTGTGCCGGCTGCATGCGAAATCCATTTCCCCTCTGCATCGTGACCGAGTATTTCAATGTCTACGGTTCTCGGGTTGCAATGGCGCACCACCTCTTTCCGCGATAAAGATGGTGAACGTTTCACCTTCGTATCATCTGCAATAGAGCCACGCACGCCCACCGTTACCGTAAGTCCGAAGACCCCGATCACAATAAAAAGTGATTGAAAACGTGAAACAGCCATGAGAAGGTTTGGCTCGATCGGAAAATGGAGGGGAAGGAAATGGGGCCGGAGGCCGGAGGTTCGAGTTCGCATTATAAGCCAAATTTCCCACAATCCAACCTACTCGGACCACATCGGGTCCTGCTCGAGAACCGAATTTTACCGGTATTTACTGGGCAAATCTCGTACAATCGCGTCACAACCCGATTCGGTCGTCCATCATGAGTGACTGAGATTACTGCACCGACCTGCACCGACCTGCACCGACAGAGAACCAAAAATGGCAACCCGAGAACACCAGGCTAGACAATCTGGTATGCCGAACCCGGGCCGATTAGAATGCCGTTGACGTCCGGCAAACTCCGGCAAACGTAGTAGCGTGAAGTAGGCTACTTCTTCGTCATACATTTAAATTTGATCTCCGCTAACGAGCAACGCGCGTTGGTGGCAATACAAGCTTTAAAAAACGAGGGCCAATATGCAACGCAAACCCGACAGTGTGGAATGGATATTAGGTGGAGTTATTGTGGTCGCCGTACTCTTCGTATGGTTCTCAAGCACATCGAGTAACAACTCGGTCGCAATCATTCGCATGGATGATATTGCAAAAGAAACTGGTTGGGATGTCCAGGCTGGTGATGTTTTCAGAAAAGAACGCGCGGCCATCGAATCAGATATCATGCGACAACAGCAACTGCTTAAAGCCGACATTGACGCCAAACGCGTGGAGATCGGCGAAAATCCAACGCCGGAGCAACTGGAAATTTTGCGGGTAATGCAGCAGCAGATGCAATCACAAACCATGCAGTTAAGAAAGCGAAGTCAAGAAAATCTGCAAAAAATACAGATGCAGCAAATGCAAGATTTTGTCGGTGAACTCCAACCTATTATCTTAAAACTTTCCGCAGAAGGAAATTTCACGGTAGTTTTGGATCGGACGCGGAGCAATGTTTTTTATGCCGATCCGGCAACAGACATCACAGATGCTGTGATTAAAGAATTGCAAAAACAATAAACGAAAAGATATGCCGCTCCAACCAGCGAGCGACTTTATCCCCGTTCGACTCGACCGAGCAAAACCGAGCAAAGGATCGCGAAGAGGCACAACCTTTTGTACATCGATGTACGACGATTCCAGCCCATGACCGATTTCACGCTCTTTTTTCCTAGACGGAGAATCTTTTTTTACCAAGCAGGGTTGGGCGACTCGAAACGGGAAAAAGGAAATTTAGAGATTTTAACGGTTTGGTTTATAGGGGTGAAACCGCTTTTGG
>NHBP01000033.1 GCA_002168195.1 Planctomycetaceae bacterium TMED10
TCAAACGTTGCGCCCCCGGGACCACCACTTGCAGAATGAAAGCCGCCACCACCCGGATATCCGCTACCGGTAAATGGATTGCCACTGCCGGGACCACCACCTGCGGCGTCAAAGGAGCTGCCATAACGATCAAACATTTCTCGCTTTTCCGGATCTTTCAAAACTTCATACGCTCGTTGAACCTCCTGAAACTTTGTCTCCGCAGCACTATCGTCTGGATTCATATCGGGATGATATTTACGTGCCAGTTCCCGATAGGCTTTCTCTATCTCGGCCGTGGACGCACCTCGACTGACACCAAGAACCGCATAGTAATCATCGCTCATCAGGAACCCGCTTCGCCGGTTTAAGGACGCGTTAAAACAATCGAAAATCACGCTAAAGCATTATTCGCTCTCCGCAGCATGCATTCTACGAGCCGATACCCGACCGTTACAAGTTCCTCCGTCTTGTGGTTCACCGGGAAGCCGATAAATCGGGAGAGCCACGAACCGCGTTTCGTGCTAGATTGACCCAACCGCGAAGAAGGAAATAAAACCTGGCCCAAGAACCGCTTCAAGGTGCGGGCAAAAAGGACGGAAACCAACGACATGCAGTGGCTTTCAACCTCATGGCCCGGTCGATCCATCGCTCTATCCATCGCTCTATCCATCGCTGTATTGCTGGTTGCATTCCTTCCGTGCCAAGTGATCGCGGTCCCCCGTAGTGGGGAACTTCAACTCCACGTCGTGGATGCCGAAACAGGAAAACCCCTTGCCTGCCGCATCCATCTTAAAAATGAGCGCGGCCGACCACGAAAAGTACCGAAAAAGCCTTTCCTGGAGGACCATTTTGTCTTCAAGTCTCCCCTTCAACTCGTGCTTCGCGAAGGAAACTACACCTTTGAGGTCGAATGCGGACCGGAATACAAGACCCGGACTGGACACTTCAAAATGGACCGCGGGGGCACCGACTCGAAGACGCTGCACATGCAGCGGTTCGTCAACATGGCCGACGAAGGCTGGTACTCAGGCGACCTCTACGTCCACCGTCCGGTAAAAGATATCGATCTATTGATGGAGGCCGAGGATCTTTATCTGGCCCAGGTGATCACTTGGTCTGATCGCAAGAACGAGTGGAACCGAAGTCGTGACCAGTTGGCCGACCGAGAACCAAAGCATACGGAGCGGCACTTTGCGATTTACGGTGGAAGAGACACCCGTGAGAGTGGCGGCATCGCCATCTTTCCGTTGTCGACCGGCAAAACAAAACTACCGGAGACGGGCTTTCCAGCCACGACCGGTGGTACTGCCGCGCAATACCCACCTACGATGGAACTTGCAATGGTTTGGCGCGATCAAGAACCGGTGTGGATTGATGCCGAATCTCCGGCAACTCGCGATTTACCACTCTGGGTCGCCCACGACCTGATCGACTCGGTACGATTGGCAAACCATCGTTACACCCGAGGCGGAATAGCGAAGCAAACACTAAACGCGTTTCCACGTGATCCAAAGCAGTACCCCGGTGCAAATGGACTCGGCCACTGGTGCGAGAACATTTACTACCAATTGCTGGAATCTGGTGTCCGTATCCCGCCCACCGCTGGTAGCGGCTCAGGAGATGTCGGCAACCCGCTCGGGCATAACCGCGTCTATGTTTATGGGGGTGAATCTTTTTCTCCCACAGAGTGGTGGAAAGGGCTCAAGCAAGGACGCGTGATTGTCACCAACGGCCCGTTACTACGAGCGATGGTCAATGGACAACCACCGGGGCACATTTTCCAGGGCAAGCCGGGCGAAACATTAAAACTTCAACCTGAGGTCAAACTGTCGCTCAAAGAGAAAGCCGACTACCTTGAAATCGTCAAAAATGGGAGAGTCGTTCAAGCAGTGAATCTGGGTAAGGGAGCCGGTGGAAAACTGCCTCCCCTCGCTTTTGATGAAAGTGGGTGGTTCCTCGTTCGCGTACGTGCATCGAGTGACAACACCCATCATTTTGCAACCACCGGGCCCTTCTACGTGGAATTCGACGAACCGCGGATTAGTCGACGAGCAGCAGATTTTTTTGGCGACTGGGTGGCGAGAGAGGCAAATTCACTCGCTACTGACGATCCGGAAAGGTGGCGGAAAATGCAACGTTACTACGAGCAGGCGGAAGATTTCTGGGAAAAAAAGGCCGCGCAGTCGACCACAGACTGACCGTTCTGCCGGGCAGAATCCGTGACGGTACCACTGCGAACTGACGAGTTGCCGGGGTATACTCGCNTTTCCTCACTCCTTTTCGATCCGATGCTGCAGATGGCCTGGCAAACACTCTATCCATTTACGTCGAGGTGGCACAATCTTGAGGGTGTGCAAATGCATTACCTCGACGAAGGTGCACCCGATGCAGATCCCGTGCTCATGGTCCACGGAAATCCTACCTGGTCGTTTTACTGGCGCAACCTTATCCTGCCACTTCGAGAAGAGTTGCGCACGATTGCCGTGGATCACGTTGGCTGTGGCCTGAGCGATAAACCCGCTTCGTATGCTTACAATCTCACACAACATACTGACAATCTGATTCAACTTATCGAATCGCTCGACCTGCGAAATATTACCCTGGTGGCACACGACTGGGGCGGTCCAATCGGACTGCGTGCGGTCCTTGCGCTTCGTGAACGCTTCGCGCGCATTGTCCTGCTGAACACCGGCGCTTTTCCGCCACCTTTCTTCCCCTGGCGGATCCGTATTTGCCGAACGCCTCTCCTGGGTCGAATTGCCGTGCAGCGATTCAATCTTTTTGCCCGGGCAGCAACGTGGATGGCGGTCCAAAATCATCAGCGAATGACCCACGATGTGAAAGCCGGGCTACTGCACCCTTACGACACCTGGTCGCATCGGCAAGCAATCTACGAGTTTGTCCGCGACATTCCATCGCACAAGTCACACCCCAGCTATGCGCCACTCGAAGAATTAGAGCAGCAACTCCCCGAACTTGCCGACCTGCCNGCTCTCTTCATCTGGGGCATGCGCGACTGGTGTTTTCGTCCACAGTGCCTTGAACGCCTCCAGCAACTTTTGCCGCAGGCGCGCAGCGTGGAACTATCGGAGGCGGGGCACTATGTCATGGAGGATGCCCACGAGCAGGTTGTGACTGCCATCGGTGAATTCTTAAAGAAACATCCGCTGACGGAGGACGCGCGCTCGTGAAATCTCCTCTTTCGATCGGTCAAGCGGCAATGCTCGCCTGCCTCTGGGAAGCGACTGCCCCGAAACCGGGCAATGTCCACCCGCATGCCGCGTTCAATGACGTCTGCTATGCCGATTATCTCGCCAGTGCNATCGCCATCGGGCCGGCGATGGACAACGCGACGACACAAAATCTCGGAACGACCATCCTGCAATCGGTTGCAGCAACGCGAAACATGGTAGGCCGCAATACGAACCTGGGCACCATTCTTCTGCTGGCGCCACTCGCAAGCGTTCCCCGAACATTGTCTCTCCAAGAGGGCGTTGCCGACGTGCTACGGGCAACCGATCAAGAGGATGCAGCGCAACTTTATGAGGCCATTCGCACCGCCCGACCCGGCGGCATCGGCACCGCCGAAAAAATGGACATTTACCAAACACCTCCCGGTGACTTATGTGCGGCAATGCGAGAAGCAGCTGATCGCGATTGTGTTGCCCAGCAGTACGCGGAAAATTTCGCGCCACTATTCGAACAGATTGTTCCCAATCTCAGAACTGCGATCGAAGCGGGAATGACGCTTGCAGACGCCATTGTGCATGTGCATCTGCAAACCTTGCACGCTTTTCCCGACAGCTTGATCGCCCGCAAGTGCGGAATTACAGTAGCAGAGGAAGCCTCCCGGCGAGCGGGCGAAGTGCTTGCCGCAGGACCGCAACCATCCGCCGCGTATCAGCAGGCATTGCAAATGCTGGATCGTTACTTGCGCGATGAACGCCACCAGCGCAACCCGGGGACCACCGCCGACCTGCTTGCCGCCGGCCTATTCACACTTTTGCGGGATGGCATAATCGAAGATGCCCAAGCGTTTCACAAACGCGTCCACTATGCCGACCAACCTCATTGAAACGGAATGACGCCATGCGCGAGCAGTACCACGTTGAAGTCACGAAAGATTATTTAGTCTTCAGTGCGGCACATTTTATTACCTATGACGGTGATATCTGTGAACGAATACACGGGCACAACTATCGAGTCACGGCAGAGGTTCACGGTACACTCGACGAAAATCACTACGTCGTCGATTTTATTGTTGTTCGCGATGCGCTTCAGCGCATCGTGGCGGCGTGGGACCACCACATGCTNCTTCCGACGCAGCACCCNGAAATACGCGTCCAGACCGTCAGCGACGNATCTTTCGGGGACCAGATCGANGTCACGTTCCGCGATCGACGATGGATGTTTCCCCGCGAAGACTGCATCCTACTCGAGATACCTAATACGACCACGGAACTTTTGGCGCGTCTGATCGGACAAAATTTACTTGAAGCGATCGAAACAGAAACATCCACGCGGCCGTCAGAAATACGATTGGCCGTCGATGAAAATCACGGTCAATGGGGCGTCTGGCATTACCTTTCAGATCCATAAAAAAACCTGTCCTCCCAGAAGAGAGGACAGGTTACGTAGCACTCCGACTTTTTGGATTCTTGCTTGCTGCTATCGACTCGAAGCTCGCCAACCACCGTGAGAAGAAACGGTGGAGACGGTCGCAGGTGCAACGCTGATTGAAGCCACTCGGTCACCTGATTCACTCTCGCCCTCGAGATACGGCTGGTGACGATCGTCAAGATCACGCATCGGTTGAATTTCAACTTCGGGCTTGATCTCAATATCGACTTCCGTACTCGGCTTGTTGGCGTCTATCGCCGATGGCGAAAGGGAAGGCTGCGGTGTGGTTTGTCCCGGAAGACTCGGCGCTGCGGCCGGAGTCCCTACCGTGCCACTCACCGTGGCGCAGTTTCCGGTCGCGCAATTTCCGGTGGCACAATTTCCTGACGCGCAGTTACCAGTCGCACACGCTCCGGTCGCACAATTGCCGGTTCCGCAGGGACTGCCACACGGGTCACAAGCAGGCTGACAAGAGACAACCGGCGTGTACCGTGTTTCGCAAACCATGCGGTAGGACGTGTAAGGGACCTGACGCGCCTGACGTTGATAGGTGGTACAGGGTTTCATGCAGGTCGTCGCGCAACCCGTGCACGGATCGCAGGTTGTCACAGGTCGATAGGTCGTGACCGGAACATTGCAATACTCGGTTCGGTAGGACGTTTGTGGCACATACCGGCAACACTGCTGCGGTTTATAGCAAGTGGTCGCACAACTCGAAGCACAGGGACTGCACGCCGAACCGTAACCGGCGGTCATCGCAATGGGCTGTGCCATCGCAATCGGTTGTGCCATCGGTGCCGGTTCATTGCGGGCCCAGAAACGATTCCAGCGCCGCATCATCCGATCATAACGCCGACTTGCGCTACCCGAAAAAAGCGGTTGGTAAGCCGGGCGATACGCGGTCGTTACCATCGGATCGCAGGCACCTGTTGCACACGGCATGGCAGCGGGTGCCGCCGTTGCGCCGTAATAGGCGGTGACCGGCTGATTGCAGGTCTGACACTGTGCATTGCTCACCGATGCGGTGCAAGCCACGAGGCCCCCCACCCACAGCGATGCAACGACAATTTTCTTCATTTGATTTTTCATTCTTCTTCCACTCCAAAAGCTAACGAATCCAATAAGCCAAATGGCATCACGGCACAGGGGCCGTAAAGGGACCAAAAAACCCTACTTTCATTTAGAACTCGCGCCGAGCCTCAAGTCAATAAGCTGGCTTGAGCAAAAAAAAAGATAGTAGAAGATTACGATTATTTTGGTCATTCTAATGGTAATAAAAGAACGGCCTGTAACGAATAGACTGGCAAAAAACGATTCGAACCGCCCTCGCCTCTTTTTCCCGCAATGCACATTGCACGGGGAGGACACTTTACCTGCAAGCAGTGCCGTCACGGATGATCACTGCAGCTGTTTTTGGAAAGACTGGATCAGCGTAACGTTTCGTATTGATCATACAGATCGGAAAAAACGTTACGAAGATTCCCTTCGTGACGTCGAAATGTTTCGGCAACTCTTTCGACTCCTATTCGAGTCTCATCTTTGGGAAGCACAAACCGGACGAGTTGATGCGCTAAATCAATATGAGTGAGTGTCCTGTAGAGATGTGGAAGATGCACATCACGATGACTTGTCACCAGCAGTCCCCATCGACGCTGTCGGCACGTTCGCTTGAGTTGCCACTGCGCCAAGGCAGAGAGTTGCTCATACCCATCCACCGCGAGCATCGTTCCCCGGCCCACCTCGAATGACTCCCAGACCAAGTTTCGCCAACCGCGAGGCATCTTCCGTTGTTGATCATGGAGATCGAATGGCACCATCCGGATCCCGGCCGCCGACGCGTTGCCCGCCAACATATGGAGCAACGTTGATTTACCAGAGCCGTGCGGCCCGATAATTTGCCCCCAGAGCCCCATATCCCATAGCCGATCAAAAAGCTGCTTTTCTTTCGGTCCCGGTGCGAAGTGAAACGGTATCGCGCCGGGCCGCGTATACCGCGTCGAGAATGGGTTGCTTGATGTCGTTGATCGATCGTGATCAGAATGAGATGGTTTTTCGGACATCATCCTAAAAGCATACAACGACATACAACGACATACAACGAATAGTCAGGCAGTCNAAAGATCNTATCGCAANTTACGCACCGTNCCGATAAAAAAAATNCNTGCGCATCGGCAAGACGTTTTTAGCTTGGTTTGTCGATTCCAGGTTGCGNTTCCACTTGAGAATCTNCGTCGCTCACCGTCGCATCCTGCTCAATCACCTGTCCCCGGGGNATTTGCCCGAGCCAGAAAGATTGCTCGCCGGAAAAATCCCGACCNCGGTTCAGAAAGACGCGAATCCGTACGCACCACTGAATTTTAACAATGACTCCATCATAGCTTAGCGGGCTCGTGGGCAGCGTGGTTGAAAAAGCTTGCGATTGCCGCATATCCACAAAATCGCCGTTATCGTTGCCAATCCGCTCAAAGAAATGAACGTCAAGATCTTCCTCGCCCTTTCCCTCGGTATACCAGAGCACGGAAATCTCAACCACGCGGATCGATTCTGGATCATCNGTGTCGACAAAAAATTCNCCCGAGAGAATATCCCCGGCTTCATAATGTTCGGTATCGCCAATCAATCGAATAGAGATAGTGGGNTCTTTCATTATGAATCTGCTCCCTTGGGAGCATCAGGATTTTCTGGTCCAGGAACCACAATGAGAGGGAAATCTCGACTGTAACCGGCTCGTTTTGCGACCNCTGCCNTGACNGAAAGCTTCCAGGAAATTCGATTGTGNGCACTGATGAAAGAATGCATGGCACCTGAAGGAATGGCAAGTGTTTTAGATTTCTCAAATGGTTGCCCAGCATCCACCGTAATATTTTTTCCTGCGAACACATCCTGACGACAGACAACTTTCGACGCCGTAATGGAATTTGTTCCCTGCTGAAAAACAGCCTCTTCTTCGCATTCGAGCGTCACACTTAGACTCTCAAGGACCATATTTCCAGTTTGCACCACCAAAAGCGCATATTCCTCACCCGGTCTTACGGGATGGCTACTAATTTCGATGCGCGTCGGCCCGATACCACTCATCTTCCAAAACGAACGTGTCAGATGAATCACCAGCCAGANCCCNGCANNCACAAANGGANACAGNGCNACAAGCAAAATCCAATCTGCTTCTCCTGNCATNANCCTCCCGATCGCAAGAAAAACAAANAAGGCCACAATCACGTTCCAGCAAACTGTACCGATGCCTATCGCGAACAGTTGCCATCCCAAGCGTGCTGCAATCGGAAGCCGGAAGGCGAGTGTCGTTCCCGGGCTGCCNCTCANGCCCTCGATCCGAGGAATAGCTGGAAACTTTCTTTCCTCAGTATCGACATCAAATAANTCGCGGCCCGCTGCGTTTTGCGCCATCACTGCACGCCGCTCGCGCGACGTCGTAAATTGCCANAAAGTGTAGCCCAATCCCCCGACGCCAATTGCCAAAAACGCCACCGGAATGAGCAGCAACCAATAAGCGAGCGGGTTACCACTGAAGAGGACGGCGGTACCCGGATCGAGCGGGTCATACCAGCAAGGATACGCTTGACCGAGCTTAAATTTATCCTTAATCGCATCTGCCTTCTTGCGACTCGGGTAACGACTGTCGAAGAGATCGTAATTATGACCGATATACGTACTCCCATTTGCCCTATAGCGATACGTAATTGTTGGCTGCCACAGCGAAACATCTTCCTCGGTGCTCTTCTTCATTCCGGGATGTCGAATCACTTGACAGGNGGTACGGACGAAATAGCGATTCACCCGCCACTGAGGCAACACAAACCAGTACACGATCAGACTCATGGCCACNGCACCGACCGCCAAGCAAGCCGTAAAAAGAAAGAACTCGCCCGCACTCGCCAGCGAATGAGATCCACTAAGGCGAGACCCCCGTTTCTTGCGATGAAAACGGAGGCGCGTTCGTTTGCGATGAAGCGAGAAAGGAGATCGCACAGGTGAAACCTTGCAGCAGAACCGGGACGTTGCGCCGCGCATTATAACGACCTGCGCCGCCCAGAGTATTGCCCCCGAAAAAGGGGCCGACTGCCTGACAACGACAACACTNCATGACTTGAGTGGNCCGAGGGGTGCTGTTCTAATGCCAATCTCCAGTCACACCATTTCAATCATTATCCGTTTCGTCTCCAAACCAGCCTCGAATCGATGGTCATGCAATTTCGACAGATTCGCCTTTTCGCCTGGACGCTTATGCTCGCTCTGGTCGCGACGTGCACACCAGGGATAGCAGGAGATTGGCCTCAAATTCTCGGCCCCTCCCGTAATGGCGTGGCAACCGATGAAACACTCGCAACGACGTGGCCCNNCGAGGGGCCACCACTTCTCTGGAAGCGAAACGTTGGCCGTGGATATGCCGGAGTCGCGGTCCGCCAAGAGCAGGCGATTCTTTTCTATCGCGATGATCGGGCAGGCAAAGACGAGGAAGTGCTTGAGGCAGTGCACGTTGCAGATGGTCGTAGCCTGTGGAAATCAGGGTTTGCCGCGCACTTTNCACCGTCTATTTTTCCTGCCGAGGATGGTCCGCTTTGCGTTCCNATTATCGACAGAAATAAAATATTTGCCTTTGGCGGAGGTGGTGATCTGGTCGCAGTTGATTTGAAAACGGGTCGCCTGCTGTGGAACCGTGAACTGTATCGTGAATATCGGAACCGCGGCGGAACCATTGACTATGGTTATTTTGGCGCCGGTTCTTCCCCTATCCTCGAGCGAGACCGATTACTTGTTAATGTTGGCGGTAAACCGAAAGCGGGGATTGTTGCCGTCGATTGTGAAAGTGGAAAAAATGTCTGGCAGGCCACCGACGAGGGNGCCAGCTATAGTGCTCCGATTGCCTGCACAGTTGCCGGAGAGCGACACGTTATTTTTGTTACTCGNTATAACACCATTTCTATGGACCCGCTGGACGGACACGTGCGATTTCGTTTTCCGTTTGGTCGTCGTGGACCGACCGTCAATGCGGCGTCACCTGTCACCGTCAACGACCTGCTCTTTACGACCGCAAGCTACGGAGTCGGGAGTCGATTAACACGCATGGGCGCTGAAAACGCCCAAGCCGACAACGCACAAAAGGTTTGGGCAGATGATCGAGGATTTGCAAGTCAATACAACACACCNGTACTCCATCAAGGTTACCTTTACGGGACCGATGGGCGCGCGGATGTGGGAACCGCATCGCTCCGGTGCATTCACCTGCGGACTGGAAAAGTGATGTGGGAACTTGCCGATTTTGGCGTCGCGGCTGTGATTTTGGCAGACCCACACCTACTCATTGTCCGAGCCGATGGAAAATTGNTTCTCGCTGCTCCCAATTCAGAGAAGTTCACACCCCAAGCCGAGGCACAACTTGTCAACGGTACGATCCGAGCGTTACCCGCTCTCTCAGCAGGCCGTCTTTTTATTCGGGACCAAAACCATGTCTACTGCTACGGAGTCGGGGCAGAGATAGCGCACGAGTCCAAATCTGCAGAAAAAGCAGGAACATAGCGCAAACCGTCAACACGATCCGGTTCGGCGAAAACAAGCAACCGTCAATCTTTGCCGCTAGGGAGTATCGACCACCTCGGGACTTCTACGGTAAAATCCAATGGTCTCCAGCGCGGAGTANACTTCTTCTAAAGTTTTTTCGCCGAAGTTTGATATNTCAAGCAAATCTTCAGGGGANCAATTCAANAAATCATTGACNGNAAAAATACCGCGTTCTTCGAGACAATTTGTCGTGCGGACCGAAAGACCNATTTCCGCAGTACTCATTTCTAAACGATCACTNAGATTTTCAGCCTTGTTACCACCAGCGGGAAGCGGGATGCGTGTCATGGGTTCCCTCCCAATAAAGATTCCTGTTAGTAAATAGATCCGCTCCTTTGCGGAAGCGTCCCTTATAACACAGAAATTCACTAATNNGATGTGNCGAAATGGCAAGAAATATTTTTTTNCGAACNGCTTGGCGTATTCACATATAAAAAAACTTTTTNNTATCACNTCCNANTAAGTGCTAGCATGCAGAGCGATCCTCACGCCGAACTCACCCCTGCACAGCGGTCAGCNGTCGAACATATCGACGGNCCGCTATTGATTCTTGCCGGTCCAGGAAGTGGAAAAACCCGCGTTGTGACGCATCGTATCGCCCATTTGGTTGCCCAGGGCATATCGCCCCGTCAGATCGTNGCGTTGACATTCACCAANAAAGCGGCCGACGAAATGCGCGACCGCGCCACGGCANTACTGCCNTCNGTGGATGGACTGCAACTCTGCACATTTCACCGATTTTGTGTACGCATNCTTCGCGAACATGCNCCCCTGCTTGGACTTTCTGAAAGCTTCACGATCTACGACANCGATGACAGCCTGCGTATGCTGCGGCACGTCCTTGANCGACAGGGTATTTCCAACAATACGTTCAGCCCCCGCCAGATTGCCGCGGAGATTAGTCGGGCAAAGAATGACTTGATACGTTCCGAAGCGTATCGNTCACCTCATGGGATGCCATTGGCAACGGCTGTGGCGGAGGTCTACCCACTCTACCAACAGCAACTTCTCACGGCGGCAGCGGTCGATTTTGATGACATTTTGCTGCATANTGCCACGCTNTTNGTCGAACATCCGGAAGTCCGCGCGCAGTTGGATGAGCAATTCCGGTATTTATTGGTTGACGAATACCAAGATACCAACATGGCGCAATACACCATTCTCCGCGCATTGTGTCACGANTATCGGAACCTGGCCGCCACCGGCGACCCGGACCAGTCGATTTTCGGCTGGAGAGGCGCCAATGTCGGCAACATTCTACGCTTTGAGGAAGACTTTCCGGATGTACGTGTCGTGCGACTAGAACAGAATTATCGCAGTACCAAAGCGATCCTGCGCACGGCAGATCACTTGATCCAACACAATCAACTTCGTAAGCACAAAAAATTATTNACCNAAAATGNCGAAGGGAGTCCNGTCGAATTAACCCACTANGCCGATGGTCGCGATGANGCGGACAGCATCGCTGCGTCGATTGCCGCTGAAATCAAAACGGGNCAGCANAAAGCNAGTGACTTTGCCATTTTCTATCGCATTAACGCACTTTCAAGATCAATCGAATTTGCATTACGTGAACAAGGAATCCCCTATCAATTAATCAAGGGGCTTGAATTCTTTCAACGCAAGGAAGTCAAAGATGTCATTGCCTATTTACAGTTGATCAGTAACCCCCGAGATGATGTGGCACTGCTACGAATCATCAATACCCCGCGTCGAGGCATCGGCAAGAAGACCTTAACCTTGGTCACAAGTCACGCCAAAGAGCACGGCCTGCCGCTGTTGGAAAGTGCGCGGCAAGCAGGATTAATCGAATCGATTGCGAAGGCAACGGCGACCCGCGTTGCACGCTTTGTCGCAATTTATGATCGACTTGTGCAAGAGGCAACCGGTTCGCTCGAAGAACTGATGGGACTGGTCATGAGCCTCTCGGGATACCACGAAAGCTTAGCCGATTCTGAATTTGAAGAGGACCAACAGCGTCTGGCGAACATCGAGGAACTGTTGACGCTGGCACGGCAATTCGATCAACAACACCCCGAAGGAGGTGCCTTGGATCAATTTCTGGAGGAAATTGCACTGGTCGGCGATACCGACGATTGGGACGAAGATATCGATCGAGTGACACTCATGACGCTACATGCGGCCAAAGGCCTCGAATTCCCTGTCGTGTTTCTGGTCGCAACCGAGGAAGGCCTGCTGCCGCATGAACGGACCCGAACGGACCCCGATGCAGTGGAAGAAGAAAGACGGTTGCTTTTTGTGGGCATCACGCGCGCCGAGCAAGAGTTGCGACTGAGCCTGGCCCGCCGACGCGATTTCCGCGGACAACGAATGATCACCATCCCCAGCCAATTTCTCCTGCAACTTCCCAGTGAGGAAATGGTCCAACGGGAGTCGCTTGCCTTAGGTGGAGAGACATTTGAGGCAGAATATCCGGAAGACGCATGGGAGGCAGTCGCTGAAGATCCGATAGAAATTCCGGGGACACCGACCCAATCGCCGAGCGGTGGACAAACCGCCAATATTGCATCAGCGGACCAAACCATTGGCACCGCAGCGGAGATGATGGAGCGACAAGAGACCGATGTTCCTGCGACCCACCCGGCCTGCGATGTCAATCAGTTTCGAGTCGGGATGCGGGTCACCCATCCCAAGTATGGACTCGGTAAAGTGGCCGCCCTGAGCGGCCCTGCCTCGACACGGACCGCAACAATCCATTTTGCTACCGCCGGTGTTCGTAAGTTCCGCCTCAAGGAAAGCCCCCTGCGACCAGTGGGTGCTAAACCCTAAGATAACGGCGAAAGAGTCGTCCGCAGCACGCTTGAGAAATCGATGAAAAAAATCGTAAAAATTGCGCAGCTGAAAGACGTCACTGCATTCCGCGAGCGGCTGACCACACTGGGCCTCAACCTGCCAATCGACGATGCAATCCTTACCGCCGCAACCGGTAGTCCTTTAGACGAGAAACTCAGTGTCGGAAGTTTTGAAGTCGGAAACCGCTGGTGCATTCATCCGATGGAAGGATGGGACGCCACTCCCGATGGCCGCCCGAGTCCATTGACACTCAGGCGGTGGCATCGATTTGGAGAGAGTGGCGCAAAATGGATCTGGGGCGGTGAGGCTGCTGCCGTTGTCCCCGAAGGACGCGCAAATCCCCGNCAAACGTTGGCGACGACGGAAAACCGCGATGGACTTTTCAAACTTCGAGAAACTGTCGAAAAAGCGCACCTGGAAAAATTCGGGACGATTGATGACCTCTTGGTCGGACTGCAATTGACACATTCAGGACGTTTTGCGCGGCCCACCGACAAAGGGCCTGCCCCCCGCATTGCGTACCACCACCCCTTACTCGATCCAAAGTTCGGCATCTCCGCAAATGATACAAAACATCTGTTAACCGATAACGAACTGGAATCCCTGATCGAACAATTTGTGCAGTCGGCGGCTTTGGCGGCCGAGGCCGGTTTTCGCTTTGTGGACGTGAAGGCGTGCCACGGATACTTGTTACATGAGTTACTCGGTGGCCACACGCGACCGGGACCGTACGGNGGCGATTTCTCGGGTCGCTTCCGCATGCTCGCAGAAATTATTCGCGGCATCCGTCGCGATGCTCCGCATCTAATGATTGGTGTGCGAATCAGTGCCTTTGACAGCGTACCCTACGCCCGCGGACCTGAGGGGATAGGCCAACCCGCAGCGTTCACCGACCTGCTTCCCTACCGTTACGGTTTTGGTATTTCTGCGACCAACCCGGTCGAACCGGATACGAGTGAAACGATTCAGCTACTCCATGCACTCCGTGATCTCGGCATTCACACCATCAATGTCAGTTGCGGTAGCCCTTATTACTGCCCCCATTTACAACGGCCGGCGATGATCCCTCCCAGCGACGGTTATCTCCCTCCAGAAGATCCCCTTTGTGGCGTNGCCCGCCAGATTGAAATCGCNCGAATTTGCAAAGAGGCNTGTCCCGANNTACCGATGGTCGGNTCCGGCTATTCCTANCTGCAAGAGTATCTCCCGCAAGTTGCTCAGGCGGTCATTCGTCAAGGGTGGATTGATGCGGTAGGTCTCGGCCGGATGGTGCTTTCTTATCCTGACATGCCCTGCGATACGCTACGCGAAGGAATTACAAAACGGAAAAAGATCTGTCGCACTTTTAGTGACTGCACCACGGCACCGCGCAGTGGGATTGTCTCGGGATGCTATCCACTCGACAATCACTATCGTCAATTAGACGAAGCGAAGCAGCTTGCGTTGCTAAAAAAAGAGATGGCACAACAAAAAGCTAAATCAAATNCCTAATATTCAATTACAAACATATTTTCTATATCTTCGTCAATCAGGATAATCTCATGACCATCCTCTGGACGGTATTACTGATCGTGAGCGTTTTTTTCTTCTGGCTCATCGGTTTACTGGGCTTACCCGGTAATTGGTTAATGCTTATTGCAACAGCGATCTACGCCCTGGCCGTTCCTGAGGCAGCTGCCGAGTCGCTTTGGTGGATTGTACTTGCGATTCTCCTTGTCCTGGCGATTGCGGGGGAAGCCATCGAGACGCTGGCAAGTGCGCATGGGGTCCGCAAACACGGTGGCACAAAACGCAGTGCCCTGCTCTCTTTCGTGGGTGCAATTGNCGGNGCAATTGCCGGTGCCGTTCTCGGCACCGGACTGATGCCCATCATCGGGAGCCTTATCGGGGCTTTGCTGCTTTCCNGTGNCGGTGCCCTCGGTGGAGCCTTTCTGGGTGAGCAATGGAGCGGGCGAAGTGTCGANGACAGCCTGCANGTNGGACAGGCNGCCTTTTGGGCCCGGTTGGCCGGAACCGCTGCCAAGATGGTGATCGGTTGCGTCATGCTCACTGTCGTACTCGTGGCTCTNGGTCTTGACTGGTCATCCTCCCAGTCGCTGAATCCGGTTCCAGAACTCCAGCAACCGGAAAAAACAGAATTAAAATCCGCTTTTTTGCCTGCAGACTTTAAGGATAAAAACGCGCGATAGCTAAATGCTTCCTGCATTTACCCCCCCCATCTCGAGGGGAATTTCCTGGCCGATTGAGCACGAAAAAATCGAAATTGAGCTGTCCAAAAGGCAGACCAGATGGCAATCCTTTGGGTGTGCGGTCGTATCTATAGCCGCCAAAGTCCAGTCGGACGAATCCGTTCGGTTTAAATGAGATCGGTAACAGGAGGAGGCGAGCGATGGGAACTATACCGCAAAGCAAGGGATTGAAAACGCGGGTCGAACCGGGTGAAAAAAGAAGCGGGNTACAACCGCTTCATCGNTTAAGAGAAATAAGAGCCCAACAGGACGTNACGCTTCGCGCGCTNTCGCGAAAGATGCACGTNCCGATGCGTGAAGTCCGCGCACAGGAAGACCCAACATGCGATCTATCGTTNACNGCCCTCTATCGATGGCAACAAGCGCTNCGTGTTCCGGCAGCAGAGATCCTGGTCGAACCNGGGGANAAACTCTCATCACCGGTGAACGTCCGAGCCCGATTACTACGGATGATGAAAACAATTGTTACCATTCTCGATAAACCNCANCCGGAACGCACNGCCAATTTACTGGAGAATCTTCGCAATGAAATTCTTGCCGTGATGCCCGAGATCGAGAACATTGATCGCTGGCACGGATCGAATAGCACNCGAGGTGCAGATGATATTGCCGCTGCAGTGCTTCGACAGATTGACGAAGAACTACTCCGTGATCCCTAAATCGCGCCAGGGGTATGAAGGCAAAAGAAGGCATCANTACACGAGCATNAGCGATGTNGTGTATTCGGTGCCTTCTTCGATAGACTCAATGGGCATACTGCTNTCATAGCGGTTTCGNGCGCCCACCTGNAACTGCAAATCGAGTTCTTCGTCAAGAANAACTTTCAGGTTTGCCTCCGACTTGACTTCGTACTCCCGNAGGTCACTCCACTGAGGAACNTAATCGACGGAAGTCGATATTTTATGTGCGGTGGTCACCTGCTGATTCACAGAAACCCCGTACAGGGAATCAGGGGCGAATCCAACATCTTCCCGTTCGACACCGATTTCACGTGACACCGTCGCACCTGCTTTAAGTTTAACATGGCTAAAGCGATTTTTCAGCAACGAATAGGCAAACCCCGTGTTTGTTTCGAAACGACTATCAAATGTTTGCATCTGATCGTATTCGATTTTTCCACCCAAATAGTGACTCCAACGCGTGGAATTAAAAAACCATTCGTGCGTCCCGTCAAGTAAAACTCGATTCGTGACATTCTCTTGCTCATCTTGCCGACGTTCGTACTNCAAGTCGACCTCGAGTTCTTTGCCCTTCCATCGCAAAAAAGCCAGCGTGCCGAGGCGAAGCTGATTAACGACCTGAGCGGCTTCACCCTGATNACGTTCGAAATCCATATCGACTTTCAGCGATTGTCCAGGCTTTTTATAGCGGGCTACCGTGCCAAAGCGTACGCGATTGCTATCCTCACTCGTCTCCTGCATGCCCAATTTAAAGTCAATGTTCCAGAGAGATTCGAGAATTTCTAGTTCGGTCTTAAAATCTGCCTTGCTTG